>NZ_JBEPDA010000078.1:0-1076 GCF_040299985.1 Streptosporangium sp. NPDC000563 | reverse complement strand
TACCGTGAGCGGTGCACCGCCGACTGATCCGGCGAAGTAGGACCCGGACCAGAAGTGTCCACCCCACAGGTACTCGCGGACATGCGCGGCATACTCCTTGCGCAGGAGCCGTGCCGAGACGCCCTTGAGACTGTTGACCAGTTTGGACAGGGCGACCTTCGGCGGGTAGTGGATCAGCAGATGGACATGGTCGTGTTCGCCGTTGAACTCACGCAACTCGACCTCGAAGTCCGCGCACACCTCCCGCATGATCTCCTCGCAGCGGGCCAGCATCTCGTCCGTGAACACCCCCCGCCGATACTTAGTGACGAACACCAAGTGCGCATGAAGGTTATAAACGACATGACGTCCCGTCCGGACATCGGGGTTCGGATTCCAGCGCGGTGACATAAACCAAACGATACGATCACGGTGTGGAGTTGGTGAAGCAGACCCGGGCGCACAAGGCGCGTCTGGACCTGAACGCGGCACAGGTGGCCGTGCTGGACGGTCAGGCGCACACCGCTCGCACCCTGTGGAACCTGCTGCATGAGTACTTCACCTTCCGCCAAGGCCGGTTTGCGAGGTTGAAGGAGTGCGACGCGGCGATCCGGGCGGCCCGCCACGAGATCGACTGGATGGGCCAACTACCCGCCCAGGCCGCCCAAGCCGTACTGAAGACCTATCGGCAGGCGTGGGCGAACTTCTTCAACCCCGACCATCCCGCCCAGCGGCCCACCTTCAAGGGCCGCCTGCGCTCCCGGTTGACCGTGGACGTCCCCCAGGCCCGCGATTTGCAGATCAAGCGGATCAACCGGCGCTGGGGCACGGTCAACCTGCCCAAGGCCGGGCGGGTCCGGTTTCGATGGACCAAGGACCTGCCCGGCCTCACCAAGGGTGGCCCCGCCGGGCGGATCACCGGAGCCCGCCTGGTCAAGGAAGCCGACGGCTGGCACATCGTGTTCCGGGCCGAACGCCACGTGCCCGCCCCCGCCCGCCACCTTGGCCCGCAGGTCGGGATCGACCAGGGAATCACCGTCGCCCTGGCCCTGTCAGATGCCACCATGCGCGAACACGGCCCCTGGCTCACCAGCGGC
>NZ_JBEPDA010000076.1:0-1323 GCF_040299985.1 Streptosporangium sp. NPDC000563 | reverse complement strand
GAGCCAACCGTGAGGTTCACCCGGCCGTGTTCGTCCTCGACGTCCACGGCCACCCGCTCGACCCGTGCCATCCCGCCCGTGCCCGCCGCCTGCTGGCGGCCGGCCGGGCGGTGGTGGTGCGCCGCACCCCGTTCGTGATCCGCCTCAAAGACCGGCTGGTGGCCGACTCCGCCGTCAAAGGCGTGCACGTCGGTATCGACCCCGGCTCCCAGCACACCGGCATCAGTGTGTTCGCCGACCGTGACGGGAGCCGCACCGGCCTGTTCGGCATTCAGCTCGACCATCGGGGCGGGCGGATCCGCGACAGGCTCAGCACGCGAGCCGCGCTGCGCCGTGGCCGCAGGTCGCGGAACCTGCGCTACCGCGTCCCCCGCTTCAACAACCGCACGAAACCTCAAGGGTGGCTGGCGCCGTCGCTGCGCCACCGCGTGGACACGACGATGTCGCAGGTGACGCGGCTGGCCCGGTGGGCGCCCATCACCGCCGTCCACGTGGAGAAGGTCTCCTTCGACACCCACACCCTCGTCGCGGGCAAGCCGCTCGAAGGAGCCGAATACCAGCGGGGCACCCTCGCCGGGTACGAGGTCCGCGAATACCTGCTCGCCACGTGGGGGCGCATCTGCGCCTACTGCGGCGCGAGCGGTGTGCCGCTGAACCTCGACCACATCCATCCCCGCAGCCGGGGCGGCTCCGACCGCGTCAGCAACCTCACCCTGGCCTGCATCCCGTGCAACCAGGCCAAGAACGCCACCCCGATCGAAGAGTTCCTGAAGGCCAAGCCCGCACTCCTGGCGAAGATCCTCAAGCAGGCCAAAGCGCCGCTGCGCGACGCCGCCGCCGTCAACGCCACCCGCTGGGCGCTGTGGCGGGCACTGCAGGCCACCGGCCTGCCGGTCGCGACGGCCTCGGGCGGGCGCACCAGGTGGAACCGGTCGCGTACCGGCGCCGCCAAGTCGCACACGTTGGACGCCCTGCACGTCGGCCACCTGAAGACCGTGACCGCCTGGCCGTCCACGATCCTGCTGGTCGCGGCGACCGGGCGCGGCACCTACGCCCGCACCACCCCCGACCGCCACGGCTTCCCCCGCCTGGTGCGGCCACGAATCAAACGCCACCACGGCTTCCAAACCGGCGACCTGGTCCGCGCGGCCGTCCCGGCGGGCAAGAAGGCCGGAGTCCACACCGGGCGAGTCCTGGTCCGCTCTTCCGGCTCGTTCGACATCACCACCCGGCACGGCCGCATCACCGGGATCAACCACCGCCATGTCCGCCATCTTCAACGCGCGGACGGCTACGGCTACACGACACAGAAAGAAGCCGATC
>NZ_JBEPDA010000075.1:0-1373 GCF_040299985.1 Streptosporangium sp. NPDC000563 | reverse complement strand
TCCCCGCCAACACCCGCCTCGTCTCCTTCGTCCCCCTGCACGCCCTCGCCCCCACCTGCTCGGCGATCATCCACCACGGCGGCGGCGGATCCTTCTCCACCAGCCTCGTCAACGCCGTCCCCCAACTCATCCTCGCCGACATGTTCGACGCCCCCCTCAAAGGCGAACTCCTCGCCCGCCAAGGCGCCGGCCTCACCCTGCACAGCAGCCAGGCCACCGGACCCAACGTCCGCGAACACCTCCTACGCCTCCTCAACGACCCCACCCACACCCACGCCGCCCAACGACTCCGCCAGGAAACCCTCACCACCCCCGGCCCCAACCAACTCGTCCCCGAACTGGAAAGACTCACCGCCCACCACCGCGACACGGTGTCCGGGTAGAGAGGCGAGAGCATGCGAGTCGTGTTCGCCACCCACGCGGAGAAGAGCCATTTCCTGGGGATGGTGCCGCTGGCGTGGGCGTTGCGCAACGCCGGTCACGAGGTGCGGGTGGCGAGTCAGCCGGAGCTCACCGACGTCATCACCGGCGCCGGCCTCACCGCGGTGCCCGTCGGCAGGGACCACGAGCTGCGGCGTCTCTCCCGGACGCGCGAGCACGTCGCGCCCGGCGCGCCCGTCTTCGACATGGCCGAGGACCGCCCCGAGATCCTCACCTGGGAACACCTCAAGTGGGGCTACGGCGGCGTGGTGCCGTGGTGGTGGCGGGTGGTGAACGACCCGATGATCGTGGACCTCACCGACTTCTGCCGGCACTGGAAGCCCGACCTGGTCATCTGGGAGCCGCTCAGCTACGCCGGCGCGATCGCGGCGAAGGCGACCGGGGCCGCGCACGCCCGCTTCATGTGGGGGCTCGACCTGTTCGCCCGGATGCGCGGCCACTACCTGCGTGTCAAGGAGCAGCAGCCGCCCGGCGACCGGCAGGACGTGCTCGCCCAGTGGCTCGCCGCCCGCGCCGCCAAGGTCGGCACCACCTTCTCCGAGGACCTCACCAGCGGCCACTTCACCATCGACTACACCCCCACCTCACTACGCCTGGACCTGCCCCACACCTACCTGCCGCTGCGCTACATCCCCTACAACGGCACCGCCGTCATCCCCCCCTGGCTCCACACCCCACCCACCAAACCCCGAATCTGCCTCACCCTCGGCACCTCCGCCACCGAACGCCTCGACGGCTACTCCGTCCCCGTCCAAGACATCCTCACCCACCTCGCCGACCTCGACCTCGAGATCATCGCCACCCTCCCAGAAAAACAACAGGCCGAACTCCACCACATCCCCGCCAACACCCGCCTCGTCTCCTTCGTCCCCCTGCACGCCCTCGCCCCCACCTGCTCGGCGATCATCCACCACGGCGGCGGCGGATCCTTC
>NZ_JBEPDA010000074.1:0-1645 GCF_040299985.1 Streptosporangium sp. NPDC000563 | reverse complement strand
ACCACGTAGGAGGCGCACTTGTCGATCTCGTTGGGCGCGCAGTCCTGCCAGATCGCGGTGCTGCCGTCCATCAGGATCTTGTCGGCGTCCTTGACGACGTTGTGCTCGGCACCGAAGTTGATCAGTGCCCAGGCGTCCTTGGCGTAGTACGTCTCGTCGAACATGATCGCGCGCGGGTGGCCGAGGTTCGTGAAGCGCAGGATGCCCCCGAACACCGCGACCAGCAGCGGGCCCAGCCAGCCCCACAGGGCGCCGCCGGGCATCGGCGGCACCAGCCGGTCGCGCACCGAGCCCTCGTGCCCGCCGGACGGCTGGGGCTCGGGCTGCTCTGACGCCTGGTTGGTGAAGTCGGTCACGGCCACTCCGACATCGTACGGTCCCCCCACCCCCTCCAGCCCAGAGAAAACCTGTCAGATGTCTAATTCGAGAGCTTCTTCCCAGGCTGGGGGCGATCAGGAATGCGGGAGGATGAAACGGTGAATGAAAACGGCAGGCTTGTGCTGGCAGGGGCTCCGATCGGGCAGGCGGGCGACGCCTCGCCCCGGCTGCGGCTCGCGCTGGAGAGTGCCGACGTGGTCGCGGCGGAGGACACCAGGAGGCTGCGCCGCCTCGCGGGGGAGCTGGGCGCGGAGATCGGCGGCCGGGTCGTCTCCTACTACGACGCCAACGAGGCCGGACGTGCCGCCGAGCTCCTCCAGGCACTCCAGGACGGCAAGACCGTGCTGATCATCACCGACGCGGGCATGCCCGGCGTCTCCGACCCCGGTTACCGCCTCACCCACCTCGCGGTCGAGGCGGGGGTCACGGTCACCTCGCTGCCGGGTCCGTCCGCGGTGACCACGGCGCTCGCCGTCTCCGGCCTGCCCAGCGACCGCTTCTGCTTCGAGGGCTTCCCGCCGCGCAAGTCCGGTGAGCGCTCCCGCAGGCTCTCGGCCCTGGCGGAGGAGGAGCGCACGATGGTCTTCTTCGAGGCGCCGCACCGGCTGCACGCCGCGCTCGCGGCGATGGCGGAGGCGTTCGGCGCCGACCGCCGGGCGGCGGTCTGCCGGGAGCTCACCAAGACGTACGAGGAGGTGCGGCGCGGCGGTCTCGGGGAGCTGGCCGAGTGGGCGGCCGGGGGCGTCAGGGGGGAGATCACGGTCGTCGTCGCGGGATACGCCGGGCAGGCCCTGCCGCCGGTGATCGAGGACCTGGTCGGTGAGGTGGCGCGCAGGGAGGAGTCGGGGGTGTCGAGGAAGCAGGCGATCGTGGACGTGGCGAAGGCGGCGGGCATCCCAAAACGCGATCTTTATGATGCTGTCCATCGAGGCTGATTTATCACCATAATTGCCCGAATGGGATTGATACGGGATCGCCTCTTACCCCCCATGCGGGGAAGCGTGCTCTGGGGGTGGCTGGGACCGTCGCTGGTCGCGGTGTTCGGAGGGATCCTTCGCCTCGTCGATCTGGGCAGGCCGCGCGCGGTCGTGTTCGACGAGACGTACTACGCCAAGGACGCCTGGGCGCTGATCCACCACGGGGTGGAGCGAGCCTCGCTCGGCACCGTGGAGGACCCGGTCGCCGACCGCATGATCATCGCGGGGAAGACGGACTTCCTGGTCAAGTGCACGCCGCCGGAGGCCGACCCCTGTCCCCTCTACGTGGC
>NZ_JBEPDA010000073.1:0-1765 GCF_040299985.1 Streptosporangium sp. NPDC000563 | reverse complement strand
AGGGCCTGCAGATCAATAACTCGCCTTCTTGGTCTCCGGTTTGGGGATGCCGAGGTGTGTGACGAGGTCGGTGAGATCGTCGAGAGTGGCCAGGTGCGTCTCGGCGGGTTCGATGGTGTGTCCGATGCCGCGGAGGAGTCGGCGGGTTTGGCTGATGACTCGGTTGAGGGTCACGGGTGTCACGGTGAAGAGCGGGGCCATGACGACCTGGGGGAGTTTGAACCGCTGGTAGAGGATGGTGGCCAGGAGTCGGTCGACGAGGGTGAGGCCGGGGCGTCGACCGGTGTAGAGGCTGGCGGCAGGGGTCTTCTGCCGGTCACCGCCGCGCCGCTGTTGGAGGTCTGCTTCCCGCTGAGTCACGCGGGCCGCCGCCAACTCGGTGACCAACGAGTCCCACTGCCCATGCGGGATGCCGGTCAGCGCGGGATGAACCAGCCAGTCACGGCCGGGGCCGGCTTCGTTCTGGGGCGGGATCGGAAGGACGCCGTCCCGACGGTGTTCTTGGGGGCGGAGAGTGTAGTTCCAGTCGCCGTGCCAGTCGTGGCGGCTCAGAGGCAGGGCGTTCAGCTGGCGGTCACTGATGCGGAGGCCGGTCTCGTAGACGGCGGCGTCGAGTTCGGCGCGGACTGTCAGCCCCGTGCGGGTAGTGGTCGCTGCGATGCTGTTCACGATGACTTCATGGCTGGTCAGCGGCCTGCCCCGCCAATTCATCGTGATGTGGGAGAACAGTCGGTGCTCGATTCGGTTCCACTTCGATGTGCCCGGAGGAAAGTGACACACGGTAACCTCCAGACCGGTCTCGACAGCCAGCGCGGCCAGCTCGAACTTCCAGGCCCGGGTGCGGTAGCCGTTGGAACCGCCCGCGTCCGCAGTGATCAGCAGACGGCGCGAGCGCGGGTAGGTGCCGCGCCCAACCTCGTGCCACCAGCGGCGGAGGGAGGCAACGGCGAAGGCAGCGGTGTCGTGGTCGGTACCAACGCTGACCCAGCCCGTGTCCGCGTTCAGGTCGTAGATCCCGTACGGGATCGCCTTGCCCAGATCGGCATCGGGAAAGTCGTGGGTGCGAACCCGGATCGGATCACCTTCGCGGCGCCACTCGTGGCCGGCGTTTTTGTAGTTGCCGACCAACTCCTTCTTCTTGGTGTCCACGCTGATCACCGGGTCCCCGGCCGCCTGGAAGTCCTTGGCCTGGTCGTTGATATAGCGGAACTGCGCATCTCGGTCCGGGTGTTGGGCGCCTTCGACAGTCTTGGCGTTGCCCTGGAGGCTGAAGCCCTCCTCGCGCAGCACGGCCGCCACGGTGTCCGCCGAGACCCGGTGGCCCCGCCGGGTCAGCTCGGCGGCCAGTTGCCGGGTCGACTTCGTCGTCCAGCGCAGTGGCGACATCGGGTCCCCGCGTACATCCGGTTCCACCAAGGCCAGCAGCGCGGGCCGAAGGCCCGGATCCACGTCCACCGCTCGCTTGCGGCCCCCACCGGACCGGCGCACCCGTCCCAACGGCGCTTCGCCGGACTCCAGTTCCCTCACCCCGCGCGACACGGTGCCCTCCCGGACTCCGGCCGCACGAGCGACGAGCCTGATGCCTCCATGGCCCAGCGACCGCGCTTCTGCTCCTACGGCCAGCCGCCGCTGCCGCTCGTCGAGATGCGGGAACAGCGTCGCGAACTTCGCGGCCAGGGCCGCCTCGATCCCCTCCGGTCTCCCCATACCGCAATAACGAGCCTCGGAGCAGGAAGCGACGGTTTGTTTCCCGGCAGGCCCTTAG
>NZ_JBEPDA010000072.1:0-1804 GCF_040299985.1 Streptosporangium sp. NPDC000563 | reverse complement strand
GTCTTCCCCGACAAGCTCTCCTACCGCACCTGGATCGGCGGCGACAACTACGGCATGGGGGTCGCGGCCGGCCACTACATCGGCAAGAAGCTCAAGGACAAGGGCGTGTCCGACCCGGTCATCCTGGAGATCCAGGGCATCGCGACCCTGCCGCTGACCCAGGACCGCAGCAAGGGCTTCGAAGAGGCGCTGAAGACCTACGGCTTCAGCGTCACGGCCAAGCAGGACGCGCAGTTCACCGTGGAGTCGGGCACCAAGGTCGCGGCGAACCTGCTGCAGGCCCACAAGAAGATCGACGCGATCTGGAACCACGACGACGACCAGGGCATCGGCGTGCTGGCCGCGATCAAGGAGGCCGGCCGCAGTGAGTTCTTCATGGTCGGCGGCGCCGGGTCGGCGAACGCGATGCGCGACATCCAGGCCGGCTCGGGGGTGCTGGAGGCCACGGTGACCTACAGTCCCACGATGGCCTCCTCGGCGATCAAGCTGGCCCGCCTGATCGCGCAGGGCAAGGGGATGAGCGACCTGGTGGAGAACCAGGTGCCCCAGTCGATCACCCTGGCCTCGGAGACGATCACCAAGGAGAACGTGGCCGAGTACCTGCCGCTGGGATTCGAGTCCTGATGGCGGCTGCGAACAGCAAGCCGACGCTGGGCATCGGCATGGTCGGCTACGCCTTCATGGGCCGGGTGCACTCCCAGGCGTGGCGCAGTGTGTCGGCGTTCTTCGACCTGCCGGTGCGGCCGGTGATGGCCGCGGTGTGCGGGCGCTCACCTGAGGGGACGGCGGCGGCGGCCGAGCAGCTGGGCTGGGGTGCGGCCGAGACCGACTGGCGGGCGTTGATCGCGCGTGAGGATGTCGATGTGGTCGACATCTGCACGCCGGGTGATTCGCACGCCGAGATCGCGATCGCCGCGCTGGAGGCGGGCAAGCACGTGTTGTGCGAAAAACCGCTGGCCAACACGGTGGCCGAGGCCGAGGCGATGGCGAAGGCGGCGCGGGCGGCGGAGCAGCGGGGGGTGTATGCGATGGTGGCGTTCAACTACCGTCGGGTACCGGCCGTGGCCCAGGCGGCCCGCTGGGTGGCCGAGGGCCGTCTGGGTCAGGTTCGGCACGTGCGGGCGCAGTATCTGCAGGACTGGATCGTCGATCCGGACTTCCCGCTGGTGTGGCGGCTGCGTAAGGATCTGGCCGGCTCGGGGGCGTTGGGTGACATCGGTGCGCACATCATCGATACCGCGCAGTTCATCACCGGGCAGCGTTTGACGCAGGTGTCGGGGTTGACCGAGACGTTCGTCACCCGGCGGCCGCTGGCCGAGGCCTCGGCGGGTCTGTCGGCCGCCGCGGGCGGTGCGGACGGTGCGGGGGTGGAGATGGGGGAGGTCGACGTCGACGACGCGGCGTTGTTCATCGGTCGTCTCAGTGGTGGGGCGCTGGCGTCGTTCGAGGCCACCCGGTTCGCGACGGGTCGCAAGAACGCGTTGCGGATCGAGGTGAACGGTTCCGCGGCGAGTTTGGCGTTCGATTTCGAGGCGATGAACGAGCTGTGGTTCCATGATCATGCGTTGCCGGCCGAGGAGGCGGGGTTCCGCCGGGTGCTGGTGACCGAGTCCGGGCATCCGTACGCGGGGGCGTGGTGGCCGCCGGGTCATGGTCTGGGGTATGAGCACACCTTCACCCACGAGGTGAAGGACTTCGTCGAGGCGATCACCTCCGGTGTCGCTCCGGCTCCGTCGTTCGACGACGGGTTGAACGTCCAGCGCGTGCTGGCCGCGGTCGAACGCAGCGCCGACGACCAGAGCCG
>NZ_JBEPDA010000071.1:0-1919 GCF_040299985.1 Streptosporangium sp. NPDC000563 | reverse complement strand
CGGCCAGGGCCGCCTCGATCCCCTCCGGTCTCCCCATACCGCAATAACGAGCCTCGGAGCAGGAAGCGACGGTTTGTTTCCCGGCAGGCCCTTAGGGTTTCTGGCCTGCTGGCAAGGGGCCGGGGGAAGCCGTGGTCGCGGTGTAGATGCCGTGGCCGATCTTGCGGATGAGGCCGCGTTCGGCCCAGCGAGACAGCTGCCGATACATCGTGTTCAGGGTGATGTCGCCGAGGTGGAGGGCGATGTCGCGGGGGTGCCAGAGCCGGTCGGGATGTTCGTGGATCAGTGTCAGGACGCGGTGGTGGCGGCGCTTGTTCGGGGTGGTGTGCCGGTCGTCGCGGGAGGCGGTGGGGAGTGTGGGCGGGGGATCGAGGAGGGTGATATCGAGGCTGGTGACGGCGCGGCTGCGATCGGGTCTCCCGTCGGGGAGGCGTTCTTTGTAACGGGACATGGGTGACGTGACCTTGCGGGTGCTCACGCGCGGGCGGCGTGCTGGGAGCAGGACGGTCAAGGTGGCGTGGCCGATGGCGCCGACCAGGTCCGTCCCGTCGGTGATCACACCGGTGGCCTGGAGGACTTGGTCGCGGGCGGTCTGGAAGGCGATGGTGAAGGAGCAGCGGTCGGGGTCGGTGCCGGGGCGGGACTCGGCCGCGTCCACCATCACCATGCGCAGCAGTTGGTAGAGCGTGAGCAGGGCCCACATCTCCTGTTCCAGGCCGGGGCGGTCGCCGGAGCGCAGGACGCGGCCGTTCATGATCGTGTGACGGAGGGCGTAGTAGGCCGATTCGTGTTCCCACCGCTGGTGGTAGAGGTCGACCAGGGCCGCGGCCGGGTAGCGGTCGGCGTCGACCAGGCTGCTGGCCAGCCGGTAGGAGCCGGCGAAGACGGTTCCGTCCGCGCAGGTCACGGTGATGCGCGCCTCGATGATGCGCATCTGAACAGCGCCGATCACCGACAGATAGGAGCCGTCGCCGAGCCGGCGCAGGATGGGAGTGCGCCGGTTACCGCGCAGTCGGCCCAGGACCTGCGCGCCGGTGGCCCTCACCTCGGCCAGGAAGTCGTTGCTGTCGAAGCCCTTGTCCCACAACACCAGCATGTCCGGGGTCAGTAGGTGTAACAGTCGCCGGGCATAGCTCGTCTCGCCCTCTCTGGTCGGGCCGAAGACCGCGCCGATCACGGCGCGGGTGCCGGTCTCCACCAGCGTCATCAGCTCCAGCAGGGGGTAACCGCCGTGCCCGACCGAGCCGAGCCATGCCTGGTTACGGGCGGTGTCGGGGGCCTTCAGCGAGCTGCAGCCATCGAAGGAGACCGGGCGATAGGCGCCGAACCTCGCACCTGGTGTTCGACGCCCGGCCAACGGCCCGGACACGACCTCGAACAATCGGCGCATCGACACGCTGCCGACCCGTCGACGCAGGTCACGCAGAGCTTTGGCGGTCGGTGTCACCACCACCAGCCCGGCCAGGCCCGTCGTCAGCTTCTGCCAGACCAGCCGGTAGCCGATCTCCGGGAACAGGCACATCGCCAGTAGGAAGTAGACGCCGACCCGTGAGGGTAGGTCCCGCAGGCGGCGCTGCACGGTTCGGGTCTCGTCCAACACCGCGTCGACCAGCTCGAACGGCACCAGCGCGGTCAGCTCCCCGAGGTGCCCGGGCGCGAACACGCCCTCGGCTACCGTGACACGACGGGTGATGGCAGACTTTGCGGACAGCGGAGTCTCCTCACGAAGAGCGATCTTGGTCGAAAGCCCTTCTACCGGAGCTCCGCTCCTTCGTTCATGCCCCGTTCACTCTGTGAGACGCCCTTGCGCCGCAGCTCCAGGCTCTAAGGGCCTGCCGGGAAACAAACCGTCGCTTCCTGCTCCGAGGCTCGTTATTGCGGTATGGGGAGACCGGAGGGGATCGAGGCGGCCCTGGCCG
>NZ_JBEPDA010000070.1:0-1942 GCF_040299985.1 Streptosporangium sp. NPDC000563 | reverse complement strand
CGTCCCACCAGCGCACCGTCACCGGTCACGACCGACGACACCGCCGATCTGCGCGAGCCGCGCACCAGCCCGCGCAGCAGGTGCGGCACCTCACCACCCGCCCGCACCGCCGCCAGATCCAACCGCGCGATCACCAGCGCCGGACGATCCGTCGCACGCACCGCGTCGAAGGACGCCAGTCCCTGCTCGGGCGAGAACGGCGCCATCCCGGAACGCGCCATCCGCCGCAGATCCACCTCGTCCAACCCGCCCGTCATCCCCGCGTCCTGCTCCCACGGACCCCACCCCAACGACACCCCGGCCAGCCCCAGCCCGCGCCGATACTCCGCCAACGCGTCCAAGAAAGCGTTCGCCGCCGCGTAGTTGCCCTGCCCCGCCCCACCGAACGTCCCCGCCACCGACGAGAACACGATGAAATCGGCCAGATCCTGGCCTTGGGTCAGCTCGTGCAGATGCCACGCCGCATCCACCTTCGGCCGCAACACCACATCCAACCGCTCCGGCGTCAACGACGGAATCGTCCCGTCATCCAGCACACCCGCGGTATGAACCACCGCCGTCAACGGATGCGCGGCGTCGATCCCCGCCAGCAGCGCCGCCACCTGATCCCGGTCGGCCACATCACACGCCGCGACCGTGACCTCGACCCCATGCGCGATCAACTCCGCCCGCAACTCCACCGCCCCCGGAGCATCCAACCCCCGCCGACTCACCAGCAGCAGGTGCCGTATCCCACGCTCGGCCACCACATGCCGCGCGAACAAACCCCCCAGACCACCCGTACCACCAGTGATCAACACCGTCCCCTCCGGATCCCAGACCCGATCCTCACTCAAACCGGAGACGAAACCGGAGCCGAGATCAACACCACGCTCGGAGGCAGGCGTCACCCGCGCCAGACGCGGCACCCGCACCTCACCCCCACGCACCGCCACCTGCGGCTCACCCGAGGCCAACACCCCCGCCAACACCGACGACGACAACTCCTCATCGATATCCACCAGCACAAACCGGCCAGGATTCTCCACCTGCGCAGAACGCACCAACCCCCACACCGCCGCAGCCCCCAAATCCGCCACCACCTCACCCTCCCCAACCGCCACCGCACCCCGCGACACCACCACCAACCGCGAACCCCCACACCGCTCATCGGCCAACCACCCCTGCACCAACCCCAGAACACCAACCGCCAAAGCACGCACCGCCCCCACCACATCCCCATCCCCATCTCCGCCCCCGACCGACCCCACCACGACGGTCACCACCTCCGGCACCACCTCCAGCGCCGCCAACTCCGCCACCGGATCCGATGCCGGGTCCAGGGAGAGCTCGGCCGTACGACTGACGGAGCCGGGCACCGAGGAGGTCGCCGTCTCCGGCCTCCGCACCCACTCCTGGTGGAACAGCGCGTCCCGCCCCAGCACCCGACCGTCGGCGAGGGGGAGGTCATCCGTCGAGACCGGGCGCAACACCAGTGAGCGCACCGACAGCACCGACTCCCCGACCGCGTCCACCGCGCTCAACGACAGCTCACCATCACCCGTCCACGCCAACCGCACCCGCAGCACCGACGCCCCACCCGCGTGCAGACACACCCCACCCCACGAGAACGGCAACCGCACACCCTCAAAACCATCCAGATCAGCGAAAGCCACCACATGCAACGCCGCATCCAGCAACGCCGGATGCACTCCGAAACCACCCGCATCGGCAACCTGCTCGGGCAGGCCGACCTCGGCGAACACCACACCGTCCGCGTCCCGCCAAGCTCCCCGCACCCCCTGGAACACCGGCCCATACCCCAGCCCACCCTCGGCCAGCCGCTCGTACAACCCACCCAACTCGACCACCGACGCACCCCTCGGCGGCCACACCTCGACATCGAACCGCTCCCCGGCCTGGCCGTCGGACGCCAGCACACCGATCGCGTGCCTTACCCAGG
>NZ_JBEPDA010000069.1:0-2185 GCF_040299985.1 Streptosporangium sp. NPDC000563 | reverse complement strand
ACCGTTACTGATTCCATAGTCGGATATCAGCAATCCGGGCGTTACCGCCCGGAAGGTCCGTCACGGTGTCACCGAAGCGCGGGCTGCGCTTCGGTGTCCTGAGTACGGTCTCGCGTTTCTTCCCGCTGGTGCGGGGTTGCGCCACCTGCCCGCCCCGGCCCGGCCTCGCGGCCGGGCCGGGTGGTGCGGGTCTTGCGGTCGGCTCCACGCGGTTTCGACGCTCGCGCGTCCTGGTCTCCGGCCACTCCGGTACCAGTCAAGACGTTGACGCCACGAGGGCGGCAAGGTTTCGGGCCGCGTTCTCGTCCCGATCCATCACAACAGGGCAGTCGTCGCAGTCGAACACTCGAACGTGCAGCGGCAGCTTGGCTTTCACCGCGCCACAGCCCGAGCAGGTCTTCGAGGAGGGATACCAGCGGCCGGCGACCCGCACGGCCCCACCGTTCCAGCCTGTTTTGTAGGTGATCTGCCGGCGGATCTCGCCGAACCCGGCGTCGGAGACCCGGCGTGCCAGGCGCCGGTTGCGAAGCATCCCGGCGACGTTCAGGTCTTCGATCACCACGCTGCCGTACTCGGCGGCCAGTCGTGTGGTGAGCTTGTGCAGGCCGTCGGCCCGCAGGTTCGCCACCCGGTGATGGACGCGGTTGCGCTCGGCGTTGGCGCTCAGCCACCGGTTGGACGGCTGAGCGCCGGTGCGCCGGTCGGGTCCTTGACGGCGCGAGACGCGGCGAGACAGGCGCCGCAGACGCTTCAAAGAGCCCTGCAGGTGGGCGGGGTTGGGCTCATAGCGCACCTCACCGGCGCCCTCGGCGAGTACGGCGAGTACGGCGAGGTGTTTGACGCCCAGGTCCACACCCACGACGGCCTGCGGCCGCGCGGCAACGCTCGCGGCGCGCTGGACCTCGACCTGGAAGGACACCAGCCAGCGTCCACGCTCGTGCCGGACGGTGGCCGACAGGATGCGGGCACTCCCGGCGCTCAGCCGCCGATGGAGTTTGCGGGTGGACTCATGGGTGCGGATCGCACCCAGCCGGGGCAGCGTGACGTGACGACGGTCGTCTTCCAGGCGGATGGTGCCGGTGGTGAACCTCACCGACAGGCCGGCCGTGCGCTTGGAGCGGAAGGCCGGAAAACCCATCTTCGGGCCCTTGCGCTTACCGTTCTTGGAATCGCTCCAGTTCTTCAACGCGACGGCGAGGCGTTCCAGCCCGCTGTTGTAGGCCTCTTTGGAGTTTTCCCGCCACCACGGCGCGACCTGCTCTTTGGCGGTGTTCCAGGCTTTGCGCAGCGAGTACATCGACCACGACAGCGGCGGGGTCAGGTGTTCGTCGGGGATGTCGTAGCTGCGTTCGGCCTCCCGCTGGCCGAGGTTGGCCTTGATGAGGGCCAGGCCCCAGTTGAACGCCATGCGCGCCGCACCGCAGTGTGACGCCAGTGCGCGGGCCTGGCCCGCGTTCGGGTCGAGAGCGAAACGGTAGGCCTGCACCACGAAACCGCTCCGCGCCTGGAACTTGGCCTGGAGCTTCGCCATCGGTCACCGGCCCCTACGCCGATACGCCGGCGTCTGTTGCGGCCGATACGGCGAGTTCGGCGCGCCGCTTGGCCGAGCGCCGCCCGTACAGGCGCGCGCACATGCAGGTCAATACCTCGGTCATGTCCCGGACCAGGTCATCGGCGCTCTCCTGCGGTTGCAGGATCACCAGGCGGCGGCCGGTCGCGGCGAGCGCGGATTGCAGGTGTTCGACGCCGAAGCGGGCCAGACGGTCGCGGTGCTCGACCACGATCACCGCCGCGGTCGGATCGGCGAGGAGGCGGTGCGGCTTGCGGCGTGTGCCGTTCAGCCCGGACCCGATCTCCTTGACCACCTCGCCGACGGCCAGGCCCAGAGCGTTGGCGCCCTCGACGACCCGTACGGCCTGCCGGTCCAGATCGCCCTTCTGATCGCCGGACGACACCCGGAAGTAGGCGACCACCCGGCCAACGGTAGCGGCGGGCTCTTCGGCGATCCACGTGCCGGAGGGCGCCTGGTGGACGGCGACGGGCATCTTGCCGCTCTTCACCCACCGCCAGGCGATCTGATAGCCACGCCCTGCCGGCGTGCCCACTCCGAAAGCTTCACGCGCGCAAGATACATGACTACGTGTGATCATCTTTGCTTATAAAAAATTGAGCAATTGCCAACCCC
>NZ_JBEPDA010000068.1:0-2501 GCF_040299985.1 Streptosporangium sp. NPDC000563 | reverse complement strand
TCGGCGGCGGAGCTGTTCGTGCGTGGTGTGACGGTGGACTGGCAGCAGGTGCTGACCGGTGGCCGCCGGGTGGATCTGCCCACCTACGCCTTCCAGCACCAGCGGTTCTGGCCGAACGCCAAGCAGAGCGGTGACGCTCATGTGCTGGGCCTGGCCGCGACAAGGCATCCGCTACTGGGTGCGGTGATGCCTCGGGCCGACTCCGATGGAGTGGTGCTGACCGGGCGGTTGTCGTCGGCGTCGCATTCGTGGCTGGCCGACTACGTGGTGGCGGGCTCGGTGGTGGTGCCCGGTTCGGCGTTCGTGGAGTTGGCGGTGCGTGCCGGTGACCAGG
Source organism: Streptosporangium sp. NPDC000563 (assembly GCF_040299985.1). Classification (NCBI taxonomy): domain Bacteria; kingdom Bacillati; phylum Actinomycetota; class Actinomycetes; order Streptosporangiales; family Streptosporangiaceae; genus Streptosporangium; species Streptosporangium sp. NPDC000563. The sequence continues at coordinate 2,167 of NZ_JBEPDA010000068.1, read as the reverse complement.
TCGGCTGCGAGGCGGTCGAGGAGTTGATCCTGGACGCTCCGCTGGTGCTGGGTGCGGGTGACGCGGTGGCGGTGCAGGTGTGGGTGGGGGCTGCGGAGGAGACCGGTCGGCGGAGTGTGAGCGTCTACGCCCGTTCGGCGGACGCGACCGAGGAGGTGCCGTGGGTACGGCACGCCACCGGCACGCTCGCCACGGATGCTTCGCCTGCCGAGCCGTTCGACACGGCGGTGTGGCCCCCGGTCGGCGCGACCGCGATCGAGCTGGACGGCTTCTACGAGGAACTGGCCGCGGACGGCTTCGCCTACGGTCCGGCGTTCCAAGGGCTGCGGGCGGCGTGGCGTCGCGACGGTGAGATCTTCGCCGAGGTGAGGCTGCCCGAGCAGGTCAGCGAGGCGGAATCGTTCGGGGTGCATCCGGCGCTGCTGGACGCGGCGCTGCACGTGGTGCCGTTCGCTGGACTGGACGATTCCGAGGCTGCCCGGGTGCCGTTCTCCTGGGGTGAGGTGAGCCTGCACGCGGCCGGGGCATCGGTGCTGCGGGTGCGGCTGGCCAGGACGGGCGGCGAAGCGGTTTCGCTGAACGCGGTGGATGCGACGGGTGCATCGGTGGTGTCGGCCCGGTCGGTGGTGCTGCGGCCGATCTCCACCGAGCAGCTGGCGATCTCCGACGGTCGCGGGGCAGAGCAGGACACGCTGTTCCGGCTGGAATGGTCCGCGGCAGGCGGGCTATCCGAAACCGATCGGGTGCCGGTGGCGGTGCTCGGTTCGGACACGCTGGGTGTCGCGGCGGCCTCGCGGGAGGCCGGGGACGTGGTGCCGGTGCATGCGGATCTGCCCGCGCTGGCCGAGGCGGATCCGGTCCCGGCGGTGGTGCTCGCGGAGATGGTCTCCGACCCGGCGGTCGGGGTGGTGGAGTCGGCGCATGCGCTCACCGCTCACGTTCTGGACCTGCTGCAGCGGTGGCTGGCCGAGGAGCGGTTCGCCGAGTCGCGGCTGGTGTTCCTCACCCGGGGCGCGGTCGCGGCAGGCGATGGCGAGCTGGTGGCTGATCTCCCGGCTTCCGGGGTGTGGGGCCTGGTCCGCAGTGCTCAGTCGGAGAACCCGGACCGGTTCGTACTGGTCGACATGGACCGGGATCAGGCATCGTCGGTCCTGCTCGATGTGCTGCCGGGGGCGTTGGTCTCGGGTGAGCCTCAGGTGGCGGTGCGCGGGGGTGAGGTGCTGGTTCCGCGGATGGCGCGGGTGGTGTCCGGCTCTGACGTCGGCGACGAGGCGGGCCAGGCCTGGGATCCGGAGGGAACCGTTCTGATCACCGGTGGTACCGGTGGTCTGGGAGCTTTGTTCGCGCGGCACGTGGTGGCCGAGCGTGGGGTGCGTCATCTGGTGCTGACCAGCAGAAGAGGGCTGGACGCTCCGGGTGCGGTGGAGTTGCAGGCGGAGTTGATCGCACACGGCGTCGAGGTCACCATCGCGGCCTGTGACATGGCGAATCGGGATCAGGTCGTGGGCCTGCTGGCCGGGATCGACGCCGGGCATCCGCTGACCGCGGTGATTCACACCGCGGGTGTGCTGGATGACGGCACGATTCCGTCGCTGACGGCCGAGCGGCTGGACGCGGTGCTGCGGCCGAAGGTGGATGCGGCCTGGTATCTGCACGAGCTCACCCGGGACCTGGACCTGGCCGGATTCGTGGTGTTCTCCTCGTTCGCCGGGGTGATGGGCAACGCGGGTCAGGGTAACTACGCGGCGGCGAACGCGTTCCTCGACGCTCTGGCCCAGCAGCGCCGGGCCGAGGGGCTGGCGGGGCTGTCGCTGGCCTGGGGCATGTGGGCGCAGGAGACCGGGATGACCGGGGGACTCGGGGCGATCGACCTGCGGCGGATGGCGCGGGCGGGGATGCCGGCGCTCTCGGCCGAACAGGGGCTCGCGGCGTTCGAGTCGGCTACTACGACAGGTCACTCGCCAGTGGTGGTGGCGCGGTTGGATCTCTCGGTGCTGCGTACGGTCCCCGAGGTGCCGTATCTGATGCGTGGCCTGGTGCGTGGAAGCCGCCGCCTGGCGATCTCCACGTCGGCGGGTGGGGATTCGGAGTTGTTGCGGCGGTTGGCGGGGTTGGGTGAGGCCGAGCAGGTTCGGCTGGTGGTGGAGTTGGTGCGGGCGCAGGCGGC
>NZ_JBEPDA010000067.1:0-2951 GCF_040299985.1 Streptosporangium sp. NPDC000563 | reverse complement strand
CGGTCGGTGGCCGACGATCCGGTGGTGATCGTGGGGATGGCGTGTCGTTATCCGGGTGGGGTGTCTTCTCCGGAGGATTTGTGGCGTCTGGTGGTCGAGGAGACCGACGCGATCACCGGGTTCCCGACGTCACGCGGCTGGGATCTCGGGACGTTGTACAACCCGGATCGGGAGAGTCGCGGGACCAGTTACGTGCGTGAGGGGGGGTTCCTGCACGAGGCCGGGGAGTTCGATCCCGGGTTCTTCGGGATCTCGCCGCGTGAGGCGCTGGCGATGGACCCGCAGCAGCGGTTGTTGCTGGAGACGTCGTGGGAGGCGGTCGAGCGCTCCGGGATCGACCCGCTCTCGCTGCGTGGCAGCCGTACCGGCGTGTTCGCCGGGGTCATGTACCACGACTACGCGACCGGTGTTGAGCTGCCACCGGAGGCGATGAGCTTCTCCGGTACGGGTAGCGCCGGTAGTGTCGCGACCGGCCGCCTGTCCTACACACTCGGCCTGGAAGGGCCGGCGGTGACCGTGGACACCGCGTGCTCCTCCTCGCTGGTGGCGCTGCACCTGGCCGCGCAGGCGCTGCGCGGTGGTGAGTGTTCACTGGCGCTGGCCGGTGGCGTGACGGTGATGGCCACGCCGACCTCGTTCATCGATTTCAGCGCCCAGGGCGGGCTGGCCGCCGACGGACGGTGCAAGGCGTTCTCCGACAGCGCCGACGGTGCGGGCTGGGCCGAGGGTGTGGGCATGCTGGTGTTGGAGCGGCTGTCGGATGCTCGGCGCAACGGCCACGAGGTGCTCGCGGTGGTGCGCGGGTCGGCGGTGAATCAGGATGGTGCGTCGAACGGGTTGACGGCGCCGAACGGTCCGTCTCAGCAGCGGGTGATTCGTCAGGCGCTGGCGAGTGCGGGGCTGTCGGCGTCCGAGGTGGACGTGGTGGAGGCGCACGGCACCGGGACGACGCTGGGTGACCCGATCGAGGCGCAGGCGCTGCTGGCGACGTACGGCCAGGATCGGCCGGAGGACCGGCCGCTGCTGCTGGGGTCGATCAAGTCGAACATCGGTCACACCCAGGCGGCTGCCGGTGTGGCGGGTGTGATCAAGATGGTCATGGCGATGCGGCACGGGACACTGCCCAGGACGCTGCACGTGGACGCGCCCTCGTCGCATGTGGACTGGAGCGAGGGCGCGGTCGAGCTGCTGACCGAGCCGACGGAGTGGCCGGAGACCGACCGCTCGCGTCGGGCTGCGGTGTCGTCGTTCGGGATCAGTGGCACCAACGCGCACGTGATCGTCGAGCAGGGGCCGGGGCTCCCGGAAACCGCCGAAGCTCGCACAGCGGGTCAGGTGCCGGGTGCCGAGACGGTTCCGGTGGTGGTGTCGGGTCGTACGGCGGGGGCGTTGCGGGCGCAGGCCGGGCGGTTGGCGTCGTTCCTGGAGGGTGAGCCCGGTCTCGGGTTGGCCGATGTGGCGTTCTCGCTGGCGACGACGCGGTCGGCGTTCGAGCATCGGGCGGTGGTGCTGGCCGATGGTCGTGAGGGTGTGCTGGCCGGGCTGGGTGCGCTGGCCGAGGATCTGCCGGGTGCGGGTGTGGTGCGCGGGGTGGCCGGGGCGCAGCCGGAACTCGCGGTGTTGTTCACCGGTCAGGGCAGTCAGCGGGCCGGGATGGGCCGGGAGTTGTATGAGCGGTTCCCGGTGTTCGCGACCGCGTTGGACGCGGTGGTCGCCGAGCTGGATCCGCTGCTTGAGGGGTCTCTGCGTGAGGTGCTGTTCGCCGAGCCGGGGTCGGCGCAGGCGGAGGCGCTGGATCGGACCGGGTGGGCGCAGCCGGCGCTGTTCGCGGTGGAGACGGCGTTGTTCCGGCTGGTGGAGTCCTGGGGAGTGGCGCCGGATGTGCTGGCCGGGCATTCGGTCGGGGAGATCGCGGCGGCGCATGTGGCCGGTGTGCTGTCGTTGCAGGACGCGTGTGCGTTGGTGGCGGGTCGGGCGCGGTTGATGCAGGCGCTTTCCTCCGGTGGGGCGATGGTGTCGGTGCGGGCCTCCGAAGAGGTGGTCGTCGAGCTGCTGGCCGGGCGTGAGAAGGAGGTGTCGGTCGCGGCGGTGAACGGCCCGTCCTCGGTGGTGATCTCCGGCGTCGAGGAGGCGGTGCTTGAGGTGGCCGCCGCCCTGGAGGAGCGGGGAGCGCGGACGAAGCGGTTGCGGGTGTCGCACGCGTTCCATTCGCCGTTGATGGATCCGATGCTGGAGGAGTTCCGGGCGGTGGCGGCGACGCTGTCCTACGACCCGCCGCGGATCCCGGTGGTCTCGACGCTGACCGGGGAGCTCGCCACCGACGAGCAGCTGTGCTCACCGGAGTACTGGGTGGAGCAGGTCCGCGGCGCGGTCCGCTTCGCCGACGCCGTGCGCACCCTGCACGGCCAGGGGGTGCGGGCGTATCTGGAGCTGGGCCCCGACGGGGTGCTCACCGCGATGGCGTCCGACACCCTCACCGTGCTCGCCGACGCGGTGGAGACGGTCCGCTCTCAGGCGGTCGCCGAGGAGCCGGATGCTCGTCGCGTCACCATGGACGGATATTCGGACTCCGACCCGGTATTGGTGTCGGCGCTGCGCGGGGGCCAGGACGAGCAGGCGACGATCGTGACGGCGCTGGCCGGACTGCACGTACGCGGGGTGCCGGTCAGCTGGCCGATCTTGTTCGCCGGTGCTCGCAAGGTGGAGTTGCCGACGTACGCCTTCCAGCGTCAGTGGTACTGGCCGAGTGGCAGACGGGCCGGAGACGCCGAAGGTCTCGGACAGGTCGTGGCGGGACACCCGCTGCTGGGTGCGGTCATGGGGTTGGCCGACAGTGATGAGGCGTTGTTGACGGGGCGTGTCTCGTTGGGGTCGCATCCGTGGTTGGCGGATCATGTGGTGGGCGGGATGGTGATTTTTCCGGGTACGGGGTTTTTGGAGTTGGTGGTGCG
>NZ_JBEPDA010000066.1:1582-3006 GCF_040299985.1 Streptosporangium sp. NPDC000563 | reverse complement strand
TGCTTTGTGGTCAAGTCCTCGGCCTATTAGTACTGGTCAGCTCCACACATTACTGCGCTTCCACTTCCAGCCTATCAACCCGGTCGTCTACCGGGAGCCTTACCCACTCTCGTGGTGGGAGACCTCATCTCAAGGCGAGCTTCCCGCTTAGATGCTTTCAGCGGTTATCCCTTCCGAACGTAGCCAACCAGCCGTGCTCCTGGCGGAACAACTGGCACACCAGAGGTTCGTCCGTCCCGGTCCTCTCGTACTAGGGACAGCTCCTTTCAAGTCTCCTGCGCGCGCAGCGGATAGGGACCGAACTGTCTCGCGACGTTCTAAACCCAGCTCGCGTACCGCTTTAATGGGCGAACAGCCCAACCCTTGGGACCTACTCCAGCCCCAGGATGCGACGAGCCGACATCGAGGTGCCAAACCATCCCGTCGATATGGACTCTTGGGGAAGATCAGCCTGTTATCCCCGGGGTACCTTTTAGCCGTTGAGCGACGGCGCTTCCACATGCCACCGCCGGATCACTAGTCCCAGCTTTCGCTCCTGCTCGACCCGTCGGTCTCACAGTCAAGCTCCCTTGTGCACTTACACTCGACACCTGATTGCCAACCAGGCTGAGGGAACCTTTGGGCGCCTCCGTTACTCTTTAGGAGGCAACCGCCCCAGTTAAACTACCCACCAGACACTGTCCCTGATCCGGATCACGGACCGAAGTTAGACGTTCAAAACGACCAGAGTGGTATTTCACCAATGACTCCACCCCCACTAGCGTGAAGGCTTCACCGTCTCCCACCTATCCTACACAAGACGCTCCAAACGCCAATGTCAAGCTATAGTGAAGGTCCCGGGGTCTTTCCGTCCTGCTGCGCGTAACGAGCATCTTTACTCGTAGTGCAATTTCGCCGGGTCTGCGGTTGAGACAGCGGGGAAGTCGTTACGCCATTCGTGCAGGTCGGAACTTACCCGACAAGGAATTTCGCTACCTTAGGATGGTTATAGTTACCACCGCCGTTTACTGGCGCTTAAGTTCTCAGCTTCGCTGCTCCGAAGAACAACTAACCGGTCCCCTTAACGTTCCAGCACCGGGCAGGCGTCAGTCCGTATACATCGTCTTACGACTTCGCACGGACCTGTGTTTTTAGTAAACAGTCGCTTCCCCCTGGCCTCTGCGACCCCCACCAGCTCAGAACGCAAAGGTTCATCACCAGCGAAGGCCCCCCTTCTCCCGAAGTTACGGGGGCAATTTGCCGAGTTCCTTAACCACAGTTCACCCGATCGCCTTAGTATTCTCTACCTGACCACCTGAGTCGGTTTAGGGTACGGGCCGCCACGACACTCACTAGAGGCTTTTCTCGGCAGCATAGGATCACCCACTTCGCCACAATCGGCTCGGCATCACATCTCAGGATACATGAGAGGCGGATTTACCTAC
>NZ_JBEPDA010000066.1:0-1489 GCF_040299985.1 Streptosporangium sp. NPDC000563 | reverse complement strand
GCCTACCTCTCTCCCTACATGCTTACCCCAGGACAACCATCGCCTGGGCTGGGCTACCTTCCTGCGTCACCCCATCGCTTACCTACTACCAGTTCAGGCCAGGCGTTCAGTCTCACCCACACCCCGAAGGGCGTTAGGGACTTAAGGACCCTTAGTATCACTGGATTCAGTATTGGCGCATCGTAGCGGGTACGGGAATATCAACCCGTTGTCCATCGACTACGCCTGTCGGCCTCGCCTTAGGTCCCGACTTACCCTGGGCGGATTAGCCTGCCCCAGGAACCCTTGGTCATCCGGCGCAGAAGTTTCTCACTTCTGATTCGCTACTCATGCCTGCATTCTCACTCGCACAGCCTCCACAACTGGATCACTCCGCTGCTTCGCCGGCCGCACGACGCTCCCCTACCCACCCACACACCTAAACCACAAAGGCTCGGATAATGTGTGAATGCCACGACTTCGGCGGTGTACTTGAGCCCCGCTACATTGTCGGCGCGGAATCACTTGACCAGTGAGCTATTACGCACTCTTTCAAGGGTGGCTGCTTCTAAGCCAACCTCCTGGTTGTCACTGCGACTCCACATCCTTTCCCACTTAGCACACGCTTAGGGGCCTTAGTCGGTGGTCTGGGCTGTTTCCCTCTCGACTACGGAGCTTATCCCCCGCAGTCTCACTGCCACGCTCTCACTTACCGGCATTCGGAGTTTGGCTGACGTCAGTAACCTTGTCGGGCCCATTAGCCATCCAGTGCTCTACCTCCGGCAAGAAACACGCAACGCTGCACCTAAATGCATTTCGGGGAGAACCAGCTATCACGGAGTTTGATTGGCCTTTCACCCCTAAACACAGGTCATCCCCCAGGTTTTCAACCCTGGTGGGTTCGGTCCTCCACGCGGTCTTACCCGCGCTTCAACCTGCCCATGCCTAGATCACTCCGCTTCGGGTCTACAGCATGCGACTCAAACGCCCTATTCAGACTCGCTTTCGCTACGGCTCCCCCACACGGGTTAACCTCGCCACACACCATAACTCGCAGGCTCATTCTTCAAAAGGCACGCAGTCACATCACAAACAAGAGCAAGCCCTCGTTTACGCTCCTACGGCTTGTAGGCACACGGTTTCAGGTACTATTTCACGACCCCTCACCGGGGCGCTTTTCACCTTTCCCTCACGGTACTTGTTCACTATCGGTCACCAGGGAGTATTTAGGCTTACCAGGTGGTCCTGGCAGATTCACACAGGATTTCTCGGGCCCCGTGCTACTTGGGATCCCCTCAAACAGTCCAACCGATTTCGCCTACCCGACTCTCACGGTCTACGGCGCCACTTCCCAGAAGCTTCGACTATCGGAAAGATTTCTTACTGTCTATGGTCTCGGCAGAAACCATCAGAGGGTCCCACAACCCCGCAAACGCAACGCCTGCCGGCTATCACACGCCTACGGTTTAGCCTGATCCGCTTTCGCTCACCACTACTCACGGAATCACTA
>NZ_JBEPDA010000065.1:0-3290 GCF_040299985.1 Streptosporangium sp. NPDC000563 | reverse complement strand
GCCGGGGGGTCGCCCCGCGCCGCCCCCGGCCGCTCCCGCGTCGCGGTTGTGCTTTTCCGCGGCGGCCCCCGCCCCGCCCGGGGCCACGGTCCTTCGTCACCCGCGGCCACGACCCTCATCGCGCACGGCCGCGGTGACCCCGGCGACCCCGGCGACCTTGGCGACCCCGGCGACCCCGCGCCCTCGCGGGCGGCCCGGCGGACGGCTCCGCGCCTCTGCCGGGCAGCGCGACGGGAGGTGCTCAGCGCCGGCCGGGAAGCGCGGCGGTCTCGGACTCGGGCCGCCAGGTGGGGAGATACTCCCGCAGCCGCAGCACCATGCCCTGGCAGTAGGAGGCGTTGTGCTCCAGGCTGCGTTCCGGCATGAACGGCAGCTTGCGTCCGCGCGGGTGGTCGAGCTCGAAGCGGGTCAGAAGCTCCTGGCCCGCCTCCAGGCCGGTCACGTCGAGGTCGATGAGCAGGGCGGCCAGATCGGCGGGCATGTCCACGACCGAGGTCGTCTTCCCGCGCGCCCCGGCGCGCGACTCGACACCCAGCTCGGTGAAGTCGTAGCGGGGCGGCTTCGGCTTGGCCAGGTAGATGTAGGGCCGGGCCAGCAGGTCGAGCTCGAACGCCGCCCGCGCCCCGGCGTCCCGCCACCAGGACTGGCCCCGGGCGAAGTCGACGAGCAACGCGTCGAACTCCTCGCGGTGCGAATGCAGGACGAGATGCGCGACCATCCCGAAATTGTGGAAGTCGTAGTTCCAGAGTTTCTTCACGGAATCGCGGAAGAAAGTCGCGACCTCGGTGTCCGTACGACTCTCGAAATATGTCGCGGCGTCGGTGAAGAAGTCCTCGAACCTTCTCGTGCCCGACCTCTCCAGATAATTGGCGAGATAATACAGGCCGCGCAGGTTGTAGAGCGAGTGGACCGCGTAGTAGAACCACGTGCCGCGCTCGCACTCCTCGCGGCTGACCCAGTTCGTGCCGACCACGACATCGGCTTCCGTGACATCACTGGGAACGCGCTCGACCTGCACTCCGAGAAGGTCGCGCTTCGCGTGGATGGAGGTGTTGTGAAGAAGGAGCTGCGGATAGACGATCAGCGTGTCGGCACGCAGCCGGCACAATTCCGCGACCCCTTCCTTGTAGGAGCCGAGGGTTTCCCCGGGAAGCGGCCAGATCAGCTCGATGTAGGAGCTGATGCGCTTCTCCCTGAGCGTCCTCTGCAGCTCGGTGTAGGTCGCGGGCTTGATGTTCGAGCGGTCGACCAGTTCGAGGGTCTTGGAGCTCATCGACTGCAGCGAGATGGGCTGGCTGGTCAGCAGGCCGCCCTGCACGAGGATCTCGGTGATCTCGGCCATGCGGTCCGGCTTGTTCTTCGCCGCGGCCATCGAGACCATCACCGGGTAGCCGTTCTCCTCGCTGCACTCCACCAGGTGGCGGGTGAGCTCCACGTCGCGCGGGGCCATGCCCCAGTTGGCGTCGGCGATGAAGATCGACACGAAGTTGTTCTTGCTGATCCAGGTGATGTCGTCGCGGACCCGCTGGTCCTCGAACTTGTGCACCTTGTCGTTGGTCGCCGCACCCCAGAAGCAGAAACCGCAGCTGAACGGGCATCCGCGGTTGGTCTCCAGGATGGCGGTGGTGTACTTGCCCTCCTCGAAGACGCCGGAGGTGAAGGGCGAGGGCACCTCCATGAGGTCGCGTACCCGCTCGGCGGCCTCGGTGGTGACGAGCTCCCCCGACCGCCAGAAGCTGATCCCGTGGACGGCGGCGAAGTCGGGGTCGTCGCTGAGGACCTGCCTCAGGTACTGCACCATCGTCTTCTCGCCCTCGCCGTTGCAGACGACGACGTTCTCCTGCTCCGGGGGGACGTACTCGTGGGCGTGCTGCATGACCTGCGGGCCGCCGAGGATGAACTGGGCCTTCGGGAGCCGCTCGTGCAGCGCGGCAAGCACGGCACGCGCGAATCCGATGTTCCAGATGTAACAGCTGATGGCGTACACGTCGCTGCGCCTGCCGAGGAGTTCGTCGATCACTTCCTCCCGGTTCGCGGACACGGGTGCGGAGAAGATCTCGAACTCACATCGCGGCCCCACCTCGGGGTCATGCTGTGCGTAGGCCTGCATGTAACCGGAGGCGAGGGGCAGGATGGCCTCGAATGCAGACAGCTCGACGAATGTGACTTTGGTGTTCATGACGCTCGTCCCTGCGTAGTCTGAGTAATCGCTGAAGCCGGTCGGATGGAATCCGCTTATGGTTTCACAGCGGGAGTGGACGAACAACGCACGCCATTTGCGTCCGCCAATCGCGTGTTACGGTTCTGAAAACCTCGATGACCACGGACTCGATAACCACGGAGGAGAAAACGCATGACGACTCCCAACTACGAGACCGGCCACCGGAAGCTCTCGCTCGACGATCGGATCGCGGAGCATCTCGAAAAGACCTTTCAGGACCCCTGGGAAATCCGCAGACTTTCCCATGATTTCCGCAGGAACGGCTATGTGAAGCTGCGGAACGTGGTCTCCGGCGAGATCAAGGACCTCGTCTCGAACGAGGTGGACCGGCTGCTCGACCTGCACGCGCGCCGGATCGACATCAACCTCAAGGAGACCAGCAACTCGCCGAGGAAGATGAGCACGGTCAGCCAGCAGTCCATCGCACAGGACAGCACCCTGATCCCGGAGCTCTACGACTCCGCCACCCTCAAGGACTTCCTCGGCCGGCTGGCCAACGAGCCGGTCGTCGCCTGCCCCTGGGACGAGGAGAAGTACGTCATCATCCGCCAGGAGAAGCAGGGCGACACACACGGCTGGCACTGGGGCGACTTCAGCTTCACCCTCATCTGGATCATGGAGGCGCCGAGCAGCGAGTACGGCGGCATGCTCCAGTGCGTCCCCCACACCAACTGGGTGAAGGAGGACCCCCGGGTCCACGACCACCTCATCAAGCAGCCGATCAGCACCTACGCCCACGAGACCGGCGACATCTACTTCCTGCGCTCCGACACGACGCTGCACCGCACGGTCCCGCTGTCGGAGGACCGCACCCGGATCATCCTCAACACCTGCTGGGGCAGCGAGTCCGACGCCAAGAAGGAGCAGTCGCACGAGACCATGGAGGCGATGTTCAGCTGAGCCTCCCGGCCCCGGCGGCTCCGGGACACCTGGGAGATCCGGAAGCGGTACGGGGAACACGGGAACGACGAGAGGGCCCGGCGGAAACGGTGAACACGGTGGCGTTCAGCCCGGACGGCGAGACGCTGGCCACCGGCGGCGGTGACGGCGCGGTGATCCTGTGGGACGC
>NZ_JBEPDA010000064.1:0-3577 GCF_040299985.1 Streptosporangium sp. NPDC000563 | reverse complement strand
GGCTATGTGTAGGGGGTTTCGGTGGCGTAGAGAGAAGGATGGCGCTTCCCGAAGGCCGGGTTTATGTCCCGTCGTCCACCGGACGACGGGACCGGGCACCCCCCACCTGTCTCACCCCCCAGAGAAAGGAACGCCTGTGTCACCCAGCCGCAGGCGGTCTCCCCACCGCCCAGAGGCGTTCCGGCCCTACGACTTTTCGGCCCGCCTTCCGCGGCACCGGGGCCACCTGCCGCGCATCGACCCGATCAACGCGTCGAGTGTCTCCGACCGGCAGGACGCCACGTTCAGGGTGAGGTCGTACCCGAAGTGTTAACGCTAACAAAGTCTTCCAGAGGAGGACGTATGCCTTTTATCAGGCGAAATCGCCTGCGCATGCTGCTGGCCGCCATCACCTCGATCATGCTCACCGGCGCCCTGCTCACGCTCGCCAGCCCCGCGGCGACCGCGGCGACCGTCGACACGAACGCCTGGTACGTGCTGGTCAACCGCACCAGCGGCAAGGCCCTGGACGTCTACAACCTCTCCACCGCCGACGGCGGGCGCATCACCCAGTGGACCCGTAACAACAACAACAACCAGCAGTGGCAGTTCGTCGACTCCGGCGGCGGCTACTACCGCATCAAGTCACGCCACTCCGGCAAGGTCCTGGACGTCAGCGGCTTCTCCACCGCCAACGGCGGCGCGATCGTCCAGTGGGCCGACCTCAACGGCACCAACCAGCAGTGGCGCCTCGCCGACTCCCCTGACGGCTACGTGAGATTCGTCAACCGCAACAGCAACAAGGCCCTGGAAGTGCAGAACGCCTCCACCGCCGACAACGCCAACATCGTCCAGTACGACGACTGGGGCGGCAACAACCAGCAGTGGCAGCTCGTCCAGGTTGGCGGAACGAACCCGACGCCGAACCCGACCCCCACCCCCACCCCGACGCCGGGTCCCGGTGGCAACTACACCAACCCGGTCGTGTGGCAGGACTTCGCCGACGGCGACATCATCCGGGTCGGCGACGCCTACTACTACTCGGCCTCGACGATGCACTACTCGCCGGGCGCGCCGATCCTGCGTTCCTACAACCTGGTCGACTGGGAGTACGCGGGCCACTCGGTCCCCCGGCTCGACTTCAACTCGAACGCCTACGACCTCAACGGCGGCCGGGCGTACGTGAAGGGCATCTGGGCCTCGACCCTCAACTACCGGCCGAGCAACAGCACCTACTACTGGATGGGCTGCATCGAGTTCAACCGCACCTACGTCTACACCGCCTCGGCGGTCGACGGCACCTGGACCAAGCGCTCCCAGATCAACAACTGCTACTACGACGCCGGCCTGCTCGTCGACGACAACGACACGATGTACGTCGCCTACGGCAACGGCACGATCAGCGTCGCCCAGCTCTCGGCCGACGGCCTCAGCCAGGTGCGCGCCCAGCAGGTGTTCCAGACCCCCTCCAGCGTCGGCACCCTTGAGGGCGCCCGCTTCTACAAGCGGAACGGCTACTACTACATCTGGCTGACCAAGCCCGCGAACGGCCAGTACGTGCTGCGCTCGACCAGCCCGTTCGGCCCGTACGAGATGCGCCAGGTCCTGCTGAACATGCCCGGCCCGATCTCCGGCGGCGGCGTGCCCCACCAGGGCGGACTGGTGCAGACCCAGAACGGCGCCTGGTACTACATGTCGTTCGTCGACGCCTACCCCGGCGGCCGGGTGCCCGCTCTCGCGCCGATCACCTGGACCGGCGACGGCTGGCCCACGATCCAGACGGTGAACGGCGGCTGGGGCGTCAACTACCCGAAGCCGAACATCCAGACCAGCAAAACCGTTCAGTCGATGATCGGCCCCGACACCTTCACCTCCCCCTCGCTCGGCCACCGGTGGGAGTGGAACCACAACCCCGACAACTCGCGCTGGTCGACCGGCAGCGGCCTGCGCCTGCAGACCGCGACCGTGACGAACGACCTGTACAACGCCCGCAACACCCTGACCCACCGTATCCAGGGGCCGTCGTCGACCGCGACGATCGAACTCGACTACTCGCAGATGGCCAACGGCGACCGCAGCGGCCTCGCCATCCTGCGTGACCAGTCGGCCTGGATCGGCATCAAACGCGACAACGGGGCGACCCGCGTGGTGATGACCAACGGGCTGACCATGAACAGCAGCTGGCAGACCACGGGAACCGGCACCGAGGCGGCGAGCGCCAACGTCTCGGGCGGCCGGATCTGGCTGAGGGTCAACGCCGACATCCGGCCCGGCTCCGGACGGCAGGCCCGCTTCTCCTACAGCACCGACGGGACCAACTTCACCACGCTCGGACCGGCCTTCACGATGAACAACGCCTGGCAGTTCTTCATGGGCAACCGCTTCGGGATCTTCAACCACGCCACCCAGGCCCTCGGCGGCTCGGTGACCGTGCGCCGCTTCGACCTCACAACCCCGTAAAGACCGAAAAACAACCCTATGAGAACCGTCCCAACCAGCCCGTCCGCTCCCCTCGGACGAAATCGGAGTAAATTGTGCGATTTAAACCCCTAGCCGTCATCATGGCGGCGGCCACCTTGCTGGTGAGCCTGTTCGTGGCCGTCCAGACCGCGAACGCGGCGACCGTCGACACGAACGCCTGGTACGTGCTGGTCAACCGCAACAGCGGCAAGGCCCTGGACGTCTACAACCTGGCCACCAACGACGGCGCCCGCATCACCCAGTGGACCCGTAACAACGGCAACCAGCAGCAGTGGCAGTTCGTCGACTCGGGCGGCGGCTACTACCGCATCAAGTCACGCCACTCGGGCAAGGTGCTGGACGTCAGCGGCTTCTCCACCGCCAACGGCGGTGCGATCGTCCAGTGGGCCGACCTCAACGGCACCAACCAGCAGTGGCGCCTCGCCGACTCGGCGGGTGGCTACGTACGCTTCATCTCCCGCAACAGCAACAAGGCCCTGGAGGTGCAGGGCGCCTCCACCGCCGACGGCGGCAACATCGTCCAGTACGACGACTGGGGCGGCAACAACCAGCAGTGGCAGCTCGTCCAGGTCGGCGGAACGAACCCGAGCCCCACCCCCACCGTGACCCCTCCGCCGGGCACCTGCACCCTTCCCTCGACGTACCGCTGGACCTCCTCGGGCGTGCTCGCGAACCCGAGGTCGGGCTGGGTCTCGCTGAAGGACTTCACCGTCGCCCCCTACAACGGCAAGCAGCTCGTCTACGCCACCACCCACGACTTCGGCACCAGCTGGGGTTCGATGAACTTCAGCCTGTTCACCAACTACTCGGAGATGGCCTCGGCCAGCCAGAACGCGATGAACTCCGGCACCGTGGCGCCGTCGCTGTTCTACTTCGCGCCGAAGAACATCTGGGTGCTCGCCTACCAGTGGGGCGGGGCCGCCTTCTCCTACAAGACCTCCACCGATCCCACCAACCCCAACGGCTGGTCGGCACCCCAGACGCTGTTCTCCGGCAGCATCTCCAACTCCGGCACCGGCCCGATCGACCAGGCGCTCATCGGTGACGGCCAGAACATGTACCTGTTCTTCGCCGGCGACAACGGCAGGATCTACCGGGCCAGCATGCCCATCGGCAA
>NZ_JBEPDA010000063.1:0-4175 GCF_040299985.1 Streptosporangium sp. NPDC000563 | reverse complement strand
CGTGAGTGGGGTGGGGTGCGGCGGGCGGGGGTGTCGTCGTTCGGGATCAGTGGGACCAACGCGCATGTCATCCTCGAACAGGCACCCGACGACCCCGCCGAGACACCGAATGTCTCCGGCCACGCCGATCGGCCCGCGACCGCGCCCGCTCCCCCCGTGCTGTTGTCCGGGGACAGCCCCGCCGCTCTGCGCAGGCAGGCCGAGGCGCTGGCCGACCACCTTCAGGCCCATCCGGGGCTGGACCCGCGTGACGTGGCGGCCACCCTCGTCTCCAGGGCGCGGCTCGGCCACGGCGCCGCCGTACTCGCCGACCACCTGCCCGCCCTGCGCGCCCTGGCACGGGGCGAACTCCACGACGAGGTCGTCACCGGCGAGAAGGCCCCGGGCAGGACGGTCTTCGTCTTCCCCGGCCAGGGATCGCAGTGGCCCGAGATGGCCCGTGCGCTCCTGGACTCCGACCACACCTTCCGCGCCGAGATCGAGGCCTGCGAGGAGGCGTTCGCCGGGCACACCGACTGGTCCCTCACCGCCGTGCTCCGTGGCGACGTCGGCGCGCCACCACTGGAGCGCGTCGACGTCGTGCAGCCGGTGCTCTTCGCGATGATGGTGTCGCTCGCGGCGATGTGGCGCGCCGCCGGAGTGCGGCCGGACGCCGTCGTCGGGCACTCACAGGGCGAGATCGCCGCGGCCTACGTGGCGGGCGCGCTGTCGCTGGCGGACGCCGCGAAGATCGTCACACTCCGCAGCAGGGCGATCGCCCGCATCGCGGGGAACGGCGGCATGGTGTCGGTGGCGTTGGGCGCCGACGAACTGGCCCGGGTCCTGACGCGCCGGCCGGGGGAGATCGAGATCGCGGTGCGCAACGGACCACGCTCCACGGTGGTCGCGGGAGGCGCGGACGCCCTCGACGAACTGCTCGCGTGGTGCGACGAGCAGGGCGTGCGCGCCCGCCGCGTCCCGGTGGACTACGCCTCGCACACCCGACACGTCGAACCCCTGCGCGAGGACCTGCTGGAGACGCTCACCGGCCTGGAACCGAGGCCGGCCGAGATCGCGTTCCACTCCTCGGTGACCGGGGAACCGGCCGACACCGCCACGCTCGACGCCGGGTACTGGTATCGGAACCTCCGCGAGACCGTGGAGTTCGAAGCCGCCGTCCACGGCCTGCTCGACACGGGACACCACCGGTTCGTCGAGGTGAGCCCGCACCCGGTGCTCACCGTGGCCGTCGAGGAGATCCTCGCCGAGCGGGGCCTGCCCGGGCTGGCGGGCGGCACGCTGCGGCGCGGCGAGGGCGGCACGGAGACGTTCCGCCGCGCCCTCGCCGTGGCCCACCTCGGCGGCGTCCCCGTCTCCTGGACGACGACGGGCACCTCTGTCGTGGACCTGCCGACCTACCGGTTCGAGCGCGAGCGCTACTGGCTCACCCCCTCCGCCGGCTCGGCCCTGGCATCCGGGCTCGGGCCGTCCGCCGTCCGCCACCCGCTGCTGGGGGCGATGGTCGCGCTCGTGGACGGCGGCGCGGTGCTGACCGGCCGACTCGACACGGCGGCGCAGGGGTGGCTCGCCGACCACTCGGTGTTCCGCACCGTGCTGGCACCCGGCACGGTTCTCGCCGAACTCGCCACGCGGGCCGGGGACCTCGTCGGCTGCTCCGAGGTGCGCGAGCTGACCGTCCAGGCGCCTCTCGTCCTCACCCACGGGCGCCCGGCGCCGCTGCAGGTGCTCGTCGCGGCCCCCGACGAGCATGGCCGCCGGACCGTGGAGGTGCACGCGCGCTCGTCCGAGAACGCGCCGTGGACCCGGCACGCGGCCGGGACCCTCGCCCCCGGGACGACAGGGGCCACGCGGGTCGCATGGCCTCCCCCCGGAGCCGAGAGCGTCGACGTCACCGACGTGTACGCACGGCTGTACCGGCTCGGCTACGACTACGGCCCGGCCTTCCAGGGGCTGGCCGCCGTATGGCGAGCCGGCGACGACGGCGACGGCGACGACGGCGACGGCGACGACGGCACGGTCTATGCCGAGCTCGTCGCGGCCGAGGCCCAGGGTACCGCGGGTGAGGATTTCGTCCTTCACCCGGCACTGCTCGACGCCGCTCTGCATCCGGTGGTGGCAGGGCTGGCCGGACTCGCCGACCCCGACCCGGACCACCCTCTCCTGCCGTTCGCCTTCGAGGGCCTGCGCCTGACCGGCGGGGCGAAGCGAGGGCGGGAAGGGCTGCGGGCGCGCATCGAGCCGCTCGGCGCCTCCCGGTTCCGCTACACCTTCGCGGACCTGGAAGGAGAGGTCGTCGGCGCCGTCGAGTCCGTGGCGTTCCGCCCGGCCGCCCGCGCCGAACTCGCCGCGGCCCGCCCCGAGGCCGACACCTACCGGGTCGGCTGGGAGCGACCGGCCGAGACGGGTCCGGCTCCCGGGAACGTCGTCGTGCTCGGCGGCTTCAGTAGCCCCGACGGCCCCGACGACCCAGGTGGCCCCGGTGGCCTCGTCACGACGGACGGGGACGTCGGCGTGGTCGACGACCTGCTGTCGGCGGCCGGCGCCGGGGCCGTGCTCGTGCCCGTGGGCGGGCGGACGGGCGACGTGGTCGCGGAGGCGTACGAGCGGACCGCCGCCGTCCTGGGACTGCTCCAGGAGTGGCTCCGCCATCCCGGTTTCGACGGTATCCGGCTCTCGGTCGTGGTGGCCGAGTCCGACCTCGCGTCCGCCCCGGTCCGTGGTCTGGTCCGCACCGCCGCCGCCGAACACCCCGGCCGGTTCACCCTGGTCACCGTCGACGGTCCCGCCGCCGCCGCGCTGCTCGCCGCCGAGCACGGCGAACGCGAGGTGGCCGTACGCGGCGGCGAGCTGCTGGTGCCCAGACTCGCCTCCCACGACCTCGGCGGGAACACCCCCCACGACTCCGCCCCCCACGACTCCGCCTCCCGCGACTCCGGATCCCGCGACTCCGGATCCCCGGTGGGGACATCGGCCGGCACCGTCCTCGTCACCGGAGGCACCGGAACCCTCGGCACGCTGGTCGCCCGCAGGCTCGCCGCTTCGGCGAACCCTCCGCACCTGCTGCTGGTGAGCCGCTCGGGGCCGCGAGCGCCGGGCGCCGAGGACCTGGCCGAGGAACTCACCGCGACCGGAGCCGGGGTGAGCGTGGTGGCCTGCGACGTCGCCGACCGTGCGGCCGTGGCGGAACTGCTGGAGTCCATCCCCGCGGACCGCCCGCTCAGGTCGGTGATCCACACCGCGGGACTGCTCGCGGACGCCACGGTCACCGGGATGACCACCGAGGAACTGGCCGTCGCGCTGCGGCCCAAGGTGGACGCGGCGTGGCACCTGCACGAGCTGACCGCGGGCCTCCCCCTGGAGGGCTTCGTGCTCTTCTCCTCCGCCGTGGCCACATTCGGCGTACCCGGGCAGGCGAACTACGCGGCCGCCAACGCCTTCCTCGACGCACTGGCCGAGCACCGGCGCCGTGCCGGTCTGCCGGCCACGGCCGTCGCCTGGGGCCTGTGGGAGGAGGCGAGCGCGATGACCGCCCACCTCGGCGTGGCCGACCGCGCCCGGCTCGCCAGGCACGGTGTCGGCACGGTCGAGACCGGCCGCGCGCTGGACGTGCTCGAACGGGTGCGTGACGCCCACACCGTGGTGTCCCCGCTGGACGAGGGCGTGCTGCGGGACGAGGCGGCGGCGGGCCGCCTGCCCGCCCTGTTCTCCGGAATCGTCAAGCCGCCCGCCGCGGCCCGGCGGACGACGGCCGACGGTGCCTGGGCGCGGCGGCTGCGGGCCGAACCGCCACACGAGCGGTCTAGAACCGTCACCGGGTTCGTACGCGAACAGGCCGCGGCCGTCCTCGGCCGCGAGGACGCGAACGGGGTGGGCGCGGACCGGCCGCTGAAGGAGCTCGGCTTCGACTCGCTGACCGCCGTCGAGCTGCGCAACCGGCTCAACACGCTCACCGGCCTCACCCTGCCCCCCACCGTCGCCTTCGAGTTCCCCACCGTCGCGGCGCTCGCGGGGCACCTGCTGGACGCCCTGTCGGCACAGGAGAGCACCGCACCCGTGACCGTGAAGGGAACCGACGTCTCGGACCCGGTGGTGATCGTGGGGATGGGGTGCCGGTTTCCCGGTGGGGTGGCCTCGCCCGAGGATTTGTGGGAGCTGGTGGCGTCGGGGACGGACGC
>NZ_JBEPDA010000062.1:0-5408 GCF_040299985.1 Streptosporangium sp. NPDC000563 | reverse complement strand
CCCGCGGCCTCACCACCCATCAGGCCGACCCTGTCCTGGAACCACCCCAGCGCGTTCAACCCGTCCAGCAGGTCACGGAAGTTCACCCCCGCCGCCCGCACCCCCAGCCGAACCTGACCGGCCTCCAACGGCTCGCCCGCCTGCGGGAACGGCAACAACTCCAACGCGTCCAGGCTGCCCTTGGCCCGGCTGCCCAACCGCCACGGCGTACCCGACGGAGGCAACAGACCCGCACCCGAGGTCAGCGACGCCAACCTCGGCACCCGCACCCCACCCCCGCGCACCGCCACCTGCGGCTCACCGGAAGCCAGCACCCCGGCCAACGAGGCGAGAGGCACCTCCGTGTCGACGTCGACCAGCACGAACCGGCCCGGGTTCTCCGACTGCGCGGAGCGCACCAACCCCCACACTCCCGCGGCCGCCAGATCGGCGACCGCCTCACCCTCACCCGCGGCCACCGCACCCCGCGTCACCACCACCAACCGCGAGTCGGCGAACCGCTCATCGGCCAGCCACCGTCGCAGCAGATCCAGCACCCCGGCCGTCACCGCGTGCGCCGACTCCACCACGCCGGTGTTCTCGGAGGAGTCAACGGTGAACGTCACCACGTCCGGCACCGGATCCAGCGAAGCGAGGTCTCCGGTCGTCTCGGCCACGCTCACCCCGGTGGCCGATTCCGACGTCTCAGGCAGTGTGCTCCACTCCACCCGGAACAGCCCGTCCCGCTCCACGCCACGACCGCCGTCGACGGCGAGCTGGTCGGACGTGACCGGACGCAGCACCAGCGACCGCGCCGACAGCACCGGTTCCCCGGCGGCGTCCACGGCCGCCAGCGACACGGAATCGTCGCCTGTCCTGGCCAGCCGCACCCGCAGCATCGACGCGCCGGCCGCGCGCAGGCTCACCTCACCCCAGGAGAACGGCATCCGGCCGCCCTTGACCGGCTCCAGCCCGACGAACGGCACCGCGTGCAGCGCCGCGTCCAGCAGCGCCGGATGCATCCCGAACGAACCGGCGTCACCGACCTGCTCGGGCAGCGCGACCTCGGCGAACACCTCTCCGTCCGCGCCGTGCCAGGCGGCGCGGAGATTCCGGAAGACCGGGCCGTACGCGAACCCTCCGGCGGCCAGGTTCTCGTACAACTCGTCCAACTCGACGGCGGTCGCGCCCTGCGGAGGCCACACCCCCGCGTCGAACGGCGCGGCCTCGGAAATCCCGATCGCGAGCGTGCCGGTGGCATGCCGCACCCACGGCACATCGTCGGCCGCCTCGGCCGACCGGGCGTAGACGTTCACGCTCCGGTGGCCCGACTCCTGAGCCGCGCCCACCCACACCTGCACCGCGACGGCGTCGCTCTCGCCCAGCACCAGCGGCGCCGTCAGGGTGAGCTCCTCCACCAGGTCACACCCGACCTGGTCACCGGCACGCACCGCCAGCTCAAGGAAACCGGTCCCCGGGAAGATCACCGTTCCCGCCACCGCGTGATCGGCGAGCCACGGATGCGACGAGAGCGACAACCGCCCGGTCAGCAGCACACCGTCGGAGTCGGCGAGGCCCACGGCGGCGCCCAGCAGCGGGTGCCCGGCCGTCGCCAACCCGGCCGCGGCCACGTTGCCCACGCCGGCCCTCACCCTCCTGGGCCAGAACCGCTGGTGCTGGAAGGCGTACGTCGGCAGGTCGACCCGGCGAGCGCCGGGAAGGACGGCCTTCCAGTCGATCTCCACCCCGTGCACGTGCAGTTCGGCGAGCGCCGTCATGGACGTGACCTGCTCGTCGCGGTCCCTGCGCAGCATCGGCACGAGCACGGCGTCCGACTCGTGCGCCTCCGCGTCGGTGGCGAGGGTGTCGGCGGCCATCGCGGTGAGCACCCCGTCGGGGCCCAGCTCCAGGTAGGCGCGCACGCCCTGGCCGTGCAGGGTACGCACGCCGTCGGCGAAACGAACCGCGCCGCGGACCTGTTCCACCCAGTACTCCGGCGAGCACAACTGCTCGGCCGTGGCCGCCCGCCCGGTCAACGTGGACACGATCGGGATCTCCGGCGCACCGTAGGTCAGCCTCCCGGCCACCGCCCGGAAGTCCTCCAGCATCGGGTCCATCAGCGGCGAGTGGAAGGCGTGCGACACCCGCAACCGCTTCGTCCGCACCCCCCGCTCCTCCAGGGCGGCGGCCACCTCAAGCACCGCCTCCTCGACCCCGGAGATCACCACCGACGCGGGGCCGTTCACCGCCGCGACCGACACCTCACCCTCGCGTCCGGCGAGCAGCTCGGCGACCTGCTCCTCGGCGACCTGGACCGCCACCATCGCCCCACCCTCGGGCAGCGCCTGCATCAACCGCGCCCGCGCCGCCACCAGCGCACACGCGTCCTGCAACGACAGCACACCGGCCACATGCGCCGCCACGATCTCCCCGACCGAGTGCCCGGCCAGCACGTTCGGCCGCACCTCCCACGACTCCACCAGCCGGAACAGCGCCGTCTCCACCGCGAACAGCGCCGGCTGCGCCCACCCGGTCCGATCCAGCGCCTCCGCCGCCGCCGATCCCGGCTCGGCGAACAGCACCTCACGCAACGACCCGTCCAGCAGCGGGTCCAGCTCGGCGATCACCGCGTCCAGCGCCTCGGCGAACACCGGGAAACGCTCGTACAGCTCCCTGCCCATCCCGGCCCGCTGACTGCCCTGACCGGTGAACAACACCGCCAGCTTCAGCTCGCCCGCGGCCACCCCGCGCACCACACCCGCACCCGGCAGGTCCCCGGCAACGGCCCGCAGCCCGGCCAGCGCGTCGGCCCGGTCCCCGGCGACCACCACCGCCCGGTGCTCGAACGCCGACCGCGTCGTGGCCAGTGAGAACGCCACATCGCCGAGGCTCAGATCGGGCTCGCCGTCCACGTACGAGACCATGCGTCCGGCCTGCGCGCGCAACGCCTGATCGGTGCGGGCCGACACCACCCACGGCACCACACCCGCGGCCGGAGCCCCGCCCTCTCCTTCCGGCGCTTCCGGTGCCTCCGGCCCCTGCTCCAGGATCATGTGCGCGTTGGTGCCGCTGATCCCGAACGACGACACCCCCGCCCGCCACGGGCGGTCCGTCCGAGGCCAGGGCGTGGTCTCGGTCAGCAGTTCCACCGCACCCAGAGACCAGTCCACATGCGAGGAGGGCTCGTCCACGTGCAGCGTCCGAGGCAGCACGCCGTGCCGCAGAGCCATCACCATCTTGATCACACCCGCGACACCGGCGGCGGCCTGGGTGTGACCGATGTTCGACTTCACCGACCCCAGCAGCAGCGGCCGATCCTCCGGCCGGTCCTGACCATAGGTGGCCAGCAGCGCCTGCGCCTCGATCGGGTCACCCAGCGTCGTGCCCGTACCGTGCCCTTCGACCGCGTCGACCTCGGCGGGCGACAGCCCGGAGGCGGCGAGCGCCTGGCGGATCACCCGCTGCTGGGAGGGGCCGTTCGGCGCGGTCAGGCCGTTGGAGGCGCCGTCCTGGTTCACCGCAGAGCCGCGTACCACCGCGAGCACCTGGTGGCCGTTGCGGCGTGCGTCCGACAGCCGCTCCAGCACGACCATGCCCGCGCCCTCGGCCCAGCTCACCCCGTCGGCCGCGTCCGAATAGGACTTGCAGCGCCCGTCGCCGGCCAGCCCGCCCTGCGCGCTGAAGTCGATGAACGCACCCGGCGACGCCATCACCGTCACACCACCGGCCACCGCGAGCGAGCACTCACCCGAGCGCAGCGCCTGCGTCGCCAGGTGGATCGCCACCAGGGAGGAGGAACAGGCGGTGTCCACGGTCACCGCCGGACCCTCCAGGCCCAGCGTGTACGAGATCCGGCCGGACAGCACGCTTCCCGCGGTGCCGGTGCCCATGAAGCTCATCACGTCCGGGGGGAACTCAAGGCGCCCCGACCGGTAGTCGTGGTACATCATCCCGGCGAACACGCCGGTACGGCTGCCATGCAGCGAGACCGGGTCGATTCCGGCCCGCTCGATCGCCTCCCACGACACCTCAAGAAGCTGTCGCTGCTGCGGGTCCATCGCGAGCGCCTCACGCGGCGAGATCCCGAAGAACCCGGGATCGAACTCCCCGGCCTCGTGCAGGAACCCACCCTCACGCACGTAGCTGGTCCCGCGGTTCTCCCGATCCGGGTTGTACAGCCCGTCGAGGTCCCAGTCGCGGGTCGTCGGGAACCCGCTGATCCCGTCCCCGCCCTCGGCCACCAGCCGCCACAGATCCTCGGCGGAGTTCACCCCGCCCGGGAAGCGGCAGGCCATGCTCACGATCACGATCGGGTCGTCGTCCACCGGCGGTAGCACCGGCGGCGCCGTTTCCTGAACCTCCGCCTGCGCGCCCATGAGCTCGTCGAGCAGGTGTCTGGCCAGCACGGTCGGCGTCGGATAGTCGAACACCAGCGTGGCCGACAGGCGCAGACCCGTCGCCGCGTTCAGCCGGTTACGCAGTTCGATCACGGTGAGGCTGTCGAAGCCCAGCTCGCGGAACTCACGCCGCACCTCCACCGTGTCCGGTGTGGTGTGCCCCAACACCAGCGCCACCTCGGTCCGCACCACGTCCAGCAGGACCTCGATGCGTTCCGCGGTCCCCAGCGAGGCCAGCCTCTGCGGCAGTTTGCTCCGCACCTGCGGGGCGGCGGCCGTCGAGCGGCGTGCGGCGGGAAGCAGCCCGCTCAGCATCGGCGGCAGCTCCGTGTGCGCCCGCAGCGCCGGCATGTTCAGGCGGACAGGGGCCACCGCCGGCGCACCGGACCCGATGGCCGCGTCGAACAGCGCCATGCCCTGCGGGGGTGAGATGGGCAGCAGGCCGCTCATGCCCCACCGCTGCACGTCCGCCTGCGACATCCGGCTCGTCATCCCGACGTCCTGCGACCACGGGCCCCAGGCGAGCGACACCGCCGGCAGTCCCGCGGCTCTCCGGTGCTGGACCAGCGCGTCCAGGAACGCGTTGCCCGCCGCGTAGTTGCCCTGCCCCGCCCCGCCGAACGTTCCCGCCACCGACGAGAACACCACGAACTCCACCAGGTCCATGTCGCGGGTGAGTTCGTGCAGGTGCCAGGCGGCGTCGACCTTCGGCCGCAGCACCCCGGCCAGCCGCTCCGGCGTCAGCGAGGCGATCGTGCCGTCGTCCAGCACACCCGCGGTGTGGATCACCGCCGTCAGCGGGTGCTCCTCCGGAACCCCGGCCAGCACCTCGGCCACCTGATCCCGGTCGGCCACGTCACACGCCGCGACGGTGACCTCGACCCCGTGCGCGATCAGCTCGGCCTGCAACTCCACCGCGCCCGGAGCCTCCAGACCCCGGCGGCTGGCCAGCAGCAGGTGCCGTACGTCGTGCTCGGCCACCAGGTGCCGGGCCAGCTCCGCGCCCAGACCGCCCGTGCCGCCGGTGATCAA
>NZ_JBEPDA010000061.1:0-5615 GCF_040299985.1 Streptosporangium sp. NPDC000563 | reverse complement strand
ATGAGCGTCCCGGGCGATCTCGGACTCAGGCTACCGGGTATTTCCTTGCCAGTCCTTTATACGGGAAGGCCGACCCGACCACCCGGATTATCCGGCCCTCAGCCGCACCGGACGATGAAACGAGCAGGCAGGCGGCTGTTCCGGAGGCCGTATTTCTTTGCGGGAATTTAGGCGGCCCGACGATGGCATATCCGGCGGTAACGGCACGCCCGGCACTAAAGTCGGCGGGCAATGCCCACTCCCCCACTCCGCCCTCGCGCCGGAGAACCGACTCGCCTTCGGCACACGAAATCTCGATCCGGCCATGACATCGTACGGGTGATTCTCTGTGGAGTACATAATCGTCGCGGCCGCCGTGGTGGGGCTGGTGTTCGTCGTCCAGACGGCTCTCGGCGCGCAGGTGGCTCGGCGCGCCCTGTGGGTGCTGATGCTGGCCTTCGTGGTACGACTGCTCGTTCACGTCCTCGTGATGCGGTCCAACTCGATCGCGTACGGCGGGGACAACTTCGTCTACGAGGGCAGGGCACTGGAGGTCGTGGCGTACTGGAAGCGCGAGGGCTTCATGTTCGTCACCTCCGATCAGATCGAAAGCCTCTACTCCGTGGCGGTGCCGTGCAACGTCTTCGCCGCGATCATGTATCTGTGCGGCGGCCCTGCCCCCCTGGCCTGCACCGCCTTCGTGGCGCTCATCGCCTGCGGGCTGTGCGCCGTCATGTACAGGTTCGCGCGGCTCATCGGCGCCGACGAGCGCGCGGCGTTCAGGCTGATGACCCTGATGGCATTCATGCCGGCATTCATGCTGCACACGTCCGACACGTTCAAGGACGGATTCAACGCGTTTCTCGTCATATCCTGTCTCGGCCTCGCCGCTTCGAACGTCCAGCGTTTCGACATGCGCAAACTCCTTCTTCTCGGGCCGCTGCTGTGGACGCTCTGGAACGTGCGCCCCTACATGGTTTTCATGTGCGCGATACCGCTGATTCTCGGCCTGGCGGGCCTCAGGCGCGCTTTCCCGTTGTGCGTGCTGGCCATCCTGGCCACACTCGTGGTACCCATCCTGATATTTCCGGATATGGCGGAGAGCACACCGGTTGGCATGATGCAGGAGCAGCTGGAGCACGGACAGTCGGAGGTCGTCCTTCAGGCCAACGCCGCGGGAGGTTCGGGAATCGTCTTCGACGACGGCGGCAATCCGTGGAGCGCGTTCCTGCCGAAGCTGGTGTACACGCTTCTCTCGCCGTTCCCCTGGATGGACGGCAGTCTGGTGCTACAGCTGGCGAAGGTCGAGACGGTGCTGTGGTACTACCTGCTGTGGTGCGCAGTCGTCGGGGTCCGGCGAATGTGGGGTGAGAACCGCAGGATGCTCCTCATCCTCCTGCTCTTCGCCGTACCGTGCACGATCATGTACACGACCACCATGTCCAACATCGGTCTCATCTTCCGGCAGCGGATACCGATCGTCATGGTCGTGAGCCTGCTGTCCGCGGTCGCCTGGACCAGGGTCCCCCAGGAGCGGCGGCAGCTCGTCTCCGGCGCGGGAACGAGGCCGGACACCGCCGGTTCGACGATGTCCGGCCACCCCTCCGGCACGGCGCGGAGGGCGCCGGCCGGGATCTCGCGAGTGCGGTGAGGCTAGTCGACGGCGAACACCACGTCGACCCAGTAGTTGGTGGTCTGGTAGGTGCTGGTCGGGAAGGGATTCGCCGCACCGTAGGTGTAGACACCGTTGCCTCCCACCGCGCCGCTGGCCGGCGCGATGAGCGGTTCGCTCGTGTACTGCACGTTGAAATACGGCCGTGTCTGCGAATAATAACCAGACAAAGTGTTGTAAGAGACCACATAATTTGTGTTCTCCGTCACCGGGACGGGCGTGTCGAAGTTCACCTGCTGCCATCCGCTCGCCGTCTCATTGGTGAAGGTCGCGCTGGCGAGCAGCTTCCCGTCACTCGTCCACAGACTCCCGACATGCGTCCCGGTGTTCTGGACGCCCTTGTAGAAACGGACGCCCCTGATACTGCCACTCGTCATAGCCTGGAACTTGACGCCGACGGTGACGGGCTGATTGTCGGGATGGGAGGTGACCGCAGGCGTCTCCGTCTTCTCCCAGAGGCTCGTGAACGGCACGAACAGCACGTCGACCCAGTAGTTGCTCGCCTGGTAGGTGCTGGTCGGGAAGGTGCTCGTCGCGCCGTAGGTGTAAACGCCGTTGCCCCCCTCGTCGCCATTGCCCAGCGCGACGAGCGGACCGTTCATGTACGGCGCGGTGAAGTACGAGGATGTCAGCGAGTAGAACCCCGAACTCGTGAAGTACGAGGCGACGTACGTCGTGTGGGCGGTCACCGCGACCGGCGTGTCGAAGCGCACCTGTTGCCACCCGCTCGCCGTCTCGTTGGTGAAGGTCGCGCTGGCGAGCAACTGCCCGTCACTCGTCCACAGACTCCCGACATGCGTCCCGGTGTTCTTCGCGCCCTTGTAGAAACGGATGCCCTCGATGTTGCCGTCGGTCAGCGCCTGGAACTTGACACCGACCGTCACGGCGTTGGGATCGTTCTGTGAGGGGACCTGCGGAACCGTCTGATCGTCCCACAGGCTTCTGACCGGGACGAACAGCACGTCGACCCAGTAGTTGCTGGCCCGGTAGGTGCCGGTCGGGAAGGTGCTCGTCGCACTGTAGGCGTAGACCCCGTTACCGATCTGCACACTGCTGGCCGGCACCACGAACGGGCCGTTCGTGTACTGCGCGGTGAAGTAGGGAACCGTTGTCGAGTAGTTCCCGGATGTCGTGTGGTACGAGGCGACATACGTCGTGCCGGCGGTCACCGCGACCGGCGTGTCGAAGTCCACCTGTTGCCACCCGCTCCCCGTCTCGCCGGTGAACGTGGCTCTCGCCAGGAGTTGCCCGCTCGCGCTCCAGAGGTTCCCGGTGTGCGTTCCGGTGTTGAGCACGCCCTTGTAGAACCTGACGCCCCTGATGGTGCCCGCGGTCGTGGTCTGGAACTGCACCCCGAGCTCGACCGGAACGGGGTCGTCGGCCGAGTCGACGGCGGGCACGGCACTGGCTGGCCAGATGGTGCAGGCGTCACACGACGTGTAGACGGTGACGGTGATCGTGGTCGGTATCACCTGGAGGTTGCCGATGTCGTCGACCGCCCGGACCGCGATCGTCGTGGTTCCCGTGGTCTGGGGTGTCCAGCGGTACTGCCAGTTCTCCCGGCCCGTCGCCGGGAACCACCGGTTACCGCCGTCGGTCGAGACCTCGATCCCGGCCACGACACCGCCCCCGGTGTCGGTCGCCGTTCCCTTGATCACGACGGTCGTCAGCTCGGGCAGGGCGGCTCCGCTCGACGGGCTCGTGATCGTCGACGTGGGAGGGCTGGTGTCCGTCGACGCGGTGGCCGGTACCAGCCCCGGCTGGAGGCTGGCGGGCTGGGAGTGCATGTCGGCGAGGAGGTTGACCGTCGCCTGCTGCATCCGGATGTCGGTGGGGGTGCCCGCTCGATCGTGGTTCGCGTCCAGCCCCCACGACCACTGGATGGTCCCCGCGCCGAAGACGAGCGCACCGCTGGAGGCCCGGTAGAGCGTCAGGTTGTGGTTCGCGGTGCCGAGACCGTACGTACTGCCGTAGTCGAGCAGGTATTTGGAGGTGAGGTTCATGATCGTGCTTGAATACCTGGCCACGCCCGGCGGTTCGGACCCGTTGTTGGGCGACACATCCCATTCGTAGCCGAGCGTCCCTGTGGGGAAGACGGCCGTCTGCCCGGGAGAGAGGTTCGCCACGGAGGTGTTGCGCCAGATTCGCATCTTGCTGAAGTCGGCCGACACGGTTATCGCGTCGTTGGAGACGCCGTTGACCCTGAACCACGTCCCGTTCAGCGCGTTCTCCGGCTTGCCGCCGTTCGAGGGCGGGGAGAAGCGTGGATCACGCCACGATCCGGTCCACTGTGGGCTCGGGTCGATCTTGGCGTTCGCCAGCGTCTCCTTGTAGCAGACGAAGGTCCTGAAGGGGGTCCCGTCGCTCAGGGCCTGCTCCCAGCGGCCCTTCCAGAAACCCTCGTTCCCGGAGAAGAAGGTTATGTTGACGCCGTTGTCGCGGGCGTTCGTGACGTTGTCCCGCATGTCGTTGGACCAGTACTCGTCATGGCCGACGGAGAGAAAGACCTTGTGGTTGAGAATCTGCTGGCCGCGCATCGCGGTGTCGATACTGCTGGTGTAGCTGACGTCGTAGCCGTTGGCCTCGATCCATCTGATCATGGGGTATTCGGCGTTGAAGAACCAGCTCTCCACCGAACCGGAGCAGCAGCTCCCGACGCGCGTGATGAACGGCCGGTTGTAACTGACCTTGTAGGCCCGCCCCGCAGGAACGCCCGCCGAGTAGAGACTGCTGCCGCCGTACTTGTTGTACGCCTGCCAGGTGCTGTCGGAGGTCTGCAGCAGCAGGTCCGACCCGCGTTCGTCGTCCCGGATCACGAATATCATCTGACTGGCACCGGGGGTCGCGTCATCGCGGATCAGGTTCGCGATGTAGACCCCCGAGACGGCGTCGGCCGGCACGGCCCACGAGGCCGAGACCGCCCAGTTCCCGCAGTCGACCAGTGCGGTCGCCTGATCCGTGAGGCAGGGCGGCTGCGCCTGGGGCAGTGGGACCGAGGGAGTGAGCGTTGTGATCTTTCGTGCGCCCATGCCGCCGTAGTAGCCGATGCGGTAGACGTCCACGTGGTAGGCGGTCGCCGGAGTGTTCACCTTGAACTGGACGGTCTCCCCTTTGTCGACGCTCATCTGGGTCGCGTATCCCTGGATGCTGGGGCTGCCCGCTCCGGGTATGTCCCATTCGCTCGGCGGGTTTCCCGGCAGGCTGTTCTCCAGGCAGATGACGGAGGTCGGCGGGCAGGCCGCGCGGCGAGCCCGGCTGCGAGGTCTCGCGTCCGCGGCCTTCTTCTCCGGCGTCTCCGCGCCTTTCCCGGGAAGCCCGCGCAGACCGACCTCGGCGAGCCTCCGTTCCAGCGAACGGGCCCGGCCGCCTTCCGGAGGCGCCGCCTTGACCTCCACGGCCTGGCGTCCGTCGGCCGGCGCCCGCCCCGCTCCCGCGGCGGTGCCTGGAGCGGGCCGCCCGGGTGGGTGTCCGGTCGCCGGGCCAGGGGCGGCATCCGGTTCGAGCGGTACGACATTTCCCACGGTCGCCCACTTCCGCGGGGTGACGGTGCCTGGCTCAGGTGCCCAGCTCGCACCCAGCAGACCGATCAGGGTGAGAAGACCGATCCCGAAGGTGAACGGCGACCGCCGCCCGAACCCGACCTTCCCCGCATTGTCCGTACCGCCTGCCATGTGCGACCTCCCGCAAGCACCCCCTTGGCCGACTTTCCGCCCCGGCCAGGGTCATAAGTAGAAAGAAAGGCAATCACATCCAACCCTCGACAAGAATCAACCTCAAATAACGGCGATTTACCTACAACGCAGAAGAACGATCTAATATGGCACCAAAAGATCACCTAAACCGCAAATCAATCCCAACGTGGTCGTGGTGTGGAGTAATCGGGTCGGCTGCCTTCGCGTCACGTATAAAGGACTGGCAAGGAAATACCCGGTAGCCTGAGTCCGAGATCGCCCGGGACGCTCAC
>NZ_JBEPDA010000060.1:0-6767 GCF_040299985.1 Streptosporangium sp. NPDC000563 | reverse complement strand
CGAGATCTTCCCGGCGGCGTTCCGCCTCTCATGGCCCCACGGCGCCGCGCGATCACCGCTTCGTCGTCCATCGTGACGTGAGGTCCTTTCTTGCGTTTTCAGGAACCTGTTGACATCGGTCGCAACGCTGCTGAATGGTGACGACCGCTCGGATCGTATAGGAAAGATGACGGATGCTAGTCATCCTGCACCATCGCGGAACCGCCCGCCAGCGCCCTCCAGCGTCAGCGCGGTGGGAGCGGCGATTCACCGCCCCCACCGCGTGAAGGGGTCAGCGCCGGTTGAGGTTCTGCATCCACTCCCGCAGCTCGCGCGCCTGCCGCGCGAGCTCGGAACGCGCCGCAGCGTCGCCGGAGGCCTTGTTGTTCGCCAGGGCGACGATCGAGTTCAGCGCCGGGATGGCGGTGGTGTAGTTGTTTGCCAGGTAGCTGTCCCGCGCGATGTCCAGGGCGGCATCGGCGGCGTCCGCGGCGGACTCGGTCAGCAGCCCGGCCGCTCGGTCAGCCTCGATCAGCAGGCTGGTCTCGCGGTAGGACGAGCAGTTGGCGCCCTTGCGGTCGGCGGTCGTCTCGATCCCTCCGAGGATGATGCGCATGAACGAGTCGTCGTAGTAATGCGTCCGGAAGTGGCCGAGGATGTTCGAGAACGCCTTGCCGCCGCCCCAGTTCTGGCACCACGCGATCGGGTGGTCGCCGTTCATCAGCCGCAGCGGGTTGGTGGCCGCGTTGCCGCTGTTGAGGCTGCGCTGGTAGCTGTCCTCGTTGAGGCTCAGCAGCGTGTGCACGTCGGCTCGCATGTTGCGGTCGAAGTTGTAGAGCTCGTCGACTGTCATCCACCGGGCAGGGAGATGCGCGGTCGCCGGGTGCGTGTGGTCCTCGGTCACCACCTCGGCGTGGATGCAGCTGCCGCACTGGCCGAACCCGTTCTGGCCGTTCGGGTGGTTGGTGAAGAACCCGCCGACGAGGTTGCCGTACCACGGCCAGGTGCGGGTCTCGAACGAGTCGGCGGCGCCGTGGATGCCGACATAGCCGCCGCCCTGGTTCATGTAGGCCTCGAAGTTCGGCTGCTCGGTGCTCGAATTGAGCGGGCCCGGGTGCCCGACGTTGGACTCGAAGACGATCGTGTCGTACTTCTTGAGCGTGTCGAGGCTCAGGAACGGGCTCGTGGGCAGCGTGACGGTCGGGAGTTGCGGGTCGTAGACGTCGACGTTGAAGTTGCGCTCGATGCCGAGCTTCTGGATCGCGGCCACGGTGTGCGGGATGTGGTCGTGCCGGAAGCCCGTCGTCTTGGAGAAGACCAGGACGTTGTAGTCGGCGTCCGGGTTGTGCGGGAGCGGGGCGAGCACCGGGTCCGGGATGAACTTCGGGCCCTCCGCGGGCTCAGACTCGAGGCCCGTCGCGGGCTCCGGCGCGAGCCGGTCCTTGAGCTGGTCGATCAGGTAACGCGCATCGCCTACGAGTGTGCTGCGGGCCGAGCCGGGCTTGATCCCGCCGTTGGCGATCGAGACGAACTCGTTCAGGACCTGGCTCGCCTGCTTGGCCGAACCGGCGTCGGCGAGCGCCTTCGCCTGGTCGAGCTTGGCTTGGAGCGCCGCGCCGACCTCCGCCGGGACGCTGCCGGCGGTCACGAACCGGGTGATCAGCGTGCCGACGTCCGCGAACGATGTCGTCACGATGAACGTCTGCGTGTACTTCGCGCTGTTGGAAGCAGCGTCAGAGAGGTGCACCGCGAGCGTGTGCACGCCGAGCGACAGGTCGGAGGTCTGCACCGGCAACGGCGGGACCAGCTTGCCGTCGAGGTACATGTTCAGCACAGCCACTCCGCCCGAGCCGGGGGCGGGGTCCGTGCGCGTCGGGATGAGTGTGGCGACGTGACCGACGTGACCGTCGGTGATCGCCGGGTAGGATGCGGCCGGCGCGCGCGTGTCGATCCGGACCGAGATCGAGCGGAACGCCGCGACGTTTCCGGACGTGTCGACCGCGCGGTACCGGACGCTGGTGTTGCCCTCCTGCGTGATCACCGCCGACGCCGTGGCCGACGCCGGCGCCCCCTCGACGGGCACGTCGATGTAGGCGGCGCCGCCGTTGAGCGAGTACTGGAACTTTGCGATGCCGACGTCGTCGGTCGCCGACATGTTCAGCGTCACCGAGCCGCGGTACCAGTTGTTCTGGCCGGTCGGCGCGGAAGGCGACAGCGTCGCCACGTTGATCGTCGGCGGTGTCGTTTCATCTGCCCACGACGGTGCCGCGGGGATGAGTGCGGCCGCCGTCACGCAGGCGGCCACTGCCAATGTGCGAAATCTTCTCCGCATGAGTGTCTTCTCTCTTGCCGTTGTACGGGCGGGTTCGCTAGGTGCCGATGCCCGTGCCGACGAACTCGGCCCAGTTGAGGTTGAACAGGTTGCCGCCCGTGGCACCACCCGTGACCGAGCGGAACACCAGGAACAGCTCATGCGTCCCGGACATCGAGACCGGGAACGTCTGGCTCGTCCAGGTTCCCGTCCCGCCGGTGGACACGAGGTTGGCCGTCGTCAGGATCGGCCCGGTGATCGAGCCCTGACGGACCTCGATTGCCGCCAGCGGCGACCCGGGCGTGCGGCCGGTCGCCGCGTCCGCCACGCGGAACGTGATCGAATCGATGTTGGTCAGGTTGAATGGGCCGTTGAGCTGGAGCCAGTCGCCCGAGCCCAGGCTGCCGCGGTGCACGCCGGCGCCGCCGTCGGTGTTGGTCGCCGTGTTGGTGCCGGACTGGTTGACGACGAACTCCACCTCCTGGTGCTTCTGGCGGATCTGGTGCTGGCCGGTCGTGGTCAGCTGTGGGACGCCGCCCGGAGCGCCGTGGTCGGTGTAGCGCGCCTGGATCACTCCGGAGACGTTGCCGCCGTGTGAGACGTCGTCGGCGATCGTGTGGAGCACGCCCGAGCAGCCGTTGACGGACTCCTCTGCGTGGCCGTGCTCGTCGTGGGCGAGCACGAACGTCACCTGCACCTCGGAGCAATTCACCGTCCCGTCCTCGGGGTCGGTGACCGTGACCGAGAACGGGATGTCGTCGCCGAACGCGAACGTCCCGCCATCCACCGGCGTATTGACGACCACCGTCGGGCTCGTGTTGCCCACGGTGATCACGGTGCTGGTCGAGGTTTGCTTGCCGGACGAGTCGAGCACGGTCAGCACGGCCGTGTAGCGGCCGGACTTCGTGTAGGTGTGTGCCGGGTTCGGGTCGGTCTCGATCGCCGAGCCGTCGCCGAAGTTCCACTCGTAGCGGATCGAGTCGCCGGGATCCTCATCCAGCGAGCCGACGCTGGAGAAGTTCACGGTCAGCGGCGTTGAGCCATCGGTGCGGTCCGTGGTGAGCACGGCCTTCGGCGCGCGCTTGCCCTTGACGTACTCCCACTTGTACATGCCCGCGTCGGGGCTGATGACGTTGAACCCGTTGCCGTAGGTCAGCAGGTAGAACGCGCCGTCAGAACCGAACTGCAAGTCCATCGGGTTGTCGCACTCGAACCGGAACCTGCCTGCCCCGGCGTTCGCACGGCTGCCGCAATCCAGGAAGTTGTTGATCTTCTGGACATGGTTGTTCTGCTTGTCGAGCTTGACCTCGCGCAGCGTGTCCTGCGTCCACTCGCTGATGATCACCGAGTCGTCGTAGTACGGCGGGAACTTGTTAGGGTTCGGGTTCTTCGCGTCGTAGTGGTACTTCGTGACCCCGTGCGGACCGACGCCGCCGGTGTAGAGCTCGGGGAACAGCCGCGGGCATTCGGTCGTCGAGCCGGGCGCGATCGGGCCCGGGGTCGGCGCGTAGTAGGCCTCGCACGGGGTGCCGAGCGGCGTGTTCGTGTTGTTGTCGCGGTAGGAGTACCAGATGTCCGGGTCGGTGACCGGCGGTACGTCCCTCAGGCCCGGCTCGACCGTCGAACCGCCCTCGATGTTCCACAGCGAGTCGTTGCGCTGCGTCGGCCCGTCGCAGTCGAACTTCTGAGGCGGGTTGTTCAGCGGCGTACCCGCGGTGGTGGTGCCGGGCGCGAACTCGTGGAAGTTCCACTCGTAGTACGCGAGGTCGCGCTTGTAGCACGTCGGCCAGCCGTAGTTGGACGGCTTGCGCACGATCTGGTAGCGGCCGGTGCCCGACGGGCCGCGCGAGCGCTGCGGTGTCTGGGCGTCGGGCGAGTAGTCGCCGATGTAGGCCACGTCGTTCTCGTCGACCTGGATCCGGAACGGGTTGCGGAGACCCATCGCGTAGACCTCCGGCCGCGTCTTGTCCTGCGGCGCGCCCGCGACCAGCGGGAACAGGTTGCCCGACGGGATCGAGTAGGCGCCCGCGCCGGAGCCGAGGTTGACCTTGTTGGCGTCGGCGGCGGAGATGTTGCCGTCCTTGACCTTGATCCGCAGCACCTTGCCGCGCAGGTCGTTGGTGTTCAGCGCGCTGCGGCGCGCGTCACCGGTGAGCCGCTGATACCAGCCGCCCGCCTGCGCCGTGCTGGTGGCGATCGCCGGCGTGGCGGTGCCGGTCAGGCCGGCGCCGTCGGCGGTGATCTGCGGCTGATCCGACTGCTGCTTGCCGCGGCGGAAGAACACGTTGACGTTCGACGTGTTGACCGGGCCGCCGCTGGTCTGGATCTCATCCGCCTCGATGTTCGAGAGCGCCTCGAGCGCCGCGTCGATCGCATTGCGATCCGCGTTCCACGCGATCGGCTCCGTCGTCTGGCCCTCGAAGGTCAGCGTGAACGTGCCGCCCGTCGCGTTGGTGACGCGCACGGTCTGCTGCTCGTCGGTCTTCTGCGAGTTGTACGGCCCGTAGCCGCCGGCGTTGATGCCGCCCGCGGGCGTGTCGTCGCCGGTGACCATCCAGAGGTTGCCGTGCTTGTCGAAGTCGATGTCGCCCCCGACGTGGCAGCACTCCTGGCGGTTGACCGGCACGCGCATGATCTGCTGCTCGGAGTCCATGTCGAGGTGCGCCGGCGTGCTGTCGGTGGCGTCGACGAACTTGAAGCGGCTGAGCTGGAAATAGCCCACGTACGGATCCCACGCGGTCTTGGACGCCGCCACGTTCGGCGGGGTGGTGTTCGGCGTGATCTGGGTGACGACCGATCCGTCGCTCAGCTTGACGTCGGTGACCTCTTTCCCCGAGTAGTAGAGGTAGACCCACTTGTTGGTCGCGAAGTCGGCGTCGACCGCCGGGCCATAGAGCCCGTCCTCGCCCGCGGAGTAGATCTGCTGTGTCATCGGCAGGCTCGGATCGGCGAAGTTGGCGACGACCGTGGTGACGCCCGTGGTCGGGTCGTGCATGCGCAGCGAGCCGAGGCGGTCCGTCTGCAGAACGCGGCCGTCCGGCAGCTGGTCGAAGCCGATCGGCTCCTGCAGGTTCGGCGGCGAGCCGATCTTCGTCTGCTGGTAGTTGGCCAGCACGGTCGCGCCGCAATCGCTGTAGACCGGGTCGGCCTGGCCCGCAGCCCAGCCGATCGCACCCTTGAGGTGCTTGGTGAGGCCGGCGTCGAAGCTCGCGGCCGTGTTGCCCAGGCCGGTGTAGAACGAGCGGCCGCCCTGGAAGTCCTTACACCACGAGACCGGGTGATCGGCGCCCATCGTGCCCCCGGCGATCCCGTCGAGGTCGGCGCCCTGCGGCTGCGGCCCGAACGGGTCCTCGACGACGGTGGCCAGGACGTGCGACAGACCGCGGACGTTCTTCGTGAAGTTGTACCAGTTGTCGGTCCGTGACCAGAACTGCGGCAGATCCTTGCTCGCGTCGTGGACGCGGTCGGCGACCTTCACGTCACCCGCCTGCACGTCGGTCCTGCCGGACGCACGCGTCCCCAGGACGTCAGTCAGGAACGACCAGGACTCGTCGGTCTCGACCGCCGAGCCGACGCCGACGAAGCCGCCGCCCTTGCGGAAGTAGCCCTCGAAGTTCGCGCGTTGCGCGTCCGTGAGCGGGCTCGCAAGACCCGTGTCCAAGAACACGACCGCGCGGTACTGCTGCAGCTTCTTCTCCGTGAAATGGTCGCCCACGTCAGCGGGCCCGGGCGCCACGACCGTGAAATCACCGGTTTTGGCCGCATTCCGGATCGCGGCCAGGCCGGCCGACGACACCGCGTTCTGGGTGCTGCGCACCACGAGCACCTTGAAAGCGGGCTTGGCCGCCGTGGCGGCCTCGGCGCTCACCGGCATCGTGAGGAGCGTGATGAAAGGGGCGATGAGGGCTAAGGCCATCGTGGTTGCGGTGCGACGTCTCGGACGTTGTGCATTTTCTGGCAGGACTGCGTCGAGCAGCCTGGCCCACGTTCGATGACGTGGTGACATGAGAAACCCTTCCTGACCGGGGGGATGTCAGGCAAGGCGCGCGCCGCCGCGCTTATGCCACTTGGCGGTAGCGGATATTGCGGTTGCTGGAGGGTGCCGTCTCCAGGTCTGTGGGGCCGTCAGTAAGGTGCCGGCCTGGGTAAATCCATGATCGTGGTCGGGTCGTCGATGATGTGGTTGATCACCATGCTCGCCGCGCCACGGGAGTCGGCGCCGAAGCCGAGCGTGGAGGCGACGAATCGGCACGGGCGGCTGGAGCGGCTACCACGAGCCGTTGCAGCCGGTCTTGTGCGTGTGGCAGCAGCCACTGGGCCGGCAAGGCGAATTAGCCTCCGATGACGATCACTCGCGGGTTGAACAGGTTGGCCGGGATCGAGTCACCGAGACCGGCCAGGTGTGCTCATGCGGACGCGGAGTTGATGGACTTGGAGAAGACGTCCATCATCGCCCGGCCGAACTGCGGCATGTCGG
>NZ_JBEPDA010000059.1:0-7131 GCF_040299985.1 Streptosporangium sp. NPDC000563 | reverse complement strand
TCGCCGCGTGAGGCGCTGGCGATGGATCCGCAGCAGCGTCTGTTGCTGGAGGGGGTGTGGGAGGCGGTCGAGCGGGCCGGGATCGACCCGCTCTCGCTCAAGGGCAGCCACACCGGCGTCTTCGTGGGAAGCAACAGCCAGGACTACACGAGCCTGATCATAAGTACGCAGACGGACGTGCAGGGCCATGGCGTCACCGGCCTCTCGGCCAGCGTGCTGTCGGGCCGCCTGTCCTACATGCTGGGCCTGGAGGGGCCGGCGATGACCGTGGACACCGCGTGCTCGTCGTCGCTGGTGGCGCTGCATCTGGCGGCGCAGGCGCTGCGGCAGGGTGAGTGCTCGCTCGCGCTGGCCGGTGGTACGACGGTGATGGCGTCACCGTTGGGGTTCATCGGCTTCAACGCGCAGGGCGGGATAGCGGCCGACGGGCGATCCAAGGCGTTCTCCGACAGCGCGGACGGCACCGGCTGGTCCGAGGGTGTGGGCATGCTGGTGCTGGAGCGGCTGTCGGATGCCCGCCGCAACGGGCACGAGGTGCTCGCGGTGGTGCGGGGTTCTGCGGTGAACCAGGACGGTGCGTCGAACGGGTTGACGGCGCCGAACGGTCCGTCTCAGCAGCGGGTGATCCGCCAGGCGCTTGCAGGCGCCGGGCTCTCGGCGTCCGAGGTGGACGCGGTGGAGGCGCACGGTACGGGTACCAAGCTGGGTGACCCGATCGAGGCCCAGGCCCTGCTGGCGACCTACGGCCAGGACCGTCCGGAGGACCGTCCGCTGCTGCTGGGCGCGATCAAGTCGAACCTGGGTCACACCCAGGCGGCGGCGGGCGTGGCCGGTGTGATCAAGATGGTGCTCGCGATGCGGCACGGTGTGCTGCCTCGGACGCTGCATGTGGATGAGCCGTCGTCGCATGTGGACTGGGCCTCGGGTGCGGTGGAGTTGCTGACCGAGGCGACGGAGTGGCCGCAGACGGGTCGTCCGCGTCGGGCGGGTGTGTCGTCGTTCGGGATCAGCGGCACCAACGCGCACGTGATCCTCGAACAGGGGCCGGAAGCGCCGGGGGGAGAGGACGCTTCGCTGGACCGGGTGCCGGTTGCGGGTGTGGTGCCGGTGCCGGTGTCGGCGAAGACGGGTCAGGCGTTGCGGGTGCAGGCCGGGCAACTGCTGTCCCTCCTGGAGGGTGAGCCCGGTCTCGGGTTGGCCGATGTGGCGTTCTCGCTGGCGACGACGCGGTCGGCGTTCGAGCATCGGGCGGTGGTGCTGGCCGATGGTCGTGAGGGTGTGCTGGCCGGGCTGGGGGCGTTGGCCGAGGATCGGCCGGGTGCGGGTGTGGTGCGCGGGGTGGCCGCGGGTGAGCCGCAGTTGGCGGTGCTGTTCACCGGTCAGGGGTCGCAGCGGGCCGGGATGGGCCGGGAGCTGTATGGGCGGTTCCCGGTGTTCGCGGCGGCGTTGGACGCGGTGGTCGCGGAGCTGGATCCGCTGCTTGAGGGGTCGTTGCGTGAGGTGCTGTTCGCCGAGCCGGGATCTGCGGCGGCGGAGGCGCTGGATCGGACCGGGTGGGCGCAGCCTGCGTTGTTCGCGGTGGAGACGGCGTTGTTCCGGCTGGTGTCCTCGTGGGGAATCCGGCCGGATGTGCTGGCCGGGCACTCGGTCGGGGAGATCGCGGCGGCTCATGTGGCGGGGGTGTTGTCGCTGGCCGATGCGTGTGCGTTGGTGGCGGGTCGGGCGCGGTTGATGCAGGCGCTGCCCGAGGGTGGGGCGATGGTGTCGGTGCGGGCCTCTGAGGAGCAGGTCGCCGGGCTGCTGGCCGGACGCGAAGACCAGGTGTCCATCGCGGCCGTCAACGGTCCGACCTCGGTGGTGATCTCCGGTACCGAAGAGGCGGTGCTGGAAGTGACCGCCGCTCTGCGGGAACGGGAGATCAGGACGAAGCAGCTGCGGGTGTCGCACGCGTTCCATTCGCCGCTGATGGACCCGATGCTGGAGGACTTCCGCACGTTGGCGAGCAGGCTCACCTACGGGGCGCCGAGGACCCCGATCGTGTCGACCCTGACCGGACAGGCGGCGACAGCCGAGCAGTTGTGCTCGCCGGACTACTGGGTGGAGCAGGTCCGCGGCGCGGTCCGTTTCGCCGACGGCATCCGCACGTTGCAGGCGCAGGGGGTGCGGGCGTATCTGGAGCTGGGCCCCGACGGGGTGCTCACCGCGATGGCCCAGGACACGCTGACGGCCGACCCGGAGGCACAGGCGCACGAGTTGCCCACGGTGCTGGTGCCGGTGCTGCGCAAGGGTCGGGACGAGCACGCGGCGTCCATGGCGGCGCTGGCCGAGCTGCATGTGCACGGGGTGCCGGTGGACTGGCGCTCGGTGCTGCCGGGTGGTCGCCGGGTCGATCTGCCGACCTATCCCTTCGAGCACCAGCGGTTCTGGCCCGAGGGCAGTGCGGGTGCGGGGAATGTGGCGGCGGCGGGACTGGCCGCGACGGATCATCCGCTGCTGGGCGCCGCGGTCGGGCTGGCCGACTCCGATGGGGTGGTGCTGACGGGTCGGTTGTCGCTCTCGTCGCATCCGTGGCTGGCCGACCACGTGGTGGCGGGCTCGGCGGTGGTGCCGGGTTCGGTGTTCGTGGAGCTGGTGGTGCGTGCCGGTGACCAGGTCGGCTGCGAGGCGGTCGAGGAGCTGACCCTGATCACGCCGCTGGTGCTGGGCGAGCGGGACACGATCGCGATGCAGGTGTCGGTGGGGGCTCCGCAGGAGTCGGGCCGCCGGAGCGTGAGTGTGTACGCCCGTTCGGCGGAGGCGGCCGAGGAAGTGGCGTGGACGCGGTACGCGACCGGGACGCTCGCGACCGAAGTAGCGGAGGTCGCGCCATTTGACGCGTCCGTCTGGCCTCCGCAGGGGGCGACCGCCATCGAGGTGGACGGGCTGTACGAGGAGCTGGCCGAGGACGGCTTCGCCTACGGGCCGGTGTTCCAGGGGCTGCGGGAGGTCTGGCGTGGTGCCGAGGGCGAGGTGTTCGCCGAGGTGGCGCTGCCGGAGCAGGCGGTGTCGAGTGCGGCTTCGTTCGGGGTGCATCCGGCGCTGCTGGACGCGGCGCTGCACGCGGTGACCTTCGCCGGGCTGGAGCCGGTGGAGGGGGGCCGGTTGCCGTCCTCGTGGGAGCGGGTGTGCCTGCACGCGGGTGGGGCGTCGGTGCTGCGGGTGCGGCTGGCCAGGACGGGCCCGGATGCGGTGTCGCTGAGCGCGGTGGATGCCGCCGGTGGTCCGGTGGTGTCGGTGCGCAACGTGGTGTTGCGGCCGGTCGAGGTCGAGCGGCTCAGGGTTTCCGATGGTGTCGGAGCGGGCTGGGAGTCGTTGTTCGGGGTGGAGTGGACGCCCGCGGGTGCTGCGGCGGAGGTCGACGGAATGTCGGTGGCGGTACTCGGTGCGGATGCGCTGGGTGTGGCTCCGGCGTTGCGGGAGGCCGGGGATGCGGTGGCGGTGCATGCGGACCTGCCCGCGCTGGTGGAGGCGGGGCCGGTGCCGGCGGTGGTGCTCGCGGAGGTGGTCTCCGAGTCGGCGGCCGGGATGGTGGAGTCGGCGCATGCGCTGACCGCCCACGTTCTGGACCTGCTGCAGGGTTGGCTGGCCGATGACCGGTTCGCCGAGTCGCGGCTGGTGTTCCTCACCCGGGGCGCGGTCGCGGCGGGTGACAGCGAAGTGGTCACCGATCCGGCGGCCGCGGCGGTGTGGGGTCTGGTGCGCAGCGCGCAGTCGGAGAACCCGGGCCGGTTCCTGTTGGTCGACGTGGACGAGGAATCCCCGCTGTCGGTGCTGCCGGGGAGGTTGGTGTCCGAAGAGCCGCAGACGGCGGTGCGCGGGGGCGAGGTGCGGGTTCCGCGCCTGGCACGGGTACTGCCTGGGGATGTCGTGGCAGAGGCGTTCGGTGACGACTCCGGTGAGGATGTCGGCCGGGTCTGGGATCCGGAGGGAACCGTCCTGATCACCGGTGGTACCGGTGGTCTGGGTGCGCTGTTCGCGCGGCACGTGGTGGCCGAGCGTGGCGTACGTCATCTGCTGCTGACCAGCAGAAGAGGGCTGGACGCTCCGGGTGCGGTGGAGTTGCGGGCGGAGTTGATCGCGCACGGTGTCGAGGTCACGATCGCGGCCTGTGACATGGCGGATCGGGATCAGGTCGCGGGCCTGCTGGCGCAGGTGAACGGCGAGCACCCGCTGACCGCGGTGATCCACACCGCGGGTGTGCTGGCCGACGGCACGATTCCGTCGTTGACGGCGGAGGGCCTGGGGGCGGTGCTGCGTCCCAAGGTCGACGCCGCCTGGCATCTGCACGAGCTCACCCAGGACATGGACCTGGCCGGATTCGTGATGTTCTCCTCGTTCGCCGGTGTGCTGGGAGCGCCTGGTCAGGGCAACTACGCGGCGGCGAACGTGTTCCTGGACGCGCTGGCTCAGGTGCGCCGGGCCGCGGGACTGCCGGGGCTGTCGTTGGCGTGGGGCGCGTGGGCTCAGGACGCGGGAATGACCGGCACACTGGGCGAGATCGAGATGCGGCGGATCAACCGGACAGGGATGCCGGCGCTCTCGGCCGAGCAGGGGCTCGCGGCGTTCGAGGCCGCGGTCGAGTCGGGCCGGGCGGCGGTGGCGCCGGTACGGCTGGAGCTGTCGGCGCTGCGGGCGATGGGCGAGGTGCCGCATCTGATGCGGGGCCTGGTCCGCGCTGGGCGTCGCTCGGCGGTCTCGGTCCTCGCGGGCGGTGAAGCGGAGCTGGTGAAGCGGCTCGCCGGCCTGGAGCACACCGAGCAGGTCCGGCTCATGACGGACCTGGTGTGCACGCAGGCGGCGGTGGTGCTGGGACACGAGTCGCTGGACGCGATCCAGCCGGGACGAGAGTTCCGCGAACTGGGCTTCGACTCCCTCACCACCGTGGAACTGCGCAACCGGCTCAATGCGGCCACTGGACTGCGACTGCCCGCCACTCTCATCTTCGACTACCCGACCCCGGCCAGCCTCGCCGAACACCTCCTGGAGGAGATCGCGCCCGGAGCGAACAAGGCCACGGAGTTGTCGTTGCTGGCCGATCTCAACCGGTTCGAGACCGCTCTTTCCGGCACCGCGCTCGACGATCTCGCCCGGAACGGCATCGTCACCCGGCTGCGGCAGCTGCTGGCGAAGATGAGCGAGAGCAGCACGGAAACTAGTGAAATCGCTGTCGCCGACGTGCTCAACTCGGCGAGTACCAAGGACATCCTCGGTTTCATCGAAAACGAACTGGGTCGCCTCAAGGACCTGTGATGTCCCGGCTCATACGCGAATAGCCTGGAGGGCTTCTCCCATGTCGGAAGACCTGAAGCTCGTTGACTACCTGAAGTCGGTCGCCACCGATCTGCACGAGACCCGCCGACGGCTCGAAGAGGTGGAGTCGGGCAAGCGTGAGCCGATCGCCATCGTGTCGATGTCATGCCGCTTTCCAGGTGGAGTCGCCTCTCCTGAGGATTTGTGGCGGTTGCTGGTCGAGGGTGAGGACGCGATCTCGCCGGTCCCGGCCGATCGGGGCTGGGACCTGGGGATGTCGTCGGAGCTGGGATCCGACGGCGCGGGTGGCGAGGTCCAGGGCGGGTTCCTGTCGGATGTGGCGGGGTTCGACGCGGGGTTCTTCGGGATCTCGCCGCGTGAGGCGCTCGCGATGGATCCGCAGCAGCGGTTGCTGCTGGAGACGACGTGGGAGGCGGTCGAGCGGGCCGGGATCGACCCGGCCTCGCTGAAGGGCAGTTCCACCGGGGTGTTCGTGGGCACCAACGGTCAGGACTACATGAACCTGATCATGAGCACCCGGGTGGATCTTCAGGGCCATGGCGTCACCGGTCTGGGAGCCAGCGTGCTGTCGGGCCGCCTGTCCTACACCCTGGGCCTGGAGGGGCCCGCGGTGACGGTGGACACCGCGTGTTCGTCGTCGCTGGTGACACTGCACCTCGCGGTACAGGCGCTGCGGTCGGGGGAGTGCTCGCTCGCGCTGGCCGGCGGCATCACGGTGATGACGTCGCCGATGGTGTTCGTCGGCTTCAGCGCGCAGGGCGGGATGGCGCCCGATGGCCGGTGCAAGGCGTTCTCCGACAGCGCGGACGGCACCAGCTGGTCCGAGGGTGTGGGCATGCTGGTGCTGGAGCGGTTGTCGGACGCGCGCCGCAACGGCCACCAGGTGCTGGCGGTGGTGCGGGGTTCCGCGGTGAACCAGGACGGCGCGTCGAATGGGTTGACCGCGCCGAACGGCCCTTCGCAGCGGCGGGTGATTCGTCAGGCGCTGGCCGGGGCGGGGCTCTCGGTGTCCGAGGTGGACGCGGTCGAGGCGCACGGCACCGGCACGGTCCTGGGTGACCCGATCGAGGCGCAGGCGCTGCTCGCGACGTACGGCCAGGACCGGGACGAGGGTCGTCCGCTGCTGCTGGGGGGGATCAAGTCGAACCTCGGCCACACCCAGGCGGCGGC
Source organism: Streptosporangium sp. NPDC000563 (assembly GCF_040299985.1). NCBI lineage: Bacteria > Bacillati > Actinomycetota > Actinomycetes > Streptosporangiales > Streptosporangiaceae > Streptosporangium > Streptosporangium sp. NPDC000563. The sequence goes on along the minus strand of NZ_JBEPDA010000059.1, from coordinate 651 downwards.
CGGTGTGGCCGGTGTGATCAAGATGGTGCTCGCGATGCGGCACGGGGTGCTGCCCAAGACGCTGCACGTGGACGCGCCGTCCTCGCACGTGGACTGGTCGGCGGGCGCGGTGGAACTGCTGACCGAGTCGGCCGAGTGGCCGAAGACAGGTCGTCCGCGCCGGGCGGGTGTGTCGTCGTTCGGGGTCAGCGGTACGAACGCGCACGTGATTCTCGAGCAGGGGCCGGAAGCGCCGGAGGGAGAAGGCGCTCCGCAGGCACGGACGCCGGCCGCCGACGTAGTTCCGCTGTTGGTGTCGGGTCGTACGGGTGAGGCGTTGCGGGCGCAGGCCGAGCGGCTGGTCTCGCATGTGGAGGGCCATCGTGAGGTGGCGCTGGTGGATACGGCGTTCTCGCTGGTGGTGTCGCGGTCGGTGTTCGAGCACCGTGCGGTGGTGGTGGGTGAGGATCGCAAGGGTTTGCTGGCGGGGCTGGGTGCGGTGGCTTCGGGTGAGCCCACGGCGGGTGTGGTGTCCGGGGTGGCGGATGTGGTTGGGAAGTCGGTGTGGGTGTTCCCTGGTCAGGGGGCGCAGTGGGTGGGGATGGGTGCGGCTCTGTTGGAGGAGTCGGGGGTGTTCGCGGCGCGGATGGCGGAGTGTGCGGCGGCGTTGGA
>NZ_JBEPDA010000058.1:0-7182 GCF_040299985.1 Streptosporangium sp. NPDC000563 | reverse complement strand
ATAGGAGGCCGGCTCCCAGATGACCAGGTCGGGTTTCCAGTGCCGGCAGAAGTCGGTGAGCTCCACGATCATCGGGTCGTTCGCCACCCGCCACCACCACGGCACGAGCTCGTCGTGATAGCCCCGGCGCAGGTACTCCCAGGTGAGCATCTCCGGCCGGTTCTCCGCCATGTCGAACGGCGCCGGCCCGTCGGGATCCAGGCTTTCGGCGTGCGTGAGCAGCCGGTGCAGCATGTGGTCCTTGCCGACGGGCACCGCGGTGAGGCCGGCGCCGGTGATGACGTCGCTGAGCTCCGGCTGGCTCGCCACCCGCACCTCGTGACCGGCGTTGCGCAACGCCCACGCCAGCGGCACCATCCCCAGGAAATGAGTCTTCTCGGCATAGGTGACGAACACCACGCGCATCGGCCGGCCCGGCTGGTCGCCCGTCACAGTGCCGCCAGCACCTTGAGCAGCGACTCGACCACCTTCGTCTGGTCGCTCTCGGTCAGCGACGGATACATCGGCAGCGAGAAGATCTCCCCGGCCGCCGCCTCGGTGACGGGCAGCGTCCCCGCCCGGTAGCCGAGCTTCGCGAACCCCGACATCGTGTGCACCGGCCACGGGTAGCTGATGTTGAGCGACACGCCGTACGGCTTGAGCGCCTCGATGATGTCGTCGCGCCGCGGATGGCGGACCACGTAGACGTAGTACGAGTGCTCGTTGCCGGGGGCGACCGCGGGCAGGACGACGTCGGTGCCGGCCAGCGCCTCGGCGTACCGGGCGGCGACGGCCCTGCGGGCGGCGACGTAGCCGTCGAGCCTGGTCAGCTTGCGGCGCAGGATCTCGGCGTGCACCTCGTCGAGCCGGCTGTTGTGGCCGGGCGTCCGCTCGACGTAGTAGCGCTCCCTCATCCCGTAGTAGCGCAGCTGCCTCAGCGCCGCGTCCACCTCCGGGTCGGAGGTGATCGTCGCCCCGCCGTCGCCGTACGCCCCGAGCACCTTGGTCGGGTAGAAGGAGAACGCGGCCGCCTCGCCCATCGAACCCGCGATCCTGCCGTGGTGGCGGGCCGCGTGCGCCTGCGCGCAGTCCTCCAGGATCAGCAGGTCGTGCCGGGTGGCGATCTCCCGCAGCGGGGCCATGTCGACGCACTGGCCGTACAGGTGCACGGGAAGCAGGCAGCGGGTCCGCTCGGTGATCGCCGCCTCCACCTGCCCGACGTCCATCAGGTATGTGTCCTCGTGCACGTCGACGAAGACCGGGGTGGCGCCGACGGCGTCGATGGCCACGACCGTGGGCGCCGCCGTGTTCGACACGGTGATCACCTCGTCGCCCGGCCCGACACCCAAGGCCTGGAGCCCCAGCACGATCGCGTTCGTCCCGTTGTCGACGCCCACACAGTGCGAGACGCCGTGGTAGGCGGCGAAGGCCGCCTCGAAGTCGCGCACACCGCGCCCGAGCACGAGCTGGCCCGAGCGGAACACGGTGTCCACGGCGTCGAGGATGTCCTCGCGTTCGTTCTCGTACTCCTGCAGATAGTCCCAGACGAAAAGGGGCCTGATCACGCATCACCTCCGGAAGGGAAGCCACTTCGGCTCAGTGGTCGAACTCCCCGCGGAGGTACTGCTCGCGGCAGGCACCACGGCGGATCTTTCCACTGGTCGTCCGCGGCAGGCTGCCGCGCCGTACGAGGACGAGGTCGTGCGCGGCCAGGCCGTGGTTGCGGGTGATCTCCTGGCGCAGGACGCGCAGGACCGCCTCCCTGTCGTCCTGCTCGGCCGCCATGAGCGCGGGGCCGGCCTCGACGAGGACGACGAGTCGTTCCTCGCCCTCGGCCTCGCTGGAGAACGCGGCCGCCGCCCCCTCGGAGCCGACGTCTCGCACGGCCTGAACGGTCGCCTCGATGTCGTCCGGGTAGTGGTTCCGGCCACGAATGATGATCATGTCCTTGGCCCGGCCCACCACGTGGAGGTTGCCGCCGAACAGGAAACCGAGGTCGCCCGTCCGCAGCCAGGGGCCGGAAAGCAGCTCGCCGCCGGTCTCGGCGAGGTGCTTCGCGAAGACCTCCGCCGACCGCTCCGGCTGGTTCCAGTAACCGTCCGCCACATTGGGCCCGCTCACCCAGATCTCGCCGACCCTCCCCTCCGGCAGCGAGGTCAGGCCCTCCTCGTCACGGATCCGCACCGACACCCCCAGGCTCGGTACCCCGCAGGAGACGACGCGCACGGTACTCGGGCTGCCCGGCGGGCACTCGCGGGCGATGCCGGCGGCCAGGTCCGCGCGGTCGAAGCAGCGGTCGGTCATGCCCTCGCCGACCGGCGGCGCGCTCACCGGAAGGGTCGCCTCGGCCAGGCCGTAGCAGGGGGCGGGGGTGGTGGGCGCCAGGCCGCCGGCCGCGAACGCCGAGATGAACGCCTCGGTCGACTCGGCGTACACCGGCTCCGCGGCGATCGTGAGGAGCCGCAGCGAGCCGAGGTCGAGCTCGCCCCTGCGCTCGACGGCCACCCGGCGCACACACTGGGCGAGGCTGGAACTCGGCGCGACGCTCCAGTCGGCCCGGTAGTCGGAGATCATGCGGAGCCAGCGGTACGGATCCTGCACGAAGGCCATCGGGCTGAGGTTGACCGAGTGCGCGCCCGCGCCCAGCGGGTTGGTGATCGCGCAGACGAGTCCGAAGTCGTGGAAGAACGGCACCCACGACGCGACGACCGAACTCGGCCAGTGTGCCCTGATCTGGTGGTTGGTGACGGTCATGTTCTCGTGCGTGACGCGGACGCCCGACGGGGTGCCGGTCGAGCCGGAGGTGTACTGCAGGTACGCCACCGCCTCCGCCCGCATGTCCGGCCTGCGCCAGTGCGCGGCGTCGGCCACGGGAACCTCGTCGACGCGGACCAGATGCTCGGGCGGGCGCTCCATCCCCTCCAGCAGCCGCTCGACGGACGGGTGAACCGCGGAGGTGGTGAGCACGCACCGCGGTTCGCAGTCCCCCATCACCGATCGCAGGCGCTCGTTGCTGCGCAGCGCCTCGGGCGCGTAGAGCGGCACCGCCACGAGACCGGCGTACAGGCAGGCGAGGAACGCCACCACGTACGCCGGCTCGTGGGGACAGAGCACCGCCACCCGGTCGCCGGGCTCGCACCGCCGCTGGAGGACCGCGGCCACCGCGCGGGCCCGCTCGTCGAGCTCGGCGTAACTCATCGTCCGCGAGCTCTTCTCCCTGCGGCCGGTGTCGCGGCGCATGCCGTACTCGACGAAGGTGACGGCGGGGGAGGAGCCCGAGGTCCTGGCGAAGCGGCCGACGCTGTCGGGCAGGTAGCGGAGACGGAGGCGTTCCGATCCCCGAGGGGTGGTGACGGCGGTCTCGATGACGTCCTGTGGCGACGCGCCGTGATCGGGGTCCAAGCTGTCTTCTCCGTCCGCTCGTTGAGGCTTCGCCGCCCCGGGGTCAGGCGGACTGGGGGAGCGCGCCGGCCTTCCTCGACTCCAGCGCCGCGAGCGCGGCGCGGTCCAGGTTGGAGACCATCCAGACGAGCAGATCCTGCTCGGTGCTCTCCGCGGCCTCCTGCCAGCGTTTCTTCTGCTCCGCGATGATGTTCATCTGAATGTGGGTGACCTCGTCGGCGGTGCCGCCGTTGCGTTCCGCCTTGATACGCCGCCGCAGCTCGTTCCTCGACCAGCTGCCCTTCTCCGCCCGGTTGAGCCAGATCTCCTGGTCGGGCTCCGGCAGGCTGGCCACCTCCGCGTGGTGCTGGAAGCTCAGCTTGTCGCGCCGCCTGGAAAGACTGAACTGCCGGGCCACCCAGGCGTAGTTCCGCAGCGTCTGGTAGTCGAGGGAGGTCTCGGCGATCGCCCGCTTGTAGCGGTCGGGATAGTGCGCCTGGCCGTAGATCAGCCAGTCTCCCAGCCACCAGGCGGAGGAGTCGGAGATGATGAAGATCTGGCGGCCAAGGCGGCTCCAGGCGGTCAGCGACATACCGGGGGGCAGTGAGAGAGCCGTTCTCCTGGTCATGCCCGGTGCGTCGAGCGCCATCCGCGCGTTGCCGGCCGGTCTGGCCTGCCCGTGATGTGTGGTCGCAAGACTTGGGTAACCGTTGACGCCTGTCACATCTGTCACGCCCTTTCGCCCCGGCGGGTCGTCGATGGCTGAGAGTTTGCCCTAGGCGCCACGGGAGAGTTCTAGACAAGATCTAGACGCCCTGACAGATGAGTGACGGAGGCCAGGTCAAGGCCGTTTTCCCCGCTCACCGTGCTTGTCCCGCCCGTCGGCGCTACTTCTGGCCGTCAGCGCGCGCAGGGAGACGTTCGATGACGAAGTCCGCCAGGTCGTCGAAGTTTCTCCCGGTGAAACCGGCCATGTCGTCCAGGAGCGGGACGCCGTAGGTGTCCTCCAGGGCGAGGATGAGGAGGATGATGGAGAAGGAGTCGAGGTTGCCCAGATCGCTGGGCTCGGGAATCTCCCCCAGGTCGGTCAGCTCGGGAACGGCGAGCTCGGAGGAGCTGAACAGCACGATCTTCAGCGCCTCGCGCTCGATCTGCTCGCGCACTTCCTTCTTCTGGTCGGAAACGAACATCTCGGTCAACTCTTTTCTCCTTCGGATGCCTCGGCGGAATCGGTGGACACTGCGGATACGGCGGATACCGTGGACGCGGTGGATGCCGCCTCCCGGCGTTCGCCCGGCCCCTGCGCGAGCTTATTGAGGAGCTCGGTGCCGTGCTCCTCCCACTGCTCGCGGTAGACGGCGTAGATATGCACGTCTCGCAGCGCTCCGCGATCGTAAAGATGCTCGGGGAGAGTCGCCTCTTTGTAGGCGGAGTTGAAGGCCGTACGGAAAGCCGCGAAATCCGTCTCGGTGGTCCAGAAATATATCTTTCTGACGTTCCACATGGCGAAGGCGTAGTTGACGGTCATCAGGATGACCTCCGCGCCGACCCCGTTGCCGGCCGCGGCGGGATCGGTGAAGAAGCTCGCCCGCACGTGCTGTCCCGAGAGGTCGAGATGGTGGAACGAGACGTATCCCACGACCCTGTCGGTGTCCCGCCGCTCCACGATGAACTGCGCGGACACCTCTTTGGAGTACAGCGCGCCGAACACCTCCGCCGAGGGCAGGTCGTTCAGCTCGGCCTTCAGGAGAAGGTCGTGCGCCGTGACGCCCTCCGGAGGATTGGCATGGCGCAGCAGCGTCCTTCTGGTCTTGGTGTGGGGAAAGAGCACGTTCTTCCACCTTCAACTCGGCGTTGCGGCTGAATGGGATTACCCGGGGTATTGTTCGAGCCGGCCGGGTGACTGTCATCCCCTGCTTCAAAGCGGCGGGTCCGTCTCGCCAGCGGGACAGATGCTAGTTCCGGGTGATCGGTGGGTCAAGCTATTCTCCGGCCGCCTCCAATGCCCACGGAATGCCATTTCCCGGATCGTGCATAATTTCCCGGTTGATTTCTTAGGCGGCTGGCGGAAAAGTCGTTTATGGTGCATGCGGCGGCAGCGGGCCGACGTGCGAACGCAGGGAAGCGGGATGGGCTGATGACAGTGCACACCGAGAACGCCGTGATGCCGGGAGAGCTCCGCGAGCCGATCACCCCCGAGGGCCGCGACCTGATCGGCCTCGTCGAGACGCACCTACCGGCGATCGCCGCCGCGGCCCCGGACAACGACCGCAGCGGCACCTTCCCGCGTGACATCTTCGAGGACCTGCGAAGGAGCGGGGTCCTCGGCGCCACGGTGCCCTGCGCGCTCGGCGGCCTGGGGGTCGATCGTCTGCACGACGTCTCCCTGGCGTTGCTGAGGGTCGCCGAGGCGGACGCCTCGACGGCGCTCGCCCTGCACATGCAGCTCAGCCGGGCGCTGACGCTGACCTACGAGTGGCGGACGGGACCGGCGCTCGCGCGGACGCTGGCCGAGCGGCTGCTGCGCGGCATGGGCTCCGGCGAGGCGGTCGTTTCCACCGGGGTGAAGGACATCCCCCGCGACCGGCGTCCGACCACGCTGACGCAGACGGCCGACGGCGGCTGGCTGCTGTCGGGCGGCAAGACCCTGGTGAGCATGGCGCCCATCGCCACGGACTTCGCGGTGTACGCGCAGACGCGCGTCCCCGGACAGCGTCCCCAGTCGGGGATGGCGGTGCTCTCCAGGAACTGCCCGGGGCTTCGCGTACTGGACAACTGGGACGGCCTGGGGATGCGGGCCTCCGGGAGCGTCGACATCGTGTTCGACGACTGCGTCATCCCCCCGGAGGACGTGGTCCTGCGCGGGCCCGCGGGTGAGCAGGACCTCGCGATGCTCGCGGGGCAGACGGTGAGCTCGATCACCATGCTGGGGATCTACACCGGCATCGCCCAGTCGGCGCGCGACATCGCGGTCTCGACCCTCATCCGCAGGGGAGCCGCGGGGGCGGCGGCCGCGCGGACGCTGGTGGCGGAGATGGACGCGCGGCTCTTCACGATGAGGTCGACGGTCGCGGCGGCCCTGGCGCGCGCCGACCGGCTCTCCTACGACGACACGGGCGACCCCCGGGAGCGCGGACCGGCCATGATGACGCCGTTCCAGTGCGCGAAGCTGATCGTCAACCAGCTGGCGCCCGCCGTCGTCTTCGACGCCCAGAGCCTGATCGGCGGTGCCTCCTTCTCGGCCTCCCACCCACTGGCGCGGCTCTACCGTGACGTGCGCGCGGGTGGCTTCATGCAGCCCTACACCTACATCGACGCCGTCGACTATCTGAGCGCCCAGGCCCTGGGAGCCGTGAAGAACGGTTAGGAGAGGTCATGCGCGTTCTTTTCACGGCGTACGCGGAGAAGACCCATTTCCTGGGGATGGTGCCGCTGGCGTGGGCGTTGCGCAACGCCGGTCACGAGGTGCGGGTGGCGAGCCAGCCGGAGCTCACCGACGTCATCACCGGCGCCGGCCTCACCGCGGTGCCCGTCGGCAAGGACCACATCCTGCACCGGCTGGTGAGCACGACGAAGGAGAGGGACGCCGCCTCCAGGGACACCGTTTCCGGAGGCGCCGCCTCCGAGGAGCGGGAGTCCTCCTTCTTCGACCTGGCGGAGGAGCGGCCGGAGAAGCTCACCTGGAAGTATCTGAAGGACGGCTACGGCGGGAAGTTCGTGCCGTGGTGGTGCCGGGTGGTGAACGACCCGATGATCGTGGAGCTCACCGACTTCTGCCGGCACTGGAAACCCGATCTCGTCATCTGGGAGCCCGTCACCCAC
>NZ_JBEPDA010000057.1:0-7659 GCF_040299985.1 Streptosporangium sp. NPDC000563 | reverse complement strand
TGTCCGATCTTTATAAAAGCCCGCAACCGTCGCGCCCGAGCAGGCCGGAGGCCTGAAACGCCGGGGAGCAACTGAGACGGCCGGCCGGAGCACCCACCCACCGGAGCGCGCACCTCGGATCAGCCGGAAAACAGCCGCAGCGCACACCCGACCCACCCGCACCCCGAGCTGACCTAGACCGGGGCAACCGACCGCGATCCGGCCAGGCGACCGCTCCGCCCGGGCCGTTGATCCCGGTCTGCCGTTACGCCTCGCCCGCCAGCTCGGCTCGAAGGGCCTCGGGGGTGGTGACGGGCATCCTGCAGGTGAAGCCGCGGCACACGTACGCCGCGGGCTCGCCGCCCACCAAACCCCGCCCGCCCAGCAGCGGAACCTCCCCGGAACCGGATCCGGAACCCGGATCGCCGAGCGCCAGCACCAGACCCGGTAGGGGAGACAGCAGGGCGGTCCTGTGCAGGGCGGTCGTCACCGGATCGCCCGCCGGGCCCACGATCGCGACCTCGATCGGACCGGACAGCGCGGCCTGGGCCGCGGCCAGCCCCCACCCGGCGAACCTCGCGTGTTTGCCGGCCAGCACGGTGACCGTGCCCAAAGCCGCCTCGGCGGCCTCGCGGTGCCTGGCCGAGCCGGTCAGCGCGGCGTACGAGAGCAGCGCGCCCGCGGCGGCGAACTGGCCGGACGGCGTGGCGTTGTCGGTCGCGTCCCGTGGGCGCTGGAAGAGCGGTTCGGCGTCGTCGGCGGTGTCGTAGAACCCGCCGGAGCCGTCGGAGAACCGCTCCAGGACGGTGTCGAGCAGCGCCTCGGCCCGGTGGAACCAGCGGACCTCGCCGGTCACCCCGTACAGGGTGAGCAGGCCCTCCGCGAGGTCGCCGTAGTCTTCCAGGACTCCGGCGTTGGCGCCGGCCCTGCCGTCGCGGGAGGTGCGCAGCAGCCGGTCGCCGTCCACGTGGAGCTCGTCGACCAGCATGGCCGCCTCGCGCGCCGCCTCGACGAGGTCCGGCCGCTCGAACAGGGCGCCGGTCTCCGCGAGGGCGGCGATGGCCAGGCCGTTCCAGGCGGCCACCACCTTGTCGTCCCGTCCCGGCCGTACCCGGCGGGACCTCGCGGCGAGCAGCGCGGAGCGTACCCGGGCGAACCGCTCCTCCTCGCCGGGGTCGGGGTCGGCGAGGAGCTGCAGCACCGAGGTGCCGTGCTCGAAGGTCCCGGTCACCTCGAACAGCTCGATCGCCCAGAGCCCGTCCTCCTCGCCGAGGACCTCACGGAGCTCCTCGCGGGTCCAGGCGTAGAACTTGCCCTCCACGCCCTCGCTGTCGGCGTCCAGGGCGGAGGCGAAGCCCCCCTCGGGGGTGCGCATCTCGGCCAGCAGCCAGTCGGCCGTCTCCAGCGCCACCCGCCTGCCCAGCGCGGAGCCGGTGGAGCGCCACCAGTGCGCGTAGACCCGCAGGAGCAGGGCGTTGTCGTAGAGCATCTTCTCGAAGTGAGGAACCACCCACTCGGCGTCCACGCTGTAGCGGGCGAAGCCTCCGGCGAGCTGGTCGTAGATGCCGCCCCGCGCCATGGCCTCCAGCGTCCGCCCGGCCATGGAGATCGCCGCCTCGGCGGTCGCCCGCCCTCCGTCTCCCCCGGCCGCCGCGCCCCCGGTGGCCGCGCCGTACCGCAGCAGGAACTCCAGCGCCATCGACGGCGGGAACTTGGGTGCCCCGCCGAAACCGCCGCGGACCGGATCGAAGGACTCGGCCAGGTTGTGCACGGCCCGGGTGAGCGTGTCCGGCGTGGGAAGCGGCCCGGACGGCAGCGCCGACCGCTCGTTCAGCGCCTCCACGATCTTCGAGCCCTGTTCCAGCACGGCCTCCCGCTCGCCGGTCCAGGCGTTCGACACCCCGGTCAGCAGCCGCTGGAACTGCTGCCTGGGAAAGTAGGTGCCGGTGTAGAAGGGGTGGCCCCCGGGGGTGGCGAAGACCGTCATCGGCCAGCCACCGTGACCGGTCATGGCCTGGGTGGCCGCCATGTACACCGCGTCGACGTCCGGACGCTCCTCGCGGTCGACCTTCACGTTGACGAAAAGCTCGTTCATCAGAGCGGCCGTGGCCCGGTCCTCGAAGGACTCGTGGGCCATCACGTGACACCAGTGGCAGGCCGAGTAGCCGACGCTGATCAGCAACGGCACGTTCCGCCGGGTGGCCTCGGCGAACGCCTCCTCACCCCATTCGAACCAGTCAACGGGATTGTCCGCGTGCTGCAACAGATACGGGCTCGTCGCGTCCTTCAAACGGTTCATGGGAGTCCTTTCTTGCGGGCGACCGGCACTGAAGCAGGAACCCTCACGGGCGACCGTGGGAATCGCCCTCGTTGACGAGCTGACGACGTTGACGATGTTGGCGACGGGGAGGAGGCAGGGGAGCCCTTTCCCGCGTGCGCGGTGCGTCAACGGTGGGTCCTCCTGTCAGTAGTGCCGGTCGCAGCCCTTTCCCGCGTGCGCGGTGCGTGATTCCTCTCGCGAGGTGCGCGGAGGTCGCGCGTCGTGGTTCTTCCCGCTCGCTGCCCCTCACACCAACCCCGGAGGGGGACGACGCCGCGAACGCGGGCGGGACACCCGTCGCGCGGTCGCCATCGCCATGATCGATCTCCGTGCGACCGTGGTCGAAATTTTAGGCCGTGAGCGACGCACCCGGGTGCGTCGCTCACATACGCCCGCCGGTGGTTCTGGTGAGGTTTGCCGGGGAACCCCGCCACATCCACGGGCGGAGCGGCCCCTCTTCACGGTGAAGCGGCGGGTCGGCGGGCGGCATGTGATCACGGACCACGTTGACCCGTACGTGGAACGGACAGAACTGACCGGGCGCGAGCCGGGAACGAGGGGGCCGTGATGACGAACGGACCGAACGGACCGAACGGACCGGGCAGGCCGAACGGACCGGGCAGGCCGGACGGACAGGACTGACCGAGGGCGAGGGGGCCGTGATGACGAACGGACCAAACAGGCCGAACGGACCGGGCAGGCCGGGCGGGCCGGGCGGGCCGGAAGGCAAGGCCGGTGCCGGGCGGATCGCCCTGCCGAGCGCGGTGCTCGGCGTCGGGCTGGGAGGGTTCGTCGACGGCATCCTGCTGCACCAGATCCTGCAGTGGCACCACATGCTGTCCAGCACGAACACCGACAACATCGGGGTGAGGTACTACCCGGTGGACACCGTTCCGGGGTTGCGGATGAACACGCTGTGGGACGGGTTGTTCCACGCGTTCACCTGGCTGGCGGTGCTGATCGGTCTCGGCCTGCTGTACTCGCGGGTCCTGCACTCCCGTGGCCGGGTGTGGAGATCGCGGAAGCTGTGGGGCTGGATCCTCGTGGGATGGGGGGTGTTCAACCTGGTGGAGGGCGTGATCGATCACCATCTGCTGGGCATCCACCACGTACGGACCGGGCCGTACCAGACCTGGTGGGATCTGGGATTCCTGCTCCTGGGCGCGCTGCTGGTGCTCGGCGGGTGGCTGTTGCAACGCGGTGGCGATCCGGTCGAACTGTGCGACGAGGGCGGGCGTACCCCCGCCGCGCCGACGTCGTGATCGCCCTGCCCCAGGGGACGCACGGGGTCCACGAAGGCCACGGGGTCCACGGGGTTCACGGGGGCGACCTGGTGGCGGCACTGCCGCCGACGGTCCTCGCCGTGGTGGCGGTGGGATACGTGCTTCTGGCGGTGCGGTGCGGCCGTGAGCCCAAGGGCTGGAGCCGATGGCGGACGGCGGGTTTCCTCACGGGCGTCGCGCTGGTCGTCGCCGCCGTGATCGGCCCCGTCGCCACGTTCGCCGGGACGGACTTTCGCGGGCACATGCTGCAGCACCTGCTGATCGGCATGCTCGCGCCGCTGGGCCTGGTGCTCGCGGCCCCGGTGACGTTGCTGCTGCGTTCGCTGCCGCCGGTCCACGGGCGGCGTGTCGGCGCGGTGCTGCGCTGCCGGGCGGTGCACCTGCTGACCGACCCTTGGATCGCGCTGCTGCTCAGTGTGGGGGCCATGGTGGCGCTGTACTGCACCCCGCTGTATCGGATCACCTCCACCGGCGGGCTGCCGCACCACCTGACGCACCTGCATTTCCTGCTGTCCGGGTGCCTGTTCGCCTGGGTGATCGCCGGTCCCGATCCGGCGCCGCGACGCCCTTCGGTCCCCCTGCGGCTGGTCGTGCTGGGGGTGGCGATCGCCGTACACACCGCGTTGTCGCAGCTGATGTACGCCGGACTCCTCGTCGACGTGCCGGTGCCGGCCGGACAGCTGCGCGGAGCCGCGGAGATCATGTACTACGGCGGGGATATCGCCGAACTGCTGCTGGCGTTCGCGCTGGTCAGCACCTGGCGCCCCGCGCGGGCGGCCGGCCGTGCCGGCCCCGGATCGAGCCCTGAATCGGGCCCCGGATCGAGCCCTGAGGCTTTCCCGGCGGGCCCGGTGTCCCGGTACGGGAGGTGACACCGGGCGGGAAGGTGTGTTCGCGGCGCTTCGGGCGTAGGCTCACTGGGCGTGGATCTCGACTTCGTCTGTGTGCACGCCGGAAGGGCGGCTTCCGAGCTGACCCGGCGTGATGTTGCCCGCGCGCTGCTCGCCGTGCCGTCAGGGGTGGCGCTGGTGGCGCTGCCCGATCTGAGGCGGGCGCTGCTGGCGGCGGGAAACCCGCTGTCGGTGCCCTTCTGGGACTCCGCGAAGGCGACGCTCAGCGCGATCGAGTCCGGCGCCGCGACCGTGGGGGATGTGCAGCGCTGGATGGAGTCCACGGGCACCGAGCCGCTCCTGCTCACCCCGAGCTTCTTCGTCTGGCCCGAGGAGGACGAGCGGGGGCCGGTCGGTGAGGAGATGTTCCGCGGGCTCGTCGCCCACCTGGAGGAACGGGTCGCGGCGGGGGAGGTCGACCCGGACGCGCTGGCCCGGGGCGACGAGGGGGCGAGGGAGGCCTACGCGGACCTTCAGGAGCGCTGGCTCACCAGCCCGCTGCCCGACGGCCGGGTCCCCGGGACGGCGGTCTCCGACGAGCAGGACGAGGAGCTTTTCGCGGCCTGGGACGAGGAGGAGGCGTTCGCCCTGAGCGAGCTGCGGCGCATCCTGGCCGAACTGCCCGACCCCGAGCGGCCCGTCAGGGAGTTGCGGGCCGCGGCGAGCAGGCTGCGCGAGGTGCTGGGCAGGCCCGGCTATCCGGGCAACGTGCTGCGGGCCTGTGCCGGGTACGAGGGGGAGCCGCTGCCGGCCGACGACGAGGAGCTCTGGCTCACCGTCACGGCGGGCATCGCGGGGCCGATCTCCGACCTGTCGGAGGAGGACGACCGGCTGGAGATCTTCTCCGATCTGGACGGGGAGCTCAGCCACGAGGACTCGGTGCTGGCCGCCCTGTGCGCGATCCACCACGCCGACTGGCTGGCCGTGGTCGCCGCCCTGGCCAGGCGTGGCCCCGGGGTGCTGGCGTCCCCCGAGCGGATCGCGAGGCTCATCGCCGAGTCGGAGGACATCGACGTCGATCTGGACGAGCCGGAGGACCTGGAGGCGGCCGAGACGCTCTTCAGCTCGGTCACCCCGCTCTGGGCGTGCCTCGGGATCGTCGACAGGACCGAGGTGCTCACCTCGCTGGGCCGATGGGGGCTACCCAAGGCGCTGGAGCGCGCCTGGTCCTCGACGGACACCCTCGGCGACTGACGGGGACGCTCGCGTACGGACCCCGTACGACCGGGAGGAAGCCAGGATTCCGACGCGTGCCCGTACGGCTCAGGGGAGCCCTCGTGAGCCCGCCGGGGCCAGGCCGCGGCGCCGTCCGGTGACCGGCGACCCTCGGGTGACCTTCCGCCCTCGATTCCCGGCCACCGACTCCCCGCTCTCGGTTTCCGGTGCGAACCGCGAGGTCAGGCTTCCTCGTCGAGGAGGTCGCGATAGCCCTCGGGCACCAGATCCCGGTATTCGGGGTGGCGCCGGATGTAGCGGGAGATGAACGGGCAGAGCGGCACGACCGACCGTCCCGACGAGCGGCTCGCGTCGAGGGCGGCGGAGGCGAGCCTGCTGCCCAGGCCCTTGCCCTCGTGCTCGGGGAGGATCTCGGTGTGGGTGAAAATGATCTTCCCGGCGCGCAGGCGGTACGCGGCGAATCCGGCGACCTCGCCCTTCAGCAGGATCTCGAAGCGGAGGGCCTCAGGGTTGTCGGAGACCTCGATGTCGTCGGCCATGCTCGTCCTCGCTCGTTCTCGGGGGTTACCGGTTCGGCCCACTGCCGTGCGTGTCGCACGGTGGCCGGTCGGGGCCGTGGGGCCGGGGATGTGGGCGATCACCCCGGGCACGCCTGAGGTGCGCGGGGCAGCCGGAGTCAAGGAGAGCTAGGGAGCGGTCGGCGTCGTGGTGGTGACGTCGGTCTTCTGCTCCCTCAGCTCGGCCTCGGAAGGGACCTCGATCCTGGAGATCTGCTTCCTCATCGACTTGACCAGCATGTAGAGGGCGAACCCCAGACCGGCGATGACGAGGAAGCCCAGGAGGCCCGGACTGACGTCACCCTTGGTGACGATGTCGAATGCAATCACATGTCAAGTTTGCCACCGCCACCCCATGGTCGCGTCAGCGGCAGGCGTGCGAGACCGTGTCCGCGGGGACCTCCGCGTGGACGCCCGTGAACAGGTCGTCCTCGGGAAGCCCGACGTCCACGAGCGATCGGGCCAGGTGGTAGTCCTCGGTCGGCCAGATCTCGCGCTGCAGGTCGCGCGGGCAGACGAACCAGAAGCCGTCCGGGTCGACCTGCGTGGCGTGCGCGAGCAGCGCCTCGTCGCGGAGTTCGAAGTAGTCGCCGCAGGGGATCCGGGTGGTCACCGGCCACTTCTGCGGGCGATCTTCCCAGCGGGAGATCCAGTCGGCGTACGGGGAGCCGATGCCGCGGGCGTTCATCGCCTCGTGCAGCGCCTCGAACCGGTCCTTGGTGAAGCCCATGTGGTAGTAGAGCTTCATGGGCTGCCAGGGCTCGCCGGTGCCCGGGTAGCGGTCGGGGTCGCCGGCCGCCTCGAACGCCTCGACCGAGACGCGGTTGGTCATGATGTGGTCGGGGTGCGGGTAGCCGCCGTCGTCGTCGTAGGTCAGGATCACGTGCGGCCTGAACTCGCGGACGGCCGCCACCAGCGGCGCCGAGGCGATCTCCAGCGGCTGCAGGGCGAAGCAGCCCTCGGGCAGCGGCTCGCTCTCGTCCTCGGGCAGGCCGGAGTCGACGAAGCCCATGAAGCGCTGCCGCACGCCGAGGATCTCGCGGGCGCGCTCCATCTCCAGGCGCCGGACCTCGCCGATGTTCTCAAGAATCTCCGGGCGGTCCATCTTCGGGTTCAGGATCGACCCGCGCTCGCCTCCGGTGAGCGTACAGACCAGCACGTCCACGCCCTCCGCCACGTAGCGCGCCATGGTGGCGGCGCCTTTGCTCGACTCGTCGTCGGGATGCGCGTGAACGGCCATCAGCCTGAGCGGTGCACTCACCAAAACCTCCTGAGGATGTTCCGGCCTTCAGGCCGGGGAGGAGTCGGGGGCGGGAGGGCCGCCGAGGCCCGAGCGTGTCCTGATCGGTCGGTCATTTGGATCGGCTTCTTTCTGTGTCGTGTAGCCGTAGCCGTCCGCGCGTTGAAGATGGCGGACATGGCGGTGGTTGATCCCGGTGATGCGGCCGTGCCGG
>NZ_JBEPDA010000056.1:0-8787 GCF_040299985.1 Streptosporangium sp. NPDC000563 | reverse complement strand
GAAAGATCGAGATGGGCACCCGTCAGCTGCCCCACCCCGAGAAAAGCCCGATAGGCGCCCCCGCCCCCCAGAAGTAGGCCCAACCCCTGCCCGGCGCCGGGATACGCCGGCGGTTATACAACCCACCCCCCCCCCCCCCGCCCGGGGGGCGCCGATCCGGCGCCCAGGGCTCTCTCGCGTTCAAGCGGCCCGGAGGGCGGCACCGGGTCCCGGAATCTCCGGCGGAAAGAAAAAAATCACACCGTTTCCCATCGCCCCGGCCCGATGGGGAAAAAGCCCAGGCCAGCCCATGGGTCCTTATTCCGAGGAGTTTCGGAGAGAAGATTCCCACCGGTCGAGTGAGCCCGCGTTTCCGCAGGTCAGAGCAAATGTGAATGCACCTTTCACGTTTGCCTCGCCCCGATCGCATGGGTAAGGATGAGTCATCTTCCAGCCGGGCCCCCGACCAGGGGTTTCTTCGGCATGCCACCGACCGCCCACCCCGAGGAGGGGACGATGATCCATGCCCGAGGGCTGACCCGGCGATTCAAGGTCGGGAAAGGAGTCGTCGACGCCGTACGCGGCCTCGACATCGATGTGGAGGAGGGCCAGTTGGTGGCCTTCCTCGGTCCGAACGGCGCGGGCAAGTCCACCAGCCTGCGCATGCTGACCTCCCTGCTCCCGCCGACGTCGGGAACCGCGATCGTCGCGGGCCGCGACGTCGTGTCGGATCCGGCGGGGGTCCGCGCCCGCATCGGGTACGTCGGCCAGAAGAACGGCTCGGGGGAGAACTTCCGGGTCCGCGACGAGCTGGTGACCCAGGCGCGCTGCTACGGCCTTCGCCGGTCCGAGGCGCACCGGCGGGCCGACGAGATCCTCGGCCTGCTGGACCTGGAGTCCCTGGCCACCCGCAAACCCGGCACCCTCTCGGGCGGCCAGCGCCGCCGCCTCGACATCGCCCTGGGGCTCATCCACCGGCCCGGCCTGCTCTTCCTGGACGAGCCCTCGACCGGCCTCGACCCGCAGAGCCGCGCCCACATCTGGGAACACATCCTGCGGCTGCGTGAGCTGCACGGCACGACCCTCTTCCTCACCACCCACTACCTGGAGGAGGCCGACACCATGGCCGAACGGGTGGTGATCATCGACCACGGCCGGATCATCGCCGACGGAACCGCCGATCGGCTGAAGGGCGATCTGGCCGGTGACCGCGTCACGGTCACCGTCCACGACGAGCCACAGGCGGCGAGGGCCGCCGAGGTCGCCGCGCGGATCGCGGGATCGGACGCGGTCATCGTCGCAGGCAGGACGGTGCGGCTGCGGGTCCCCCACGCGGGCGCGGCGCTGCCGGAGTATCTGCGCCACCTGGAGGCATCGGGGGTGAAGGTCGCCACCGCCGAGACCGCCAGGCCCACGCTGGACGACGTGTTCCTCGCGCTGACCGGCCGCAGCCTGCGCGAGAGCGACGAGAGCCCTCGCACAGGCTCGGCCGGCCCGCACGACGCCTGACCCGTGGCACCACGCCCCTCACACCGACCGGCCACGCCCAATGACCGTGACCCGCACATCCCTGCCCGCACACCCCTCACACCGACCGGCCGCGCCCGACGACCACGACCCGCGCGGCCCTCACCCCCACAGCCCTCTCCCCGCCGGCAAGAAAGGCCGCCCCGTGCGCGTACGATCCTTCCTCCGCGACACCGTGACCGTGTTCTCCCGCGAGTTCGCCCCCGTGCCGCGCGAACCCCTCGGCCTCCTGTTCACCATGGGCCAGCCGCTGCTCTTCCTGTTCCTGTTCGGCCCGCTGCTCGGGGGAACGCGGAGCTTCGAGGGCTCGCCGTGGCAGTGGTTCGTGCCCGGCATCCTGATCATGATGTGCCTGTCCGGGCCGATGATGGCCGGATACTCGCTGCTGGTGGAGCTGATCGGCGGCTCGATGGAGCGCATGCTGGTCACCCCGCTGAACCGCACGGCGATGCTCGTCGGCCGGACGATGAAGGAGTTCGTGATCCTGCTCGCCCAGGCCGTGCTGATCATCGTTCTCGCGGTGCCGCTGGGCTTCCGCCCGCACCTGCCGGGTGTGCTGACCGGGCTGGTGATACTGACCGTGTTCGGGATCGGCCTGGGCGCGCTCTCCTTCACCCTCGCGGTCGCCTCCGCTCCGAGCGGCAACCTGTTCTACGGGGTCACCCAGCTGGTGTTGTTTCCGCTGATTCTGCTCTCAGGCGTGCTGCTGCCGATGGACTTCGGCCCGGCGTGGCTCCAGGTCGCCGCCACGCTGAACCCGGTCACCCACATCGTCGACGCGGAGCGGGCGCTGTTCTCCGGCCGTTTCGCGGACGCCTCGGTGCTGTACGGAACGCTCTGGGCCTGCGCCGTCGCCGCGGCCGGTCTCGCGATGGGCACCAGGTCGATGCGCCGCGGCATCTGACCTCGGCACCTTCGGGAGCGGGCACCGAGGCCGGGCCGGTTCCCTGCGCGCGGGTCGGAGGCGAGCCTGCCCGACCCGCCCCCGACCTGCCTGGAAAGCCGAAGAGCCCCGTCTTAGAGATGAAGGACGAGGCTCTTCGGGGTGCGCGACTACTGGGGGGTGGGGGTGTGCGAGGGCGTGGCGGTGGGCGTCGGAGTGGGGGCGGGGCGCTCCTTCGCCGGCTCCTTGGTGACCTTGCAGTCGTAGGCGGCGATGGCGTACCCGGGCAGCAGCTTGCACGTCGTCCAGACCGGACCGACCTTGTAGGCGTAGACGGCGGGAAGCCCGCCGTCCTCCCCCGCGGGACCCTGGGGTCCTTCAGGCCCGGTCTCACCGGGGGCGCCCTTCGGCCCGGCGGGTCCCTGCGGGCCGGTCTTCCCCTGGTAGCCGCGAGGTCCGGCCGGCCCCTGGGTTCCGACGCCGTCCTTGCCGTCCCTGCCGTCCTTGCCGTCACGCCCGGCGGGTCCCTGGGGGCCGGGGCCGGCGACCGTGCTCTGGCCCTGGGCGGACTGCTTGGCCCACCACGTCTTGACCTCGGTCGGCTTGCACTTGGTGGTGGCGGAGACCAGACGCACCAGACCGGTGCTCTTCAGCTTGCACGCGTAGATGAGGTCGGCGCCTGAGGTCTGGGCGGCGGAGGCGGTGGTGATGCTGGACATGCCGACCGCGAGAACCGCGGTAGCCGCGATCGCCAGAGGCGTCTTGAAACGCATATGGAACTCCAGGAAAGAAGGGAAGGCCGTGGTGCGGCTCGACAAGAGTGGCAGGTGGGAACGGTCCACGCTGCCATATCAGACCATGTGATGAAAAAGAGACCGACTTCCACTCCTGGCTCTGCAGTTTCTGCGGCATTTTGCTATTAAAGGCACTTTTGTCGAAAATCACACTTATCGTGCTGGGCGCGCCTTTTGGCATTCGGTTGTCTCCGGTGACCACCGCCCGTACCGGAACCCGGACCGCGGGGAGGGATCTCCCCGCGGTCCGACGGCCCCGCGAACCGCGGCACCGACCGTTCGGCCGGTGCCACCGTGACACCGGCGCCCGCTATGGAGGGGCCGGTGGTTTCGAAGAGCGACGTACGCTCTGCCGCTACGACCGGACGATCACCACGGGGAGGGCGCCGGCGGCGCGACCACCGGCGGGCGGTCGTCGCAGGTGATGGTGTTGGGCAGCATCCACGGGGCGAGCCAGGCCCCGGCGGTGCCGCCCCCGTCGTTGCCGCCGAGGTCGGTCAGGGAGAACTCCGAGCCGGTGGGCGGGAAGTTGAACGAACCGCAGTTGTTGACGCCGACCGCGCCGACGTTGCGGGCGTCCACGTTCTCGAAGGAGGCCGATCCCTTCACCCGGGCGCTCACCACGGAGGTGCCGGTGCCGTCGACCCTGATGTCCTTGAAGTGGACGTTCGTGATCGAGTACAGGTCCTTCACCCCCCACTCGCTGACCAGCATGATCGCGTTGTAGGTGTTGTCGAGGAAGTGGTTGCCGACCACCTGGATGTCGGCCTCGATGTTCTTGTCGAGCGCGTAGAGCCAGATGGCTCCCAGGCCGATGTTCCAGTTCAGCTCGTACGTGCCGGCCCGGACCGTGGTGTTGTCCTTGATCGCCAGTTTCCCCGCGAACGCCTCGGCGCCGAAGCGGGAGCCGACGTGGATGCCGCTGCCCTCGCGGATCGGGTCGGCGACGAGGTTGCCCGAGACGGTGTTGTCCGTGCCGCCGTAGACGGCGATGCCGTTCGCGAGGGTCGGCGTCTGCACGGTGTTGCGGTCGAAGGTGTTGCGGGCGTTGGCGATCTTCTCGGACCACAGGGCGAGGCCGTCGTCGCCGGTGTTGCGGATGAAGTTGTTCGACACGACCGAGTCCGTGACGCCGCCGTGGAAGTTGAGGGCGTCGGCGATCTGGTCGACGATGATGTTGTTCGTGATCCTCAGGTTCTTCATCGGCCCGTCGAACCACATGCCCACCTTGGTGCGGTGGATGTAGAGGCCGTCGACGGTCGAGTCGCTCAGCGCCCCGCCGATGCCGTTCACCTGGTCGGTGTCGATGCGCTCGCGGACGTCGCCCTCGATCGCGAAGCCGGACAGGTGCACGTTCCTGCTGCCGCCCTTCGACGCGTCCTTGCCGTAGAAGCCGACGCCGGTGTGCACCGAGCCGTCGGGGGCCGGGGAGGGAAGGGCGACCTGTCTGCCCTTGATGATCGTGTACCAGTTGCCGGCGCCCTCGATCGTCACGTCGTCGACGACGATGTGACGGTTCACCTGGTAGACGCCCGGCGGGATGTAGACCTTGAGGCGGCCGCGCTTGGCGAAGGCGATCGCCCTGTCGATCGCGTCGGCGGAGTCGCGCCTGCCGAGCGGGTCGGCGCCGAACGCCAGCACGTTCGCCGCGACGAGCCTGACGTGCGGCGCGCCGACGAGCTCCGAGCCGAGCAGGTCGATCACCGTCCACGCCGCGTTGCTCCCGGCCGGGACCGTGAGCCGCACCCTGTCACCCGCGCGGTACGTCCTGCCGAGCAGGAGACGCTGCTCGTCGTAGAAGTGGGTCGGCCGGAACGGCTTCGTGATCGTCGGAGTGGGCGTCGTGGCACTGGGCACGCAGGCGCACTCGGTGATCCACCAGTCGGGGTGCAGCAGGTCGGCGTTCGGATCGTTCGTGAACGGATACTGGTTGTACAGCCACGAGTACTGCGAGGTGAGGGTCATCACCTTCCTGCCGCCGCCGTTCACCGTGACATGTAGCGGCGCGGTGATACCACCGCCGTTGGGGGCGTCCGGAATGCTGTAACGCACGGTGATCGCGTTCGCCGCCTTCGGCAGCGTGAACTCGACGTACCGCCCCGGCGTCAGCCTGACCGCCCTGCGGCCCGACGCCTCCCCCGCGAGCGTGTACGCGTCGCGGTCCGGGCCGATGGTCGTGCCGTTCGTCGTGGCGTTCTCGGCCTCCTGCTCGGTGAAGGCGACATCGGCGCCCCGCCCCGCGACGAGTGACGGGTCGAGGGCGGCGCGCGTCACCACGGGGGCCGGGGCACCGCCCGTGCCCGCGAGGGCGGGGGAACCGGGCACGACGCCGAGGCCCGCGAAGGCCACGATCACCGCCGCGACCGCCGCCGGCCCTCTTCGCGGCGCCTTTCGCGGTGGCCCGCCTGTCCGTCTCGCCGCGGCTTCCGTGATGCTCCGTGACATTCGGATGCTCGTTTCTCTCGGGGGAACACCTGAAAACGCTCGGGGCGGAGCGAACGCCACGAGGGTGAGGCGACAGTAGGACTCCGGCGCCTCACCCCACAAGAGTCTTGTGAAATAGTTTCGCAAACTTGCTCTATACCTGCGGACACCTCGCAGATTCTTGCAATGTGTGTCATGGGTCGTTGCGATGTTCCGTAACGCACGGCCCACTCCGATGCGACGCGAGCGACCGGGATCCATGGCCACGCGGGCACGCGTCCGGGCGCCCGCGGTCACCGCCGGCGGCACCGCGGTCACGATGCCGGAAAAGATCAGGGGAAGACGGTTCGCTCCGCCCGCGAAGACTCCGCGAGTGATGTGCGTGCGGAGCGATACCGTCCAGACGGCCGACGCCCCGGCGAACACGAGGGTGAGACGCCGGAGCGAGCCTCGCGTCGTCCCGGTCTCCGGTGCGCGGCGGGCCGGGCGGCGAAAGCGGAAGAGGGCGACGCGCGCTCGCGCCGTGGAGGGGGCCGCGGGCCTTCAGTCGCGACCTCAAGACCGGAGCGCCGGCCTGCCGCCGGCAACCGGCCCGCACATGTCAGGGCAGGCCGAGGATCTTGGCGCCGGGACGGCGTCGGCGAACGTCCCGGACCGCCCTCGAAATCACCTACGGCCGGAGAGCCGCTCGGGCGGCGGCGAGCCGGGCATCGAGGGCCGATCGGTGCGATATGGGTGTTTGCGCTAACATTGCTGCGAGCAATGTAAGGCCCGCGTTACGGCCGCGTCAATCGTTCACATCACAGAAACCTGCCCGGACTGCACCGGGATTTTCGGCCCTCCCAAAAGAGGGGCACGCCCCCATGAGCCGGGAGCTCGGCGCCCGCGCCTCTCGTCTCCGCCGAGGCGCCCCCTCCCCCGCCGGACGCGTGGAACGACCGTCGATCCGGCGGACACCGGGAGTGGGCGAGAAGATTTTCACCGATCGGTCCCTCCTCCCCAACTTGTCAACCAGGGGTCTTGAGGAAGTCAGCTGTATTCGGTCAGAATTCCATGGTTGCCAACCGGTAACTTCTGTGAAACTTTCACATTCGCAGGCGACGCGACGCGATCTCCCTCTGGACGAATGCCCAGGCCGGGAAACGTTTCGTTAGCAATGCCCAGGTCAGCGAGGGTTGTGACTCGTTGACGGTGGATCGGACCGTCGGATGTACTCCCCGACAACGCACTTACAGGAGCAGGCCATGGAGATCTGGAAGCCCAGATGTTAGCGATAACAAATCTCGATGGCCACTGCCCCCTCGACCTGGCCAAGGAGCGTTGGATGCCCGTCTCACCTCGAACGCGAGCCCAGGACGGACCTTTGGCCCGTCTCCCGGTGT
The DNA here is from genome assembly GCF_040299985.1 of Streptosporangium sp. NPDC000563. NCBI lineage: Bacteria > Bacillati > Actinomycetota > Actinomycetes > Streptosporangiales > Streptosporangiaceae > Streptosporangium > Streptosporangium sp. NPDC000563. Next base: position 1,798 of record NZ_JBEPDA010000056.1, on the reverse strand, counting down.
GTCGGCGGCGACCCGCCCACCTCGCGACGACGGCTCTGATCGGCTCTTACCCGCTCTCGAAGCCCGGCCTGCTCCTCCGGACCGACTCCATCCGCTGACGCCTCATCACCCCCCCAAGGAACCGGCATGCTCTTCACCGCGATCCCAGACATCGCCTCGAAAGCACGACGAACCATCACCATCGCGATCGCCGCCGCCCTCGGGGCCGGCGTCGTGGTGGCCGTCCAGCAGACCGCCTCCGCCGCGGAGACGACGCTCGGAGCCGCCGCCGCCCAGTCGGGCCGTTACTTCGGCGCGGCCATCGCGGCGGGCAGGCTCGGTGACTCCACCTATGTGAACATCCTGAACCGGGAGTTCAACTCGGTCACCGCCGAGAACGAGATGAAGTGGGACGCCACCGAACCCCAGCGCGGCAGCTTCAACTACAACAACGCCAACCGCATCGTGAACCACGCGATCGGCCAGGGCAAGTCGATTCGCGGGCACGCCCTGCTGTGGCACCAGCAGATGCCCGGCTGGGCCCAGGGGTTGTCCGGCTCCGACCTGCGCAACGCCGCCATCAACCACGTCACCCAGGTCGCCACCTACTTCCGCGGCAAGATCCACTCCTGGGACGTCGTCAACGAGGCCTTCGCCGACGGCGGAGGCGGCGGGCGCCGTGACTCCAGCCTCCAGCGAACCGGCAACGACTGGATCGAAGCCGCCTTCCGCGCGGCCCGCGCCGCCGACCCCGGTGCCAAACTCTGCTACAACGACTACAACACCGACGGCATCAACGCCAAGAGCACCGGCATCTACAACATGGTCCGCGACTTCAAGGCACGCGGCGTGCCCATCGACTGCGTCGGTTTCCAGAGTCACCTGACCAACTCCGCCCCCAGCGACTACCAGGCCAACCTCCAGCGCTTCGCGGACCTCGGCGTCGACGTCCAGATCACCGAACTCGACATCTCCGGCTCCAACCAGGCCAACGCCTACGCCGCCGTCACCCGCGCCTGCCTGAACGTCGCCCGCTGCAAAGGCATCACCGTCTGGGGCATCCGCGACAGCGACTCCTGGCGCACCGGCCAGAACCCCCTCCTCTTCGACGCCTCGGGCAACAAGAAGGCCGCCTACACCTCCGTCCTGAACACCCTCAACTCGGTCACCCCCAACCCGTCCCCCACGCCGACCCCGACCCCGACCCCGACCCCCACGGTCACTCCCACGCCGGGTCCGGGCGGGCCGTGCCGGGTGGCGTACACCCTCAACGCCTGGAACACCGGACTCACCTCGTCGATCACCATCACCAACACCGGCTCCTCCGCGATCAACGGCTGGTCGCTGGTCTTCGGCCTGCCGTCCGGCCAGACCATCACCTCGGGCTGGAACGCCACCTACTCACCCTCCAGCGGCCAGGTGACGGCGCGCAACGTGAGCTACAACGGCTCGATCCCCGCCGGCGGCTCGGTCGACATCGGCTTCCAGGCCAACCACACCGGCAACACCTCCGCGCCCTCCTCCTTCACCCTCAACGGAAACACCTGCTCCCGAGCCTGACCTCCCGGTGGGGAGAGGCCGTCCGCCCGGGATCGGCGGGCGGACGGCCATACCACCGGCGACCCGGCGGCCTCGGCCTCCAGCCCGATCACAACGGCAATCCGGCAGCTCCACCTCGTTCTCCCCCCAACGGCCGGACCTGCGGTGTGACCTGACCTCACCCCGCGCCCCCGGGCGCCTCGTCCACCGGCCCACGGGGCCCGGGCCGCGCCCCCGGGGGGCGCGCCCCGGGGGGTGGGCGCCGGGGGGGCGCCGCCGC
>NZ_JBEPDA010000055.1:0-9935 GCF_040299985.1 Streptosporangium sp. NPDC000563 | reverse complement strand
CTGCCGGCGACGTTGGTGTTCGATTATCCGACTCCGGTGGTGTTGGCGGAGTTCCTGCTGGGTGAGCTGCTCGGCGAACGAGCCGACGTGATCATCCCCGCGTCCGTGATGCCGGTGGCCGACGACCCGATCGTGATCGTGGGCATGGCATGCCGTTATCCGGGCGGGGTGTCCTCGCCGGAGGATCTGTGGCGGTTGGTGGCCGAGGGCGGGGACGGGATCTCGTCTTTCCCGACGACGCGCGGCTGGGATCTGGCCGCTTTCTACAGCCCGGACCGCGAGAGGCCCGGCACCAGTTACGTACGTGAGGGTGGGTTCCTGCACGAGGCCGGGGAGTTCGATCCCGGGTTCTTCGGGATCTCGCCGCGTGAGGCGCTCGCGATGGACCCGCAGCAGCGCCTGCTGCTGGAGACCACCTGGGAGGCGATCGAGCGGGCGGGCATGGACCCGATCTCGCTGAAGGGCAGCCGCACCGGCGTGTTCGCCGGAGTGTCGTATCACGACTACGCGTCCAGCGTGGAGTTCCCGCCGGATGTGATGAGCTTCTTCGGTACCGGCAACGCCGGGAGCGTGCTGTCGGGGCGGATCTCGTACACGCTGGGCCTGGAGGGTCCCGCGATGACGGTGGACACCGCCTGCTCGTCCTCGCTGGTGGCGATGCATCTGGCGGCGCAGGCGCTGCGTTCGGGTGAGTGCTCGCTCGCGGTGGCCGGTGGTGTGACGGTGATGGCGTCGCCGGGTGCGTTCATCGACTTCAGCGCGCAGGGCGGACTGGCCGGCGACGCGCGGTGCAAGGCGTTCGCCGACGCGGCGGACGGCACGAGCTGGTCCGAAGGCATCGGGGTGCTGGTGCTGGAGCGGCTGTCGGACGCGCGCCGCAACGGCCACGAAGTACTCGCGGTGATGCGCGGCTCTGCGGTGAACCAGGACGGCGCGTCGAACGGCCTGACCGCGCCGAACGGTCCCTCTCAGCAGCGGGTGATCCGCCAGGCGCTCGTCGGCGCCGGACTGTCGTCGGCCGACGTGGACGTGGTGGAGGCGCACGGGACCGGCACCACGCTGGGTGACCCGATCGAGGCGCAGGCGCTGCTGGCGACCTACGGTCAGGATCGGCCGGAGGATCGGCCGCTGCTGCTGGGTTCGATCAAGTCGAACATCGGTCACACGCAGGCGGCTGCGGGGGTGGCGGGTGTGATGAAGATGGTGCTCGCGATGCGGCACGGGGTGCTGCCTCGGACGCTGCATGTGGACGCGCCCTCATCGCACGTGGACTGGTCGGCCGGTGCGGTGAGGTTGCTGACCGAGCCGACGCGGTGGCCGCAGGTGGAGCGGCCGTGGCGGGCGGGTGTGTCCTCGTTCGGGATCAGCGGCACCAACGCGCACGTGATCATCGAACAGGGGCCGGAGGCGCCGGAACCCGAAGAGGTTTCGCGGAGCGAGGCACCTGCGGGCGTGCTGCCGGTGGTGGTGTCGGGTCGTACGGCGGAGGCGTTGCGGGCGCAGGCCGGGCGGTTGGCGTCGTTCCTGGAGGGTGAGCCCGGTCTGGGGCTGGCCGATGTGGCGTTCTCGCTGGCGACGACGCGCTCGGCGTTCGATCATCGGGCGGTGCTGGTCGGCGACCGTGAGAGTGTGCCGGCCGGGCTGGGTGCGCTGGCCGAGGGTCTGCCGGGCGCGGGTGTGGTGCGCGGGCTGGCAGCGGGCGAACCGAAGCTGGCGTTCCTGTTCACCGGTCAGGGGTCGCAGCGGGCCGGGATGGGCCGGGAACTGTACGACCGTTTCCCGGTGTTCGCGCAGGCGCTGGACGAGGTGATCGCGAAGCTGGATCCGCTGCTGGAGAAGTTCGAGGGGGAGCCGGACAGCGAGGCGGCCGAGCATTACCGGAGTCGCTCGTTGCGTGAGGTGGTGTTCGCCGAGCCGGGGTCGGTTGAGGCGGGGTTGCTGGATCGGACGGGGTGGGCGCAGCCGGCGTTGTTCGCGGTGGAGACCGCGCTGTTCCGGCTGGTGGAGTCCTGGGGGATCCGGCCCGATGTGCTGACCGGTCACTCGATCGGAGAGATCACCGCCGCTCATGTGGCGGGGGTGTTGTCGCTGCAGGACGCGTGCGCGTTGGTGGCGGGTCGGGCGCGGTTGATGCAGGCGCTGCCTGCCGGTGGGGCGATGGTGGCGGTGGCGGCTTCCGAGGAGCAGGTCGCCGAGCTGCTGGTGGGGCGGGAGAAGGAGGTGTCGGTCGCGGCGGTGAACGGTCCGTCCTCGGTGGTGGTCTCCGGGGTGGAGGAGGCGGTGCTTGAGGTGGCCGCCGCTCTGGAGGAGCGGGGGGTGCGGACGAGGCGGTTGCGGGTGTCGCATGCGTTCCATTCGCCGTTGATGGATCCGATGCTGGAGGAGTTCCGGGCGGTGGCGGGGTCGCTGACCTACGGTGCGCCGAGGATTCCGGTCGTGTCGACGTTGACCGGGCAGGTGGCCGGTGCGGAGTGGTTGTGTTCGCCGGAGTACTGGGTGGAGCAGGTGCGCGCTGCGGTTCGCTTCGCCGACGGTGTCCGTACGCTGCACGCTCAGGGGGTTCAGGCGTATCTGGAGCTGGGCCCCGACGGTGTGCTCGCCGCGATGGCGTCCGACACCCTCGCCGAGTTTGCCGGTTCCGATCCGAGGGCCGAGGGCTCTTCTGTCGCGTTCGCGGGTGAAACGGGCGCGGTGGCGGTGCCGGTGCTGCGCGGGGACCGGGACGAGCAGTCGGCGATCATGACGGCTCTCGCCGAGCTGCACGTGCGTGGCGTGGCGATCGGTTGGGAAGCGGTGCTCGCGGGCGGGCGCCGGGTGGAGTTGCCGACCTATGCCTTCCAGCACCAGTGGTTCTGGCCGAGTGTCGGGCGAATCGCGGATGCTCGCGGTCTGGGACAGGAGGCGGCGGGCCATCCGCTGCTGAGCGCGGCCGTGGGCCTGGCCGATTCCGGTGACGCGCTGCTGACGGGACGGTTGTCGCTGCGGTCGCATCCGTGGCTGGCGGATCACGCGGTGGGCGGGATGGTGATCTTCCCGGGTACCGGCTTCCTGGAGCTGGCGATCCGCGCGGGTGACCAGGTCGGCTGCGACCTGGTCGAGGAGCTGACCCTGACCACGCCGCTGGTACTGGGTGAGGACGACGCGGTCGCGGTGCAGGTGCGGGTGGGGCCGGCCGACGAGTCCGGGCGGCGTGAGGTGAGCGTCCATGCCCGGCCGGCCGATGCCGGTGATCACGATGGCTGGGTGCGGCATGCCTCGGGTGTGCTGGCGAGCGGTGGCCACGTCGGGGAAGACCGAGGGCAGGTCACGGGGGCCGGTGGTGAGGTCGTCACGCGTTTCGAGACGGAGGTTTGGCCGCCGCGGGGTGCGTCGGTGATCGAGTTGGACGGGGTGTATGAGGGGTTGGCTGAGGGTGGGTTGGAGTACGGCCCGGTGTTTCGGGGGTTGAGGAGGGCGTGGCGGGGTTCTGAGGGTGAGGTGTTCGCGGAGGTTGTGCTGCCTGAGCAGGTGGTGTCGGGTGCGGGGTCGTTCGGGGTGCATCCGGCGTTGTTGGATGCGGTTTTGCATGCGGTGCCGTTCGTGGGGTTGGACGAGGCTGAGGGTGGGCGGTTGCCGTTCTCGTGGGGTGGGGTGTGTTTGCATGCGGGTGGGGCGTCGGTGTTGCGGGTGCGGTTGGTGAGGACTCGGGGTGATGCGGTTTCTGTGGTGGCGGTGGATGGGGGTGGGGGTTTGGTGGTGTCGGCGCGGTCGTTGGTGTTGCGGCCGGTGGCGTCGGAGGTGTTGGCCACCTCTGGTGGGGGTGCGGGTAGGGATGCTTTGTTCCAGGTGGAGTGGACGTCGTCGGTGGATCTCCCGGCGGCTGACGCGCTCCCGACGGCGATACTCGGCCAGGACGTTCTGGACATCACCCGCGCTTGGCAGGCGACCGGACGAGCGGCCTCCACGCATGCGGATCTGGCGTCGCTGGTTGAGGCGGGGCCGGTGCCGGGTGTGGTGCTGATGGAGGCGGTCTCGGATCCGGCGGGCGAAGTGGTGGAGTCGGCGCATGCGCTGACCGCTCGCGTTCTGGACGTGGTGCAGGGGTGGCTGGCCGATGACCGGTTCGCCGATTCGCGCCTGGTGGTGGTGACCAGGGAAGCGGTGACGGCAGGGGACGGCGAGGTGGTGGCCGACCTGGCGGCCGCGGCGGTGTGGGGTTTGGTGCGCTCCGCGCGGCTGGAGAATCCTGACCGGTTCGTACTGGTGGACGTGGACGGACGGGAGTCTTCGCTGTCGGCACTGCCCGGTGTGCTCGCCGGGGTGCTGGCCTCAGGCGAGCCGCAGGTGGCGGTGCGCGATGGTGAGGTGCGGGTGGCGCGGCTGTCGCGGCTGGTGCCCGGCTCTCCCTCTGAGGGGGAGGCGAGCGGAGTCTGGAACCCCGAGGGGACGGTGTTGATCACTGGTGGTACCGGTGGTCTGGGGGGTTTGTTCGCGCGGCATGTGGTGGCCGAGCGTGGGGTGCGGCGTCTGCTGCTGACCAGTCGCCGGGGGTTGGACGCTCCCGGTGCGGTGGAGTTGCAGGCGGAGTTGATCGCGCACGGGGTCGAGGCCGAGGTCGTCGCGTGTGATGTGGCCGATCGCGATCAGGTGGCCGCGCTGCTGGCGGGGATCGATGCCGCTCATCCGTTGACGGCGGTGATCCACACGGCGGGTGTGCTGGCTGATGGGACGATCCCGTCGTTGTCGGCCGAGGACCTGGATGTGGTGTTGCGGCCGAAGGTGGATGCCGCCTGGCATCTGCACGAGCTGACCCAAGGTCAGGATCTGGCGGAGTTCGTGGTGTTCTCGTCGGTGGCGGGGACGTTCGGTGGGGCGGGGCAGGGTAACTACGCGGCGGCGAACGCGTTCCTGGACGCGCTGGCGGAGTATCGGCGCGGGCTGGGGCTGACCGGGCGTTCGCTGGCGTGGGGTTCGTGGGAGCAGGGCGCCGGGATGACGGGTGGGTTGGGTGAGGTGGATCTGCGGCGGTTGGCGCGTTCGGGGATGGTGGCGTTGTCGGCTGAGCAGGGGTTGGGGTTGTTCGAGGCGGCGGTGGGTTCGGGTGGTTCGGTGGTGGTGGCGGCGCGGTTCGATGTGGGGGCGGTGCGGGCCGGTGGTGAGGTGCCGCATTTGTTGCGGGGGTTGGTGCGGGGGGTTCGCCGGTCGGCGGTGTCGGGTGTGGGTGTGGGTGATGGTGTGTTGGTGGGTCGGTTGGTGGGGTTGGGTGAGGCTGATCGGGTGCGGTTGGTGGTGGAGGTGGTGCGGGCGCAGGTGGCGATGGTGTTGGGGCATGCTTCGCCGGAGTCGGTGGAGGTGCGCCGGGAGTTTCGGGAGTTGGGTTTCGACTCGTTGACCTCGGTGGAGTTGCGTAATCGGTTGAACGCGGCGACCGGGCTGAGGCTGCCGGCGACGTTGGTGTTCGATTATCCGACTCCGGTGGTGTTGGCGGAGTTCCTGCTGGGTGAGCTGCTCGGCGAACGAGCCGACGTGATCATTCCGACCACGCTCGCATCGGTCTCGGACGACCCCATCGTCATCGTGTCGATGGCATGCCGCTATCCGGGCGGAATCACGTCTCCGGAGGACCTGTGGCGGCTGGTCGACGAAGGCGGGGACGGGATCTCGTCGTTCCCGACGACGCGCGGCTGGGATCTGGCCGCTTTCTACAGCCCCGATCGGGAGAGCCGGGGGACCAGTTATGTGCGTGAGGGGGGGTTCCTGCACGAGGCCGGGGAGTTCGATCCGGGGTTCTTCGGGATCTCGCCGCGTGAGGCGCTGGCGATGGACCCGCAGCAGCGACTGTTGCTGGAGACGTCGTGGGAGGCGGTCGAGCGGGCCGGGATCGACCCGCTCTCGCTGCGTGGCAGCCGTACCGGCGTGTTCGCCGGGATCATGTACCACGACTACGCGTCCAGTGTGGAGCTGCCGCCGGAGGCGATGAGCTTCTTCGGCATCGGTAACGCCGGGAGCGTGCTGTCGGGGCGGATCTCGTACACGCTGGGCCTGGAAGGTCCCGCGATGACGGTGGACACGGCGTGTTCATCGTCTCTCGTCACGATTCACCTGGCGGCGCAGGCGCTGCGCAGCGGTGAGTGCTCGCTGGCGCTGGCCGGTGGTGTGACGGTGATGGCGTCGCCGGGTGCGTTCATCGACTTCAGCGCGCAGGGCGGGCTGGCCGGTGACGGGCGCTGCAAGTCTTTCTCTGACGCGGCCGACGGGGTGAGCTGGGCCGAGGGTGCGGGCATGGTCGTGCTGGAGCGGTTGTCGGACGCACGCCGCAACGGCCACGAGGTGCTCGCGGTGGTGCGCGGCTCTGCGGTGAACCAGGACGGCGCGTCGAACGGCCTGACCGCGCCGAACGGTCCGTCTCAGCAGCGGGTGATCCGCCAGGCCCTGGCCGGGGCGGGTTTGAAGCCCTCCGAGGTCGACGCGGTGGAAGGTCACGGCACCGGTACCACGCTGGGTGACCCGATCGAGGCGCAGGCGCTGCTCGCGACCTACGGTCAGGATCGGCCGGAGGATCGGCCGCTGCTGCTGGGTTCGATCAAGTCGAACATCGGGCACGCCCAGGCCGCTGCGGGTGTGGCGGGTGTGATGAAGATGGTGCTCGCGATGCGGCACGGGGTGCTGCCTCGGACGTTGCACGTGGACGCGCCGTCCTCGCACGTGGACTGGTCGGCCGGTGCGGTGAGGTTGCTGACCGAGCCGACGCGGTGGCCGCAGGTGGAGCGGCCGTGGCGGGCAGGGGTGTCCTCGTTCGGGATCAGCGGCACCAACGCGCATGTGATCATCGAGCAGTTCCCCGAGTCAGAAGCCGAGGAGCCGGAGGCTCCGCGAGGCGAGGTCGAGCCGGACGTGGTGCCGGTGCTGGTGTCGGGAAGATCCGCGGGGGCGTTGCGGGCGCAGGCCGGGCGGTTGGCGTCGTTCCTGGAAGGTGAGCCTGATCTCGGTCTGGCCGATGTGGCGTTCTCGCTGGCGACGACGCGCTCGGCGTTCGATCATCGGGCGGTGGTGGTCGGCGACCGTGAGAGTGTTCTCGCCGGGTTGGGTGCGCTGGCCGGGGACCTGCCGGGTGCGGGTGTGGTGCGCGGGGTGGCAGCGGGCGAGCTGAAGCTGGCGGTGTTGTTCACCGGTCAGGGCAGCCAGCGGGCCGGGATGGGCCGGGAGCTGTACGAGCGGTTCCCGGTGTTCGCCGAAGCCTTGGACGAGGTGTTCGCCGAGTTCGAGCCGCTGCTGGACGGGTCGTTGCGTGAGGTGGTGTTCGCCGAGCCGGGGTCTGCGGAGGCGGAGGCGCTGGATCGGACCGGCTGGGCGCAGCCGGCGCTGTTCGCGGTGGAGACCGCGCTGTTCCGGCTGGTGTCCTCGTGGGGGATCCGGCCCGATGTGCTGGCCGGTCACTCGGTCGGGGAGATCGCCGCGGCGCATGTGGCCGGTGTGCTGTCGTTGCAGGACGCGTGTGCGTTGGTGGCGGCGCGGGCGCGGTTGATGCAGGCGTTGCCCGAGGGTGGGGCGATGGTGGCGGTCCAGGTCGCCGAGGAGCAGGTTGTCGAGCTGCTGGCCGGGCGGGAGAAGGAGGTGTCGGTCGCGGCGGTGAACGGCCCCGCGTCGGTGGTGGTCTCCGGGGTGGAGGAGGCGGTGCTTGAGGTGGCCGCCGCCCTGGAGGAGCGGGGAGTGCGGACGAAGCGGTTGCGGGTGTCGCACGCGTTCCACTCGCCGCTGATGGACCCGATGCTGGAGGACTTCCGCACCCTGGTCCGGACGCTGTCCTACGACCCGCCGCGAATCCCGGTGGTCTCGACCCTGACCGGGGAACCCACCACCGACGAGCAGCTGTGTTCGCCCGACTACTGGGTGGAGCAGGTCCGTGGCGCGGTCCGCTTCTCCGACGGCGTCCGCACCCTGCACGACCAGGGCGTGCGCGCCTACCTGGAGCTGGGCCCCGACGGGGTGCTCACCGCGATGGCCGACGACACCCTGAGGGTGCTCGCCGATTCGGACGAGGCCGCCCGTTCCCAGGTGGCAGAGGACTCAGGCGCCCACCACCCCGCCACGGGCACGAACGCGGATGCGAATCCTCTGCTCGTATCGGTGCTGCGGAGAAACCGCGATGATCAGTCGGCGATCCTGGCGGCGCTGGCCGAGCTGCACGTGCACGGGGTACCGCTCGACTGGCAGGCGGTGCTCGCGGGCGGGCGCCGGGTGGCGCTGCCCACCTACGCCTTCCAGCGTCAGCAGTTCTGGCCGACCGGTAAGCGCGCCGGGGACGCTCGTGGCCTGGGTCTGGCCGCGGCCGAGCATCCGCTGCTGGGCGCCGCCGTTCGCCTCGCCGACTCCGACGGCGTACTGCTGACCGGGCGGTTGTCGTCGCAGTCGCACCCGTGGCTGGCCGATCACGTCGTGGCCGGGATGGTGTTCTTCCCCGGTACCGGCTTCCTGGAGCTGGCGGTGCGGGCGGGTGACCAGGTCGGCTGCGACCTGGTGGAGGAGCTGACGCTGGCGACGCCGCTGGTGCTGGGTGAGGACGACGCGGTCGCGGTGCAGGTGTCGGTGGGTGCCCCGGACGAGTCGGGCAGGCGCGTGCTCGGCATCTATGCCCGCCCGGCCGAGGCCGAGGATCACGTGCCGTGGATCCGGCACGCCACCGGCACGCTGACGACCAGGGGCGAGGGCGACGGCCAGGCTGCCGCGTTCGACGCCACGGTGTGGCCCCCCGAGGGGGCGACCGCGATCGGGCTGGACGGGTTGTACGGCCGGCTCGCCGAGGGCGGACTCGCCTACGGGCCGGTGTTCCAGGGACTGAAAGCCGCCTGGCGCGGCCAGGACGGCGAGGTTTTCGCCGAGATCGCCCTGCCCGAGCAGGAGACGTCGAACGCGGCTTCGTTCGGGTTGCATCCGGCGCTGCTGGACGCGGCGTTGCACGCGGTGCCGTTCGCCGGGCTGGAGGCGACCGAGGGCGGAAGGCTGCCGTTCTCCTGGAGCGAGGTGAGTCTTCGCGCCGAAGGCGCGTCGGCGCTGCGCGTGCGGCTGGCCGTGACCGGCGCCGACTCCGTGTCGCTGACGGCGGTGGACGCCGTCGGCGCACCGGTGCTGTCGGCGCGCTCCCTGGTGCTGCGGCCGGTCTCGTCCGACCAGGTCGCCGCGGCCTCCCCCGACCGTGGGGTGGAGCGGGACTCGCTGTTCCGGCTGGACTGGGTCACCGTGCCGATGACGGTCTCCCCGGTGGACGCCGTGATCGGGTTGGAGGTGGCCGAGCTCACCGGCGACCTCGATTCGCTGGAACTGCCGTTCGGCAGGATGCCCGACCTGGTGACCGTCGAGATCGACACCGATGACTCCACGGACGTGGTGGAGGCGGCGCACGCGCTGACCACACGGGTTCTCGGCCTGCTTCAGCAGTGGCTGGCCGACGAGCGGTTCGGTGACTCGCGCCTGGTGTTCGTCACCCGGGGCGCGGTCGCGACCGATGACAGCGAGACCGTGTCGAACCCGGTCGCGGCCACCGTGTGGGGACTGGTCCGCAGCGCCGAGGCGGAAAACCCGGGCCGCTTCCTGCTGGCCGATGTGGAGGAGTACGAGACGGCCCTGTCCGCGCTGCCCGTCGTACTGGCTTCCGGTGAGCAGCAGGTGGCGGTGCGTGAGGGTGGGGTGCGGGTGCCGAGGTTGGCGTCGCTGACCTCTGGTGCGGGCCTGTTGCCTCCGGCCGGTGAGAAGGCGTGGCGGCTGGGCAGCCGGGCCAAGGGCAGCCTGGACGCGCTGGAGTTGCTGCCGTTCCCGCAGGCGGCCGAGCCCCTGGAGGCCGGACGGGTTCGGATGGCCGTGCACGCGGCGGGGGTGAACTTCCGTGACCTGCTGGACGGGTTGAACGCGCTGGGGTGGTTCCAGGACAGGGTCGGCCTGATGGGTGGTGAGGCCGCGGG
>NZ_JBEPDA010000054.1:0-12818 GCF_040299985.1 Streptosporangium sp. NPDC000563 | reverse complement strand
CCCGGATCAGAGCCCACAAACCCCGCCAACCGACCCGCCTGACCCCGCAACCCCGCCACCGACCGCCCCGACACCACCCACGGCACCACCCCACCAACCGGAGAAACGACCGTTCCACTACCGGTCCCCCGCGGAGCCGCCCCCACCTCTTCGGCATCACCCTGAACAGACTCCTCCGGAGCCTGCTCGATGATCACGTGGGCATTGGTCCCGCTCACCCCGAACGCCGACACCCCCGCCCGACGCGGACCACCCGACACCGGCCACTCGCGCGCCTCGACCAACAACTCCACCGAACCCGCCGACCACTCCACAAACGGCGACGGCTCATCCACATGCAACGTCGCCGGCAACACCCCATGCCGAATCGCCTGGACGAGTTTGATCACACCCCCGACCCCGGCAGCCGCCTGCGCGTGCCCGATGTTCGACTTCAACGACCCCAGCCACAACGGCCGCCCCACCGGCCGACCCTGCCCATACGTCGCGATGATCGCCTGTGCCTCGATCGGATCACCCAACCTCGTCCCCGTCCCATGCGCCTCCACCAGATCCACATCCACCGGGGACAACCGAGCGCTCGCCAGCGCCTGCCGGATCACCCGCTGCTGCGACGGACCATTCGGAGCGGTCAGACCGTTCGAAGCCCCGTCCTGATTCACCGCCGAACCCCGAACCACCGCCAACACCCGATGCCCCAACCGACGCGCGTCCGACAAACGCTCCACCAGCAGGAAACCGACACCCTCCGCCCAACTGGTACCGTCGGCCGCGCGGGCGAATGCCTTGCATCGGCCGTCCACCGACAGGCCGCGCTGGCGGGAGAATTCCACGAACCCCTGTGGCGAGGCCATCACCGAGACGCCTCCGGCCAGTGCCAGGTCGGACTCGCCCGAGCGCAGCGACTGCACCGCCAGGTGCAACGCCACCAACGACGACGAACACGCCGTGTCCACCGTGACCGCAGGACCCTCGAACCCGAACGAGTACGCGATCCGGCCCGACGCCACACTGCGCAGCGTGCCGATGCCCAGGTGACCTTCCAGCTCCTCGGGTGTGTCGGAACCGGCCCCGTAGTCTCCGCCCGCGAGTCCCGCGAACACCGCCGTACGGCTGCCCCGGAGCGGGGCCGGGTCGATTCCGGCGTGCTCGAACGCCTCCCAGGCGCTCTCCAGGAGCAGTCGCTGCTGCGGGTCGGTCGCCAACGCCTCACGCGGCGAGATCCCGAAGAACTCCGCGTCGAAACCCGCGACGTCGCTCAGGAAACCGCCGTGCCGGGTGTACGACGTACCGTGATGGTCCGGGTCGGGGTCGAACAGGTTCTCCAGGTCCCAGCCCCGGTCGGACGGGAACTCCGACACCGCATCCCTGCCCTCGACGACCAGGTCCCACAGATCCTGCGGCGAGTTCACGTCGCCGGGGAAGCGGCAGGCCATCCCCACGATCGCGATCGGCTCCCTGAGTCCCGACTCGACCTCGTGGAGGCGGCCTCGCAGGTTCTGGACATCGGCGATCGCGCGCTTCAAGTATTCGCGAAGCTTCTCGTCGGCCATGGCAGATGTGCTCCTCAGCGTCACAGGGAGTCGATGTCGTGATCGAGAAGCCGGAACAGCTCCTCGTCGGTCGCGGAGTCGAGGTCGACGCCCGCGACCGTGGGTGGCGCGGACGTCCCCCACCGGTCGAGCAGTGCCCGCATCCTGGTGAGGAGTTCCGCGTGCTCGGGGGTGTCCTCGGTGCCGGAGGAGAACACCGTCTCCAGGTAGTCGAGCGACGCCGAGGCGGAGGGGAACCGGACGGCCTCCCCGGGCGACGACAGCTCGTTCCTGAGGTATCCGGCGATCGCGGCGGGCGTCGGATAGTCGAAGACCAGCGTGGCCGGCAGCTGCAGTCCTGTGGCCGCGCCGAGGCGGTTACGCAGGTCGACGGCCGTCAGCGAGTCGAGGCCGAGTTCCCTGAACGCCTTTCCGAGGTCGATGGCGCTCGCGCCGTCGTGTCCCAGGACGACGGCGGACTCGGTGCGGACCAGTTCCACCAGGGCCTCGTCGAGTTCGGCTCCAGCCAGCGTGGTGATCGACCGGGTCGCCGGTTCCACCACGGGTGTCTCCTGGACCGGCCTGCCCCCGGCGGGCGCGGCGTCGAGCCAGAAGCGACGGCGGCGGAAGGAGTAGGTGGGCAGCGGTACCCGGCGGGCTCCCGGGTACGCCACCCGCCAGTCCACCGGGACACCCCGGACGTACACCTCCGCCAGGGAGGTGAGGAACCGGTCGAGGCCGCCCTGCTCTCGGCGCAGCGATCCCGCCACAGCCGCGCCCGGCGCGACGGCGTCGAGGGTCTCCTGGATTCCGGAGGTCAGCACCGGGTGAGGGCTGATCTCGATGAACACATCGTGCCCCTGCTCGGCCAGCACGCGAGTGGCCTCCTCGAACCGGACTCTCTCGCGCAGGTTCGTGTACCAGTAGTCCGCGTCCATCGGCGTCGTGCCGATCCAGTCTCCGGTGACGGTCGACAGGATCGGCACGTCGCCGGGGCGTGGCCGGATGGACGCGAGGGCTTCGCGCACGTCCGCCTGGATCCGTTCGACGTGTGCGGAGTGGGAGGCGTAGTCCACCGGGATGATCCGGGCCCGTACGTCTTCCGCCTTGTAGCCGTCGACGAGTGCGGTCACCGCGTCGGGGTCGCCGGAGATCACCACCTGGGTGGGGCCGTTGACGGCGGCCACCGAGACACGACCCGCCGACCCCGAGATCCCTGTCTCCACCTCGTCCGGCGGCAGCGCCACCGACGCCATGGCACCGCTCCCGGCGAGGGCCAGGATGGCGCGGCTGCGGAGTGCGACGACCCGCGCGGCGTCCTCCAGCGACAGGGCTCCCGCCACGCACGCCGCGGCGATCTCTCCCTGGCTGTGCCCGACAACGGCGGCGGGCCGGACACCGTAGGACTCCCAGAGGGCGGCCAGCGACACCATCACCGCCCACAGCAACGGCTGGACCACGTCCACCCGATCCTGCTCAGGCGCGCCCGGCACGCCGCGCAGGACCTCGGCCGGTGACCAGTCCACGTACGGCGAGAGCGCCTCTGCACAGTCCGCCAGCCGTCGGGCGAACACCGGCGCGGTGTCGAGGAGTTCGACCGCCATGCCCGTCCACTGGGACCCCTGGCCGGGAAAGACGAACACCACTTTGCCGCCGGCGTCCGCGACGCCGCGCACGACCTTCGGCGAGGAGGTGCCGGCGGCCAGCGCGCGCAGGCCGGACACGAGGCCGTCGCCGTCGTCCGCGATGACGACGGCGCGATGCTCGAAGGCCGATCGCGTGGTGGCGAGGGAGAGGCCGACGTCCCTCGGATCCGGCGCGAGCGCCGGAGTACCGGTCTGCCCAGGTGCCGGAGCGCCGGATCCGGCCGGGTCGTCCGGACCTTCGATGTGGTCCGCCAGGCGAGCGGCCTGGGCGTGCAGGGCCTCCGGAGTCCTGCCCGACACCGTCCAGGGAAGCGGACCGCCGTGCGGCTCCGCCCGTGCGGGCGCCGCCTCGGTCGACGGAGTTCGCCCCACCTGTACGGGCGTGACATCACCCACCGGAACCTCTTCGGTCGGCGCGGGCGTCACCGCACCCGGTGATACCTGTTCGGTCCGCGCGGGTGCCGCCTCGTCCCGCGGGGCCTGCTCGATGATCACGTGAGCGTTGGTGCCGCTCACCCCGAACGCCGACACCCCCGCCCGGCGTGGTGCGCCCGTGTCCGGCCATTCGCGCGCCTCGGTGAGCAGCTCGACCGCTCCGGCCGACCAGTCCACGTGTGGTGAGGGTTCGTCGACGTGCAGCGTCCTGGGCAGGACACCGTGGCGGATCGCCTGGACCATCTTGATGATCCCTGCCGCTCCGGCCGCCGCCTGGGTGTGCCCGATGTTCGACTTCAGCGAGCCCAGCCACAACGGCCGCTCACCGGGCCTGTCCTGGCCGTACGCGGCGATGAGCGCCTGTGCCTCGATCGGGTCGCCCAGGGTGGTGCCGGTACCGTGACCTTCGACGGCGTCCACCTCCGCGGGCGTGAGCCGGGCGTTGGCGAGTGCCTGGCGGATGACCCGCTGTTGTGACGGACCGTTCGGGGCGGTCAGACCGTTGGAGGCTCCGTCCTGGTTGACCGCCGTACCGCGTACCACTGCCAGCACCTCGTGGCCGAGGCGCCGGGCGTCCGCCAGACGCTCGACGAGAAGCAGGGTCACGCCTTCGGCCCAGCCGGTGCCGTCCGCGGCCCCCGCGTACGCCTTGCAGCGACCGTCCGCGGCCAGGCCGCGCTGACGGGAGAACTCGACGAACACGGCGGGCGAGGCCATCACCGCGACTCCACCGGCGAGGGCCAGGTCGGACTCGCCTGAACGCAGCGACTGCACCGCCAGATGCAACGCCACCAACGACGACGAACACGCCGTGTCCACCGTGACCGCAGGACCCTCGAACCCGAACGAGTACGCGATCCGACCCGACGCCACACTGCCCGCGTTGCCGTTGGCCAGGTATCCCTCCAGCGGGGCGGGCGCCTCCCCCACCCGGGGGGCGTAGTCGTGGTACATGACACCGGTGAAGACCCCGGTTCTGCTACCCCGCAGAACGGCCGGGTCGATGCCCGCCCCCTCGAAAGCCTCCCAGGCCGTCTCCAGCAGCAGCCGCTGCTGCGGGTCGGTCGCCAACGCCTCACGCGGCGAGATCCCGAAGAACTCCGCGTCGAAGTCGGCCGCCTCGTGCAGGAACCCGCCATGCCGGGTGTACGACGTGCCGGGGTGCGCGGGGTCGGCGTCGAACAGCGCCTCCAGATCCCAGCCCCGGTCGGAGGGGAACTCCGAGATCGCGTCACCTCCCGAGGCGACCAGCCGCCACAGGTCGTCCGGGGAGCCGACCCCGCCGGGCAGGCGGCAGGCCATCCCGACGATCGCGATCGCGTCCTCGGCCGCCGGGGCGGGAACGGCCTGGACGGCGGGTTCCTTCCCGGCCCTGCCTTCGAGTTCCCCCCGCAGGTAGCCGGCGAGCGCGAAGGGCGTGGGATGGTCGAAGGTCAGGGTGGCGGGCAGCCTGAGTCCTGTCGCCGTGTTGAGCCGGTTGCGCAACTCGACCGCCGTCAGGGAGTCGAGCCCGAGGTCACCGAAGGCGCGCCGGGCCTGCACGGCCTCGGCGCCGGCGCCCAGGACAGCCGCCGCCTCGGTACGCACCAGGTTGAGCAGGAGCTCGTCTCGCTGTTCGCCGGTGAGCCCGGCCAGCCTCCGCGCGAGCGGCGACCCCGCCGCCTCGTACCGTGCGGCCCGGCGCGAAGGCCGGACGAGACCGCGCAGTAGCGGCGGAATCTCCTCCGCCGCGCGCACGGCGTTCAGGTCGAGCGCGGCGGGTACCAGGGCCGCGGGACCCAGCCGCAGCGCGGCGTCGAACAGCTCCAGTCCCTCCTCGGTGGGCAGCGGCCTGACTCCGCCGCGCGCGGCCCGTGCCCGGTCGACGCCGGTCAGGTGCGCGGTGACGCCGGTGCTCCGCTCCCAGAGCCCCCAGGCCAGGGAGAGCGCGGGCAGGCCGGCGCCCCTGCGGTGCTCCGCGAGGGCGTCGAGGAACGTGTTGGCCGCCGCGTAGCTCGCCTGCCCGGCGCTGCCCAGGACTCCGGCGACCGAGGAGTACAGCACGAACCACGCCAGGTCGTGGTCGCGGGTGAGCTCGTGCAGGTTCCAGGCGGCGTCGACCTTGGGCCGCAGTACGGCGTCGACGCGTTCCGGCGTGAGCGAGTCGATGACGCCGTCGTCGACGATGCCCGCGGTGTGCACGACCGCGGTCAGCGGATGTTCCGCGGGAATGGCCGCGAGAACCCTCTCAACGAACGCGCGATCGGCCACGTCTCCCGCCACGATGTCGACGCGGGCGCCAAGCCCGGCCAGCTCGTCCCGTAGCTCGGCCGCGCCGGGAGCCCACGCACCCCGGCGGCTGGTGAGGATCAGGTGCCGGGCGCCGTGCTCGGTCACGACATGCCGGGCGAGCAGACCACCGAGTCCTCCCGTACCACCGGTGATGAGTACGGTCCCCTCCGGGTTCAGCGGTACGGCCTCGGCCTCAGGATCGGTCACCCGTTCCAGGCGCGGCACCAGGATCCGCTCTCCCCGAACGGCCAGTTGCGGCTCACCTGCCGCCAGCAGAGGAACGGCCTCCGCGCCGAGATCGCGATCGGCGTCGATCAGGACGATCCGCCCCGGCTGCTCCGACTGGGCCGAGCGTACGAGTCCCCATACGGCGGCGGCACGCGGATCGACAGTCTCCTTGCGGGACACCGACACCGCGTTCCTCGTGACCACGATCGCGCGAGCGGAGGCGGCGCGTTCCTCTCCCAGCCATCGCCGCAGCTCGGCCAGCACCCGGTTCGTCACCTCATGAACGACGGGCGCGACGCCTGCCGAAGGATCCGGGTCGACGGTGCCGGAGATGACGACGACATCAGAGAAGTCATGGGCATCGGGGGTGTCGGCGTGATCCACGGCGGGCGGCTCGATCCAGCCGACCTGGAAGAGCGAGTCACGTGAGACCGACCGCGCCTCGCGCAACCTGCCCGCCTCGATCAGGCGGGAACGCAGCCTCTCGACGGACGCGACGGGTGCTCCCGTGGCATCCGTCACCTGGATCGTCCATTCCTCCGCCCCTATCGGGGTGAGCCGTACCCGGACCACGGACGCCCCCGAGGCGTGTAGGCGGACCCCCTGCCAGGCGAAGGGCAGCCGGTTGCCTCCGGCCGGGGTGGCCGACAGGGTGTCGTGCGCCGCGACGTGCAGGGCGGCGTCAAGCAGCGCGGGATGCACCCCGAAACGCGCGGCGTCCTCCCGTTCCCCGTCCGCGAGCGACACCTCCGCCAGGAGCGTCTCACCCTGCCGCCAGGCGGCCCGCACACCCTGGAACGCGGGACCGTAGTCCAGACCGGCTCCGGCCAGGGCCGGGTAGAAGTCCGTGACATCGAGGGCGGTGGCGTCGACGGGAGGCCACTCGGCCAGGCTGAAGTCGTCGTTCCGTGAGCCGGGAACGACGCGGCCACCCGCGTGCCTGGTCCACTCTGCCTCTCCCTGCGCGTCCTCGGGACGGGAGTGGATGGCGACGACACGGCCACCCTCGCCGTCAGGGGCTCCGACGGAGACCTGGACATGCACCGCACCGCCTTCCGGGAGGACGAGCGGGGTCTCGATCACCAGCTCTTCCAGGGTGTCGAGGCCGACCTCGTCACCGGCCCGGATCGCGAGCTCGACAAAGGCGGTGCCGGGAACCAGAACCGTCCCGGCGACCGCGTGGTCGGCGAGCCAGGGGTGCGACTTCAGCGACAGCCGCCCGGTCAGAACGACGGCGTCGGCGTCCGCCAGCCCGATCGCGCCACCCAGCAGCGGATGGTCGGCCGCGCCGAGCCCCAGTCCGGTGGCGTCTCCCGCTCCCCGCAGGTCTGGTTCGAGCCAGTAGCGCTGCCGCTGGAAAGCATACGTAGGCAGATCGACCCTGCGCGCACCGGGAAAAACCGCCTCCCAATCGATGGAACTGCCATGCACGAAGGCATGCCCCAACGCCAGTAACGCGGTCACCTCCTCAGAGCGGTCCTTGCGCAGCACCGGAACCAGCACATACGGCCCAGCCCCCTCACCCTCCGGCAACGACTGCCGCGCCATCGCCGACAACACCCCATCCGGCCCCAACTCCACAAACGTCGTCACCCCGGCCGCGTCCAACACCCCCACCGCATCGGCGAACCGCACCGGCTCCCGCACCTGCCGCACCCAGTAATCCACCTCCCCCAACTCCCCACCCACCACCAGCCGCCCCGACAACGCCGACACCACCCCAACCCGCGGCTCAGCGAACACCACCCGCTCCAACACCCGCCGGAAATCAGCCAGCATCGGCTCCATCCGCGCCGAATGAAACGCATGACTCACCACCAACCGCCGAACCCGCCGCCCCCGACCAACAAACCCCTCCACCACCGACGACACCAGATCCTCATCCCCCGACACCACCACCGACGACGGACCATTCACCGCCGCGACCCCAACCCCACCCGACCCCGCAGAGTTCGCGGGGGCCGCGATGTCCGCAGAATCCAGCCCTGCCAGCGCCTCCAGCACCTCCCGCTCACTCGCCTCGATCGCCACCATCGCCCCACCCACCGGCAACGCCTGCATCAACCGACCCCGAGCCGCCACCACCCGCACCGCATCCCCCAACGACCACACCCCCGCCACATACGCCGCCGACACCTCACCCACCGAATGACCCACCACAAAATCCGGAACAACCCCCCACGACCCCAACAACCGAAACAACCCCACCTGCACAGCGAACAACCCCGCCTGAGCAAACACCGTCCGATCCAGCAGCGTCCGATCCAGCACACCCCCCTCGCCGAACACCACCTCACGAACCGACCCCACCCCACACTCCTGCAACACCCCACTCAACTCACGATCCAGCTCAGCGACCACCTCATCAAAAGCAGCCGCGAACACCCCAAACCGCCCATACAACTCCCGGCCCATCCCCACCCGCTGACTCCCCTGACCCGTAAACAAAAACCCCAACCCACCACCGGCCCGACCCGACACCACACCCGCCACCGAATCGCCCGACGCCAACGCCTCCAACCCCGCTACCAACTCCCCCCGACCAGCACCCACCACCACCGCACGCTCCTCCAACACCCCCCGACCACGCGCCAACGAAAACCCCACATCCCCCACACCCAGACCCGGATCAGAGCCCACAAACCCCGCCAACCGACCCGCCTGACCCCGCAACCCCGCCACCGACCGCCCCGACACCACCCACGGCACCACCCCACCAACCGACGCCGAACCAGCCACCAACTCGCTCCCGGCGACATCGCCAACCACCCCAGCATCGACCTCGCTCCCCCCAACGCCAGCCGGAACCAAACCAGCCGGGCCGGGCTCGTCCGGAGCCTGCTCGATGATCACGTGAGCGTTCGTCCCGCTCACCCCGAACGCCGACACCCCCGCCCGACGCGGACCACCCGACACCGGCCACTCGCGCGCCTCGACCAACAACTCCACCGAACCCGCCGACCACTCCACAAACGGCGACGGCTCATCCACATGCAACGTCGCCGGCAACACCCCATGCCGAATCGCCTGCACCACCTTGATCACACCAGCCACCCCAGCCGCCGCCTGGGTATGCCCGATATTCGACTTCAACGACCCCAACCACAACGGCCGCCCCACCGGCCGACCCCGCCCATACGTCGCCAACAACGCCTGCGCCTCAATCGGATCACCCAACGTCGTACCGGTACCGTGCGCCTCGACCAGGTCGACCTCCGACACCGACAACCCCGCACTCGCCAGCGCCTGCCGGATCACCCGCTGCTGCGACGGACCATTCGGAGCGGTCAAACCGTTCGAAGCCCCGTCCTGATTCACCGCCGAACCCCGAACCACCGCCAACACCCGATGCCCCAACCGACGCGCGTCCGACAAACGCTCCACCAGCAGGAAACCGACACCCTCCGCCCAACCAGTACCGTCCGCAGCCCGCGCGAACGCCTTCACCCGGCCGTCCGGGGCCAGCCCGCGCTGGCGGGAAAACTCGACAAAACCGATCGGCGACGTCATCACCGTCACCCCGCCCGCGAGGGCCAGGTCGGACTCGCCCGAGCGCAGCGACTGCACCGCCAGGTGCAACGCCACCAACGACGACGAACACGCCGTGTCCACCGTGACCGCAGGACCCTCGAACCCGAACGAGTACGCGATCCGACCCGACGCCACGCTCGCTGCGTTGCCGATGCTGAGGTAGCCGTCAACCGCCTCCGGTACCTCGGGAAGCCGGGCGGCGTAGTCCTGGCCGTTCATACCGGCGAAGACCCCGGTTCTGCTGCCCTTCAGGGTCGACACGTCGATTCCGGCACGCTCGAACGCCTCCCAGGCGCTCTCCAGGAGCAACCGCTGCTGCGGGTCGGTCGCCAGCGCCTCACGCGGCGAGATCCCGAAGAACTCCGCGTCGAAGTCGGCGATGCCGTCCAGGAATCCCCCGTGGCGGGTGTAGGTCTTGCCTGGCCGGTCGGGATCGGGGTCGTACAGCCCCTCCACATCCCAGCCGCGGTCGCCGGGGAACTCAGCGATCGCGTCGGTACCGTCGGCGACCAGCCGCCACAGATCCTCCGGCGATCTCACCCCTCCGGGGAACCGGCACGCCATCCCGACGATCGCGATCGGTTCTGTCTGGTCGTCCTGTACGCGCTGGAGACGCTGCCGTGTCTCGTGCAGCTCGGCGGTGACCCGCTTGAGGAGATGCCTGATCTGGTTCTCGCTCATCGTTTTTCTCTGTCCCTCTCAAGCCCGC
The DNA here is from genome assembly GCF_040299985.1 of Streptosporangium sp. NPDC000563. Classification (NCBI taxonomy): domain Bacteria; kingdom Bacillati; phylum Actinomycetota; class Actinomycetes; order Streptosporangiales; family Streptosporangiaceae; genus Streptosporangium; species Streptosporangium sp. NPDC000563. The sequence goes on along the minus strand of NZ_JBEPDA010000054.1, from coordinate 2,466 downwards.
GATTCAGGAGATTCCAAGCGTTCTGCTGATGAACTCGACGAGTTCGTCGTCGCTCGCCGACGACAACTCGTCCGTGACGGCGTTCGTCGGCGTCGCGTCACCCCATGTCGCGGCGAGTCTTCGCAGCCGGGCTGCGGCCGCTTCTCGTTCGGCGTCGCTCACCGAGGCTTCCGCGAGGGTCGCCTCCAGTGCCTCGATTCCCGCCAGGACCGATGTGATCGTCGTGGTCGTCGCCTCGGCGCGCGGTACGAGTTCCGCCTGCAGGTGTCCGGTCAGGGCCGCCGGGGTGGGATGGTCGAACACGATCGAGGGAGGCAACCGCAGTCCGGTCGCGGCGCCGAGCCGGTTGCGCAACTCGACAGCGGCCAGAGAATCGAACCCCTGGTCCCGGAATCTCCTGTCGGCCTCGACCGTGTCGGGTGACGGGCGGCTCTGTACCGCCGCCACCTGGACCTGTACCAGCCGCAGCAAAGTTCGGTACTGCTCCGCCTCCGCCAGGCCCGCGAGTTGCCGTACCAGGTCGGATCCGTCCTGTCCTGTGTGCGCCGTGTCACTGCCGGATGTCTCTCGGCCGGGCTGGACGATCTCCGGCAGCTCACTCACCAGGGGGTGGGAACGGCTCTGGAACATGGTCTTCCAGTCAATGTCGGCGATGACGACGTGGGTCTCGTCACGATCGAGCACCTGGCCCAGTGCCGTGACGGCGAGTTCGGGTGGAAGCCCGCGCAGACCGTGTCTGGCCAGAGTCCGGCCCGCCTCTGAGGTGACAATGCCGCCGCCCGCCCACTGCCCCCAGGCGATCGAGGTGGCAGGAAGGCCCGAGGCACGGCGTCGTGCGGCGAGCGCGTCGAGATAGGCGTTGCCCGGCGCGTAGTTGCCCTGACCGGCGACGCCGCAGATACCGGCGACCGAGGAGAACAGTACGAAGGCGGACAGGTCGAGCTCGCGGGTCAGCTCGTGCAGATGCCGGGCCCCGTCGGCCTTGACCCGCAGGGCGTGTTCGAGCCGCTCGGGGGTGAGCGCGGAGATCAGGCCGTCGTCCAGTGTGGCGGCCGTGTGCACTACGGCGGTCAGCGGGTGCTCCGGCGACACCGAGGCAACCACACGGGCGAGGGCGTCCCGATCTCCGACGTCCACCGCTGCGAAGGTGACCTGCGCTCCCGCGTCGGCGAGCCGTGTCCGGAGTTCGGCGGCGCCCGGTGCCTCCTCACCCCGCCTGCTGACCAGGAGCAGATGTCTGGCTCCTCTCCCTGCGAGCCAGGCCGCCACGTGACCGCCAAGCGCACCCGTCCCACCGGTGATCAGGACGGTGCCGTCGGTGTTCCACGATCTCGGTTCCGGCTGCTCCCGCAATGGCGCGTGAACCAGGCGCCGCGCGTACAGGCCGGAGCTTCGCACGGCCACCTCGATCTCACGATCGTCCTCGGCGATCAGGGCCGTGAGGCGTTCCCAGTGGGGTCCTTCCGCCGACGTGGGAAGGTCGGCCAGACCACCCCACTGTGCGGGATTCTCGACCGCCGCGATCGCACCGAGGCCCCAGGTCAGTGCCTGGGCGGGATTCGGCGCCTCGTCATCGGGACCGGTCGAGACCGCGTTCCTGGTCACGCACCAGAGGGGGGCGACGAGCCCCACGTCGTCCATCGCCTGGAGCAGTGCCAGGTTGGCCTCGTATGCCCAGGGCACGATGGCCTGCGTCTCCTCGGCCGCCGACACCAGGGACAGCAGGCCCGCGACCCTCTCCACCGACTTCAGATGGACGGCCAGCTTCGCCCGGTCCGCGTCGGTCACGACGATCCGGACGACATCCGCTCCACGGGCGGTCAGGGCGCGCTCCGCGGGGTCCGCCCACGCCGTCTCACCGGCCGGGACGAGGAGAAGCCAGGTTCCCCGCAGGCGACTTTCCGGTCTTTCCCGGATCTGTCGCCAGACCACTTGGTAACGCCAGGAATCGGTTGATGAGCGAAGGCGCCTCGTGTTCCACCACGACGTGATCGCGGGCAGCACGGTGGTGAGCGAGCCACGTGCCTCCTCGTCGTCAAGACCGAGGGTGTCGGCGAGACGCTCGGTGTCCGCGCTCTCCACCAAGTCCCAGAACCGGGCATCCGTCGCCCGCGCTTCACCACCGTCGGGTCGGGTGGCATCGAGCCAGTAGCGCTGCCGCTGGAAAGCATACGTAGGCAGATCGACCCTGCGCGCACCGGGAAAAACCGCCTCCCAATCGATGGAACTGCCATGCACGAAGGCATGCCCCAACGCCAGTAACGCGGTCACCTCCTCAGAGCGGTCCTTGCGCAGCACCGGAGCCAGCGCATACGGCCCAGCCCCCTCACCCTCCGGCAACGACTGCCGCGCCATCGCCGACAACACCCCGTCCGGCCCCAACTCCACAAACGTCGTCACCCCGGCCGCGTCCAACACCCCCACCGCATCGGCGAACCGCACCGGCTCCCGCACCTGCCGCACCCA
>NZ_JBEPDA010000053.1:0-13210 GCF_040299985.1 Streptosporangium sp. NPDC000563 | reverse complement strand
GAACGCCGGTGTCAGGACGTGGAGACCTCGGGGCTACCCGGTCTGCGAAGCGTCAACCCCCGCGCGCCGCTTAACCGCGACGCGACGGGAGAATCTCCGGTCTTCAGGCCGGGGAGGAGTTCAAGGCATTCATCCGGCCGCACCGCTGCCGTCTCTCAGGGGACCGGCCTGAAGTGCGAACGACTACGCGAACGCGACAACGGCGTATCTCTCGTCCTGGACGGCTCGCCCCCACAGGACGGGATCGGGCAATGGCTCGACGCGGGCGGTGTCGACCAGTGGCCGCAGCGTCGCCAGGAGGCGCTCCGCCTCGACTCCACCCGCCCACGGCATCGGCTCGGACCTCCCCTCGTAGAGCTGATCCTCACCCGGTTCGGCCGACGCCCAACGTCCCTCGATGAGAACCAAACGCCCGCCGGGCCGCAGCAGACCGATCCATCGGCGCAACGCCTCCTGAGGATCGGGCAGGGTCCACAACAGGTGACGGGAGAGGATCATGTCGAAAGACGTCCCGGCCTGCGCGGGCGGGTCGCTCGCGTCACCCACCATCATCGCGGCATCGAAACCGGCCGCCGTGAGCTTGCGCCGGGCCTGCTCGATCATCAGCGGGGCCAGGTCCACCCCGACCGGCCGATGCCCCTGCTCGGCGAGCACCAAGGACAACGAGCCGGTGCCGCATCCCACGTCCAGGACGTCGGCGGGCGAGGCGGGCATCCAGGAGCGCAGGCGTTCCGCCCAGGCGGTCTTGACGGCGGGGTCGCGAAGGCCGTGGTCGGCCTCCTCGTCGAAGGAGTCGGCGAAGGCATCCCAGAAAGACGCGATCGAAGCACCCGGCCTGCTTTCGGCACTCGTCATACAGCAGCCCTTCGAGGTTGAGGGGGAGCGTAAGGCCGGTTCCCCTGTGATTCCATCGGCCTGAATCGATGGGTTCTTCTCAGTGTGGTCGTCTCGCTCATGTCAGTCCACGAGGTGCTGTGCCGGCATCAAGGCATAACACACAAAAGCCCTTCCGATGAAATCCAATTCTGGTCGAGAAAACCTCCTGTGATTCTTCCTATGATGATCATAAACTGGTCCAGTGTTTCTGGTATCGACATCGTGTCGTCGTTCGGTAGATCTGTCCAATGGGCTTCATGTGCGGCCTCGTCGAATATGCTTCTATACTCGCCGTCGTAGGTGTAGATCGGCTCGTCGAGTTCCTCGATTCCGCCGACGTATGAAATTTCAAACACGCGCTGACCATGGCGGCTGAGTTCCTCCGCGGACGATGCCTGCCCACCACTGAGGAGAAGGACGTGTGACCAGCCGGGTGTATGCGGTGTGATCCAGGCCCGCCGCGCGGAGCCCGCAGGATCGTACGACCTCATAGCGGTTTGAAAGTCGCACGTCTCTATTGTCCCCACCGGGAAGTGCAGCCCTCGGGCTACCTCGTAACCATCCGCAATGCTGACCCATAGGGCACCGAACCTCCTGTTGAGCCCGTGCGCCACCAGAAGACGCTGTTGGTTTTCAGTGGGGAAAAGAGTCATAATATATCCGGCGACATACCTGCCGCAGCGCGGCCAGAACACCACCCCAACCAGCCTAACGAAGTACTACTAGCGCGCCCAAAGAGTCGTATGAGTCAATACAGGAGCCGCGAAACTTGCAGCGTCAGCTTCCAATCCTGGATAGAGTTTCGAGGTACCTTTGGACGCTAGTAGAGTCCTCTGTTCTGCGGGAAGCATCAGTAAGGCCAGCGACCAGACCCCGTAGCGGCCAGAACTGAATACACCACTCCTCGACACCTTTTGGAGGAGAATCTTCTTCTAGCCAGCTCCAGCCCTCTCCCGGACGACGACTTGCCCTGATATTCCATTCGTCGGCGTCTCTGCGCAGGTCCAGGGGTACAGATGGGGGTCCGCTACCGTACAACATGCTCAAGTAGACGAGGCCGGAACTAGAATAAAAAGAGGCTGTCTTACTTCTTTCCCAGGAGTCGGTAGTATCGGGAGGGAAGTCATCCCATAGTTCTAGGACAACCTGGGTGTCGTGCCATCCGTCACTGCTCAGAAACACCGCCCAATTCAAGGTTGCTTCGAACCAGGAGCCTTGGCTGAGACGCGCCGAGATCTCCTCCACACTGGGCCAGCCCGGCGGCTCGTCCAAGGTGCCGTCCTGATCTCTCAGCATGAATTGACTCCGCTCCACTGTGATGGTCTCGTGGAGATGATCGACTAGTTGCGACATTCACGCTCCGCATATCCAATTGATGATGCACGGTGCAGTCTTCAGAACGAGACCGCACCGTGCATCTTAGACGAAACCTAGCTTGTTGCGTTGCCCCTGATCAATGATTCTGTCGGACGCCTTCCTTATTGTAAAGGCGTATGAAGAAAGCGTCCCCGTCCAGCATGCGATCGTACACATAGTAAGACCGAACACCGCCTGGTGCAGATCCGCCCCATGAATTGTTCTCTGCGGACGGTATGGGCTTCACCGAATAGTTCACACCCTTCGGCTGGTAGCTGCCTGCGTCGTCCGGCATGCTATTTTGCCACCATACCCAGGCACCCTCATACGTGGAAGCGAATGGGAATTCGTCGCATTGATTGCCGGCGGCGACCCACGGAAATGACCCTGTGCCATTCCACGTGGGATAGTATGACCATCGGCATGCCGACTGTGCTCTACCCGTATTGCGGCCGGCGCGGTTGAAGGTCTGACGAATCTCATCATCGTATTGGTAGAGCCTATGAATAAGCCTGTTTTTGCTCAGGCCGGGAATTACCTTCTTTGTATCTTTTCTAATTCCATCAACATTCACTGGCCATGCGTTCGCATGGTCGGTGGGTTTAGGGTGGGTGGCATCGGGGTTAAAGTATGCCAGGGAGATGTGTGAGTATGCGTTCGGGTGATTGCTCTCCTTCAATGCGATCGATGGTGTCTCGTGATCGAAGATGCATCCTTGTGCATATCCGGCATAGGTGGCGGAATCGCACCGGATGCTTTGCTTCGGAGGGGCCAGTGCTTCTTGGGAGCCGCTAAGGCCGACGAGGTTAAGGGTTGTCCTCGTAGTGCAGGTGCCGATCAACTCGCGGTTGTCGGACCCTGCTGATCCTGGATCGACATAGGACTCGAACTTGAACTTTACCGTTCTATCGTCCCAGTAGTCCTCGTTTCCGACGTACGACGTTTTCAGGCCATCCCTGGTAACCGGAAGGCAAGCATTTGCGTTGGGGTAGCCGGTTCCCATCATGCCGATGGAGAAGGTCTTCCCCTCAAAGAAGTCGCCCTTGGAGTTGATTCCCTCGTCTACCCAAAGGTCGAATTCTATGGTTCGACTTCCCTGATAGGTGCGCCCGATCAGTATTTGTGGAAACCAGATCTCATCGGTGGTTGCCGGCTGCCCCTGTGCGTTCTTTACAATGTTGCCGAATCCGTCGCGCTTAACGCGAACCAATCCAGACATGTATGTGGCACACCACGAGAAACGGTTCCTTGCATAGCCCTTCGGATTTTGAAGAACCCTGCTACCGGGAGCGTATCCGTAGGCGCTCCTTGCGTTTGACTGGCAGTCGTCGTTGTCCTTGATTCTGTCGTATTTGAAATTGCTCGCCGAGTACGTTGATGCGCGGTTAGGGGAAGCAGTCGAGGAATTAGTGGTTGGCTGATTCTCGTTTTTCGAGGCGTGAACATCAAAGGTTTTCCAGTCGGTCCAGGGGCCGTTTACGCTGTCAGCCGTGGCGCGGGCTCGCCATCGCACCTTCTCGCCGTCTCTCAGTCGGTCCTTGGGGACCTGTAGCGTTACCTGAGAATCACCGGGCTGGGCGGTGGCCTGGCTGGACCAGATCAGAGGAAGATCAACCTTCTCGGTTCAAAGACATCGGTGCTGCATGTCCTCATGGATGAGGGAGCCCTGAATCGGCCTATCGGTACGCCCGAGATCATGACCGATCAGCTCAACGATCTCCTTCGGATCATGGATTGGCCAAACGTCACCATCCAGATCCTGCCACTTGCGAACGGTGCACACACCGGGCTGGAAGGAGCCTTTTCCGTCCTCGGCTTCGGCGACGAAGATCCCGAGATCGGATACGCGGAATGTCCGGCTGGTGAGGTTTATGTGGAGGCTATGGATCAGGTCCGCAGGCTTATGCTCATGTTCGAGCGCCTCGCCGATTCATGCTTGTCCCCCCAGGAATCCACAAAATTGATAGCTGCGATGAGGAGTAAGGCATGATCTTCCCCGACCTGTCTTCCGCCGATTTCCGCAAGTCCAGCCTCAGCGGCGGTAACAACGACTGCGTTGAGGTAGCCACCAACCTGCCCGGCCTCATCGCCGTTCGCGACAGCAAGAACCCATCCGGCCCGATGCTGACCTTCTCCCCGGCAGCCTGGAACAACTTCCTGGCGGGCATCCGCAGCGAAGAGATCTGACCTGACCACGAGTGCCGCACGGTTGAGGTGCCTCGGGTACGCCTGGCCGTGCGGCAAGCGCAAGACCTCGTCCGTGCGTCGCGTTACCTACCCCATCTCCGTGCGGTAGAGGATTTGCTACACGCGCGGCGCAGAGGAGTGGGAGATTCGCGTTACCAACGAATTCCTAACCTGGGTCAACGCCTTGGATGAGAGGCCCAAAGCTCAAGTGGTCGACGCTATCGACCGACTGGCCGAGGGAGGTTCCGGGCTGGGGAGGCCACTGGTTGACCGGCTGGAGGGCTCGCAAGTCCACAACCTTAAGGAGTTGCGGCCTGGATCGGCGGGACGCTCGGAGATCCGGGTCATCTTCGTGTTCGATCCCTGGCGGTCGGCGATTCTGCTGGTCGGCGGGGACAAATCGGGAGATTGGTCCGGCTGGTACCGGCGGGTGATCCCGCAAGCCGAAGAGCTGTACGCGCGGTATGTGAAGGAACGGGAAGAAGAGGAGGGCCGGCGATGACGAACTTTCCCAAGTGGAGCGGCGTACGCCCCGGCATTGTCGCCGACGCCGGGGGCGAGCAGGTGGTCGCCGAAGCTCGCAAACGCAACCAGGCATACATCGACGGCCACCGCCTCGCTGAACGCCGTACCGCATTGGACCTGACCCAGTTTGAGGTGGCCGAGAGGATGGGCGTCACCAAGAGCCGTGTCTCCCAGATCGAACGTGGCGAGGTTTCCACCGTCGAGGCCATTGCCCGTTACGTCCAGGCCCTCGGCGGCCATCTCCAGATCTCCGCCGTCTTCGGCGACGACCTGTACATCCTGCGCGGCACTGACACCCACGCTGCGTAACCCCTGCGCACGTCGTCAATGTCAGCTGCGCGGAACCGACTCAAGGCTTACTTGGTCCCGTTCGGCTTGGATGCGGTCGGGCGAGGAAGCGAGGCCGGATGATCCTTATCACGATCCCATAAGGGGGGTGAAAGAGGAGGGCGGCGCTCTCGTGGTCACGGGCTTCACCGCTTTGCCCTCCAACGGGGGCATTCCTAAATCTCCGTAATCACGGTAGGTTTTAAGGGATGGGGTGCGAGCGGTGAAGTGTTGACCTGGTGGCAGGGATTGCTCGGCTTCGTCTCGGGGTTGCTGATCGCGGTGGTGACCGCCCCGGTCGGGGTGTCGGGGGCGGTATTCCTGCTTCCGATCCAGCTCAGCGTGCTGAACGTGCCGAACCCGGCGGTGACGCCCACCAATCTGTTGTTCAATGTCGTGGCCACCCCCGGCGCGCTGCTGCGCTACCGCAGGCGTGGCCAGCTTGGCGGCCCGCTGCTCCGCCTGCTGGTGCTCGGCACCCTGCCTGGCGTCATCATCGGCGCGTTCGTCCGGGTCTTCCTGTTACCCGGCCCGCAGGTGTTCCGCCTCCTGGTCGCCTGCCTGCTCCTCCCGCTGGGCCTGTGGCTGTGCGTGCGCACGCTTCGCCCACCCCGCAACCCCGGTCCGGCCGACGATCCCTCCCCGCGCGCCATCACCACGCTCGCGGTGGCGGTGGGGATCGTCGGCGGGATATACGGCATCGGCGGCGGATCGCTTCTGGGGCCGATCCTGGCCGGGCGCGGCCTGTCGATGGCCAGGGTCGCACCTGCCGCACTGGCCTCGACGTTCGTCACCTCGATCGTTGGCGCGCTCACCTATGCCGTCCTGGCGCTGATCGCCCCTGGCGATATCGCACCGGTGTGGGCGTTGGGCCTGCTGTGTGGTCTGGGTGGCTTGATCGGCGGCTATGTCGGAGCTCACCTCCAGCCTCGCCTGCCGGAGGTCGGTCTGCGACTGCTGTTGGGGACCTTGGCCGTCGCCCTGGCCGGCTTGTATGCGGCCCAGGCTCTGAGCTGAAGGTAGATGGCCGAAACGGCGGCACACCCGTGTTCACGTGATCTCGGAACTCATTGAGTAGGGAGGGGCCAAGCCCGCGTCGGTCGGTTCTAGCCGTAGCGCGTACCTCCGGCGGCTTGGCTGTGAACATCTCGCCGCTAAAAAACTTGCATACTAAGTTCACAGTATTTATTCTCGACTTACTTGCCACAACGAGAAGCGAGTGGGCGGGCTATGAGATCTCTGCGTGACGGACGGTCGATCCACCTTCTGGACATCGAGAACCTGACGGCGTCCCCCGCGCCGACGACGGCCGAAGTGAGGCAGACGATGAACGAGTATCGGGAGCGCGTCCCGATCGGCCCCATGGATCAGTTCATCGCCGCGGTGAACCCTCGCTCCATGGTGAGTGCGGGGATCGCGATCCGTGGGGCGCAGTTGCTGATCCGCCCGGGGGCCGACGGGGCCGACAGCGCTCTCACGGAGGCGGCGGTGAGCGGCAGGATCGACCTGCGGTTCGAGCGGGTCGTCATCGGTTCGGGAGACGGCTACTTCGCCGACCTGGCCGTCTGGCTGGCGGGGGCGGGGCTGCGTGTGAACGTGGTCAGTCGTCCCACCTCGCTCAACTGGCGCCTTTACATCGCCGGAAGCGACATCACCTATCTGCCCTCGAGGTTGGCTCTGGCCGCCTGACATCCGTCGTGCCGACCCGCATTCAGCGGGGTAGTCGGCCCAACCCGCGCACCGAGCCGTCCGGACCGCCGGGGGAGCCTCAAAGCGGGGTTACGGGCGACCGCGCGGCGTAGTCGGCGGAGGGTCTCAGGTGTTCCCTGAGTCCGTCGGAGCGGACGCGTTCTGTCTGCGGGCGTACTCCCGCAGGTCCTTCTCGGAGATGACCTCGTCGGCGGGCGGGGCGGTGATGACGAGACGGCATCCCCAGTCGGTGTAGCGTGTGTCGCTCCGCTTGACCAGCGGCTCTTTCCCCGCTCCCGCGCTGTCGGCGGTGACCAGGCGCTTGGGCAGGCCGTCACGGTCGGTCCAGAGTCGCCAGGAGACCTTCCCCTTGCTCTTCTTACCGATGCGCTTGCCCGAGGTCCAGGCGATGGGGGGACTCTTGGAGATCCTGCGCAGTTCCTGGTAGCTCACGGTGCCCCGGTAGAGGAAACCGCCGGAGACGGCCTTGCTCGCCGAGCGCTTCAGTACGGCCCTCATCATGGACGGGTCGTAGATGTCGATCGGCTGCAGGCTGGCGCCCCGGGCCATGTCCCGGTTCATCCGTCCCCGGTGCTCGTCAGGGAACCGGACCCACTTCTTGCCGTCCGGAACGGGCCCGGGGTATCGGGTGGCGTCGTCGTAGGTCTTCTTGCCGACGCGGATCACCCGGTAGGGGTTCGATTTCTTGGACGGGGTCCCCTTCTTCGGCCGGGAGAGGTCCCACCAGGTGAAATCAGCGGCCACCGGGCCCGACGGGGACAACTGGAGACGACCTCTGATCAGGATCCCGCTCCCGGAGACCGTCGACCTCTCGCCGTAGAAGAAGCGGTTGGTCTCGGAGATCCGAACGCCGTGCTCGTCTCTGAACTGCTGCTTGAGCGCGCGTACCGGATCGGGAGCGGCCGCCTGCGCGGCGGCGGGAGTCATGGTGCCCGACATGGACGCGATCAGTACGGCGACCCCGAGGGCAGCCCATCGTCTCATCGAGAGTTCGTCCTTTTTTAAGCGTTCGGGGCACCGGACAAAAGTGGAGTTCGGCTTGTTCGTGCGGATTTTCTCACGGTGACGCCGTGGCTGCCAGAGAGCTGCGACGAACGCATGGACGCCGAAAACCTTTTGCGGGGTGGAGGGGAGGGCCGACACACTCTCCGGGTGGTGGAGAACAGGAACATCGACGGGCGCGCCGGCATCGACGCGGGGTTGGTGAGGCGGCTGGTCGCCGCCCAGTTCCCCCACTGGAGCTCCCTTCCCGTGACACCGGTCGAGGTCGACGGATGGGACAACCGCACCTACCGTCTCGGCGACGAGATGACGGCGCGCCTTCCCACCGCGGCCGGTTATGCCCCTGCGGTCGACAAGGAGGACCGGTGGTTGCCGGTGCTCGCCCCGTCGTTGCCGGTCGACATTCCCGTTCCCCTCGCGAAGGGGGTTCCCGGCGAGGGCTACCCGTTCAACTGGTCGATCCGCGGCTGGCTGGACGGCGAGACCGCGACCCCTGAACGCGTTGACGACCTGTCCGAGTTCGCGGCCTCGGTCGCCGAGTTCGTCCTCGCCATGCAACGCGCCGACGCGACCGGCGGGCCGGTGGCGGGCGCGCACAGCTTCCACCGGGGTACGCCACCGGCCTACTACGACGAGGAGACACGCCGTACCCTCGCCGTCCTGGAGGGCCGCGTCGACACCGTCCGGGCGGCGGCCGTGTGGGACGCCGCGCTTGAGGCGACCTGGTCCGGGCCGCCGATGTGGTTCCACGGTGACATCGCGAGCGGGAACCTGCTGGTTCGGGATGGGAAGCTGAGGGCGGTCATCGACTTCGGGACCTCGGGCGTCGGGGATCCCGCCTGCGACCTGGTGATCGCGTGGACGATGTTCTCGGGAAAGAGCCGGGAGGTCTTCCGCGACATCGTCGCTCAGGATGCCGCCATGTGGGCGCGTGCTCGTGGCTGGGCGCTGTGGAAGGCGTTGATCACCCTGGCCCAGAACATCGACGGGGACGAGCGGAAAGCAGCGGAGCACCGTCATGTCGTCGACGAGGTCCTGGCCGACCACGATCGGGCCGGCTGACGTCATCGGGACCGGTACTCACCCGGCGGCCGTAGGGGGCACACTCGCCGCCGCTGGGCACACAGCGGCGGCGAGCGGGTTGTGGCGGCTCACACGGTGACGAGGAGCCGGTGCGTGCTGTGATCAGGTGCGGTTCCACCGTTGGTTGGCGGCGCCGTTGCACGTCCAGATCTGGGTCTTGGCGCCGTTGGCCGTGGAACTGCCGACGACGTCCAGGCACTTGTTCGCGCCGAGGGCGGTGATGGTTCCGTCGGCGTTGAAGCGCCACTTCTGGTTGTTCTGGCCGTTGCAGTCCCAGATGATGACGGTGGTGCCGTCGGCGGTGCCGTTGTTGTTGACGTCCAGGCACTTGTTGCCGTAGACCCGCAGCTCACCGGCGGCCGTGGTGGTCCACTGCTGGTTGGTCTGGCCGTTGCAGTCCCAGATCCCCACCTGGGTCCCGTTGGTCTGGGAGACGCCGGTCACGTCGAGGCACCGGCCCGAGCCCACCCCCTGGATCCGGGTCGTGGACGAGGGCGTGGGGGAGGGCGTGGGGTTGGGCGTGCCGCCGCTCACCCGGTACACGACGGTGCCGTGGGCGGGAACGCTCGCCGAGATGGCGCCGGTGGTCGAGGTGACGGCGTTCGTCCAGGCGTCGCGCAGGCTGAAGGAGTTGCCGGACAGGCCGATCGCGGAGGCGGTGGTGCTGATGGTGGTGGTGCTGCCGCCCTGGTTGAACAGGGCGACCGCGACGTCGCCGTTGCTCAGCCGCTTGGCGAGGATGCGGCGGGTGCCGTCGTTGCTGATCTGGGCTGCCTGAAGGCCGAGGGTGTCCTGGTTGATGGCGATCAGGTTCTGGTTCTTCATGATCGTGGAGGTCGCGTTGTCCATGTTCCGGACGTCGTTACCGGCGATGAGGGGCGCGGCCATGATCGCCCACAGGGCGAAGTGGCTGCGCATCTCGGTGTCGTTCATGCCGCCCCGGCCGACCACCATCATGTCCGGGTCGTTGAACTGCCCCGGTGCGGCGTAGCCGGAGAGGGGGGCGTTGACGTTGACGATGTTCTGGATGCCCATCGGGTAGCCGTTGGTCTGATTCGTGTTCCAGGCGTTGGTGATGTCCTCGGTGGTGCGCCAGATGTTGGCGACGTCGCCCCAGTTGCGCTGCGGGCCGGTCTTGGAGTGGATGCTGTTGGGGTTGATGCTGTAGAGGATCGGCCGGCCGGTCGCGGCCAGGGCGTCGCGCATCTTGGCGAAGGTGCGCACCTGGTCGTCGATGCTGCCGGTGGGCGAGCACCAGTCGTACTTGAGATAGTCGACGCCCCAGGCGGCGAACTGCCGGGCGTCCTGGACCTCGTGGTTGAGGCTGCCGGTCGCGCCGGGGTAGGAGTTGAAGTACTGGGCGCAGGTCTTGTCGAGGGGGGCCTGGTAGAGGCCGAACTTCAGGCCCCTGGCGTGCAGATAGTCGCCCAGGGCCTTCATCCCGCTGGGGAAGCGCGACAGGTTGGCCTGGAGGTTGCCCGCCGAGTCGCGGTTGGGATCGAACCAGCAGTCGTCGACGACGACGTACTGGTAGCCCAGGTCGCGCATGCCGTTGTTGACGAGCGCGTCGGCCGTCTGCTTGATCAGCGTCTCGTTGATGTTGCAGCCGAAGGTGTTCCAGGTGTTCCACCCCATCGGCGGGGTGCGGCCCACACCGTTGTTCAACGCCTGCGCGGGGGTGGCCGTGGAGAGCGCCACGGCTCCCATCGCGAGGGCCAGCGTCACGGTGACGACCGGGGCGATTAACGCCCGTAGCCGGTTCTTTCTCATTGAGATCGCTCCTCAGGGGTGGGGGGTGGGCGCGGCGCCAGGGGCCCGCCGGTCGGGGGATCGACGATCGGACCCCTGGCGAGGGGGCCGGTTATTGGAAGGAGGCGTCGTCGATGTAGAGGCCGTCGGTTCCCGCGGCGGTCTCGACGTAGAAGGAGGCGTTGGTCAGGGTGCCGGTCCACGACACGGTCGCGGTACCGGTCAACTGGGTCCAGCCGTTCGCGTTCACCGTTTGCGCGGGGGTGAGCTGGAGGTAGTTCGTCGTGCCGTTGGCCGTGTACGTCAGGGTCGCCTTCGCGCTGGGGGTGCCGCTTTGCGAGCGCACCCAGACGCTCGTGGTGTAGCTCTTGCCGTTGGTGAGCAGCGAGGTCACGTTCTGGTGGGGGCCCTGCCAGGCCGAGGTGCGTCCGGAGTTGAGCAGGGAGCGGCTGCCGGCGTAGGCGACGTTCGTGGCCGACGACAGGGTGCCACCCGAGGTCGTCCACCCGGTCGTGCCGTTCTCCATGTTCCCGTTGGTGAGCAGGTTTCCCCCGGTGCCGCCACCGGCGGTGAACTGCCACCAGTTGAGGTTGAACAGGTTGCCGCTGCCGCCGGTGAAGCGGAGATACAGGTCGCGGGTTCCGGTGGCCCCGCTCACCGGGCAGGTGACGCTGGTCCAGTTCTGCCACCCGCCGGTCCCCGGGACGGAACAGGTGCCGACCAGGGTGCCGGTGGCGCTGCCCAGGCGGAGTTCGATGGTGCCGCCGCTCGCCGCCGAGGCCACCCGGGCGGTGAACGACGAGGCCCCCGTGCCGAAGGCGACGCCCTTGACCTTGATGTTGTCGCCGTTGCTGATGAAGCCGACGTTCATGCCGCCTTCGCTGGAGGGCTCGGTCTCGACGCCGTTCGCCCAGGCGATGGTCTCGGCCTCCTGGCGTACGAACGGGTTCAGCGTTCCCACCTGCGGGGGGCCGGCGGTGGTCATGTTGATGGTCGGGATGGTGCCGTCGGCGTTGTAGGTGAACTTCTCCACGGCGACCGAGCGGGTGTAGCCGCCGCCGCCCGGCAGCGCGCCGTTGTGGTAGAAGAAGTAGGATCCGCCGTTGAAATCGATGATCCCGGGGTGGTTGGTGAAGCTGCTGCCCTGGCGGGGCATGATCGTTCCCCGGTAGGTCCACGGTCCGGTGGCGCTGGGCGCTGTGGAGTAGGCGATGAACTCCGAGCAGCATTCGGCGGCGAACACGTTGTAGTAGAGGTTGCCGCGCTTGAAGACCCAGGGCCCCTCCTCGTAGAGGGTGGGCCGGCTCGCGTTGCCGTTGCGCGTGCCGAAGCCCGCGGTGGTGAGCGGGATCTGGGTGGCGCTGCCGGAGAAGGAGATCATGTCGGTGTTGAGCCGGACGTACCAGAGGCGGGGGTTGCCCCAGTACAGGTAGGCCTGGCCGTTGTCGTCGATGAACGCGTGCGGGTCGATCTCGCCGTTCTCGACGAGCGGGCGGCCCAGCGCGTCGCGGAAGGGCCCGGTGGGGCTGTCGCCGACCGCGACTCCGATCGCCATCCCGCCGGTCGCCCGGTTGCGCACCGGCACGTACCAGTAGAACTTCCCGTTGCGGGGGACGACGTGGCCGGCCCAGGCGTTGGCGTCGGCCCAGGCGAAGGTGGCCAGGCTCATGGGCGAGCCGTGGTCGGTCCAGTTGGCCATGTCGGTGGAGGAGAAGACCCGCCAGTCGCGCATGGTGAAGTAGGTCGAGCCGTCCTCGTCGTGGCCGGTGTAGAGGTAGACACGGCCGTTGTGGACGAGTGGCGCGGGGTCCGCGGTGTAGATGGTCTGGACGATCGGGTTGTCCGCCCTCGCGGAGAGCGGGGACAACGCGATCAACATCAGCAGGCTCAGTGTCCACAGGACCAGGCGGCGAGTTCTTCTTCTCGCCGTGCGAAGTGCGGGTCTCACCGGTCGTCTCCCTCAGGCGGTGTTCGTTGGGGGGGTGTTGGTGGCCCCGGACGCGGCGGCTCGGCGTCTCCGACGCGTCCGGGGCGGTTCAGAGGGGATCGGTCTCGCGCCGTTCCGGCTCGAACCGGTCCTGATCGCGTGCCGTGACGACGTTCACCCGGTGGGGTGTGCGCCTTCGCGGTGAGCGTCGGAGACGTTCGAGCCGGATCGGTGTCACGGTGTTATCGCTGCAGGGTGAGCAGGCCGGGGCGGTAGGGCAGCAGGCCGTAGTCGACTCCGTTGGAGTTGGGGTTGCGGCCCTGGTAGAGCAGCTGCAGGTTGCAGGGGTCGATGGTCATGGTCTGGTCGGCGTTGGTGCGCAGCAGCTCGCCGTGGCTGATGTCGTTGGTCCAGGTGGCGCCGCTGTTGGCCTTGCCCGCGAAGGGGTTGCTCTCGGTCGCGGCCTGC
>NZ_JBEPDA010000052.1:0-17359 GCF_040299985.1 Streptosporangium sp. NPDC000563 | reverse complement strand
CCCCACCGGGCCGAACGCGCCGTCCAGCAGACCGAAGACCCGGTCACCCGGCGCCAGGTCGTCCACCCCGGCACCGACCTCAAGCACCACGCCGGAGGCCTCGCCTCCCATCGGCACATCGCGCTCGGGCACCATGCCGAGCGCCACGACGACGTCGCGGAAGTTCATCCCGGCGGCGCGGACGGAGATCCGCACCTCGCCCGGCTCCAGCGCCCTGCCGGACGCGGGGTGCGGGACCAGCGCCAGGTCCGACAGGCTCCCCTTGACCGGCGCGTCCAGCCGCCACTCGGCCACCCCCGCCGGCACCGCGAGCCCGTCCCCACCAGCCGCCCGCGCCAGGCGCGGCGCCCACGCCTTTCCGTCCCGTACGGCCACCTGCGGCTCGTCCGGGGTCGTCGCGCTGAGCAACGCCGTACCGGAAACGGGGCTCTCGTCGAGGTCCACCAGCAGGAGGCGGCCCGGGTTCTCCGCCTGGGCGGCGCGCAGCAGGCCAAGGGCCGCGGCGCCCGCCAGGTCGGTGACGTCGTCGCCGTGCACGGCGGCCGCGCCCCTGGTCACCACCACCAGCCGCGCCGACCCGAACCGCTCCTCGGCGAGCCACTCCCGCACCAGCCCCAGCGCCCGGTGCGTCGTCGTCCGTACCCGAGCCGCGACGTCTCCGTTCTCCTGCCCCTCGGAAGGCGGGAAGGGGACGAACACCAGATCCGGCACGACCTCGGAGGCCGACGACGACCCCAGGTCCTCGAACTCCTCGACCTGCGCACCGGTCGCGCGCAGTGCCTCGGCCAGCCCGATCCCGTCGGCGCCCAGCACCGCGTACCGCTGCCCGGCGGGGATCTCGGCGAGTGGCGGCACCGTCCAGTCCACCCGGAAGAGGGAGTCGCGGCGGGCGTCGGCCGCCGCGGAGAGCCGGTCCGCCGGGAGGGGGCGCGACAGCAGGGACTCCACGGACGCCACCGGGCTCCCCGAGACGTCGGCGAGCCGGAGCGAGACCGTGTCGGTGCCGGCGGGCGACAGGCGCACCCTCAGCTCGGCGGCACCCTCGGCGTGCAGGGAGACGCCGGACCAGGCGAACGGCAGGCTCACCTCGCCGGACCCGCCCTCCAGCAGTGCCTCGGCGTGCAGGGCGGCGTCCAGCAGCGCCGGGTGCAGGGCGAACCTCCCCGCCTCTCCTCGCGCGTCCTGGGGGAGGGCGACCTCGGCGAAGATCTCCTCACCGCGTCGCCAGGCCGCCCGCAGCCCCTGGAACAGCGGGCCGTACTCGTATCCCTGGTCGGCCAGCCGCTCGTACAGGCCGTCCACCTCCAGTGCCGTCGCACCCGCCGGAGGCCACTCGGCCAGGTCGAAGGGGTCTGCGGGGAGGTCGGCGACGAGGAAACCCGTGGCGTGCCGGGTCCAGGGCGCGTCCGCCTCGTCGCCTGCGTCCTCCGGGCGGGAGTGCACGGCGACCGGGCGGCGGCCCGTCTCGTCCGACGCCCCCACCGACACCTGCACCTGCACGCCGCCCTCTCTCAGCGGCAGCGGCGCCTCAAGCGTCAGCTCGTCCACCGTCCCGCACCCCACCCGGTCACCGGCACGCATCGCCAGCTCCACGAACGCCGTACCCGGCAGCAGCACGGTGCCCGCCACGGCGTGGTCGGCGAGCCAGGGGTGCGTGCGCGTCGACAGCCGCCCGGTCAGCAGGACCTCGCCGGTTCCCGCCGAGGTCACCGCCGCGCCGAGCAGCGGGTGACCGGCCGCGGTCAGGCCGGTGGACGCCAGGTCGATCGCGTCGGTGGCGTCCAGCCAGTACCGCTCACGCTGGAAGGCGTACGTGGGGAGCTTCACCGGGCGAGGGTCGTGGGGGGCGAACAGCGGTTCCCAGTTCACCGGCGCCCCGTGCGCGTACGCCTCGGCCAGCGAGGTGACGAACCGGTTCATGCCGCCCTCGTCGCGCCGCAGGGAGCCGACGGCGACCGCGGTACCGGCTGCGACCTCCATGGCCTCCACGCTCTCCTGGACGCCCACGGTGAGCACCGGGTGGGGGCCGATCTCGATGAACAGAGCGTGCCCATCCCGCACCAGCGCGTGGGTGGCCTCCTCGAAGCGCACCTGCCGCCTGAGGTTGGTGTACCAGTAACCGGCGTCGAGTCCCGCGGTGTCGATCGGCTCGCCGGTCACCGTGGAGTAGAAGGGCACTCCCGCCGACCCGGGGGCGATCCCCTCCAGGTCGGCCAGGATCCGCTCCCTGAGCGGCTCCACGTACGCCGAGTGCGACGGATAGTCGACGGGGATCTTCCTGGCGCGGACGCCGTCGGCCACCAGCCGTTCCAGCAGCTCGTCCAGGGCCTCCGTCTCGCCGGAGAGCACCACGGATCCGGGACCGTTCACCGCGGCCACCGCCACGCGGTCGCCCCAGGGTGCCAGCAGTTCCCGCATCCGCTCGGCCGGGAGCGAGACCGCCATCATCTCCCCGTGGCCGGACAACTCCTCGCCGATGGCGAGGCTGCGGAGCGCGACCACCCGGGCGCCGTCCTCCAGCGACAGAGCGCCCGCCACGCAGGCGGCGGCGACCTCTCCCTGCGAGTGGCCGACGACGGCGTCGGGTTCGACACCGTACGAGCGCCACAGCTCGGCCAGCGAGACCATGACGGCCCACAGCGCGGGCTGCACCACGTCCACCCGTCCCAGCGGCGGCGCGCCCGGCTCGCCGCGCAGCACCTCCACGAGCTTCCAGTCGACGAACGTCGCGAGCGCGTCGGCGCACTCGGCCATCCGGGTGGCGAACACCGGTGAGGAGTCCATCAGCTCGACGGCCATCCCCGCCCACGCCGCTCCCTGCCCGGGGAAGACGAACACCACTTTCGGGTCGGGGACCGCGACGCCGCGCACGACGTTCGGCGCGGCGTCGTGTCCGGCGACGGCGCGCACGCCCGCCAGCAGGTCGGCTCGGCCGGTGCCGACCACCACGGCGCGATGCGGGAAGGCCGCGCGGGAGGTGACGGCGGCGTGCCCGACGTCGACCGGCGACAGCCCGGCGTCGGCGTCCACGTGCGCCGCGAGGCGTTCCGCCTGGGCGCGCAGCGCCTCCTCGCCCTTTCCCGAGATCACCCAGGGCACCACGAGGGGTGGGCCGTACCCGCCGGCGACGGCGCCGTCCGTGTCCGTACCGCCCGCGTGCTCCGTACCGTCCGCGGCCTCCGGCGCAGGCGGTGGCGCCTCCTCCAGGATGACGTGCGCGTTGGTGCCGCTCACCCCGAAGGAGGAGACGCCGGCTCTGCGCGGGGCGCCGCCGTTCTCCCAGGTCTCGGCCTCGGTCAGCAGCGTGACGTCACCGGCCGACCAGTCGACGTGCGGTGAGGGCTCGTCCACGTGCAGGGTGCGGGGCAGGACTCCGTGCCGCATCGCCAGCACCATCTTGATCACGCCGGCGACGCCCGCGGCCCCCTGCGTGTGGCCGATGTTCGACTTGATCGAGCCCAGGCGGAGCGGCCTGCCCTCGGGGCGTTCCCGTCCGTACGTGGCGAGCAGCGCCTGCGCCTCGATCGGATCGCCGAGGCCGGTGCCGGTGCCGTGCCCCTCGACGGCGTCGATCTGGGCGGCCGACAGACGCGCGTTGGCCAGCGCCTGGCGGATGACCCGCTGCTGTGCGGGTCCGTTCGGCGCGGTCAGCCCGCTGCTGGCGCCGTCCTGGTTGATCGCCGAGCCGCGGATGACCGCCAGGATCGGGTGTCCGGCGCGCTGGGCGTCCGAGAGGCGTTCCATCAGGAGCATGCCCACGCCTTCACCCCAGCCGGTGCCGTCCGCCGCGGCGGCGTAGGCCTTGCACCGGCCGTCGGGGGCGAGGCCCCGCTGGCGGCTGAACTCCACGAAGGTGCTCGGCGTGGACATGACCGTCACGCCGCCGGTCAGCACCATCGAGCACTCGCCCTGACGCAGTGCCTGGACGCCAAGATGCAGCGCCACCAGGGACGAGGAGCACGCGGTGTCCACCGAGACCGCGGGCCCCTCCAGGCCGAGCACGTAGGCGACCCGTCCGGAGGCGACACTGCCGTCGCTGCCGTTGCCGATGTAGCCGCCGAGTTCGTCGGGGACGACGCGGGCCCTGGAACCGTAGTCGTGGTAGATCACCCCCGCGTAGACGCCGACGGCACTGCCCCGCGCGGACAGCGGGTCGATCCCCGCGTCCTCGAACGCCTCCCAGGCGGTCTCCAGCAGCAGTCGCTGCTGGGGGTCCATCGCCACCGCCTCCCGGGGGTTGATCCCGAAGAAGGCCGGGTCGAACCCCGCCGCGTCGTAGAGGAAGCCGCCCGAGCGCGTGTAGCTCTTGCCCGGACGGTCCGCGTCGGGGTCGTAGAGGTCGTCGACGTCCCAGCCACGGTCCTCGGGGAACGACGAGATGGCGTCGCCGCCCTCGGCCAGCAGCCGCCACAGCGCCTCCGGACTGTCCACTCCCCCGGGGAACCGGCAGCTCATCCCGATGATCGCGATGGGCTCGGTCTCCCTGCGCTCGGCCTCTCGCAGCCTCTGCCTGACCTCCCGCAGATCGGTCGTCGCCCGCCGCAGATAGTCGAGAAGTTTGCCGTCGTTCTCCACCACGTCACCCCTGTCAGACCGTTCGGGGGCCTCGCCCGGTCGAACCGTGCGTCTCGGGTCGAGGCGTAAAGGAAAAGGGCGCTCGCGTCGCGGGGCGGCCCGTGTTCGGCGTTCCGGTGAATCGCGGGCGAACCTCAGCCGGCCGGCGTCGGCTCGCCGTTCTCCGCCCGGTGGCGGGCGACCAGCTCTTCCAGGTCGCGTACGAGATCGTGCGGGGCCGGGGTGGCCTCGGCGATGTCCCTGAGCCGGGTCGCGTTCTCCCTGAACGACGGCTCGTCGATCAGGCGCAGCAGGTTCTCCCTGAGCGTCCGCGCCGAGAGCTCCTCCGGCTCAAGGACGAGGCCCGCGCCCTCGGCGGCCAGCCGCCGGGCCATGCCCGCCTCGTCGTAGAGTTTCGCGGGGACGACGAGCTGCGGAATCCCGTGCGCGATCGCGGTCCCGAACGTCCCGGTGCCACCGTGATGGACGATCGCCGCGCAACCCGGCAGCAGGGAGTTGAGCGGGACGTAGTCGACGATCCGCACGTTGTCCGGAACCTTCTCCCCCGGATCGAGCTGGGCGGCGTTGAGGGTGGCGACCAGTTCGAGGTCGAGGTCGGCCACGGCCTCGAACAGGTCGGCGGCTCCGATGCTGCCGTTCCCGCCCCACACCTCGCGCCCCGACACGCCGAGGGTGAAGCAGACCCGGGGCCGCCCGGACCCGGCCTCGCGCAGCCAGTCCGGGAGGACGGCGGGACCGTTGTAGGGGACGAAACGGACGGGCAGGTAGTCGTGCTCGACGGGAAAGCGCGTCCAGACCGGCATCGAGTCGACGGTGGCCTGGCCCAGAATGGTGTCCTCGTGGAATTCGCAGCCGTACCTCGCCAGCTTCGCGGTCACCCAGTCGGCCACCGGGTCCTCGACGGGGTGCCCCGGCCGCGTCTCCCTCAACCGCAGGAACAGCGAGCGCATCCGCCCCCAGTGGTCCCTGCCGAAGGTCGACCGGACGTGCGCGGCTCCGCAGGCCCGGGCCGCCACCGGGCCGGGGAAGGTGATCGAGTCCCAGACCACCAGGTCGGGACGCCAGTGGCGGCAGAAGGCGACGAGGTCGTCGTACATCGACTCGTCCGTGATGAAATCCAGCGCGAGGGGTGAGGCGAAGGAGGCCATGCAGTCGCGCACGTACTCGTAGGTGAGGACGTCGGGCCGCTCCTCGGCGATGTCGTAGCCGGAACCGAAGATCTGCTGGTCGGCGGGGACGGTCGCGAGCCGCTCGGCCACGTTGGACATCTCACCCACCGATACCGCGGTCAGGCCGGTCCGGGTGACCTCGTCGAGGATGTCCGGCTGGGTGGCGACGATCACCTCGTGGCCCGCGGCCTTCAGCGCCCACGCGATCGGCACCACCAGAAAGAGATGGGCGTTCGCGGCGTGCAGGGTGAACAGGACACGCATGAAGATTTCCTCCGGATTTCATTCAAACGAGATCAGACTGCCTACCGCGAGATCAGCGAATTCGTCTTCGTGCTTCGCGGTCACGGGTAACCCGCACCGATTCCAGAAGGTGGGGAAAACTGCTGTCCGCCGTTTTCCATGCCGAACCAAGTAGCACGCTACCTATGTGGGTGCGATGAAACCGACCCCTAGCGCACCCCTCAGCCTCCCCTGAGGAGAACCCCGGCTTCCGGGGCGGCCGTCGGCGGCACGACCAGGTCAGAGCATGTGGAGACGTGCCGGAACGGCGAAGGGAGGGGGTGTCGTGCCCCCTCCCCTAGCCGGTGGACCGGACGGTGAACCCCGGCTGGAACATCGCGTGCGACGGCCCCTCGCGACCGGGGCCACGCGGGCCGGCCGAGGGGAGGGCAGGCGCCGGTATCCGGCGACCCGTGACCCGCTAGGAGCCCCCGGAGTCGGCGGAGCGGACGCGGCGGGGACGGGTGACGATCCACGCGGGCGACAGGGCTCCCATGAGCGCGGACAGGCCGACGGAGCAGACCACGATGACGTAGAGCCACACCGGTCCTGAGGGAAGCGGGGAGCCGTTGACCGCGATGGTGAAGGGCAGCAGCAAGGGCACGAAGCACACGGTGCCGAGCACGACGCCGATGACGGCGACCAGGACCCCCTCGACGCCCATCATCCGCAGGATCTGCCCCCGGCTGGAGCCGATCAGCCGTTGCAGCCTGAACTCCCTGCGCCGCCGTACCGCGCCCGCCGCCTGGGTGCTGATCACCGAGATCACGACGAAGGCGAGTGTCGTCCCGATGAGCAGGTGGTTCACCCATGCCCGCGTCCGTTCCCGCTCGGTGTGCGGGCCGGACAACACGTCGTCGCCGCTCACCCGCAGCCCCGGCACGGCTCGCGCCACTCCGGCCAGGGTCGCGGCCACCCGGGGGACGTCTCCGTCCGAGACCGCGCGCACGAGGATCTGGGGCGGCAGGCCGGCCGTGGTGTGCTGTGCCAGCAGGTCGGCCGGCATCAGGACCGTCTCGGCACCCGCCTTCGCCGACAGCAGCGCGACCACCCTCAACTCGGCCGCGTGTCCGTCGCCCAGGCGGATCCTGACCGTGTCGCCGAGACCGCGGCCGAGTTGCCGGGCGTGCCCCTCGGCCAGCGCGACGCTGTGCCCGCGCAGCCCGGTGAGCGTACCGGCGGTGAGCCTGAGCTTCATGACGTGCTCGGCGCCCTCCGCGGTGATCCCCCGGGCCGGCCATCCGTCCTCGCCCTGCCAGGCGTCGTACGGGCTCTCCAGGAACACGGTGCCGGTCACGAACTCCGAGGCTCCCGCGACACCCGGGATCGACCGGACCCGGCCGAGCAGGTCGGTGGCCAGGCCGCCGGTCTGCGCGGTGAGCACGACGTCGGCGCGCAGGTCCCTGACGTACGCGCGCTCGGCCACACCCGCCGGGGACACCTGAAGGTAGACGTTGGCCAGGGCGATTCCCGTGACGAGCATGATGGGCGTGGCCGCGGCGGCCACCCGGACGGTCCGCGCGCGGGTGTTGAGGATGGCGAGGTGTCCAGGCTGACCGAAGACCGCACGGACCGGCCGGCGCAGGGCCTCGGTCATCGCCACCGTCATACGAGGGGCGACCAGGGTCAGCCCGACGGAGAGCGCGATCACGGTGAGACAGACGGAGATCACCCCGGGTGGGCGGGACGCCACCGCCGCCGAGACGGCGAGCGCCGCGCCGCCGGCGAGGCAGACCAGCGCGATCGCCGACCGCACCAGGCCGAGCGGCCGCCGCCGGGGCACGGTGCCGGCGGGCGGCTCGACGGCCGGGATCATCGACGCCCGCCTCGCCGGAAGGAACACCGCCGCCGCCGCGGCGAGCAGGCACGTCGCGATGGCGGCCAGGACCGGGATCCAGCTCTGCTGGAACGGCATGACCTCGGGGACCAGCCCGTCGGCCACCAACCGCCCGAACAACCAGTGTCCGAGGTAGGGACCGAGCAGGCAGCCCGGCACGACGGCGAGCGCGGAGACCGTCATCCCCTCGCTGAACACCATGCGCCGGATCCGCGCCGGGGACGTGCCCATCACCTTCAGCAGCGCCATCTCCCGGCTGCGGTGCTCGACCGACATGCCGAGGGTGCCCGCCACGACGAGTGCGGCGACCAGGAGCGTCGTCCCCGCAGTCACCCCGGAGATGACGACGAGGTTCTCGCCGCCGTCCCTGCCCTCGGGGAACTCGGCCAGTCCGCGGTCGTCACCGACCAGAGCCGTCGCCATGTGACCGTGCAGCGCGGCCTGGATCCGCGGGCGGAGCACCCCGGCGTCGATCCCCCGGGCGGGCAGGACCGCGGCGGCGTCGACGGTGCCGGGGTGCCCGGCCAGGCGCCGGGCGTCGGACGCGGAGAAGAACATCGCGGCCTCGGTGATCGCGCGACCGTCCGCGGGCGCGGCGACACCGGTGACCCGGTAGGTCCCGGCGACGCCGCCGACCGCGACCTCGACCCGGTCTCCCACCCGGGCACCGGAACGCCGGGCCAGCGTGGCGTCGAGCACCACCTCCCCCGAACCTCCGGGCGGCGTGCCGGCACTCAGCTCGTACGGCGCGAGCCGGGCGGAGCTCCAGTCGTGCCCGACGCCCGCCGGCCGATTCCCCAGCAGGATCGTGGCGGGAAACGACAGGTCACCGATCACCCGGTCCACCCCGGGCACGGCCCTCAGGGTGTCGAGCAGGCCGACACCGAGCCGCACGCGTTCGGTCAACCGCGTCCACTCGGTGTCCTCGTCCCGGAGGTCGGCTTTGGGCAGCGGATAGGACGGGTCACCGACTATCACGATCGGCGCCCCCGCCAGGCGCTGGGGCGGCACCTTCCCTCGGAGGCCGGTCTCCATCAGCGCACCGGCAGCCGAGACGATCACGGCACCGAGGAGCATCGCGGTGAAGACGGCGGCGAAGACATCCTTGCGGAAGGACAGCGTGCGCAGGGCGAGGCGCCACATCAGCCGACGTTCCCCTCTTCTGGCCTCGGTGGCCTGTCCCAGATGCCGAGGTGCGACATCCTCTGGACCACCGCCCTGTCCATCGGCAGGCTCCGCTCGTCGACGACGCGGCCGTCGGCGAGGAAGACGACGCGATCGGCGTAGGAGGCGATCAGCGGGTCGTGGCTGGCCATGACGACGGTCCGGCCGCCCTCGTGCACGGCCTCCTGGAGCAGCCCGAGGACACTCTCGGTGGCGCGGGCGTCCAACGCGCCGGTCGGCTCGTCGGCGAAGATCACCGGATGGCGGGTGACCAGGGCACGGGCGATGGCGGCCCGCTGGCGCTGTCCCGGGGAGAGTTCGTACGGCCGGTGGCGCGTCCTGTCGGCCAGCCCGACCCTGCGCATCACCTCGGCGAGCAGCGAGGGGTCGGCGGCCCTGCCCGCCAGGGAGAGGGGCAGGACGACGTTCTCCTCAACGTCCAGCGCGGGCAGCAGGTTGAACTTCTGGCAGATGAAGCCGATCCGTTCACGGCGCAACTCCGTCAGCGCCGCCTCGTCGAGCCCGTTCAGCTCCCTCCCCTCCAGGGTCACCGTTCCCGAGGTCGGCCTGTCGAGCCCGGCCGCGCACTGCAGCAGCGTGCTCTTGCCCGACCCGGACGGCCCGATGATCGCGGTGAGGCTGCCGCGAGGGCAGCCGATCGTCACACCTCCCAGAGCGACGACGACGTCCGCTCCGCTCCGGTAGGTCTTCTGCACCGAGTCGAGCCGGACGATCTCCTCGACTTCCTGACTCTCCGCGCGGATCCCTTCGCTGTCCATAGGCCGAAGCGTAATCAGCGGGCGATAGTCGGCACATCGGCCGGAGGGGCCATACGGCTCATCCCTGCGACGGGTGGCGGTGAGGGACCGGATGTCCCGGGGCAGGACCTCCCCGCGCGGGGCGCGAGGAGTCCATCCCAGGTCGAAGCCCGTCACAGCTCACTGTCGAGGATGTCGAACAGTTCGTCCGCGGTCGCCGACTCCAGCTCGGTCCCGCCGGTCGTCGTCGCCTCCCTCCGGTGTGTCTCGATCCATCTGGAGGTGAGCGCGCGCAGCCGGCCGGTGATCCTCTCGTGCTCCACCGGGTCGGGCGCCGCGGTCTCCATCGCGTGTTCGAGCCTGGCGAGCTCCGCCTCCAGCGTCGCCGCGGGCGGCTCGTCGGCGACGAGTTCGGTCCTGATGTGGTCGGCGACCGAGGCCAGGGTCGGGTAGTCGAAGATGAGGGTCGCGGGCAGCCGCACGCCGGTGGCGGCACCGAGCCGGTTACGGAGCTCCACAGCGGTCAGCGAGTCGAAACCCAGCTCCTTGAACGGCCTGAGCGGATCGACCGCGTCACCGTCCAGGTGTCCGAGGACCGCGGCGACGTGGGTGCGCACCAGGTCCAGCAGCAGGCGGTCGCGGCCGGTGGCCGACAGCGACTCCAGCCGCTGCCGCAACGACTGTTCGACCGGGGCCGAAGCCGCCTCGCGGACCGCCCGGCGAGTCCTGGTGGTGACCAGACCGCGGAGCATCGCCGGAAGCGCCTCGGCCCGTGAGCGCTGGGCCGTCAGATCCAGCCGGATGGGGACCAGGGTGGCCTCCCCGAAGTCGAGCGACCGGTCGAGCAGCGCCATCCCGGCCTCGGCCGTGAGCGGCAGCAGGCCGGAGGCACGCAGCCGGCGCAGGTCGGTCTCGCCGAGCTGTGCCGTCATGCCGCCGATCTCGGGTGCCCACATACCCCAGGCGAGGGAGACCGCGGGCAGGCCCGCGGACCTTCTGTGCTCGGCCAGCGCGTCCAGGAAGGCGTTCGCCGCCGCGTAGTTGCCCTGCCCGGCACCGTCCAGCGTGCCCGCCGAGGAGGAGAAGAGCACGAACGCGGACAGGTCGAGTCCGCGGGTGAGCTCGTGCAGGTGCCAGGCCGCGTCGGATTTCGGCCGCCAGACCGTGTCGACCTGGCCGGGCGAGAGCGACCCGACGACACCGTCGGCCACGACTCCGGCCGTGTGGACGACCGCGGTGAGCGGGCGGCCGCCGGGCAGGTCGCCCAGAAGCGCGGCCAGGGCCTCCCTGTCGGAGACGTCGCACGAGGCGACGGTGACCTCGGCTCCGAGCCCGGTCAGTTCGTCGCGGAGCCGCTCGGCACCCGGGGCGTCGATGCCCCGCCGACCGGCGAGTACGAGGTGACGGGCTCCGTGACCGGTGACGAGGTGCCTCGCGACGAGGGCGCCGAGGCCGCCGGTGCCGCCGGTGACGAGCACCGTGCCGTTCCCGTCGAGCGGCGCGGGCACGGTGAGCACGAGCTTGCCGACGTGCCTGGCCTGCGCCATGAACCGGAACGCCTCGGGCGCGCGGCGTACGTCCCAGGTGCGGATCGGCGGCGGGGTGAGCACACCCTGTTCGAAAAGCCGGACCAGCTCGGCCAGGATCTCCGCGGTCCGGTCGGGACCGGCGTCGGAGAGGTCGAACGCCCGGTAGGCGACTCCGGGATGTTGCGCCGCGACCTCCTCCGGGTATCGCACGTCGGTCTTGCCCATCTCGGCGAAGCGGCCGCCGCGCGGCAGCAGGTCCAAGGAGGCGTCCACGAACTCCCGGGCCAGCGAGTTGAGCACGACGTCCACGCCTCGGCCGCCGGTGGCCTCCAGGAAGCGGCTCCTGAAGTCCAGGTCGCGGGAGGAGGCGATGCGGTCGTCGGGGACGCCCAGGGCCCGCAGCGCGTCCCGCTTGCCGTCGCTCACCGTGCCGAACACCTCGGCGCCCAGGTGGGCGGCGAGCTGGACGGCCGCCATGCCGACGCCACCGGCCGCCGCGTGGACCAGCACCGACTCCCCTTCCTTGAGGTCGGCCAGGTCCACGAGGCCGTAGTAGGCGGTGGCGAACACGGCGGGCACCGACGCCGCCTCGGCGAAGGACCAGCCCGCCGGGATCGGCACGACCATCCGGTGGTCGACCACCGCGTACGGGCCGAAGCAGGCGTCGACGAGGCCCATCACGCGGTCGCCGGGCGCGAGGCCGACCACCCCGGGCCCGACCTCGGTGACCACCCCGGCGGCGTCCGCGCCCAGGTCGGCCCGGCCGGGATACATGCCGAGGGTGATCATGACATCGCGGAAGTTCAGGCCGCCGGCACGGATCGCCACGCGCACCTCGCCGGGCTCCAGCGGCCGATCACGGGCGTCGCACGCGGACAGCGCGAGGTTGTCCAGCGTGCCCTGCCTGGTCACCTCCAGCCGCCAGGCTCCCTCGCCGGCCGGTGGTGTCAGCAGGCCCGCCGAGCCGGTCCTGGCCAGGCGCGGCACCATGGCCAGGCCGTCGCGCAGTGCCAGTTCGAACTCGCCCACGTCCAGCACGCCGGGCAGCGCGCGGTGGGAGTCGTCGGAGCCGTCCACGTCCAGGAGGAGGAACCTGCCCGGATTCTCCGCCTGCGCCGCGCGGACCAGACCCCACAGCGGAGCCTGCGCGAGGTCGGGCGGGCCGTCGCCGGAGCCGGTCCTGACCGCGCCGCGGGTCACCACGGCCAGCCTGGTCCCGGCGAGGCGGTCGTCGGCGAGCCAGGTGCCGAGCAGGTCCAGGGTGCGCAGTGTCGCGGTCCTCGCCGTCTCCGCCGCACCGCCGTCCCCGCCGGAGAGGGCCGGGACCAGTACGGTCTTCGGCCTGACGGGCATGGCGCGCAGCGCGTCGAGGTTCGCGACGAAGGAGACGTCGAGTCCCGCCGAGCGCAGTGCCCGGCCCAGCCGGTCGTCCTCGGCCCCGAGGACGACCCACTCTCCGCCGCCCTCGACGACGGGCACCGCCGTCCAGTCCACCCGGTACAGCGAGTCGCGGGCGGCACCGAGCCCTTCGCCGGAGACCGGGCGCATGGCCAGCGACCCGATGGTGACCACCGGGGCACCGGTGCCGTCGGCCACCTGGAGCGAGGCGGTGTCGGAACCGTTCCTGGAGACCCTCACCCGCACCGACGAGGCGCCGGTCGCGTGCAGGGCGACTCCGTTCCAGGCGAACGGCAGCTCGACGGGCCTGCCGGGCTCGGCCGGTTCGCCGAGTTCGATGGCGTGCAGCGCGGCGTCCAGCAGGGCCGGGTGGACGCCGAAGAGCGCGGCGTCGGCGGCGACGCCCTCGGGCAGCGCGACCTCGGCGAACACCTCGCCGCCCCGTCGCCAGGCGGCGCGCAGCCCCTGGAAGGCCGGGCCGTAACCTGCCCCCTCGGTGGCCAGCCGCTCGTAGAGGCCGGTGAGCTCGACAGGCTCGGCGCCGGGCGGTGGCCACTCACCGAGGTCGAAGTCGCCGGACGGGGCGGACGGCGCGAGGAGGCCGGTGGCGTGCCGGGTCCACGGCTCGTCGCCCGTACCGGTGCGCGAGTACAGCGACAGCGGGCGGCGGCCGGAGTCGTCGGCGCCTCCCACGACCGCCTGGAGCGCGACGCCCTCCCTGCCGGGAAGGACCAGCGGGGTCTCCAGGGTGAGTTCCTCGACGGTGTCACAGCCGACCTGGGTTCCCGCGCGGACGGCGAGCTCGACGAAGGCCGTGCCCGGCACGATGACGGTGTTCAGGATGGTGTGGTCGGCCAGCCAGGGATGGCTGCTCAGCGAGACACGTCCGGTCAGCACGGCGCCGCCGGACTCGGGCAACGCCACCACCGCGCCGAGGAGGGGGTGCTCGGCGGGCACCTGTCCGAAACCGGACGCGTCGGCGGTGAGGTCACCGGTCTCGAGCCAGTAGTGGCGGTGCTGGAAGGCGTACGTCGGCAACTCCACCCTGCGTGCCTTCCTCGCACGCACCACGGCGCCGTCCACGGCGACCGCACCCGTGGCCGTGCCGCTCTCGGCGGTCACCTCGGCGGGAGCGACGGACGCGGCGGTGGCGGCGGCGTCGGTGAAGAACGCCTCCCAGTCAACGGCCACCCCCCGCGCGTGCAAGGCGCCCAACGCCGTGACCAACTCCGCGGCCTCACCACGATCCCGGCGCATCACCGGCACGAACACCGCCCCAGACCCCACCCCCGAACCAGCCGCCGCAGACCCATCGCCGGAAACACCACCGGACCCGTCACCGACCAGGCACTCCTGCCCCATCGCCGACAACACCCCGTCCGGCCCCACCTCCACGAACGTCTCCACCCCCGCAGAAACCAACACCCCCACCCCATCGGCGAACCGCACCGCACCACGCACCTGCTCCACCCAGTACTCCGGCGAACACAACCGCTCCGCCGTGGCCGACTCCCCCGTCAACGTCGACACGATCGGAATCCGCGGCGGGTCGTAGGACAGCGTCGCCGCCACCGCCCGGAACTCCTCCAGCATCGGATCCATCAACGGCGAATGGAACGCGTGCGACACCCGCAGCTGCTTCGTCCTGATCTCCCGTTCCCGCAGAGCGGCGGTCACTTCCAGCACCGCCTCTTCGGTACCGGAGATCACCACCGAGGTCGGACCGTTGACGGCCGCGATGGACACCTGGTCTTCGCGCCCGGCCAGCAGCCCGGCGACCTGCTCCTCGGAGGCCCGCACCGACACCATCGCCCCACCGGAGGGAAGCGCCTGCATCAACCGCGCCCGGCCCGCCACCAACGCACACGCGTCCGCCAGCGACAACACCCCCGCCACATGAGCCGCCGCGATCTCCCCGACCGAATGACCCGCCAGCACATCCGGCGCCACTCCCCAGGACTCCACCAGCCGGAACAACGCCGTCTCCACCGCGAACAGGGCCGGCTGCGCCCACCCTGTCTGGTCCAGCGCCTCCGCCTCGGCTGTACCCGGCTCGGCGAACAGCACCTCACGCAACGACCCCTCAAGCAGCGGATCCAGCTCGGCGATCACCGCGTCCAACGCCGCCGCGAACACCGGGAACCGCTCATACAGCTCCCGGCCCATCCCGGCCCGCTGACTGCCCTGACCGGTGAACAACACCGCCACCCGGCCATCACCCACCCGACCCCGCACCACACCCGAACCACCGGCTACCGCCGACAACCCGGCCACCACACTTCCACGGTCCCCGCCCACCACCACCGCACGATGATCGAGGGCAGCACGCGTCGTCGCCAGCGAGTACGCCACATCCAGCAGACCGACCTCCGGCCGCTCCTCGATGTGCCCGGCCAGACGCGCGGCCTGCGCGCCCAACGCCTCCTCGCTGCGCGCCGACAGCACGAACGGCAACGGCAACCCTCCGGCGAACTCCGCCACCGGAGTCGGCAGCCCCTCTTCGACCTCGGCCTCGGTGTCGACGGGGGCGGGGGCGGGGGCCTGCTCGATGATGACGTGGGCGTTGGTACCGCTGATACCGAAGGCCGACACGCCCGCGCGGCGCGGGTGGCCGTTCTCCGGCCACTCGACGGCCTCGGTGAGCAGCGACACCGCACCCGCCGACCAGTCGACGTGGGAGGTGGGCGCGTCCACGTGGAGGGTACGCGGGAGCATGCCGTTGTGGATGGAGAGCACCATCTTGATGACGCCCGCGACCCCGGCGGCGCACTGGGTGTGGCCGATGTTGGACTTGATCGCGCCCAGCCGGAGCGGACGCTCCGGGGAGCGGCCCTCACCGTAGGTGGCGAGCAGCGCCTGGGCCTCGATCGGGTCGCCGAGCGTGGTGCCGGTGCCGTGCGCCTCCACCGCGTCGACGTCCGACGGCGCGAGACGGGAGTTGGTGAGCGCCTGGCGGATGACGCGCTGCTGGGAGGGTCCGTTCGGAGCCGACAGGCCGTTGCTGGCACCGTCCTGGTTGACCGCGCTGCCCCGCACCACCGCCAGCACCGGATGACCGTTGCGACGCGCGTCCGACAGCCGCTCCAGGACGACCATGCCGACGCCCTCGGAGAACACCGTGCCGTCCGCGGCGTCCGCGAAGGACTTGACCCGGCTGTCGGGGGCGAGGCCGCGCTGACGGCTGAACTCCACGAAGAGCTCGGGAGTGGAGACCACCGTCACTCCGCCGGCCAGCGCGAGCGTGCTCTCGCCCCGTCGCAGGGAGTCGCAGGCGAGGTGGAGTGCCACCAGCGACGACGAGCAGGCGGTGTCCACCGTGACGGCCGGGCCTTCCAGGCCGAGCACGTAGGCCACCCTGCCGGACATCACCGAACTGGAGTTGCCGGTGAGCAGGTAGCCTTCGACGCCCTCGGGCAGTTTCGCCAGCCCGGTGGCGTATCCGGTGCTCGAAGCTCCGACGAACACGCCGGTGGAGCTGCCCTTGAGCGCGTCGGGGGCGATCCCCGCGCGCTCCAGCACCTCCCAGGACGCCTCAAGAAGCAGCCTCTGCTGCGGGTCGGTGGCGAGGGCCTCGCGCGGCGAGATACCGAAGAAGCCCGCGTCGAACTCGCCCGCGTCGTGCATGAAGCCGCCGCCGCGCGCGTAGCTGGTGCCGTGCCGGGCGGGGTCGGGGTCGAAGAGCCGCTCCAGGTCCCAGCCCCGGTTGGCGGGGAACTCGGAGATGGCCTCCCCGCCCTCGGCCAGCAGCCGCCACAGCGCCTCCGGCGAGTCGATGCCGCCGGGGTAGCGGCAGCTCATGGAGACGATCACGATGGGGTCGTCGTCCGCGGCCGCCGAGACCGGCGCGAGCGGCTCGGCGTGCGCGGCGGAGACTCCTGCTCCGAGCAGTCTGCCCCTGAGGTGCTCGGCCAGGGCCTCGGGGGTCGGGTAGTCGAAGACGAGGGTGGCGGGCAGGCGCAGGCCGGTGGCGGTGTTGAGCCGGTTGCGCAGTTCGATGGCGGTGAGGGAGTCGAAGCCCAGTTCCCTGAAGGCGCGACCCGGCGGCACCGAGTCGGCGTCGGTGTGACCGAGCACGGTGGCGGCCTGCGTACGGACCAGCGAGACGAGCACGCGGTCCCGCTCGGCCTCGGGGAGTCCTTCCAGCTGCCGTCGCAGGGGAGAGCCACCGCCGGACGCGGGGGTGGCGGACGCCGTCACCTCGCGGCGGGCCGGGGTGCGGACGAGTCCTCGCAGCAACGCCGGCGGCGCGGCGGACCCTGCCCGCAGCGCGGTGAGGTCGAGGTGGATCGGCACGAGCAGCGCCTCGTCGAAGGCGCGGGCCGCGTCGAACAGGGCGATCCCCTCCTCGGAGGAGAGGCCTCGGGCACCGGACTGCTCCATGCGCGCGATGTCGGTGTCGTCCAGATGGGCGCTCATGCCGCTGCGCTGGTTCCAGAAGCCCCAGGCCAGCGAGAGCCCGGCCAGCCCCTGAGCCCTGCGGTGCGCCGCCAGCGCGTCCAGGAAGACGTTGGCGGCGGCGTAGTTGCCCTGTCCCGCGTCACCGAAGACTCCGGCGGCCGAGGAGAACATCACGAACGCCGACAGGTCCATGTCACGGGTGAGCTCGTGCAGGTTCCACGCCGCGTCCACCTTCGGCCGCAACACCGC
>NZ_JBEPDA010000051.1:21519-21923 GCF_040299985.1 Streptosporangium sp. NPDC000563 | reverse complement strand
GCAGGCCGCGACCGAGAGCAACCCCTTCGCGGGCAAGGCCAACAGCGGCGCCACCTGGACCAACGACATCAGCCACGGCGAGCTGCTGCGCACCAGCGCCGACCAGACCATGACCATCGACCCCTGCAACCTGCAGCTGCTCTACCAGGGCCGCAGCCCCAGCTCCGGCGGCGACTACGGCCTGCTGCCCTACCGCCCCGGCCTGCTCACCCTGCGGCGCTGACGGACATGACACCGATCCGGACCGGGTGTACCTGACACTCACGGGGAAGGCGCACACCCTCGTCGGGTGAGCGTGATCAGGACCGGCCGGAGACGGAGGGGGGGGGGGGGGGGCGGCCGGCGCACCACCCCCCGGTCGATGGGGCAGCAGAAATAGGGGAGCTCGGGGCGCGGGTGAGAGA
>NZ_JBEPDA010000051.1:0-21509 GCF_040299985.1 Streptosporangium sp. NPDC000563 | reverse complement strand
CCCCGGGCACCCCCACCCCCCGGGTGGGGTCGGTGTAACCCGCCCCGGCGGCCGCGGGGGGGGCGGCCGCGCTATCCCCCCCCCCCCGCCCCGTGTCATGTGGAGAGCCAATGGTCCGCTGTCCGGGCGAGAAGTTCACCTCGGGGCGGCGGGGGTGGCCGCCGACGCGCCGTCAGCCTTCGAAAGTCCTCGAAAGGCGAGCTCATGCCGGGCGGGCACGGTGCCCCGACGCCTCCGGCATGACATTTTGCATCGACGCGCCTCCTGGCCGTCGTCCTGGTGGACGAAAGACAGGTCGTCCCTGAAGAGGAGGGAGGATCGGGCGGGAATTGCGATGATCGACATGTCGTATGTTTCGGATCTGAGGAGCTGACAGCCGATGACTCTCGTGCGACCTGCTCACCCTGGACGGGCGATCGCCGGCCTCGGGTTGAGCACGATACTCATGACCTGGGCCGTCGCGCCTCCGGTATCCGCCGAACCGGCCCCCGCGCCCTCGGTGACGGCCGGTCGGGAGGCCGGGCTCGACAGGGAGGCGCTCCGGCGGAGCCTCGGCGCGATCCACGAGGCCGGCATGTACGGTGTCTACTCCGCCGTCCGCGACGGCGGGGCGAGGTGGCTCGGGGCGGCGGGGGTCGCCGACGTGCGGACCCGGCGGCCCGTCGACTCCCGGATGGTCCACCGGGTGGGCAGCATCACCAAGACCTTCACGGCCGTGGCGATCCTCCAGCAGGTCGAGCGGGGCCGCGTGGAGTTGGACGCCCCCGTCGCCCGCTACCTGCCCGGCCTGCTGCCGGACGAGCTGGGCCGCAGGACCACGGTCCGGATGCTGCTCAACCACACCAGCGGCATCGGCGACTACATCGCGGGCGCCTTTCCCTCCCTCGTCCAGGGGTCGCCGCAGAGCCTCGACGAGCACCGGTTCCGCAGAATCCGTCCGCTGGATCTGGTGAGATTCGGGCTGGAGGCGCCGCGCACGGGCGAGCCGGGGCAGGCGTGGTCGTACTCCAACACCAACTACGTGATCGCCGGTCTGCTCCTGGAGAAGGTGACCGGCAGCGGCGCGGAGGCGTACATCACCCGCCACGTGATCCAGGCGGCCGGGCTGCGCGACACGTCCTTCCCGCGCACGCCGGTCATCCCCGGGCCGCACTCCAAGGCGTACGAGGCGTTGTACGGCTACATCGACCCGCCGCGCGACTACAGCGTCTACGACATGTCGTGGGCGGGCACGGCGGGCGCCGTCGTCTCGACCATGGAGGACCTCAACAGGTTCTACCGGGAACTACTGGGTGGCAGGCTCCTCGCCTCCGCGCAGCTCGCCCAGATGCGGACGACGGTGCCGGTCACCAACGCCCAGGGCAACGTCGTGATGAACTACGGCCTCGGCATCTACGCCCAGGACCTGCCCTGTGGCCGGTTCTGGGGCCACGACGGCGGCGTGTTCGGCATGGGCACGTTCTCCCTGTCCGGTGAGGACGGCCGCCGCCAGCTCTCCCTGGGGATCAACCTCATGAAGTACCAGCCGCTCGACGCGAACGGTTACCCGCAGCCGCACGCGATCGACCACGCGCTGAACGAATACGTCCTCCGGGCGCTGTGCGGGTCCGCGCCGACGGCGAAGAGCGCCGGATCTGTGACGCTCTTCCCGACGCAGCAGGTGCTGGTCAAGCGCTGACCGGCCGGCATGTCCGCGGCCCGAAGCCGAGGCGGTCGGCTTCGGGCACGCCATGATGTCCCGCAGTCCAGGGGGCAGGTATGAACGGGTCCGTGCGGTCCACGCCTCCCTGGGGCGTGCCGAGCCTCTTACCGGCTACCTCGGCGCGGCCGGCCGGGGGCGCCGCCGTCCGGCCGAACAACGCGTCCGGCTTCTTCGGCCGGACGGTGACCTCACCGTTCCGGCGGCGCCCTGTGAAGGGGTCAGCGGTGGCGCGGGCGGTCGAGCCGGTAGGGGGTGCGGTACCGGCGGTGCGCGTCGTTCTCGCGGTACCGCCGCTCCTGACGATACCCGCGCTCCCGCCGGTAACGGCCCTCCTCGCGGAAGCGGCGTCCACCCTCTCCCCGGGCGTCGCGCCCCCCTCTGGCGCCGCGACGGCCCTCGCCGTCAGCGCCGTCAACGCCCTCCTCCTCGCGCTCCCTGGCGAGGGCCTCCTCCATGCCGGGGGTGAACCCACCGCCGAAACGGCTCATGTCGGGACGGCGGAAGTGGGTCTCGCGCGTACCGTCGAGGGCCGCCGACATCGACGAGACCCAGATCGGCCCCGGCAGTGAGGCGCCCTGGACCGAGCCGAAGTACTCGCCGCCGATCTCGACGTCGGTGAGCGGGTAGCGGTAGGAACCCCGGATGTCGCCCACGCTGACCGCCGCGGCCAGGTCGGGGGTGTAGCCGGCGAACCAGGCCGACGTGTACCCGTTGTTGGTGCCTGTCTTGCCCGCGGCGGGACGGCCGATGCTCTGACCGGTCATCGTCCCCTTGGTGAACACCCCGGACAGCAGGTGGTTGACCGCGTCGGCGACGGCGGGCTCGATCGCCCGCGCGCAGCTGGGCGGGATCTTGAAACGCCTGCCGTCCCGCTCGGCGATCTCGACGATCGCCGTCGGGCGGCAGTAGCGGCCCCGAGCCCCGAACGCGGCGAACGCGGCGGCCACGGTCACCGGGTCCATCTCGTTCACGCCGAGGGTGAAGGTCGGCACCTCCCGCAGCGGGGCGCCGTCGGCGCGGACGATGCCCAGGGCCTTGGCCGTCGTGACGACCGGGCACAGGCCCACCCGCTGCTCCAGCATCATGTAGAAGATGTTCACCGACTTCCAGGTGCCGGTGGACAGGCTCTGCGGGCCTCCCTTGCCCTCGCCGCTCGCGTTGAAGATCTCCGCGCCGGGATCGTTGACCTCGCGTCCCCGGCAGTCGGTGAAACCGCTGTCGGGGACGAAACTGCCGGGCGTCATGAAACCCTGGTCGAACCGCCAGCCCTGGGTGAGCGCGGTCGCGAGGGTGAACACCTTGAACGTCGAGCCCGCCTGGAAGCCCTGGCCGCCGCCGTGCGCCGTGTCGGCGGGCAGGTTGTAGGTGGTGTTGGGGCCGTTCTTGGAGTTGGCGGCGTTGCCGGGGTTGCTGCCGTACCTCTTGCTCGCCGCCATGGCCCGGATCCGCCCGGTGCCCGGCTGGACCATCGCCTCGGCCGCGACCTCGGTGTCCTTCCTGTCGACCCGCGCGGTGATGGCGCGCTCCGCGGCCCGCTGCGCCTTCGGCGACAGGGTGGTGCGCAGCACGAGGCCACCCTTGGCCAGGCGGCGTTCCCGCTCGGCGCGCGTGTGGCCGAAGGCCGGGTTGGTGAGCAGTTCCCGGTGCACGTAGAGACAGAAGTAGGGATAGGCGCTCCCGTCGCAGCCGCCGGGCTCGGGTTTGAGCCGGATGGCGAGCGGGCGCCTCTTGGCGGCCTCGGCCCGCGCCGGGGTGACGTACGACAGCTGGGCCATCCGGTCCAGGACGAGGTCCCTGCGCTCGCGCAGCCGCTGCCTGCGCCCGGCGTCCAGCGAGGGGTCGGTGGTGTACGGCGCGCGGACCGCCCCGGCCAGCGCCGCGGCCTGGGGCAGGGTGAGCCGGGCGGCCGGGACGGAGAAGAACCGCTGGGCGGCGGCCTCCACCCCGAAGGCGCCCGCGCCGAAGTAGGCGATGTTGAGGTAGCGCTCCAGGATCTCGGCCTTGCTGTACTTCTTCTCCATCGCCAGCGCGTACCGCAGCTCGGTGATCTTGCGCTGGATGCTGGGCGCGCGGGCACGGGCGCGTTCGGTGTCGCTCTCGGCGTTCTCGACCAGGATGTTCTTCACGAGCTGCTGGGTGAGCGAGGACCCGCCCTGCCGCACCCCGCCCGCCCTGGTGTTGGTGATCAGGGCGCGCAGGGTGCCCTTGACGTCCAGGCCCGC
This sequence comes from Streptosporangium sp. NPDC000563, assembly GCF_040299985.1. Lineage (NCBI taxonomy): Bacteria > Bacillati > Actinomycetota > Actinomycetes > Streptosporangiales > Streptosporangiaceae > Streptosporangium > Streptosporangium sp. NPDC000563. The sequence goes on along the minus strand of NZ_JBEPDA010000051.1, from coordinate 17,585 downwards.
GTGCTCGTAGAAGCGCGCGTCCTCGATCGCCACGATCGCGTCACGCATCACGGGGGCGACCTGGGCGAGCGTCACCACCGTCCGGTTCTCCGTGTAGAACTGGGCGAACCGCTTGCCGTTCTTGTCCAGCAGCACGGTGCGCTGGGAGAGCGGGTTCTCCCGGGGGCTCGGAGGCAGGTCGGTGAGGGTCCTCGCGACGCCGTTGGCGGTGAGTCCGGCCGTGCCGACCAGTGGCAGCGCGGCCATGGCGGCGAGCAGCCCGCCGAACACCCCGCAGACCACCAGTCCGAGCAGGCACGCGCCGGGCCCGCGTCTCACCTCTGGGCGCGATGTCACGCATAGTAACGTGCGACCAGGTGATCACCTATAAACGCCCGATTGCCAATCCTTACCCGTCCTGCACCTTTTCTCGACTGATCTTCAGCCCGAGCGAGGCGAACTGCTCGAACGGCCGGTGGTAGCCCCGCTCGATATGGTGCACCCCGCGCAGGGTGGAGGTGCCCTCGGCGGCCGCGGCGGCGAGCACCGCCGAGAACCCGGCCCGGATGTCGGGCAGTGTCACGTCGGCGCCGCTCAGCCTGGAGACGCCGCGCACGACCGCCGAGTGCTTGGCGTTGGTGTCGTGGTAGCGGCAGGCGGGACCACCGAGGCAGACGTCGAACACCTCGATCTCGCAGCCCATCTTCTGCAGGGCGGGCACGTAGACCAGGCGGTTCTCGAACACCGTCTCGTGCAGCACCGACATGCCCTGGGCCTGGGTGAACAGCACCATCAGAGGCGTCTGCCAGTCGGTCATGAACCCCGGATGCGTGTCGGTCTGCACCGCCGCGGCCCGCAGCCCGTTCGGCGCGGACGCCGACAGGTAGTCGTCGGTGATGTCGACCTCGGCCCCCATCCTGGCCAGGGTGGTGATCGCGGTGACCAGCCGGTCCTGCGGGCAGCCGTGCACCCGCACCTGCCCGCCCGTGATCAGACCGGCGGCCAGGTAGGAGAACGCCTCGATGCGGTCGCCGTTGAGCCAGGTGGAGGCGCCATGCAGGCTCTCCACACCCTCGATCACGATGCGCCGGTCGGGACTGAGTTCGATGCGCGCGCCCATGCGCTGCAGGAACAGGGCGAGCTCCACCACCTCGGGCTCCATCGCCGCGCCCTTCAGCACGGTCTTGCCCTCGGCGAGCACCGCGGACATCAGGATCGTCTCGGTGGCTCCGACGCTGGGGTAGGGCAGTTCGATCCGGGTGCCGCGCAACCTCTTGGCCTTGGCGTAGACCCCGGTGTCGCTCACCTCGACCTCGGCGCCCATCGCCCGCAGCGCCTCGACGTGGAAGTCGACGGGCCGGCGGCCGATCGGGTCGCCGCCGACCAGCGGCACGAACGCCTCGCCCGCCAGGTGCAGCAGGGGGCCGAGCATCAGGATCGGGATCCTGTTGAGGCCGGTGAACGCCGCGGGAACGTGCGGGTTGATCTGCTTGCCGGGAGCGACGGAGATCTCGCCGGCGCTGATCTCCACGTCGATGCCGAGCGCCCTCAGCATCTGCGCGGTGATCCCCACCTCGCCCACGTCCGGGGCGTTCTGGATCGTGCTCTCACCGCTCCCCAGCATCGCGGCGACCATGTGCTTGGAGACGCCGTTCTTGGAACCGCGGACCTCGACGTCACCGCGCAGCGGCCCGGAGGGTTCGATCAGCCATACCTCTTCGTTCACTCCGCCAGAGTAACGGGATTCGGTCGAAGCCTCGGATGGCACCGGGCCGATAGGTATGTAACATCGGGCACATCTGCACAGAGGGTGAGGGAACCATGGTGCGAGGCGTGCGTGATTTCGCGATCACAGTGCTGGTGCTCGCGCTGATCGGGGTCGTCGCCGGGGTCCTGTGGTCGCTGGCCGCGCCGCGCCCTCCGTACGTCGTGACGGGCAGGGGGCCGCTGCTCGCCGATCCCTCCACGCAGGCGCTGATCGCCGCGGACGGCTGGTTCGCGGTGATCACCGGTGCGTTCGGCCTCGCCTGCGGGGCGATCGGCTACAGCGTGTCGCGCGGGGGCCGCCCGCTGCCGGTGGTGGTGGGCCTGGCGGCCGGCGGCCTGCTCGGCGCGCACCTGGCGCTGGTGGTGGGGGAGGCGGCCAACCTCGGCGCCGTGAGCGTGACCGCCTCGGGGGTGTCCGCGTCGCTGGTCGCGGGGCCGCTGAAGCTGACCGCCAGGGGGGTGCTGTTCGCGTGGCCGACGCTGGCCGCCGGTCTCTTCTTCGCGCTGGAGGGCATCGCGGGCTACCGCGACTCCCCGCTGCGCCGGCCTTTCGGCGGGGACGACCCCTACGGGCCGCTGTCGTCGTACGACATCAGCGGCCGGTAAGGCCCGGTAAGGCCCGGTAAGGCACGGTGAGAGGCGTCAGAGCGGCGGCCGGTGCGAGCCGTGGCCGGTGGCGCGCTCGAACGCGTGGGCGAGCCGCAGCACCGCCATGTCGGCGAACGGGCGCCCGACGATCTGCACGCCCACCGGCAGCCCGCCGGAGGTGAACCCGCACGGCACCGACGCCGCGGGGGCGTGCAGCACGCTGATCCAGTAGGCCGAGCGCATCCACGCCAGATAGTCGGGCAGCGCCTCCCCGTTGATCTCCGAGACGTGGGGGGCGTCCACCGGGAACGGCGGCACCTGGCTCACCGGCGCGATCAGGAAGTCGTAGGTGTCGAAGAAGGAGTTCATCCGCCGGTAGAGCCCGCTGCGCAGCCGCTCGGCGCGGGCCAGGTCGGCGCCGGTCACCTCCCGGCCCCGCTCCACGTTCCAGCGCGTGTTCGCCCCCAGGCTCTCCTGCGGCAGGTTTCCGAAGGAGAGCGCGTAGTACCACGCCCGGTAGATCCGGAAGGCGTCCTCGGCGGCCGACAGGTTCAGATCCACCCGTTCCACCCGCGCGCCCAGCTCCGCGAGCGCGGCCGGGGCGTCCGCGGTGACCTTCGCCGTCTCCGCGTCGACCGGCAGCCCGCCCAGGTCGGGGCTCCAGGCGATGCGCACCCCTGTCAGGTCGAGATCCAGCGGCCCGGCGAAGACGGAGCCGCTCTCGGTGATCGAGAAGGGGGAGGCGGCGTCGAACCCCGCCACCGCGCTCATCAGCAGCGCCAGGTCCTGCGCGGTGCGGGCCATCGGTCCCGGCACGCCGAGGGTGAACCAGGCCGCGACGGGTGACGGGGAGGGGACCCGCCCGGGGGTGGGCCGCAGCCCGGCCACGTTGCAGAAGGAGGCCGGGTTGCGCAGCGAACCGCCCATGTCGGAGCCGTCGGCGAGCGCCACCATGCCGGTCGCCAGCGCCGCCGCGGCCCCGCCGCTGCTGCCCCCGGCCGACCTCGACAGGTCGTACGGGTTGCGGGTGGCGCCGAAGATCTCGTTCACGGTGTGCGAGCCGGTGCCGAACTCCGGGGTGTTGGTCTTGCCGATCGTGATCGCCCCGGCCTCGCGCATCCGCCGCACGATCGGCGCGTCGGCGACGGGGACGTGGTCGGCGAAGATCGGCGAGCCGTAGGTGGTGCGGATCCCCGCGGTGTCGGCGAGGTCCTTGTGCGCGACCGGCAGGCCGTGCAGCGGCCCCCGCCACCGGCCGCGGGCCAGGTCCCTGTCGGCCTCCTCGGCCTCCCGCCTGGCACGCTCGGCCACCAGCGTGACGATCGCGTTGACCTTCGGGTTGACCTCCTCGATCCGCCGCAGGTGCGCGTCGAGCAGTTCGACCGCGCTGATCTGCCCGGTGCGCAGCAGCTCGATCATCTCGGTAGCGGTCAGGTAGTGCATCGTGCCCCCGATGTCCCCGGTCAGGTGTCTGTCTTCCCACCCGAGTCTGGCCGAACGTCGCCGCGTGTCGCGTCGGCAACCTTCGACAGGACCCGCCAGGGGGAGCGGGCCCGTCTTACAGGCCCGTCTTTTGGGCCCGTTCCGCGCGACCTCGGGAGAGCCACCAGGGCGACGGCGCCGAACCGTCTCCCGCACGCCTGTCCCGCGCGACCCCGGGAGAGCCTCAGTCGGCCTTGCCGATGGGGGCGGTGACGGCCTGGGTGAGCCGTACCAGCTCCGAGGGGTCGGTCTCGATCTGCAGCCCGCGCCGCCCGGCGGAGAAGTAGATCGTCGCGAAGCCGAGCGCGGAGGCGTCGACCACCGTGGGCAGGCGTTTGCGCTGCCCGAGGGGGCTGATGCCGCCGACCACGTAGCCGGTGACCCGCTCGACCTTCGCCGCGTCGGCCATCGTCGCCCGCTTGCTCTTCATCGCCGCCGCGAACGCCTTGAGGTCGAGTTTGCCCGCCACCGGCACCACCGCGACGGCGAGCCCGCTCTCCACCTCGGCCACCAGGGTTTTGAAGATCCGCTCGTACGGCACCCCGAGGGCGTCGGCCGCCTCCTCGCCGTAGGTCTGCGCGCCGGCGTCGTGCTCGTAGGGGTGCAGGGTGAAATCGACCTTGGCCTGGGTGAGTGCCACCGTCGCGGGGGTTCCCTGGCCGCCCTTGTTCTTGCTCTTGCTCACGGGGGAAGCGTAGCGGCTGGTTAAAATCTACATAGTAAAGGCGCCGTCCGGATAATGGACAGGACGATATCGGGTGGCGGACCTCCGTAGACTGAACGGGTGATTTCGCGTACCGACCTGCGAGGCCCTCTGCCGGAGGACCTTCGCGACGTGCTGCCCCGCGCCGACCTCGATGTCGAAGCCGCCCTGGAGAAGGTGCGGCCCATCTGCGAGGACGTACGCCATCGCGGGGCGGTCGCCGTGCGCGAGCTGACCGCCAGGTTCGACGGCGTCGAGATGGAGTCCACCCGGGTGCCCGCCGAGGCGATCGCCGGGGCACTGGAAGGGCTCGACCCGAAGGTGCGGGCGGCGCTGGAGGAGTCGATCCGCCGCGCCCGCCTCGTCCACCGCGACCAGCGGCGCGCCGACGTCACCACCCAGGTCGTGCCCGGCGGCACCGTCACGGAGCGCTGGGTGCCCGTCGACCGCGTGGGGCTGTACGTCCCCGGCGGCCGGGCGGTCTATCCCTCCAGCGTGGTGATGAACGTCGTTCCCGCCCAGGAGGCGGGGGTGCCCTCCCTCGCGGTCTCCTCGCCCGCGCAGCGCGAGTTCGGCGGGCTGCCGCACCCGGCCATCCTGGCGGCGTGCGCGCTGCTCGGCGTGGACGAGGTCTACGCGGCCGGCGGCGCCTCGGCGGTGGCGATGTTCGCGTACGGCACCGAGGAGTGCCCGCCGGTCACCATGGTCACCGGCCCCGGCAACATCTGGGTGGCCGCCGCCAAACGCCTGCTCAAGGGGCGAATCGGCATCGACTCCGAGGCCGGTCCCACCGAGATCGCGATCCTCGCCGACTCCACGGCCGACCCGGTGCACGTCGCCGCCGACCTGATCAGCCAGGCCGAGCACGACACGATCGCCGCCGCCGTGCTCGTCACCGACTCGGCGGAGCTGGCCGAGGGGGTCGAGCGGGAGCTGCCCCGCCAGGTCGCCGCGACCAAGCACGCCGAGCGGATCACCGAGGCCCTGTCGGGACGTCAGTCGGGCATCCTGCTCGTCGACGACATGGAGGCCGGGCTGCGCGTCGTCGACGCCTACGCCGCCGAGCACCTGGAGATCCACGCCGCCGGGGCGCACGAGCTCGCCGCCCGGGTGCGCAACGCGGGGGCGATCTTCGTCGGCTCCTACGCGCCAGTCTCGCTCGGCGACTACATGGCCGGTTCCAACCACGTGCTGCCCACCGGCGGCTGTGCCTGTCACTCCTCGGGGTTGTCGGTGCAGACGTTCCTGCGCGGCATCCACGTCGTGGACTACAGCCGCGAGGCCCTCGCCGGTGCCGCCGCCCACGTGTGCGTGCTGGCCGACACCGAGGACCTCCCGGCGCACGGCGCGGCGATCCGCGCACGATTCGACTGGGAGGTGCCCTCGTGAGGACCTCCCGGCCCGTGCTCACCGGGCGCGCGGCGATCCGCGCACGATTCGACTGGGAGATCCCGGCGTGAGGCTTGAAGACCTGCCGATCCGCGACGACCTTCGGGGGCGCACGCCGTACGGTGCCCCCCAGATCGACGTCCCGGTCAGGCTCAACACCAACGAGAACCCGTACGGGCCCTCCGCGTCCCTCGTCGCCGACCTGGCCGAGGCCGTACGCGCCCAGGCGGGCGAGCTCAACCGCTACCCCGACCGCGACGCGCTCGCCCTGCGCGGGGATCTGGCCTCGTACCTGGGGCACGGCCTGGCCGTGGAGCAGGTCTGGGCGGCCAACGGCTCCAACGAGGTGCTCCAGCAGATCCTGCAGGCCTTCGGCGGCCACGGCCGGGTCGCGATGGGCTTCGAGCCCTCCTACTCGATGCACCCGATCATCACCACCGGGGCCTCCACCGAGTGGATCTCCGGGGCGCGTGAGGACGACTTCGGGATCGACCCGGGCAAGGCCGTGGCCGCGATCGAGGAGCACCGGCCGGACGTCGTCTTCCTGACCTCGCCCAACAACCCGACCGGCACCGCCCTGGACCCGGCGGTGATCGCCGCGATCGTGGCGGCGGCGCCGGGGATGGTGGTGGTGGACGAGGCATACTTCGAGTTCGCCCGCGGTGGCACCCCGTCGGCGCTGACGCTGCTGCCGGACAATCCCCGGCTGATCGTCACGCGGACGATGTCCAAGGCGTTCGCGATGGCCGGGACCCGGCTCGGCTACCTGGCGGCCCACCCGGCGGTGATCGAGGCGTTGTTGCTGGTCCGGCTGCCGTACCACCTGTCCACGCTCACCCAGACGGCGGCGCGGGTCGCGCTCGCCCACAGCGCCGAGCTGCTCGGCGCGGTCGACGCGCTGCGGGCCGAGCGGGACGCGACGGTGGAGTGGTTGCGCGGCCGGGGGCTGACGGTCGCCGACTCGGACGCCAACTTCGTGCTGTTCGGGCTCTTCGAGGACCGGCACGCGGTGTGGCGGGGCATGCTGGAGCGCGGCGTGCTGATCCGTGAGGTGGGCCCGCCCGGGTGGCTGAGAGTTTCGATCGGTACCCCTGAGGAGATGGCGGCGTTCCGCGCCGCCCTGGAGGAGATCCTGTGAGCAGCATCACTGACGGTGTCGTGGTCGCACCGCGTCGCGGTCGCGTCGAGCGCGTCACCAAGGAGACCTCGGTGCTGGTCGAGGTCGACCTCGACGGCACCGGGAACGTCGAGGTGTCCACCGGTGTCGGGTTCTTCGACCACATGCTGAACCAGCTCGGCAAGCACGGGCTGTTCGACCTGACCGTGAAGACCGAGGGCGACCTGCACATCGACGCCCACCACACGATCGAGGACACCTCGCTCGCGCTGGGGGCGGCGTTCCGCGAGGCGCTGGGCGACAAGTCGGGCCTGCGGAGGTTCGGCAACGCCTCCTGCCCGCTGGACGAGTCGCTCGCGGAGGTCACGGTCGACCTGTCGGGACGCCCCTACCTCGTGCACAGCGAGCCCGAGGGCATGGCGCCCATGATCGGTGCGGAGTACGACACGACGATGACCAGGCACATCCTGGAGTCGTTCGTCGCCCAGGCCGCGATCTGCCTGCACGTGCGCGTCCCGTACGGCCGCAACGCCCACCACATCGTGGAGGCGCAGTTCAAGGCGCTGGCCAGGGCGTTGCGGGCGGCCTCCGAGCGCGACCCGCGCGCCACCGGGGTGCCCAGTACGAAGGGCGTGCTGTGACCTTCTCTCGCGGAAGTTCTCGCGGGGTTTCTCGCGAGGGGAGGGGGACGCGCCGGTGAGTGACAACTGGACGGCCGTCGCGATGGCCTTCGTGGCCCTCTTCCTCGTCGGCGGGATCGTCTCATTCCTCAAACAGGGTCTGAAGAAGGGCGCGGTGCTGCTCGCCGCCCTCGCGGCCCTGGCGACCACGGCGGCGGTGCTCTGGTGGTGAAGAAGAAGGTGACCGTTCTCGACTACGGCTCGGGCAACCTCCGTTCCGCGGAGCGCGCGCTGGCCAGGGTCGGGGCGGAGGTCACGGTGACGGCCGACTACGAGGCGGCGCTGGAGGCCGACGGCCTCGTCGTGCCGGGGGTGGGGGCGTTCGCCGCGTGCATGACGGGGCTGCGCGCCGTGCGGGGGGAGCGGATCATCGGCCGGCGCCTGTCGGCGGGGCGGCCGGTCCTCGGCATCTGCGTCGGCATGCAGATCCTCTTCGAGACGGGCGTCGAGCACGGCGTCACCTCCGAGGGGTGCGGGGAGTGGCCGGGCACGGTGGAGCGTCTGGACGCTCCGGTGTTGCCGCACATGGGCTGGAACACGGTCAAGGCGCCCGCCGAGACCGCGCTGTTCGCCGGGCTCGACGCCGAGACGCGCTTCTACTTCGTGCACTCCTACGGCGTGCGCTCCTGGGAGCTGGAGGCGGGACCGGGTTTCCCCGATCCGCTGGTCACCTGGGCCGAGCACGGTGTGCCGTTCGTCGCGGCGGTGGAGAACGGCCCGCTCGCGGCCACCCAGTTCCACCCGGAGAAGTCGGGCGACGCCGGTGCTCAGCTGCTCACGAACTGGCTCGGGACCCTCGCGTGAGCGTCCGGTGAGTTCTCGATGAGCAAGGAGCGGGCCAGGCGCAGAGCCGAGCGGGAGGCCGAGCAGGCACGCCAGGCGGCTCTGCGCGCCGAGCGGGAGGCCCGCCTGGCGCGGCGGCGCGAGCGGGTCGGCAGGGTGGTCGCGCTGCTGCCGGGCAGGCCGGTGCGCATCGTGTCCCAGGGCGGCATCATGGCCCGCCGCCGCCGGACGCAGAACGGTGTCGCGGCGGTGCTGTTCCTGATCGTCCAGGTGATCGTCTGGTTGTTGTGGTCCTCGTGGGCGGCCCGGTTCGGGGCGCTTGTCCTCTCTTTGTTGTTGCTACCGCTTCTCATCACCCTTGTCTTCGACCGGAGGTCTTGAACAGATGACGCTTGAGCTGCTCCCCGCCGTGGACGTCGCCGACGGTCAGGCGGTCCGCCTGGTCCAGGGCGCGGCCGGCACCGAGACGTCGTACGGCGATCCCCTGTCCGCGGCGCTCGCCTGGCAGGAGGCCGGTGCCGAGTGGATCCATCTGGTCGACCTGGACGCGGCGTTCGGCCGGGGCAGCAACCGCGAGTTGCTCGCCACCGTGGTCGGCGCGCTCGACGTGAAGGTGGAGATGTCCGGCGGCATCCGCGACGACGCCTCGCTGGAGCTCGCGCTGGCCACCGGCTGCCGCCGGGTGAACATCGGCACCGCGGCGCTGGAGAACCCCGCCTGGTGTTCCAAGATCATTTCTGAGTACGGTGACCGGGTCGCGATCGGTCTTGACGTGCGGGGTACCACGCTGGCCGCCCGGGGCTGGACCCAGGAGGGCGGCGACCTGTGGGAGGTGCTGGCCCGGCTGGAGAAGGACGGCTGCTCCCGCTACGTCGTCACCGACGTCACCAAGGACGGCACGCTGCGCGGCCCCAACCTCGACCTGCTTCGTGAGGTCTGCTCCCGCACCGACGCGCCGGTGGTCGCGAGCGGCGGCGTCTCGTCCCTGGACGACCTGCGCGCGCTGGCCTCGCTCGTCCCGATCGGCGTCGAGGGGGTCATCGTGGGCAAGGCGCTGTACGCGCAGGAGTTCACCCTCGAAGACGCCCTCGCCGTCGTCGCCGCCGCGAGTTCGTGAGGGGTCTTCGGATGACTTCCTTCCCATACTTGAAAGCGGGGCCTTCGCGATGACTGTCGCGGTACGAGTGATCCCCTGCCTGGACGTGGACGCCGGGCGGGTGGTCAAGGGCGTCAACTTCGAGAACCTGCGCGACGCGGGCGACCCGGTGGAGCTGGCCCGTCGCTACGACGCGGAGGGGGCCGACGAGCTGACGTTCCTGGACATCACGGCCTCCAGTTCCGACCGGTCGACGATGTACGACGTGGTCAGCCGGACGGCCGAGCAGGTGTTCATCCCGCTCACCGTGGGCGGAGGGGTGCGCGCGGTCGAGGACGTCGACAGGCTGCTGCGGGCCGGCGCCGACAAGGTGAGCCTGAACACGGCGGCCCTCGCGAGGCCCGAGCTGCTGACCGAGGCGTCGCGGCGCTACGGGGCGCAGTGCATCGTGCTGTCGGTGGACGCCCGCAGGATCGTCGACGGCCCGCCGACGCCGTCCGGCTTCGAGGTGACCACGCACGGCGGACGCCGGGGCACCGGTATCGACGCGGTGGAGTGGGCCCGGCGGGGCGAGGAGCTCGGGGTGGGGGAGATCCTGCTCAACTCCATGGACGGTGACGGTACGCGTCACGGCTACGACCTGGAGCTGATCCGGGCCGTACGGGCCGAGGTGTCGGTTCCGATCATCGCGAGCGGCGGGGCCGGTGCCGTCGAGGACTTCCCGCCCGCGGTCGAGGCGGGGGCGGACGCGGTGCTGGCGGCGTCGGTGTTCCACTTCGGGCAGCTCAAGATCGGCGATGTCAAGGAGACGCTGAGGGTGGCGGGGCATCCGGTCCGCTGACCTTGTTTGTTTCGCTGTACGGCGAAGTGGTCGTGGCGGGGTGGGTGAGGTTCTTGGCGTGTGGGCGTTGTCGGGTTTCCGGGGGATGTGCCGGTCGGTTCCGGGGTGGTGGGACGTGCCGGTCGTTCCGGGGGACGTGCGGGTCGGTTCCGGGGTGGTCGGGCGGGGTTCGCGCTGCGGCGGGCCGGTGCTCCGGGCGGCCGTCGTGGTGAGGGTCTGGTGGTTCAGGCCTCCGGCCTGCTCGAGCGCTTGGGGTTGCGCTTTTTTATAAGCCGCCCGGAACACCGGCCCGCCTCCGCGCACGGCTGCTCCGTCGCATGAGGGTGCGGGCCGTAGTCGCTCCGTTTCCGGCCGCCCAGGGTGCTTTCCCACGCTGAAGCCTTCGTGCGGGGAGGGTTGTTGGATGATCGCCGTAGCTGAAGCGCCACTGCGGAAAGGAGCTCAGGGTTGAGCTCTTTGGTGTACAAAATGCCGGTGTGCGCGGATTTGACAGCATAGGGTGACTCCGGTGAACATGATCGGCGGCTACGTGCTCAGACGTGAGCTGGGCCGGGGTGGCATGGGCGTGGTGCACCTCGCCGCGACCCCCGCAGGGAGCCTGGCCGCGGTGAAGGTGATCCATCCGCACCTGGCCCGCGACCCCGCCTTCCGGCGGCGCTTCGACCGCGAGGTGGCGGCGGCGCGCAGGGTGGCGAGGTTCTGCACCGCCCCGGTGCTCGACGCCGGGGTCGAGGACGGCGTCGCCTACCTCGTCACCGAGTACGTCAGGGGACCCGACCTGGCGCAGGCCGTACGCGAGCAGGGGCCGCTGACCGGCGCCAACCTGGAGGCGCTCGCGGTCGGAATCGCGACAGCGCTGCACGCGATCCACGGGGCCGGGGTGATCCACCGCGACCTGAAACCGTCGAACGTGCTGCTCTCGCCCCTCGGCCCGCGCGTGATCGACTTCGGCATCGCGCAACTCGTCGACACCGAGAGCCTGGCCAGCCAGGCGATCCTGGGCACCCCCGCGTTCATGGCGCCCGAGCAGGTGCGCGGTGAGCCGCTCACGCCGGCGGCCGACGTGTACGCGTGGGGCGGGGTGATCGCGTTCGCCGGCACGGGACGGTTGCCGTTCGGCGGTGGCTCGCCGTCCGAGGTCCTCTACCGGATCGTCAACGACGGGCCGAACCTCGAAGGTCTCGACGAGAGCGTGCGCGCCGTCGTCGAGAGGGCGATGGCGAAGGACCCCGCGCGGCGGCCGAGCGCCCAGCGTCTGCTGGACGAGCTGGTCGGCGGCCGGCCGACCCCGGCGACGGCGAGTCAGGTCGTCGAGCGCGCCTGGGCGGGCGGGGGGCCGGTCGCGCCCGGGGGAGCGGGCCTGCGGGAGGGCTCGGCGGTGGCCGCAGGACCGGGCGTGGCCGGAGGGCCGGGTGTGCCGGGGGGATCGGGTGTGTCCGGGGAACCGGTCGTGATCGGGGGACCGGTGCTGTCCGGGGAGCAGGCTGCGGTGGGGGGATCGGTCGTGGTCGGGGCACCGCCTGTGGTCGGAGAGCCCGGACGGTCCGGTGTCGCGGTCGTTGAAAGGCGGCGGTGGCCCTGGGCGGCGGGTGTCGCCGTGCTCGTGGCGGTCCTGGTGAGCGGGGTGACGCTGTACGCCGGTTCAGGCGCGCCCACGTCGCCGTACCATGCCGATTTCGCCGAGTCGTGGGCCGTCGGCGCGTCCGACGGCGGCAGCACCGAGCTGGACGGCGGGGTCTACCTGCTGACCGCCAATCCCGGATGGCGGCTGTGGAAGTCCGCCCCCTTCTCCGAGGGTTCCGCCGGGGGTGTCGTGGTCAGCTCCAGGATGCGGCTACGGGAAGGCTCGGGGGAGTTCGGCGTGTGGTGTCGCGGCGACGCCGATACCGGAGACCGCTACGAGTTCACGGTCACCGCCTCGGGCGAGGCATCGATCACCAAGCGGCACGACGGGCGGGGTGTCGTCCTGCACGGACCCGTACGGATGAGGAAATCCGCTGACAACCGGGTCGTCGCCCGATGCGCGCAGCAGGGCGAGCGGGTCGTCCTCGGCATGTGGCTCAACGAGGAGCCGGTCGGGGAGACCGAGGACGCTCAGGACCCCTACGGCCCCGGAGCCGTCGGCGTCCACGCGGCACCGGACACGGCCACACCCGTCCGGGTCGGGTTCCAGTCGTTCGAGGTACGCCCGGCGGAGGGGTGAGCGTGCGGTTCGGGGTGCTGGGAGCACTGCGGGTCGTCGAGGGCGAGCGTGACCTGACGCCCGGCCCCGCCAAGCACCGCGCGCTTCTGGCCGCCCTGCTGCTGAGGCCGGGACGGACGCTGACTGTCGGGCGGCTGATCGCCGAGGTGTGGGGAGAGGAGCCGCCCGCCTCGGCGGAACCGGTGCTGCGGGTGTACGTGAGCGCGCTGCGCAAGCTCGTCGACGGGATCCGCACCGTGCCCGGCGGCTACCTCCTCGACGTCGACCCCGAGCAGGTGGACACGCACAGGTTCGAGCGCCTGGTGGCCGCGGGCAGGCGGGCCAGGGACGCGGGCATGAGCGCGGAGGCGGCCCGCGAGCTGCGTGCCGCCCTGGCCCTGTGGCGGGGACCCGCGCTGGCCGACGTCGACTCCGCCGAACTGCGGCGGGCGTACGCCCTACCGCTGGAGGAACTGCGGCTCACCGCGCTCGAAGAGCGCGTCGAACTGGACGTGGCGCTCGGACGTGGCGCGGAGGTGACGGGGGAACTGCGCGCGCTCGTGACCTCGCATCCCCTGCGGGAGCGGGCGTGGGCACAGCTCGTCCTCGCGCTCGGCCAGGCGGGGCGCCGGTCGGAGGCGCTGAGCGCCTACCGGGAGGCGCGGCGGCTGCTCGTCGAAGAGCTCGGCCTTGAGCCGGGTCCCGAACTGAACCGGGCACACGAGCGCGTGCTGAGGGGGGACGCCCTCGCGCGGATCGTGCCTGGCGAGTCGGCGGGGGGTGTTCCTGTGCGGGTCGTGCCCAACGAGATCGTGCCTGACAAGGCGGCGGGGGGTGTTCCTGTGCGGGTCGTACCCAACGAGATCGTGCCTGACAAGGCGGCGCGGGGTGTCTCCGTGCGGGTCGTACCCAACGAGACGCCGCCGGACATCGCCGACTTCACCGGGCGTCAGCGCGTCCTGGATCGGATCCGCCGGTCCGTGCCCGCCGCGGGGAGCGCGCCCGTCCACCTGGTGCTGCACGGGCCCGCGGGGGCGGGCAAGTCCGCGGTGGCGGTCCACGCGGCCGGCGGGCTCGACTTCCCCGGCGGACGGTTGTACGCCTCGCTCGGTGCCAGGACGCCGGGCGCGGTGCTGGAGGACCTGCTGCGCTCACTCGGCTGCCCCGAGGGTGCGGTTCCCGCTCACCTGGCCGAGCGGACGCGCCTGTACCGCAGCCTGGTGAGCGGGCGGCGGCTGCTGGTGGTGCTGGACGACGCGGCCGACGCCGCTCAGGTGCGCCCGCTGCTGCCCTCGGGGCCCGGTTGCCTGACGCTGGTGACCAGCCGCTCGCCGCTGTCCGGCCTGGAGGCGGCGCGCGCCTTCGAACTCGGCGTGTTCGACACCGACGAGTCCGTGGAGATGCTCGCGCGGGTGGTGGGGGAACGACGGGTGCGGGCCGAGCCACGGGCGGCCGCGCGGATCGCGGTGTTGTGCGGCGGACTGCCGCTGGCGCTCAGGATCGCCGGGGCCAGGCTCGCACGGCGGCCCGGCTGGACGCTGGAGCACCTGGCCGGACGCCTTGAGGACGAGCGCGGCCGCCTCGACGAACTCAGCGCGGGAGATCTGGCCGTACGCGGCAGTCTGGCGTTCGGCTACCGCGCGCTCTCGGATCGCGAACGCCTGCTGCTGCGCCGCCTCGGCGCGTTGTCCGCGCCCCACGTCGCCCCGTGGGCGGCCACCGCCGTTCTCGGGGCGCCCGCCGAGCGGCTGCTGGAGGCATTGGCCGAGGCGGGCCTGCTGCGCTCGCGCGGACTCGACGCGAGCGGTCAGGAGAGGTACGACTGCCACGACCTGACCAGGCTTTACGCCGCCGAGCGCCTGGAGGCCGAGGAGGGACCGCCCGCCCGGGTCCTCGCCGCCGCCACCGGGGAGATCCTCGACCGCGCCCGGCGGGCGAGGACGCTGCTGCTGCCCGCCGAGCCGGGGTCCGGCCAGACCGTCGCCCGTACGGCGGAGCAGGCCGCGGACCTGGACACCGCGCGGTTGCGGGAGTCGGCCCGCTGGCTGGCCGCCGAGCGTGGTTTTCTGGTCGCGGCCGTCGCCGACCTCCAGCGGGCCGGCCTGGACGAGGCGACCTGGCGGCTCGCCTTCTACCTGACCCCGTTCTTCGAGCTGGGCGCGTACCGCGAGGACTGGAACACGGTCGTGGAACTCGGCCTGCGGGCCGCCCGGCGCACAGGCCGTCGCCACGGTGAGGCGCTGCTGCTGCGATCCCTGGCCGACCTTCGCCGTACGGAGGGCCGTCTGGAGGAGGCGGCCGACGCCCTCGGGCGGGCGCTTCCGCTCACCGAGGCGCACGAGGTGGCCCGCACCCGCCACCGGCTCGGTCTGGTGCGTCTCGCCCAGGGGCGGCGTTCGGAGGCGGAGGCCTGCTTTGTCGCCTGCCTGGCCGCGTTCTCGGCGGCGGGGGATCGGCGCGGCAGGGCCGATGCGCTGCGTGCCCTCGGTGGGGCGCGGCAGGCAGGCGGCGGGGCGCGGCAGGCAGGCGGCGGGGCGCGGCAGGCCCTCGGTGGGGCGCGGCAGGCCGAGGACCTGCTGCGCGAGAGTCTCGCCGTCTACCGGGAGCTGGGCGATCCGCGCGGTGAGGCGGCCGTCTCGCTCGATCTCGCGGGGCTTCATCTGGAGCGGCGGCGTGTGGCCGAGGCGCGCGAGCGGGCCGAACGTGGCCTCGGTCTGGTCAGGCGTCTGGGGGACCGGCTCCCCGAGGCCGCGGGGCTGGTGCTTCTGGCGAGGGTGGCCCTGGCGGAGGGGCGGCCCGACATCGCCCGCGGGGGCGTGGAGGAGGCGCTGGGGACGTTCCGCGAATACAGGGACCGCCGGGGTGCCGGGCGGGCGCTGCTCACTCTGGCGGCGGCACTTTTAGATCTTGATGAGGTGGATGGGGCGGTTGGTGCTGTATCGGATGCTGTGGGAGAGTTTGACGCTCTCGGCGACAAGGACGGCCTCGCCGAGGCCGAAGAGCTCGCCCGTGAGGTGTCGCGGCGCCGTGGCCTGCGCGTATAGCGCGCTATACGGTTTCTGAAGGCGGATCTCCTACGGTCGGGCTCGATGTGATCCACAACGGGCGGAGGCGGTACGGGATGCGAAGAGGGACCACGCCGGTGGCGGTCGTGGCGGTGACGGCCGCGATGCTGAGCGGCTGCGGGATGCTTCCTGGGCAGCAGGGGGGCGGTGGCGAGGAGAGGCAGCCGGTCTCGCAGAAATCGCAGGAATCGCAGGGCTCACCGGAGGAGCGGGCGACCAGTACGGCGGATGTCACGGAGGCCACGGCGACCGGCGATCCCGGTGAGCCCGCGCCCGCGGAGCAGGAGAGGGTGATCGCCCGCAGGGAGGTCAAGGCGAGCGGCGCGGACCTGACCGTGGAGATCACCGGTCTCAAGCGCCAGGGCCGGCTGTCCACGCTGACCTGGAAGGTCACCAACAACAGCGACGACCGGTGGCAGATGAACAGCGACATGGGCGACACCCCGGGCGGCCTCGGTCTGACCGTGGCCGGGATCAGCCTGGTCGACCCGGTCAACGGCAAGCGGTACGTCGTCGCGCGCACCGGGAAGTATCCCCGGGCCAAGTGCCTGTGCTCCGATTACGACGTGTTCACCGAGGCCGGCGAGGTGCTGCCCCTGCACGCCACGTTCGCCGCCCCGCCGCCGGACGTCACGAAGATCAATGTGGACCTCAAGGTGCTGGGTGTGTTCACCGATGTCCCGATCTCCTGAGCGCCTCACGATCCTGTTCCTCGGACTCGCCCTGGTCGTCACGGGGTTCGTGCCGGCCGCGTGGGCGGATCCGGGCGACGACGCCGTGGCCGAGGTGGAGGACGTCATCGCGCTCGTCGAGGACGTCGTCGCCGAGGTGGAGTCCCTCGACGGCGCCGAGAGCGAGTCGCGGCAGGGCGAGAAGGTCACCGTGGCGCTCACCAGCGACGTGCTGTTCGCGCTCGACAAGGCCGTGCTGACTTCCAGGGCGAAGCAGCGGCTGGTGCGGGTCGCCGCGAAGGTCCGGGCCGACTCCGCGGGCGGGACGGTCGGGATCGAGGGACACACCGACGACCAGGGCGACGACGCCTACAACGCCGCGCTCTCGCTTCGGCGGGCGCAGGCCGTAAGGCAGGCACTCCAGGGGACGCTGACGGGTGTGACCTTCCGGGTCGAGGGCTTCGGCGAGAGGCGGCCCCGGGTGCCCAACGTCGTCCAGGGGCGGGCGCTGGAGGAGAACCGGGCGAAGAACCGGAGAGTGGAGATCGTGTTCACCGCCAGAGAGTGAGGCTCGGGGGCTTCTGTGATGCTTCGAGGTTGGGCGTGTGTTGCCTGTTTCGCGGTTGAGCGTGTCTTGCGGTGTGGGGCCGGGCAGGGTGGCGGCGGTACCGGGGGGCGGCTACCTGCCTGTAGAGGTCGCCGTCGAGTTGATAGACATCGATGAACAGGGTGTTCTGATCGATGATCCAATACCACTCGCACTTGGTCCGGGCGTAGCGGTTCATCTTGGTGAGGCGGTCGCGGTTGGAGTTGGTGGACGTGACCTCCGCGAGGATCTCGATCTCGTGGGGTTCCACGTAGAGGTCGCTGTCGGTGCCGCGCTGGAAGACGGCGACGTCGGGGGCGAACACGGTGTCGGAGTTGAGGCGGTAGTTGACCGGCCCCTCCACGTCCAGGTCCAGATCAAGATCCAGAAGGCACGCCTCGATGGCGTTGATGAGACGGCGGGCGATGCGCTGGTGCCGTATGGAGGGCGCGGGGGTCATCACCAGAACCTCCTGAGGATGTTCCGGCCTTCAGGCTGGGGAGGAGTCGGGGGCGGGAGGGCCGCCGAGGCCCGAGCGTGTCCTGATCGGTCGGTCATTGAGATCGGCTTCTTTCTGTGTCGTGTAGCCGTAGCCGTCCGCGCGTTGAAGATGGCGGACATGGCGGTGGTTGATCCCGGTGATGCGGCCGTGCCGG
>NZ_JBEPDA010000050.1:0-23548 GCF_040299985.1 Streptosporangium sp. NPDC000563 | reverse complement strand
ATGGCACTGCACGGCATCGGCGCGGCCCACGACCGCCCCCATTGGCGGGCCGAGGCCGACGGTGTCATCACCCTCCTGCTGGACGGGCTGCGCCGCCCGCTATGACAAGGTGCGACGCGAGGTCGCATGCCGCGAGCGAAGGATCCGGCCAGTGGTACGGCGGCGAAGACGCGGTCCGGGATGGTCACCCGGCTGATGCCAGCTACCGCTTCGTCCTGGACCTGTCCGACCTCGACCAGCCCGCATCCTGACCATCCCCGGCGCAACGGGCCGGTGGGTCACGACGGGCCCCCGTCATCACCGGCCGGTGCGTCGCCGCTCAAAGCCCGTGAGGCTCTCGCGGAGGACGGAGGACGTCGGGATTGGCGGGTTTCCCGACAACCCAACGGTGGGAAACACGTTCCGATGAGGCGACCCCCCGCGAAGGAAGGTCGCCTCACCAAGGGGATCGGTCAGCCGAGCAGCTCCGAGAGCCTGGTGTCCGGCTCCGCCACGGCGCGGGTGAGCAGCGCCGCCACCCGCGACAGGCGCTCCTCGACCTCCTTGCGGTCCCACAGCTCGACGGCGTACTCCAGGTCGAGCACCACCTGCTCCCCCGCCATCCCGGCGTACATCTCCAGCTCGTAGCGGTTCGCCCTGGTGTGTACGTAGTCGAACCCCACCTCGCACCCGGCCAGCTCCGGGATCGCCGGTCCGTCGCCCGCCCAGTCGGACGTCACCTGGAACAGTGGCATCCTGCGCGGGTCCGGGTGGATCCTCAAGGCCCGCACCACCTCGTTGAACGGGGTGCTCTGGTGGGCGTACGCCTCCAGCACGGTCCTGCGCACCCGCCCGGCCAGCTCGGTGAAGGTGGGGTCGCCGCCGCAGTCGACGCGCAGCGCCACCATGTTGACGAAGCAGCCGACCACGCCCTCCAGGCCGGGCAGCGGCCGGTTGTCGGCGGTGGTGCCGATCACCACGTCGTCCTGGCCACTCCACTGGGCGAGCATCGCCGCGAACGCGGCCGTGACCAGCATGTAGGGGGTGGCCCTGTTCTGCCTGGCCAGCGCGAGCAGCCGCCGCGACTCCGCGTGCGGCAGGCGGTGGGCGATCATCTCGGTGTCGCGGCTCTCGCGTCGCCCGCCACGTGTCCTGGGCAGGACCAGTTCCGGTGCCTCGCGCAGCCGCTCGCGCCAGAAGCGTTCCGA
The DNA here is from genome assembly GCF_040299985.1 of Streptosporangium sp. NPDC000563. NCBI lineage: Bacteria > Bacillati > Actinomycetota > Actinomycetes > Streptosporangiales > Streptosporangiaceae > Streptosporangium > Streptosporangium sp. NPDC000563. Next base: position 22,361 of record NZ_JBEPDA010000050.1, on the reverse strand, counting down.
GGCCGCGGCCTCGGGGCCGCCGAGCCAGGCCTGTTCCCAGGCGACGTAGTCGGCGAAGCGCAGGTGCGGAGCGGCGGGGGTGGCGTCCCGCTCGGAGTACAGGCGGCCCAGCTCGCCCACGAGCAGCCCGATGGACACGCCGTCGGTGACCAGGTGGTGCTGGACGAGCGCGAGGACGTGGTCGTTCTCGCCGAGCCGGTAGAGGGTGGCCCTCACCAGGGGGGCGGCCGACAGGTCGAAGCCGCGGTCGGCGTCGCTCGCGGTGCGGCGGGCCGCCTCCGGCGCGCGTTCCTGCTCCGGCAGGCCGGTGAGGTCCTCGACGGGCAGTTGGACGCGTACGCCGGGGTCGAAGCGCAGCACCGGCACGTCGCCGACGAGCGCCACACGGGCGCGCAGGTTCTCGTGTCGCGCGACCAGCGCGTCGAACGCGCCGCGCAGGGCGTCCGCGTCGAGCGGGCCGCGCACCCGGTAGGTGACGGCGGCGATGAAGTCGCGGGCGTCGCCGCCCGCGAGCTGCTCGTTGATCCAGATCTGCAGTTGCGCGGTGGACAGCGCGCTGGTGTCGGGCTCCTCGCCGTCCCGCCCGATCTCCCCGGTGCTCCCGGCCTTCCCGGCGGGGGTCGTACGGCTCGCGCGGCCCGCGTCCCCGAGGGTGTGCTCCAGCGCGGGATGCCTCGCCGCCATGTAGTCGGCGAGGTCGGCGGGGGTGCAGTTCTCGAAGAGGGCCATGAGCGGTACGCGCACGGCGAGCACGGAGGCGATCTCACGCACCAGGCGGGCCGCGAGCATGGAGTGGCCGCCCAGGGCGAAGAAGTCGTCGTCGGGCTCCACCTCGTCGAGGTTCATCACGCGCGCCCAGATGACGCAGAGCGCGGCCTCCAGGGCGGGCAGCTCGGTCCGCTCCGCGCGCTCGCCGGCGTCGGGCAAGCCGCCGGTCTCGACGCGGCCGTCCTCGGCGCGCGGGATGTGGTCCACCGGCACGACGACGGCGGGCACCATGTACTGCGGCAGCCGCTCGACGAGGGTGGCGCGCAGCTCGTCGGGCGGCGGCTCGGCGACGGCGTAGGCGACCAGTTCGCGGCCCGCGCCGCCCTCGACCGCCACGACGGCGGCGTCGCGTACGGCGGGGTGCGCGCGCAGGACCTCCTCGACGTCCTCCAGCTGCACCTGGAAGGGGCCGATGCCGACCAGGCGGTCCTCGCGCCCGCGTTCGACCACGCGCCCGTCGGGCCTGCGGATGGCGAGGCGCCCGCTGGGACCTGCCACGCCCTCGCCGCCTGAGCGGTGGACCAGCCGGCCGACGGCCCCGGCGGGCAGCACGTTGCCGTCGTGGTCGAGCACGGTCACGTCGCCCTGGGTGAGGGTGACGAGCTCTTCCGGGCCGATCATCGGGATGTCGGCCAGGGGCCGGGTGGGGTCGTCGGCGACGGCCCGCAGCACCCGGTCGTAGTGGCGCATCACCCGGGCGATCGTGGCCTCGTCGAAGAGGGCGTCGTCGTACTCGACGAAGAGGTCGACCCGGTCGCCCCGGCGTACCGCCTCGACCGCGACGTCGAAGCGGGACCGGCCGCGTGTCACCTCGACCTCGGCCGCGGGCACGCCGCCGATGGAACGCTCGGCCGCCCCGGCGTCCCACATGGTGAAGACGACCTGCACGAGCGGAGTGTGCCCGGCGTCTCGCTCGGGCTGCAGGAACTCCACGAGTTTTTCGAAGGGCACGTACTGGTGGTCGAAAGCGTCGAAGGCGGCCTCGCTGACCGCGTCGGCCAGGTCGGTGAAGGGCATCTCGCCCGCCGGGCGCAGCCGTACGGGCACGATGTTGGCGAAGAAGCCGAGCGTGCCGTCGAACTCGCGCCCGGGACGGCCGGGGGCGCCGGTGCCGAGCACCATGTCGCCGCGTCCCGTGTAGCGGTAGACGGTGGCGGTGAAGGCGGCGAGCAGCACGGTGAAGACGGTGCCGCCGACGCGTTCTGCGACCTCGCCGAGCGGGCCCGTGAGGGCGGGGTCGAGCGGGAAGCGCTCGCGTCTGCCCGCGCCGGCACGGCGGCGTGGGCGGGGCCGGTCGGCGGGCAGTTCGAGCACGGCGGGCGCTCCGTCGAGTTCCCGCCGCCAGTGGTCGACGTCGGCGGCGAGGCGGCCCCCGCTGAACTGTTCGCGCTGCCAGCGGGCGAAGTCGCCGTACTGGGCGGGCGGCTCGTCCGGTGACTTCTCCCGTGTCCCGTCCGATGACTCGCCGGGTGGCCCGTTCCGCGGCCCGTTCCGCGAGCCGTTCCGCGAGCCGTTCCGCGAGCCGTTCCGCGAGCCGTTCCGCGACTCGCCGGGTGGCTCGTCACGTGGCCCGCTCGGCGATTCACCGGGCGGCTCGTCGTGTGATCCGCCATGCGGTCCGCTTCGGGGCCCGCCGGGGAGTTCTCCCCGGTAGGCGGCGTCAAGCTCGTCGAGCAGCAGGTTCATCGAGAACCCGTCGCTGATGATGTGGTGGACCCCGAGCACCAGCGCCTGCCGATCCGCGCCGAGCGTGACGAGCGAGGCGCGCAGCAGCGGTCCCGAGGCGAGGTCGTAGGGGGCCTCGGCGACCTCGCGGGCGTACTCCATGAGCGCCTGCTCGCCGCCGACGGTCGCCTCGCGCAGCACGGGACCTCGGTCCCAGACCGCCTGCACCGGTTCCGCGCCCTGGTAGACGAAGGTGGTGCGCAGCACGTCGTGCCGCGCGACCACCTGCTCCAGCGCCCGCCCGAGCCTGGCGGCCTCCAGCGTGCCGTCCAGGACGAGCACCTTCAGCTCGTTGTACGAGCCGTTGCCCGGATCGTCCTGCTCGACGAACCAGAGCTGCTCCTGAAGGTAGGACAGCGGGGCGGTACGGACGGGCAGACCGGTCACGACGGCCCCTCCGTCTTTCTCGCGATCACCCAGAGGAAGCGTGACTCCCCGAGCGGTGTCCGTTGTGCCACGACCTCGTCGCGTTCGGGGGCCAGGCCCGCCTCGCGCAGCAGGCGCAGGTTCTCCTCGGTGGGGAAGCCGGAGAAGAACATGGTCGAGCCGAACCACTCCTCCACCGCGCCGGGGATGTCCTCGGTCATGAGCGTGGCGAGCAGCAGGCCGCCCGGCTTGAGCCAGCGGGCGATGCCCTTCAGCAGGGCGGGAAGCTCCTCCCTCGGCAGGTGGGTGAGGGTGTAGATGGACACCACCGCGTCGAAGGAGGCGTCGGGGAACTCCGCCTCGGCCATGTCGGCCTGGACGAGCGTCGCGCCGGGCAGGGTCTTCGCGGCGAGCCTGAGCTGCTCGGCGGAGATGTCCACGGCGGTGAGGTCGTGTGCCTCGGCCAGGCGGCGCGACGACTCGTGGCCGCCGCCGACGCCCAGCTCCAGCACGGCCGCGTCCTCGTCGGGCAGCATGCCGAGCAGGTGGCCGGTCCAGGTCATGCGGGGGCCGTCGGAGAACTCCGACTGGAAGGCGGCGTAGCGGTCGGCGATGTCGTCCCAGCCCTCGCGGACGATGTCCTTGATGTCGGAGCGGACCTCGGAGTCGACGGCGTCGGCGACCCCGGCGATGGTGGGCCGGTCGAAGAACTCGACGACCGGCACCTCGATGCCGAAGGTCGTGCGTACCTTGCCGAGGAGCTGGATGACCTGGATGCTGGTGCCGCCCAGCTCGAAGAAGTGGTCGTGCGGGCCGACGGAGTCGACGCCGAGCAGCGGTTTCACGATCTCCTCGGCCACCCTGCGCCGGGTCGGCGTCCACTCGGCGTCCTCGGCGTCCTCGGCGTCCTCGGCGTCCTCGGCGTCCCTGGCGTTCTTGGTGTCGCCGGTCTCCACGGCGGCCGCGCGCCGCCCCCTCGCCTCGGCCAGGGCGTCGCGGTCGACCTTGCCGGCCGGGGTGAGCGGTATCTCGGGCACGTGGACGAACTCGTTGGGCACCAGCGGGGCCGTCAGCCACCTGGCCGCGGTCTCGCGCAACTCGGTGACGCCGGGGGGTTCGGGGGCGGTGGAGACGACGTAGGCGATCAGGCGGGCGTCGCCGTCGTCGCGCGCCTCGGCCTCGACCACGGCGTGCGCGATGTCGGGGTGCCTGCACAGGGTCGCCTCGATCTCCTCCAGCTCGACGCGGACACCGCGGACCTTGACCTGGCGGTCGGCCCGCCCGGCGAAGACCAGCTCGCCCTCGGGGGTCCAGCGCACCAGGTCGCCGGTGCGGTAGAGCCTCTCGCCGGGCGTGGTGGCGAACGGGTCGGGGACGAAGGAGGCCGCGCTCGTGCCGGGGCGGCCCAGGTAACCGCGTCCGAGGCCGGGGCCTCCCACGTACAGCTCGCCGACCGTGCCGATCGGGACGGGACGCATCGACTCGTCCAGCGCGTAGGCCCGGTGGTTGGGCATGGCGCGTCCGATGGGCGGCGAGGCGTCCCAGTGTCCCTCGCACTCCTGGGTGATGACGCCGACGGTGGTCTCGGTGGGGCCGTAGCTGTTGACGAACCTGCGTCCGGCCGCCCAGCGGGTGGTGAACTCACCCGAGTAGCTCTCGCCTCCGACGGCGACGACCCGCAGGTCGGGGAAGTCACCGGGCTCCAGCAGTCTCAGCACCCCGGGGGTGCCCATGTAGACGGAGATGCGGCGCTCGCGCAGCAGGTCGCGAAGGCGCGTCGAGGAGGTGCGGGTCTCGGTGGAGGCGACGTGCAGGGCCGCGCCCGACAGCAGCGCTCCGAAGGCGTCGAAGGTGGAGACGTCGAAGGCGATCGAGGAGAACTGCACGAAGCGGTCCTGGGGAGAGAGCCCGTACAGGTGCTGGGCGCCCCTGACGAACGCGGTGACCGCGCGGTGCTCGATGAGGACGCCCTTGGGGGCCCCCGTGCTGCCGGAGGTGTACATGACGTAGGCGAGGTTGGCCGGGTGCAGCCGGATCTCGGGGTCGCTCTCGTCGTTGCCGGGGTGGTCGTCGACGTTGACCACGCACCACGGGCCGGGCGGCACCTCGGCCTCGGTGGTGGAGTCGGCCAGCACCACGGCGGTGCCGGCGTCGCGCAGGATCGCCTCGACCCGTTCCGGCGGGTTGCCCTCGTCGATCGGCACGTACGCGCCACCGGCGGCCAGTGTCCCGAACATGGACACGACCATGCCGGCCGAGCGGCGCTGGTAGACGGCGCAGCGGTCCTCGGGGCGCAGGCCGAGGGCGAGCAGGTGTCCGGCGAGGCGGTTGGCGGCGCGGCGTACCTCGTCGTAGGTGAGGGTCGTGCCCTCCTCGTCCGTCAGCGCCGTGGCGTCGGGCGACCTGGCGACCTGGGCGGCGAACCGTTCGATGACGGTCGCCGGCTCGTCGGCCAGCTCGGTGCGGTTCCATTCCTCGACGACCAGGCGCGCGTCGTGCTCCTGGATCGTGTCCATCGGCTCCTCCTTAGGGGGACCGTCCTCGGGGGACCGTTCGTCGGCGGGCTCCTCGGCGGGCGCGCGGGTCAGGGGCGCTCGCCGTCCATCCAGCGGCGCAGGCTCAGGGGACGCATGTCCGTCCAGACCTCCTCGATGTGGGCCAGGCACTCCTCACGGGTGCCGTTGTGGCCGACGCTGCGCCAGCCCTCGGGAATGTCACGGTCGGCCCACCATATGGAGTACTGCTCCTCGTGATTGCGCACCACCGTGTACTCGGCCGTATCCACTGACTCTGCCATTCGACTCTCCTTTGCCTCATTCGCCATTCGACACGACGTTGCAATCAAACAATGCCATGGTCAAGCAGAAGCGATTTAACGCACTTTCCGCGAAATGTTAGGGTTTTGAAGGGGAGCTATGTGTGGAATAGCCGGCGTATCTGTTCTCGATGGGACCGCCGGGCGACCGGCCTTCGACGGGCTCGTCACCCTGCAGCACCGTGGCCAGGAGTCGTGGGGCATCGCGGTGGCCGGACCCGAGGGCGTGGAGGTCCGGCGGTCGCTGGGGTTCGCCTCGCGCTCGGACTGCGGTGACTCCACCCGCGGCGACTGGCCCGCCGGGAGGCTCGCGGTCGCCCACACCCGTTACTCCACCACGGGCGCCACGCTGCTGGAGAACTCCCAGCCCTTCGTGCACGAGGCGCGGCGCATCGCGCTGGCGCACAACGGGGATATCACCAACGCCGCCGAACTGCGCGCCCGGCTCGGCCGCGAGGGCTACGCGTTCCGCTCGACCAGCGACTCCGAGGTCATCCTCGCCCTTCTCGCCGGCGCCCTGAACGGCCTGAACGGGCCGGACGGTTCGGACGGCTTGCACGGCGCGGCCGCTCAGGACCGTCTGAACGGTCTGAACGCCGTTGATGGCCCGGCCTCTCAGGACAGTGATTACCCCGACTCCGACCCGATCGTGGCGGCGGTCGCGCGGGCCGTGCGGGTGCTGCGCGGCGCGTACTCGGTGGTGTGCGCCGTCGGCGACCGGCTCGTGGCCTTCAGGGACCCGCACGGCATCCGTCCCCTGGTCGCCGGGTTCGCCGAGGGCAGGGCGGTCGTCGCCTCGGAGACCTGCACCCTCGACGCGCTCGGCTGCTCCGGGCAGCGGGAGGTGGAGCCGGGCGAGCTGCTCGTCCTGCGCGACGGACGGCCGATCGGGACGTACCGCGTGGCGGCCCCCGCCCCGCGCGGCTTCTGCGTGTTCGAGCACCTCTATCTGACCAGGCAGGACTCCAGGATCGGCGGCGCCAGGACCGGCGCGACGCGGATGGCGTTCGGTGAACGGCTGGCGCTGGAGTCCCCGGCGGACGCCGACCTGGTCGTGGCCGTCCCCGCCTCCGGTGTGCCCGCCGCCAGGGGGTACGCGCGAGCGGCCGGACTCCCGCTGGCCGGGGCGCTGGTCCGCGACGAGCAGGTGGGCAGGACGTTCATCGAGCCCGACAAGCGGCTGCGCGAGCGCAAGCTGCGGCGCAAGTTCTCCATCGGCTCGCCGGTGGACGGGGCCAGAGTCGTGGTGGTCGACGACTCGATCGTGCGCGGGTCCACCATGCGGCGCATCGTCACGCTGCTGCGCGAGTCGGGGGCGAGCGAGGTGCACGTGCGGATCGCCGCTCCGGCGCTGATCGCGCCCTGCCACTACGGGGTGGACATCGTCGACACCGGCGAGCTGGTCGCGACCGGCCGCGAGATCGGGGAGGTGTGCCGGATCATCGGCGCGACGAGCCTGGCGTACCTGTCGGTGGCGGGCATGCGGCACACGGTCGGCAGCGCGGCGGGCGAGGGATTGTGCGAGGGCTGCATCACCGGCGAGTACCCCACCCCGGTGAGTCAGGGACGCGACAAGTTGAAGCTCGTACCCGCACAGGCCCTGCGGCACGCGACGCCTCCGGCGGCCGTCCACCCCCGTTGACGGTGATCAAGGCCGCGCCTAGCCTCCGCCAGATGGGACCCAACACACAGCACACACAGCACATGCGGCCGACCGGCTACGACGACGACGGTGGATGCGACGCCCGGTACACCAGGACCGCCTGCCTGTGGGGACGCAGGCCCGACCGGATCTCCGACGCTCTGGCAGACGCGCTCTCCCTGCCGGCGGCCCCCGAGGAGATCGGCCCGCCCTCCTCACCCCCCGGCGCGGGCGCGCCCGCCGTCCTCGACGTGGGGTGCGGTGAGGGACGCAACGCGGTGCGGCTCGCCCAGCGGGGCGCGCGGGTGCTCGCGATGGACGTGTCGGCCGCCGCGCTGGAGAACGGCGCGCGGGCGTGGGGTGACGCCGGGGGGATCGAGTGGCGGCGGGGCGACGCGCGCACCGCCGATCTGGAGCCCGCAGCGTTCGGCGGGGTGCTGGCGTGCAGCGTCCTGCACTGGCTGGAGGACGAGGAACAGGTCGCCGACGTCGTCGCCGGACTCCAGGCCGCGACCAGGCCGGGAGGGGTGAACGCCCTGCTGATGTTCAACCGCGGCCACGCCTACGTACCTCCCGCCGGCGAGATGCGCATGCCGGTCCTGCTGCCCCACGACTGGTATCTCGCCAGGTACGCCGGGTGGACCGTGCTGAGCGCCACCGACACCGACTCCACGCACACCCACAAGGGCCACGAGGAACCGCACACCCACGCGGTGACCAGGCTCGTGGTCCGCAAGGGGGCGGTCGCGTGAGCCCGCCGCACCCGCTCGAATGGCCGGTCTACGACGACGGCGTGGCGGCCAGGGTCGCCGAGCTGGTGACACTGGGGCGCACGTTCGACTACGACTACGGCCCCGAACTGGCCGAGCTGGAGCGGTCGTTCGCCGAGCGGCACGGCCGCGCCCACGCCCTCGCGCTCACCTCCGGCACCGCGGGACTGCTCGCCGCCTACTTCGCGCTGGGCATCGGCCCCGGCGACGAGGTGATCGTCCCAGACCTCACGTTCTTCAGCACCGCCTCACCGCTGTTCCTGCTGGGCGCGGTACCGGTGCTCTGCGACGCGGGCGGCGCCGACGGGAACGTGGCCGCGGCGGACGTGGAGGCGCTGGTCACGCCCCGTACGGTCGCGATCGTCGTCACCCACCTGTGGGGCCACAGCTGTGACATGGACGCCCTGCGCGCGGTGGCCGACCGGCGCGGGCTCGCGCTGGTCGAGGACTGCTCGCACGCCCACGGCGCCACCTTCCGTTCCCGGCCCGTGGGCTCCATGGGCGACGTCTCGGTCTTCAGCGTGGGCGGCAGGAAGCTGATCTCGGGGGGCATGGGCGGCATGCTCCTCACCGACTCCGAGGACGTCTTCGCCCGCGCCTGCCTGCTGACCAACTTCCGGCACCGCACCGACCTCACCATCGACGCCGCCCGCTACCAGCCGTTCCTGCTCACCGGGCTCGGCGGCAACTTCCGCATCTCCACGCCGGGGGCCGTGCTCGCCCAGAGCCACCTCGACCGCCTGGACGAGCTGGTGGAACGCAGGGGGGGCAACATGTCCGCCCTGTCCGCGGGGCTCGGCGCGCTGCCGGGCGTGCGCCCCTCCCCCGTCGCCGAGGGCGTCACGATGGGGGCGTGGTACGACGGGGTCGTCGAGGTGACGCCGGAGTGCCCGTTCAGCCGGGACGAGCTGGTGGGTGCCGGTCAGGAGCGCGGCCTGAAGGTGCGCGCCCCGGCCACCCGGCCGCTGCACGTCTTCCCGCTCTTCCAGGGCACCGCGCCCGACTGGTCACCGGCGGTCGCCGCAGCCGTGCGGGCCGCCGCGGCGGTGAACGACCGGCCGTTCCCGCGTTCCACGGAATTGTTCGCCAGGTGGATGAAATTGCCGGTGAACTTTCTCTGGGAACCGAACTCACCACTGGTCGGCGCGTATCTCGAGGCGTTCGACGACGCATTCTCGATGGCGCGTACCGCGTAACGTCATTCCTGTTTCCAGCGTCGATTCCGGAGTAATCCACATGAGCCGACAAATGTCTCCCGTCATCCATGCCGTCGCCCCCGCCAGCCTGGAGAGCTGGTTCGGTCACTTCGTCGACCTCGGCCCGCGGGACCGGGTCGTCTTCACCGGCGAGGGCCACCGCGTCGACGTGGCCCCGCTGCTCGACGCGATCGGCGAGACGCCACGGGCGACGGTGGTCTTCCACTCCAGCCACACGACACTCGGCCGCGACCAGCTGCTCGCCTTCCGGCTCCGCGAGCTCGGCCACGGGGCCGAGTGCCAGTCACGGCTGTGCGCCTCGCTGGGCAGCGACAAGATCCTGATGAAGGAGTTCTTCGACCGCTACCACCTGGTCTCCCCGCCGTGGGCGCGGGCCGGTGAGCCGCTGCCCGAGACGGGCCCCGACACCCCCGTGGTCATCAAGGACCGGCACGGCACGCAGAGTGTCGGCACCCGGCTGGCCCGGGCGGACGAGTGCCGCCTCGCCCCCAACGAGCTGGGCGAGCTGTATGTCGACGGGATCGAGTACTCGGTGCTGGTCTACCGCGACGAGCACGGCACGGCGACGTTCCCGCCGGTGTGGAAGGGGGCGACCTCGCCCGACCTGGTCCCGCCGTGGCGGCGGCTGCGGCTGTGCCCCGGCCCGACGCTCGGCGGCACCTGGGAGCGCAAGCTGCGGGCCGTCGGCAAGCGGCTCGCCGACCTGGCCGAGGCGCACGGCTACCTGGAGGTGGAGTTCCTGCTGACCAGGACCGGGGAGGTGCACCTGCTGGAGATCAACCCCCGGGTGTCGGGCACCATGCGGCTGGCCGCGATGGCGACCCGGCTGCCGATCTTCTCCCTGCACGCCCGGCCCGAGCTGCGCGACCACCTGTACGCCGCCCGCTTCAGCGGCGAGATCCCCTACAGCGGCGACCCGATCACCGACGCCGACGGCGAGGTGTTCGCCACCTCCCGGCTCACCGTCGCCGGGGAGAGCCCGCAGGAGGTCCGCGCCAAGCTGCGCGAGCTGGGCACGGAGCCCCGGGTGCTGCCCCGCGCCTCCTGACCCCGCTCCCCCGCCTCCCCGCCCCTCCTCTCGCCTCCCCCGTTCACGGCTTCCCGCCTCCCCTGTTCTTCACCGGCCCCCTGCTCTCTTCTCGCCGGCTTCCCGCTCTCCCCCTCCCCGATTCCGGCCTCCCGTTCTCGGCCCCCGATCTCGGTTCAGGCGGATCGGGGCACCGCTCCCGCCGCCTCGGGCTCCCCTCGGCTCCCGTCCGACGCCTTCCCGTCGCGCCGCGCGTCCCACCGGTCGAGCAGCCCGAGCAGGGGCGCCGTCGCGGCCGTGGAGACCAGCGCGACGATCACCAGCATCGTGAACAGCGCCTGGGTGATGATGCCGAGGCCGAGGCCGATGCTCAGGATCACCAGCTCGGTCACCCCCCGGCAGTTCATCAGCACCCCGAGCCGCACGGCCTCCCGCCCGGGTACGCCCATCGGCCTGGCGATGACCATCACGCCGCCGACCTTGCCCACCACGGCGACGGCGAGGATCAGCAGGCACCATCCCCACATGGCCAGGTCCTGGCTGAGCAGCCCGATCTGGGTGTTGAGCCCGACGAAGGCGAAGAAGGGCGGCAGCAGGAAGGAGGTGGTGAAGTCCTGGGTGCGCTCGCGGACCCGTCGCAGCCGTACGTCGCCGTCGCGCGGGAACAGGACGCCGAACAGGAAGGCTCCGAAGATCAGGTGGATGCCGATCAGCTCGGTCAGCAGTCCTGAGACGAGCAGGCCCACGATGACGACGGGCAGCGTCGCCTCCTGGGAGAGCCCTCGGCGCAGCAGCCGGGTCAGCAGTGGCCGTACCACCCCGACCATGAAGGCGGCGAAGGCGACGGTGAGACCGAGCGTGCGCAGCGCCTCGGCGGGCGAGGAGCCCTTCGCCATGGTGACCGCCACGGCCAGCAGCAGCCACGCGGTGACGTCGGCGATGGCGGCGCAGGTGACGGTGAGCGCTCCGGTCGGGGTGTGGAAGAGCCCGCGTTCCAGCAGGATCCTCGCCAGTACGGGAAACGCGGTGACACTCAGCGCGGCCCCGACGAACAGCGCGAAGACCGGGAAGTCGACGGAGGCGGCCGCCAGCGGCGGGTAGATCAGCAGGGCGAGCGCGACCCCGAGCGCGAACGGGATCGCCACGCTCGCCTGGCCGCAGAGCGCCGCGACCCGGCCCCGGCCGCGCAGCAGGTCTCCGCGCAACTCCAGCCCGACCAGGAACATGAAGAAGGCCAGCCCGAACTGGGCCAGCAGGTTCAGATACGGCATCACGGCGCTGGGGAACAGCGCGCGGTAGGCCTCGGGCCACACGGCGCCGAGCAGGGAGGGGCCGAGCACGATGCCCGCGGCCATCTCCCCGATCACCCGGGGCTGACCCAGCCCGCGGAAGACGGCCCCGCCGAAGTGGGCCAGCGCGACGACCACCGTGACGGACAGCAGCAGCAGAGGGGTGGCCGGCACCTCCTGCTCCCGCCCCGGCTCCACCGAGGGCACCGGGACGGGACCGGTGGCCGTCCCCGGGTCGAGTCCCAGCATCAGCAGCGCCAGCACGGAGGGCAGCACGATCGCGAGACCGTACGCGACCAGAGAATGACGCAAAGTGCGCGTATTCGCGGACCGAAACCTTGGATACGGCATGATCGATTCCATTTCCGAGAGGTTGAATTCTGAACCGGCGCGTATATCACAGAGCAAAAAAAATCGCCAAGCTGATTGGAGACTCAGCTGGTCAACGGCGTGTTTTCGTATTTCCGTTGTACATCAGGAGGGCCGTCTCGAAATTACTCATGATCGAAAGTGCGCTTTCCGGAACGACGGGTAAGGGACAGACCTGACTCACTCCAAGTGCACAGAAATCCGGAGGAACAGTCGCATGCAGGTGCTCTCCCCCAACCGAGAGGCGAACCGCCAAGTCCCCCCATCCTGTGATGAGAGGCCTCCCGTCCCGGCACCGCGCCGCAGTAGCCCACAGGGCTCCAAGCTGGCCCTGGACGCGTCCGCCAAGCCCCGGAGGACCGGGCTGCAGCTTCCGTCGAGCCTCCCCTTCGACACCTGGCGGCGGATCGGTCACCAGATCTCCCTCATCGCCGACTCCTCCGCCTGGTGGCTCGGCGACTGGCTGGTCTACGGCGAAACCGAATACACCGACCGTTACAAGAGAGCGGTCGAGGAGAGCTCCCTGGATATCCAGACCCTGCGCAATTACGCCTGGGTCGCGCGGCGATTCCCGGTATCCCGCCGGCGAGACAAGCTCAGCCTTCAGCACCACGCGGAGGTGGCCGCGCTTCCCGACCACGAGCAGATGCTCTGGCTGGACCGCGCCGAACGCTTCAACTGGTCCAGAAATCGTCTCCGCAGCCAGATCAAGGCCCACCGCACCGCGGCCCTTTCCGCGTCGGACCGGGCAGCGCAGGCCGCCAAGGAGAAGGCCGTCATCCATATCGACGTACCGGTCGACCAGGAGCAGTCGTGGCGTGACGCGGCCCGCCGGATGAACCGCAGCGTGGAGGAGTGGGCGAGGCTCATCCTCAACCAGGTCGCCACCGGTGAGATCCCCGCACGCGAGCTCCGCGACGCCAAGGCCGGGTGAGGAACGGAGGACAGGTGGACGCCGTCCACACGCTGTTCGAGAAGAAGGCGTCCGAGGCGCCGAACAGGACGGCCCTGGTCTCCGGGGCCGTCCTGTTCACGTATCGGGACCTCGACGCCCGTGCCAACGGCCTCGCCCGCTCGCTCCTGCGACGCGGCGTCGGCCCCGAGACTCTCGTCCCCCTGCGGCTTGACCGCTCCCCCGACCTGCTCGTCGCGCTGCTCGCCGTCTGCAAGGCGGGCGGCGCGGCGGTGCTGCTCGACCCCGGCTGGCCCACCGACCGTGTCGCCGCGGTCCTCGACGGCTGCCCCGTGGTGATCGACGGCCCCCTCGACGCCGAACCCTCCGCGGAGAGTCCCGGCGTCCCCGTGCACGAGGACCAGCTCGCGTACGCGGTGCACACCTCCGGGTCGACGGGGCGGCCCAAGCTCGTCGGGGTGACCCACCGGGCGATCGCCCACCGGGTCGCCACCCACGCCGAGGCGTACCGCATCACCCCCGCCGACCGCTCCAGCTGGCTGGCTCCCCCGGCCTCGTCGGTCTCGGTGGTGGAGTTGTGGCCGTACCTGTGCTCCGGCGCGAGCGTGCACGTCGCCGACGCGGCGACCGCGGGCTCGCCACCGGAGCTGCGCGACTGGATGGTCGCCTCGGGCATCACCCGCGCGTACGTGAACATGCCGCTCGCCGAGCTGCTGTACGGCCTGCCGTGGCCCGAGCGGACGGCGCTGCGGCTCATGACGGTCGGCAGCGACGCGGTGCGCGTGTGGCCCTCGCCCGACCTGCCGTTCGAGGTCGCGGTGGAGTACGGCTCCGCCGAGGCCAACGGCGTGACGAGCTGCCTGGTCCCGCTGGAGGACAGCCTCACCTCGGTCACCGCCGACGAGGCCGCCAGGCGCGCCCGGCCCCCCATCGGGCGCGCCTGGCCCGACGTCGGCGTGCCCGTCCTCACCTCCGGCCTGACTCCGGTCGCGGCCGGCGAGGTCGGCGAGCTGTTCGTGTCCGGGCCCGAGCTCGCCCGGGGCTACCTGGGTGAGCCCGCCCGCACCGCGGAACGCTTCCTGCCCGCCCCCTCGGGCGGAGGAGGCCGTCTCTACCGGACCGGTGACCTCGTGCTGGAGCGGCCGGACGGGCGCCTTGAGCACCGCGGCCGCGTCGACCAGCAGGTCAAGATCCGTGGCCATCGGGTGGAGCCCGCGGAGGTGGAGGCCGTACTGCTCGAACACCCCACGGTGCGCGAGTGCGTCGTGACGGGCGTGCCCGGTCCAGGCGGCGACCTGAGACTGTGCGCCTACGTCGTCAGGAACGGCGCCGCGCACGACGGCCCGAACGCTTTTCTGAGCGGCACTACGCCCGATGTCACAGACGGCACCGCGAACACCACCGCAGAGAGCATCACGCATGGTGCCGCGCGCGAAACCTGGGCCGGGGAGCTGCGCGCCTTCACCTCGGCGCGTCTGCCCGCACCGATGGTGCCGGTCGCCTGGACCGCGATGGATCGGCTGCCGCTGAACTCCGGCAACAAGGTGGACCGGCGCGCGCTGCCCGCGCCCTCCTGGGGCGATCCCCGCGGAACGGATCACCCGGGAGCCGGCGCCCCGGGGGAAGCCGCTCCCCCCGGAGACGGCGGGCACGAGAAAGAGACCGACCTCGTGACGGCGGGGGTGCTGGAGCTGTGGGAGCAGGCGCTCGGGGCGCGCGGCGCGCTGGGCGACCACTTCATCCGCTCGGGCGGCGACTCTCTTTCGGCCACCCGTCTCGTCGACCGGATCGGGACGCGCTACGGCGTGCGGATCCGGCTGCGCGACTTCCTGCGGGCGCCGACCCCCGAGACCCTCATCCGGAACATCAAGGCGGAAGGAAAGGCGAGATGACCGAGAGGAAGCGGAGGAGGAACCGCCCCACGTGGCTGTTGCGCACCCCCGACCCCGGGGCGAGGGCGAGGCTGTGGTGCCTGCCGTACCCGGGGGCGGGGGCGTCGATGTACCACGGCTGGCCCGCCGAGGTGGACGGGATCGAGCTGTGCCCGGTCCAGCTGCCCGGCAGGGAGAACCGGCTGCGCGAGCCGTTGTTCGAGAGCTACGCGGCCGTCGCCGCCGAGATGCTGGAGGGCCTGGAGCCCTACCTGGACCGGCCGTTCGGCTTCATCAGCCACTGCGGCACGGTCTTCATCGGCTACGAGGCGACGTTGCTGCTCATGGAGCGCGGCGGCCCGCTGCCCGGCCACCTGTTCGCCTCCTCGATGGTCCCGCCGCACCGGGCGTCGTGGCCGAGCATCCTCAAGCTCGACGAGGAGCAGGTGGGCGCGCTGGTGTCGGACCTCATGCGGGCGCGTGGCGCCGAGCCGATGCCCGAGCTGGTGGAGATGGCCGCGGACGTCATGCGCGCCGACGTGGCCGCCTACGGCCGCTTCGACAAGACCGACCCGGTGGAGCTGCCGTGCCCGATCACCGCGATCGGCTGGTCGGGCGACACGCAGATCCCCCCGGAGCAGATGGCCGGCTGGGAGTCCTACGGCGAGGCCCGCTACACGGTGCTGGACGGCGGGCACTGGAGCTACCTCCAGGCGCCCGCCGCCCTGCTGGACGAGATCTCGCGGAGCATGTCCGCGCGTGTCCCCGGTTGAACGAGTCGAACCGTTGACCTCAGACGCCCTTGCCGTCCTCGCGCCCGCCGGGTCCTTCGGCCTCGGCGGGCTCCTCGTCGTCCCGCAGGAACTCGGCGTCCTCAAGCCTGCGCAGGTGCGGCACCGGGGAGCGGAACAGCAGGATGATCCAGGGCAGCAGGAACGCGGCCCCGGCGTAGATGGCGGGCTTGATGCCGATCAGCTCGCCCAGCACGCCGGCCAGCATCGCGGACAGCGGCAGGATGCCGAGGTAGACCGCGCGGCTCGCGCCGATGACCCGGCCCCGCAGGTGGTTGGGGATCACGTACTGGAAGAGCGTGAGCTGGCCGATGTTGCCGGCCACCACGCCGAACACGGTGACGAACCAGATCACCGAGAACAGGGTGATCTGCAGCCACTGCGGACCGGCCACGAACGGCGTGAAGCACAGCACCCGGAACGCGATCAGGGCGGCCATGATGCCTCGGCCGTAGCCGAGCTTCTCGAACAGCTTGCTCGCGAAGACGGCGCCGACGACGCCGCCGATGCTGCCCATCGCGTAGATGAAGCCGATCCAGGTGCCCGACAGCTGCAGTTCCCTCGCCGCGTACAGCAGGAACAGGGTCAGGATCATCATCGACCCGAAGTTCGCCCCGGCGGAGTTGATGATGAGCGGCCGGGCGTAGTCGTTGCGGTAGGTGACCTTCAGGCCGTGCTTGATGTCGTGGAGCATCGCCGCGACGGCACCGCGCCCGCCGCTGTCCTTGCGCTCGACGGGCGGCTCGACGTGACGGATGCGCGACAGGGCGAAGGCGGAGATGAGGAAGGCGATCGCGTCGCCCAGCATCACGTACGCGGGCCGGAACAGGTCGATGAGCACGCCGCCCGCGCTGGATCCCGCGATGGCGCCCACCGACTCGGTCGCGGCCATCCGGCTGTTGCCGGCGACCAGGTGCTCCTCGCTCAGCAGGGTCGGCATGTAGGCGGCGTAGGCGATCCCGAAGACCACCGACAGGCCGCCGACCACGACCGCGACCACGTAGAGCACCCACATGTCGAGGAAGCCGACGAAGGCCGCGATCGGGATCAGCATCACGATGCCCGCCCGCCCGAGGTTGGAGGCGACCATCAGCGGCCTGCGGCGGTAGCGGTCGATGAGCACGCCGGCGACCAGGGTCAGCAGGAGCGCGGCGATCGTGCGCATGCTGTTGAGCAGCCCGACCTCGAAGGAGGTGGCCTGCAGCATGAGGATCGCGGTGAGCGGGAGTGCCAGGGTGGTCAGCTCGGAGCCGAGGACCGAGACCGACTGGCCGGCCCAGAGCCGGTTGAAGTCGGGGTTTCGCCAGAGAGAGGGCGGCTTTTCCTCCGGCGCCCTGACTTCTGTTCCCTGAGTGTCCATGAGATCGTTCCGTCCTTGTCGGGTTTCACCTCTGGTTGACTGTAATAAGGTTTTTGTTAAGGGTGATGATATGCGAAATCACCGAAGAGGCACACTGGAAAACAATCGGCGAGTGCGCCAGATGACACTCCCCGACGGTCATGTGGTATTCCAGCTCAATCCCGCCGAGACCAGCCTGCAGTATCGCAGTATCGTGGGCGACAGAAGCTACTTCAGGCATGATGTTCGCCTTGAGCCCGGAATGACGGTGTTCGACGTGGGAGCCAACATCGGAATCGCCGCACTGGCGTTTCATTGGGAATGTCCGGGCACCCGGATTCTCGCGTTCGAGCCCGCCAGGCCGCTTTACGACGCGTTGTGCGCGAATCTGTCCGCCCACGGCCTGAACGCCAGGGCGTTCGACTGCGCGCTCTCCCGCGCCCCGGGGACGGCGGTCATCACCGTCTACCCGGAGACCACCGCGATGTCGGGGATGTACACCGACGTCGACCACGACGCCGAGGTGACCAGGACATTCCTCGCCAACAGCGGTTTCGCCCCCGAGGACGTGACCGACATGGCCGAGGGCAGGCACGTCACGGAGAAGCAGGAGTGCCAGGTGCGGACGATCTCCGAGGTGATGGCCACCGAGGGCGTGGACCGCATAGGACTGTTGAAAATCAACGTCGAGAAAGCCGAATGCGATGTCCTGGACGGAATCGCTCCCGGTGACTGGGAGGCGGTCGACCAAATCGTCATGCAGGTCCACGACATCGACGGCAGACTCGCGTCCGTACGCGACGATCTCACCGGCCGTGGATTCCAGGTCGACATCGGCCAGGATCCCCTGCTGAAGGACACGGACATCTTCGACGTGTACGCACGGAGGAATTCCCTATGACAGTGGACACGACCGTGAATCTGAAAAATCTGGATCTGGCGGATCCGGACATCTACACGGCCCCCGACTCCGGCCTCGGCGTCCTGCATTACCTGCAGGAGCACCGGCCGATGTTCTGGAACGCCAGGTCGGACGGGCCGAGTTTCTGGGCTTTCACCAAATACGCGGACGGCGTCGCCGTCTATCTCGACAAGACGAATTTCACCTCCGAGCGGGGCATGCAGGTGGGGCAGACCGAGTCCGCCGCCCGCGCCGCCGCCGGCAAGATGCTCATCGTCACCGACGGCCGCCACAGCCGGCTGCGTGACGTGATGAACCCCGCGCTCACCCCCCGGGTGGTACGCCGCCTGGAGGGCGCGATGCGCGAGACGGTGGGCGGGATGCTCCAGGAGAACGCCCAGAAGGACTCCTTCGACTTCGTCGACACGGTGGCGGGCAGGCTGCCGCTCTCGGTCATCTGCGAGCTGCTGGGCGTGCCCCGCGCCGACTGGGACCTGATGATCCAGTGGACGCGCACCGCGTTCGGCTCCGCCGCCTCCGACGACGTCATCTCCGACGCCGAGAAGGCCGAGGCCAACGCCAACATCTTCGCCTACTACGCCGACCTGCTGGCCGAACGGCGCGACGACCTCGGCGACGACGTGATCAGCGTGCTGATCCGCGGCCGGATCGACGGGATCCCCCTCACCGACGAGGAGATCCTGCTCAACATCAACGGCCTCATCACCGGAGGCAACGAGACGACCAGGCACGCCTCGGCGGGGGCCGTCATCGCCCTGGTGGAGAACCCCGACGAGTGGCGACGGCTGCGCGAGGACCCCTCGCTCATCCCGACCGCCGTGGAGGAGGTGCTGCGCTGGACCGCCCCCAGCCTCAACGTCATGCGCACCGCGCTGCGCGACACGAAGATCGGAGATCAGACCATCCGGGCCGGTGAGCGGGTCAGCGTGTGGCACCCGGCCGTCAACCGCGACGAGGACGCCTTCCCCGACGCGCGCCGCTTCGACGTCGGGCGCACCCCCAACAGGCACCTCACGTTCGGCCTCGGCAAGCACCTGTGCATCGGCGCGGCGCTCGCCAGGTTCGAACTGCGCGTGCTGCTGGAGGAGCTGACCCGCCGGGTGGCCCGCATGGAGCTCACCGGGCCGGTGAAGCGACTGCGCTCGAACCTCATGTGGGGCGTCGACCGCGTCCCCGTCCACCTCGAACTCGACCACGCCGGGCACTGATTGGAGCACCCCATGCCGGACAGTAAGACTTCGCTGTCGCCGATCCAGGAGAGCGGGTGGAGGTCCTACCGGGCCAAACCCGCGGGTGACCACACCGACCAGGTCACGCTCGCGGCGCGGTTGCGCGGCCCCGTGGACGAGAAGGCCCTCATCGCCGCGCTGGAACACGTGCTGGAGGCGCGCGAGGACCTGCGGCCGGCGTTGCCCGGCGACTCCGGGGCCGAGCCCCGGCGCGCCGGTGTCCCTTCACCGGTGGAACTGGGCAGGCACGACGCGAGCCGCCGCGAGGAGGCGCTCGCCCGGCTCGTCTCCGAGCAGGCCAACCGGGGCCTCGACCTGGAGAACGGCCCGCCGGTGCGGATCGCCCTGGCGCGGATGGCCGACGACGACCACGCGCTCGTCGTGACGGCGCACCGGCTCGTGGCCGACGAGCGCGTCCTGGCGGGCCTCGCGCGGGAGATCTCCCTGGCGTACGAGGACGCCTCGGGCGCCACGCTGCGTGCCTCCTCCAACGGCCACGCCTCCCCCGTCGGCTCCTCCAACGGCTCCCCTGCCGACCACGCCGCCGTCGACGGCGCCAGCGCCGGCGGGGAGGCCGCGGACCTCGCCTACTGGCGTGAGCGGCTCGACGGCATGCCCCCCGCCCTGGACCTGCCCTCCGACAGGAGCCGTCCCGCCGTACCCGGTTTCACCGGTGCCCAGGTGACCTTCACCGTCCCGCCGGAGACGGCCGCGCTGGTCGAGACCATGGCCCGCGAGGCCGACGCGGAAAGTGCCACCCGGGCCGCGCGGGCGATGACGCTGTCCCGCTGGTCGGGGCAGGCGGAGACCGTCCCGCCCGGCGAGACCGACACCCGGGCCGTCACGCTGGCCGCGTGGGCGGTCGCGCTGTGCCGCTGGTCGGGCCAGGACGAGGTCGTGGTCGGCGTACCCGTGCCCGCCGCGGAGCGCGCCCCGGCGTTCCCGATCCGGATCGGCTGCGAGGGCGACCCCTCGTTCACCGCCGTCGTCGCCCAGGTGCGCGACGCGCTGGACGAGGCGGCCGCGCACGGCTCCTACCCCGCGCACCGGCTGGCCGAGGAGCTGGAGCTGGACGCCTCCAGTGGCGTGCAGCCGTTCTACCAGGCGGAGTTCGACCAGGCAGCCCCCGCCTGGGGCGCGCTGCGGCTGCCGGGCGTCCAGGTCTCGCCCCTGGTGGCGGGCCGTTTCCCGCTCGCCTCGGACCTCGCGCTCGTCCTGGTGCCCGGCTCGCTCGACGGGAAGCTGCGCTACGGGCTCGACCTGTTCGACGCGCCGGGAGCCAGGACCAGGGCCGAGCAGTACGTCACCCTGCTGTCCGACGCCGTGCGCGACCCCGCGCGGCCCATCTCGTCGCTCTCGCTGCTGGACGCAGAGCAACTGCGGCTGGTGGTCGAGGAGTGGAACCGCACCGAGACGCCCTTCGACGAGGAGGCCGGCATCGGCGCCCTGTTCGAGGCGCGCGCCGCCGCCGCCCCCGACGCGCTCGCGGTGCTCGCCGGTGAGCGGCGGCTGACCTACCGGGAGCTGGACGAGCGCGCCAACCGGGTCGCCCACCGGCTGATCCGCGACGGGGTGCGGCCGGGCCACATCGTCGGCTCGATGACCGGCCGCTCGGCCGAGGCGCTCGTCGCCTTCCTCGGCATCGTCAAGTCCGGCGGGGTCTACCTGCCGTTGGATCCGGCGCTGCCGCCCGACCGGCTGGGCTACATCCTCGACGACAGCGGGGCACGGCTCGTCCTCACCGGCGCCGAGTACGCGGGCCGGGTGCGCGACGACCGGGTGCGCACGATCGAACTGGACGCCGAGTGGCGCACGATCGAGGCGGAGGAGCCGGGCACGAGTCCCGGCCTGACGCCCGCGCCCGACGCCCCCGCCTACCTCATCTACACCTCGGGCTCGACCGGGCGGCCCAAGGGCGTGGAGGTGCCGCACCGCGGCGTCGGCAACCTCGCCTCGGCCCTGTCCCGGGAGTTCTCCCTGACGTCCGACGACCGGGTGGCGCTGTTCGCCTCGCTCAGCTTCGACGCCTCGATCTGGGAGATCACGATGGCGCTGCTGAACGGGTCGGCACTGTGCGTGCTGGACCCGTCGGCCATGACCCCGCAGGAGACGGCGAAGGCCATCTGCGAGCAGGGGGTGACCGCGGCCACGTTCCCGCCGACGTTCCTCAGCACGCTCAAGGGCGACGAGCTGGACACGGTGCGGCTCATGGTCGTCGCGGGCGAGCACTGCCCGACCGGGCTGGTGCGGACCTGGGCTCCCGGCCGTGTCTTCGTCAACGCCTACGGGCCGACGGAGACGACCGTGTGCGCCACGATGGGGACCTGCGACCCCGCCGCCGCGTACGCGCCGCCGATCGGCCGGCCGCTCGCCAACTTCCGGGCCTACGTGATGGACCGCTGGCTCAACCCGCTCCCCGCGGGTGTGCCCGGTGAGCTGTACGTCGGCGGCACCGGCCTGGCGCACGGCTACCGGGGCAAGCCCGGCCTGACCGCGCAGTCGTTCATGCCCGACCCGTACGGCCCTCCCGGTGCCCGGCTCTACCGGACCGGCGACCTGGTCCGCTACCTGCCCGACGGCCGGCTGCAGTACGTGGGCCGGGTGGACCACCAGGTGAAGATCCGCGGTTTCCGGGTGGAGCCCGCCGAGATCGAGGCCGCGATCACCCGCTACCCGGGGGTGCGCGAGGCCGTGGTCGGCGTGCGCGACGACCGGCTCGTCGCCTACGTCGTGCTCGACGACGCCTCCAGGATCATCGCCGACCGCAGCGGCCTCACCGGCGAGCTGCACCGGTTCCTGCAGGGCTCGCTGCCCGCGTACATGCTGCCCTCCTCGTACGTGACGCTGGACGCGATGCCACTCACCTCCTCGGGCAAGGTGGACCGCCAGGCGCTGCCCGAACCCGGCGGCGACGGCGGTGACGACGGTGACGACGACTTCGACGCGCCGCAGACCGCGACGGAGCAGACGATCGCCGAGATCTGGGCCGAGGTGCTGAAGCTCAGGCGGATCGCCCGCGAGGACGACTTCCTGGAGATCGGCGGTCACTCCCTGGTGGCCGCGCAGGTGATCACCCAGGTGCGGGAGAGGTTCGCGGTGAACGTGCCGATCCGGGTGCTGTTCGAGAACCCGGTGCTCGCCGACTTCGCCGAGGCGGTGGACGGCGCTCTCGCCAAGGCCGAAGCCAAGGCCGAGGCGAAGGTCTGAGCCGTGAGGCCCGGGCTTCGCGCCCGGGCCTCGGGCGGCCGGGGACACCCCCCCCCCGGAGAGCCCCCCCCCCCAACCCCCCCGAAAGCAGGGGCCCCGTG
>NZ_JBEPDA010000049.1:0-24302 GCF_040299985.1 Streptosporangium sp. NPDC000563 | reverse complement strand
TCTCACCGACCTCGTCACACACCTCGGCATCCCCAAACCGGAGACCAAGAAGGCGAGTTATTGATCTGCAGGCCCTTTAACTACCCGGCCTTGGGGGAAGCCCCGTACCGCGGCGAGGGAGTATTCGGTGCGCGGTACGACCAGGGCGGCTTGCGTCACGGCGGAGATCGTGGCCTGCACCTGCTCGCGGGTGCGCGGCTCGAAACTCAGGTGCTCAACGACCGCTGGATCGCCGTAGATGGCGGCGAGCCCGTCCACGTCGTCGGGGGTGAATTCGCGCAGGGCGACGCGTGCGGAGGTGAGCGTGACGGGGTGCATGCTGCCAGAGACTAGCGACCCCGGGGCAGCGCGGCGCCGGCCGATACCTGCCCGTAGTGCTCGATCTCCTGCTGCAGGGTCCGCGCTGGTCCCGCCCCCAGGCAGGAGGGGGTACGCAGCGCGGCGTGTACCCGCATGGCGCTGGCGACGACGCCACCGATGCGCTGTTCGGTGGGCATCTCCAGCACGGGCCTCAACGCCTCGGCGGCCCCTTCCAGGTCTCCCATGTTGACCCTGGCCAACGCCTGGTCGGCGCTGGCGCCCGCCTCGTCGCCGAAAGAGCGCTCCTCGGGGGATGCCTGGTTGTAAGCGGTGATCGCCTCACCGGCGACGCGGTCGGCTTCCGACTCCTGCCCCGGAAGCCACACGTAGGTGTCGGCGATGTAGTAGAGCTGGCGGGGAAGCGGGAACGTCATGATGCCGCCCAGGTTGTCCAGGTCGTCCGGCTCGACCTGATCGCGGGCGTCGTTGGCGCGCTCGATGGCGGCCACCGCCCGCTGCCTGTCGCCCAGCACGGCCCACACCCGGGCTTCCTGGGCGGGCAGCCACACCGAGCCCGTTCCCCGGATCCGGGCGGCGACCTCGCTACCGGCTTGGGCGTAGCGGGCGGCTTCGTGGGGCCAACCGGCCCAGTAGGCGATCAGCGACTTCAAGCCGCTTGCTCACACGCGCAGCCCGTCGTGGCCGGCGTTGTCGGCGCCCACCGAGGCGGTGCGGGCCTGTGAACTGCGCCGGGATTGTTGGAGGCTTTGGTGCGCCCCTGGTTTTGTGGAGTCGTTCTGCTTGACTGTCGTGTCTCATCCGTGGAGGATCCTCCGGATGTGGGAGGCCACAGCATCGACGTTCGTCGAATTGAGAACCGTATAGTGATCACCGGGCACTAGGGTCTGTTCGAAGGGTCCTCGGCATACTGACCGCCAGGCTTCGGCCACCTCGGTACCTCCGCCCGACTCCGCCTGCAGGAAATGCACCGCCCCTTTGAAATGCTTTGGCCGGTATCTGCACAGTGCCCGGGCGTTCACCTCGAAACGCCCGAAGATCGCTTCGAAGTCCACGAGATCGATGTCCTCGGGAATGACCTCTCGTGAGCGCAGCGCGACGAGCAGTTCGGATGTCGAACCGAACGTGCCTCCCTCGTCCTCGCCATGTGGCCACGGGTGGCCGGTGAGTCCCGCCAAGTCCCGGCCAAGCCACGCGAGCAGCCGATCCTGGCTGACCTCGGCCCGTTCCAGGTTCTCGGGGGTTTCGAGCACGTCTACCACGATGGCGCAGTCGACCGGGCGACCGAGCGATTCCACCTCTCGTGCCAGTTCCATGGCCAGCATTCCGCCCATAGACCATCCGCCGATCCGGTATCGGTCACCGGGGACGTCCCGCAGGATCGCCTGCGCGTAGTCGGCTACCAGTTCCTCGAAGGCGGGTGACTCCCCGTGCCGGTCACGGGACTGCACGACGTAGAATGGTTGGTTCTCGCCGAGCCTTTTCCCTAGCTCCGAATAGCACAGGACATCCCCGCCGACAGGGTGAATGAAAATCAATGGGGCTGCGGTGCCTTCGGTCCGTATCGGGACGACCACTGGGCGGACGCTACTTCCCGGTGCCTCCTTCGTGCTCCTCAGCCACTGAGCCAGCGAGCGTACGGTCGGTGAACCAAAGAGCGCCGACACGGGCATCTCCACTCCGATCCTGTGGCGCAGGACCGAGGCCAGGCGTACGGCCCGAAGCGAGTCGCCGCCCAGTTCGAAGAAGTTGTCCGTCACCGATGGTTTGGGCACGTTGAAGAAGTCCCCCCAGATCTCCAGGAGCAGTCTCTCCTCGGCATCGGCGGGTGGTTCGATTATGCTCTCCGCGCTCAAGTCACCCTGAACGCTGGCCAGCGCCGAGCGGTCCACCTTCCCGTTGGCGGTCAGGGGGAACTCGTCCCTGACCGAGATGACGGAGGGGATCATGTACTCCGGAAGCCTCTCCCGCAGAAGCTTCTTGAGCCGGGCTATGGAGCAGGTGGCGCCGGGCTCCTGTAAGACGTGCGCGGTCAGGCGTTTCCTGCCGCGGTCGCCGTACACGTTGGCGACGGCTCCCCGGACACCGGGGCAGCTCAGTAACGCCGCTTCCACATCACCCAACTCGATCCGGTATCCACCGATCTTGACTTGCATGTCCTCGCGGCCCAGGAATTCGATCTCGCCGTTCGGCAGCAGACGTCCCCAGTCGCCCGTCCGGTACAGGCGCGCCCGCGTGGAGGGGTCGACCACGAAATTCTCCGCTGTGCGGGCCTCGTCTCCCAGGTATCCCCGCGCGAGTCCGGCTCCTGCGATGTAGATCTCTCCGGGCACCCAGCACGGGCGCGGCCGCATCGCTTTGTCGGCTACGAAGACGTGCTGGTTTCTCATTGACACTCCGTAGGGGATTGAGTTCAGCGCCCCGTCCGACGGTGTGATGCGGTGCCAGATGGACCATATGGAGGCCTCGGTCGCCCCTCCCAGGCTCCACAGCTCGGCCTGCGGAAAAATGTTCCAGATGTCGGAGGGTAGCGACACCGGGATCCAGTCCCCGCTCAGGAGGACGGCGCGCGGAGGAAGGAGGTTGGCTGGCATCGTGCCGGACCTGGTGTATTCGCAGAGCATGGTCATCAGGGCGGGGACGCTGTTCCATACGGTGACACCGTTGTTGGCCATCAGTCGCAGCCAGTTCCCCGGTTCCCGTTCGTCGCCCGGTGCGGGGATCACCACCGCGCCACCGACAGACAGGGGGCCGAAGATGTCGTACACGGAGAGGTCGAAGTTCAAGGCCGACAGTGCCAGAATCCGGTCGTCTGCCCTGAGAGACAGTTCCTCGTTTACGTCCAGCACTGTGTTGACGGCCGGACCATGTTCGATCATCACGCCCTTGGGGACTCCGGTGGACCCGGATGTGTAGATCACGTACGCGAGGTCTCCCGGTGAGATCCTCACATCTGGTGCGTTTTCAACGGCGGCGTCGGCGGCGGGCCAGTCGACCTCGAACACCGACACCCCGGCCGGCCAGTCGATGGTCTCTCGAAGGTGGGGCTGCGTCAGAACCAGGGATATCCCCGCCGCCCCGAGTACGTCGGCGAGTCTCCTGTTGGGCCATTGCGGATCGATGGGGACGTAGGCGGCTCCGCTTCTCAGTGTGCCGAGGCAGGCGACGACTTGTTCCCACCCCTTCTCCATCACCACGGCGACCAGGGACTCCGTGTCCGCGCCGTTGCGCCGCAGGAGGCAGGCCAGTCTGGCCGACTCGGCGTCTAATTCGCCGTAGGTGAGTGATCGGTCCACGGCGACGACCGCGATGGCGTGGGGGAGGGCCGCCGCCCGCTCGACGAATCCGTGATGCAGCAGAACGTCGCGCGTGAGGAACCGGTCCGGCTCT
This sequence comes from Streptosporangium sp. NPDC000563, assembly GCF_040299985.1. Taxonomy (NCBI): domain Bacteria; kingdom Bacillati; phylum Actinomycetota; class Actinomycetes; order Streptosporangiales; family Streptosporangiaceae; genus Streptosporangium; species Streptosporangium sp. NPDC000563. The sequence continues at coordinate 20,594 of NZ_JBEPDA010000049.1, read as the reverse complement.
TCGTTCGTCAATGGCGTCCAACCGGACTCGGAGACGTGTGACCAGGCGGGTTCCGCCCAGGCTGACTTAACGGCAGAGTTCACGGATCAACCCTTCGTAAGCGGTGAACATGGCGTCCACGACCCCCTCTGGAAATACTTTCTCCACCATGTCCCAGTTCAGGATCAGGCAGCCTTCCTCCTCGAAGGCCTGGTGGTCCAAGATGACCTGGGGCGTCCGTACCCCGCTCCAGATCGCGGTCCCCGATTCGCCCAAGCGGCAGAGAGCGCTGACCGGTCCGGCCATCTGGGAGTCCGTGACATGCGCCCCGCCGCTCAGCGTGCTGTTGAAGACGACGGGCATTCGGGCCCTGCCGGCGTTTCCATCCAGACGGCTCAGATCGCGTAGGACGTCCATACCGGTGTAGGCGACATGCTCCATGTCGCACGCAAGCTGCCGCTGGATCGTGCCCGCGACTTCACGAAAGGGCGCGCCCGGGTCGATGTGTACTTCGAGCAGACTGGTGGAGGAGAAGTTTCCGACCACCTTCGACATGTCGTCCTTGGTGAAGCCCGCCCGTTTGGAGACCAGTACGTTGACCGTGAAGTCCGGGTTCTTGGACCACCTGGCCAGAACCTGACAGTATGCCGCGAGTATCGCGCCGGACGCCGTCACCCCCGCTACTGCGGCGTTGCGTTTGAACATCTCCCATTCAGGTGCGCCGATCCGGGTGTACCGGTTCCCGAAGACGGGCGTCTCGATGTCGCTCAACCTGACGGCGAGGGGAAGATCGGGGGCCGGGGGCAGCGACGCGACGCGTTCCTGCCAATATTTTCTGCTCGGCTCGATCGCGGCGGACGAATAGTATTCGTGGAGCCTGCGCGTGTAATCTCGGAAAGATGCTCCTGGAGCCTTTAGCTGGGCATCCGGGTCTCGGTACAGCGCGGCCCACTCGTTGAACAGCAGGGTGCTGCTCGCCCCGTCCGAGATCAGCACGTCGATTCCGACGTGCAGACGGGTGACGACATCATCGACGCGGGTGGCCCGTACCATGAACAGGGGCCATCGCGAGGTGTCGAACGTATGCGATCTCAGCTCTCGGTGGATGTCGGACAGCCGTGCCGCCCGCTCCTCGTCGGTCAGCCGCGTGATGTCCTCCACGTGGATCCGATAGCTCGGAACCTCACCCAGCACCCGCTGTGTTCCCGCCGGGTCGAACACGGCGCGCAGCATCTCGTGACGCTCGACGAGGATCTGCAGAGCCCGCTCGACCGCGGGCACGTCGCAGCGGACGAGGTCGACCTCGATGTAGAGAACAGTGGGCACGTTTCCGAGCTCGAAGTCCCCGCCCCGGCCCGCCAGATAGGCCTCCTGCAGCTTGGTCAGCGGAAATGGTTCGGAGTCGGGACGTCCGCTCTCGCGTGGGCGGGCGATTTCGGGTGCGCTGGCTACCTCGGCTCGCGCGTTCGGGACCGTTCCGGCCGGCTTGCTGGTGTCCACATCGGGTGACGGCGGGTGGGCGGGGTCACTTCCATGGCCGACCTCGTCGGCTGTGCTCTCCGCCGTGGGCTGTTCGAACAGTTCGGCGAGGTGGAGGGCGAGGGCCTTTGGTGTGGAGTGGTCGAAGACCACGGTGGCCCCCAGACGCACCTCCAGGGCACGCCCGATCCTCACCCTGAGCTCCATCGAAGTCAGGGAGTCGAAGCCCATCTCGTAGAACGACCTGTGCACGTCTACACGATCGGGCTTGATCCTCAGCAGTTCGGCGACACACTCCTTGACCAGGGCGAGCAGTGCTGCCTCCCGCTGTTCGGCCGAATGGTCCGGGGAGACCAGGAGGGCCCGGAGAGCGTCCGGGTTCCGGCGAGGCCGCTCACCGCAGGGCCTGGACGTCTCCGGTGCTCTTTGCGCGGGGATGGCCGGGTTCTCACTCGCCGTGTTCGCAGCACGTGGCCTACCGGGCTTTTTCCCACCCCGACCGGTGATCTTGGACAACAGGAACGGCCCGTCCAGGCTGTCGGGCTCCGCCGTCTCAGGGATCGCTAGCCGCGCGGCGACCAGCGAGGGGGCGCCGCTAGTAAGCGCGCCGTCGAAAAGGGCAAGGCCCTCGGCCGGCTCGAATGGCGCCACGCCGTTGCGCCGGAGTCTCAGCAGATCACTCTCGTCGAGGTGGCCTGTCATGCCTGTCATCTCGCCCCATAGGCCCCAGGCAACGGCGTTGGCCGGGCGTCCCTTCGAACGTCGCCACGCGGCGAACTGGTCCAGGAAGGTGTTCGCGCCGGCATAGTTGGCCTGGCCGGGGCCTCCCAGGACTCCGTACAAGGACGAGAACAGCACGAAGAACCGTAGTTCGTCGTCCAGCGTCGCGGCATCCAGGTTGATCGCCGAGTCGACCTTGCTTTTCAACACCTTGTGGAGCTGATCAGATGTCATGTTCAAGACGATTGAGTCGTCGAGAAGCCCGGCCGCGTGCACCACGCCGATGATCGGGCGTCCCGCTCGCACCACGGCGAGTGCCCCACGCAGATCGTCGGGATCGGAGGCGTCGACGGCCATGATCCGCACCGTCGCGCCGAGCCGTTCCAACTCGGCGCGAAACTCCGCGATTCCGGACGCCTTGTCCCCTCTTCTGCTCAGCAGGACTAGGGCACGTACCTTCCATTGAGACACTAGATGTCTCGATAGTGCCCGCCCCAGCGTCCCGGTGCCGCCGGTGATCACAACTGCACCCGCTTCCATGTTGGGGAGGTCGATACCGTCGCAGGCGTAGGGAACGAGCTGCGGCCGCAGGACACGTTCTGCGCGGACGGCGAGCTGAGGCTCCGTACCTCTCAACGCCGTCAGCACGGCGGTAGGTGCGCCCAGCGCGGACTCGTTGACGTCCACGATCCGAAACTGCCCAGGATGCTCGGTCTGGACGGAGCGGACCATTCCCCACAGCGCGCTGTCGGCGAGGCCGAACGTCTCGTCCCCGGGGACTGCGATCGAGTTTTGGGTGACAAAGGTCAACAGTGCTCGATCTGTCATGTCCTGCGCGCGGAGCCACTGCTGGACGATGCCGAGGGTCCAGGCGGCGGCCCTGTGGACCTGCTCCTTGAGGTCACCGACCGAGACTGGGCACGCCATCACGACCTGCCAGTCTCCCGGCATCCCCTTTATGATCATCATCGCCTCGTCCAGGCTTGCGACCGAGATGCCGTTACGGTTGGCATTCCGTAAGAAGCTCGACAGCGGCCCCTCGTCTCCACCGACCACGCACAGGCGGCCGTTGTCGGCGGGGGCGTCGCTTCGCCTCTCCCACTCCATTGCGTAAAGCGAGGTCCGATCGAGGTCCGCCATCAGTCCCCGGGAGAGGCTCAACCCACGGACCATCATCCGGTCGATCGTGAGCAGCACCCGGCCGGCGTCGTCGGTCAAGGCCAAGGAGATCGCGTCTGGACTTACCCGCCGTGCGACGGCGTAACACTCGTCGCTCCGGACGTTAGCGCCCAGCCGCACACCATTGAAGACGAATGGAACGGCGACGTCTCCAGGGCTGGTCTCGCTCAGGAGGCCGTATGCGACGGCGGCGTGAAGCGCGGCGTCGGCCAGCGCGGGATGGATGGTGAAGCCGCGGTGGTTTATCAGGGCACCGGCCGGCAAAGCGACACGCGACCGGACGCTGTCGTGCACATGCTCCCCGGAGCGGACTGCCTGGAACGCCTCCCCATAGCCGTACCCCATGGTCCGCAGGAGCTCGTACAGCCCGCCCGGTTCCAGGGCACGGGTGTCAGAGGTACCGAAGACGTCGTCGGAGAGCGCGGCTGCGGCCTCGCGGGGACGGGACAACTGGCCTTCAGCGTTGCGTGACCACGACTCCTTTTCCTCGGCACGGGAGAAGACGGTCACCTGCCTCGCGCCTCGTTCGTCGACCGGCCCCACGGACATTTGGATCTCCACCGTCGCCCCGTCCACGGGCAGCAGCAGCGGGTCGCTCAGCAGCATCTCGTCGATACCCTCGCAGCCAACCTCCCTGCCCGCCGACAACAGCAGTTCCATGAAGGCGGTGCCGGGAAGCAAAGCTGTCTCCCCGACTCGGTGATCCATGAGCCACGGATGACTGCGGATGGAGAGCCGACCGCTCATGATCACGGTTCCGTCGGTGGTCTCCACAGCGGAGGAGATCCAGGGGTGCCCGCCGTCTTTGATGGAGGCTGCCGGCCTGGCGGTGGGGGTACCCGTGGTGACGAGACCCGTCTCCGTCGGCAGCCAGAACCTCCGGTGTTCAAAGGGATAGGTGGGCAGCTCGACAGATACCGGGGGTACGGCGGCGCCGGAGGAGCGCAGGCCGCTCCAGTCGATCGCGTGGCCCTGCACGTACGCCTCGGCCACGGCCGCCATGAAGCGTTCCCACGTTCCCTGGTCGCGTTTCATGGTCGCGCAGATTGGGGCGTTGCTGTTGATGCTCCGCAGGAGCAGTTCGATCGAACCGGTGAGGACGGGGTGAGGGCTCATCTCGATAAAGGCGTCGTATCCGTGGGAGGCCATCTCCGCGATGGTCTCCGCGAACTTCACCTGGCTTCTGAGGTTCCTGTACCAATATTCGGCGTCCAGTTCATCTCCGCGTAACCGCCGTCCCTCGACCGTCGAGAAGATGGGTACGGCAGACACCGAGGGCATAATGCCGGTCAGGCCACCCACCACGTCGTCCCGGAGCTCGGCCATGACCGGGGAATGCGAAGCGCACTTCGCGGGTACCCGGCGCGCGTATACGCCACGACCGTCGCACAGATCCAGCAGGCGCCCGATACCGGGCTCGTCGTCGCCGGAGAGCACGACGAACTCCGGCCCGTTCGTGGCGGCGATCACCAGATCGGCACCGGCCTCGGCCACCAGGGCCGTTGCGTCGGTCGCAGACACGGCGACGGCCGCCATCCCCCCGCGGCCGGCGTTTTCAAGGATCCGGCTCCTACAGGCCACGATCTGGGTCGCGTCCTCCAAACTGAGTGCCCCCGCCAGGCAGGCGGCCGCCACCTCGCCCTGGGAGTGGCCGACCACCGCGGCCGGTTCAACTCCGACCGACCGCCACATGGCCGCCAGCCCCAGCATCACGCAGAACAGGAGCGGCTGGATGACGTCCGTCCGCTCAAGGTCGGTGCCGGTATCCTCCTCGGCGAGAACAGCCATGATGTCGTAGTCGAGGTACGGCTTGAAGGCGGCGGCGCACTCCTCGACCCGGAGCCGGAAGATCTCGGACTGTTTCAGGAGCCGGGTCGCCATCCCCGGCCACTGCGATCCCTGCCCGGGAAAGACGAAAACCGGCCGCAGGATCCGCCTCGCCTCTCCCTTGATGGCCGAGGAGTTCCCCGGGTCGGCCGCGAGCGAACGGAGTTCACGCTGCAGATCCTCGCGACGGCTGCCCATCACGACCGCACGGTAGTCGTGGTTCTCCCTCTCGGCCATCAGAGAGTGCGCGACGGCCGCCACGGAGTCGGTGCCGGAGGCCAGGTGGGTGGCGATCGCCTCGGCGTAGGACCGCAGTGCAGGAAGGCTCTTAGCCGAGATTTTCAGCAGGTTCTCGCCCATTGGGGACGGGTCGTCGGCCGCCGCGGTCTCCAGCCGGTTGTCCTCCCAGCTCTCGACGATGACGTGTGAATTCGTGCCGCTGACCCCGAAGGAGGACACCGCGCAACGCCGGACGCCGTTTTGAGCCGGCCAGGGCCGGTTCTCACGGAGTACCTCCACTGAGCCCGACCAGTCCACATGCGAGTTGAGGGGCCCCTCCACATGCATGGTCTGCGGCATCTCCCGGGCTCTCATCGCGGTGAGGCACTTGATGATGCCACCGACGCCGGCTGCGGCCATCGAGTGGCCGATGTTCGACTTGAGCGAGCCGAGCCAGATCGGGGCCTCGCGCTCTCCTTGACCGTAGGTGGCATGAATGGCGTTAACCTCGATGGGGTCCCCGAGTTTGGTGGCGGTGCCGTGTGCCTCCACCAGCTGGATGTCTTGGGGGTTCAGCCCCGCGTCGGCCAGCGCCTGTCTGATCACCTTGACCTGCGCGCGGCCATTGGGTGCGGTGAGGCCATTACTCGCCCCGTCCTGGTTGACTGCGGTCCCCTTGATCACACCGAGGATGCGACGCCCCAGACGTCTTGCCTTCACCAGCGGTTCCAGGACCAGCACACCCGCGCCTTCGGCCCACACCGTACCGTTGGCCGCGTCCGAGAACGTCCTACATCGCGCATCGGGTGAAAGCGCCTGTTTTCTGGCAAAGTCCACGAACATGCCCGGCCCCGCCAGAACAGTGCATCCTCCAGCCAGCGCGAGATCCGTCTCCCCGCTTCTGAGCGAGCGCACCGCCGTATGGACCGCGACGCCGGACGACGAGCAGGCCGTATCGATCGTGATGGCAGGACCTTCAAGACCCAGCAGGTAGGAGATGCGGCCGGATGCGACGCTCGGCGACGTTCCGGTGCCCATGTACCCGGCGGTCTCGTCCTGCCACTTCCACAGTGGCATTCCGTACTCGTTGGGCATCACGCCCATGAAGACACCTGTCCGGGATCCCTTGAGGCTCGACGGAATGATTCCGGTACGCTCGATCGCCTCCCAGGCGACTTCGAGGAGAACGCGCTGCTGGGGATCCATCGCGATCGCCTCCGCAGGCCTGATGCCGAAGAACTCCGCGTCGAAGGAGTCGGCGTCGTAGAGGAAACCGCCCTGCCGCACGTACTTGGAGTCATACAGTTCCTCGGTGTCCCACTCGCGGTTGGTGGGAAAGTAACCGACGGCGTCTCGTCCGGTCCGGACGAGGTGCCACAGATCCTCAGGGGTTTTCACTCCACCGGGATAGCGGCAGGCCATTCCCACGACGGCAATGTCGTCTCGCGCCGTACGGTCGTCAGCCATGCTTTAACTCCATCTCCTTTTTCACGCACTCCGCCAATTCGCTGATCGTGGGGTGGTCGAACAGGACGGTCTCCGGCAGGTCGATTCCCGTTACGTTGTTGATCCGGTCCAGGAACTCCAGAAGGGTCATCGAGTCGATGCCGATGTCTGTGAAGGAGAGCTCGTGGTCTAAGTCCGGCGCCGATCCGCCGAGAACGACGGTGAGCTCGCGCTCCAGCAGAGTGCGGACTGTCCAGATCCTGTCCGCGTCGGCGTAGGTGTTCAGCCACTGCTCCGTGAACGACGCGATGGGCGGGTCTTGGGGGGACGCCTGGGGCGTGGAGGCGGCCCCGGGCGGGCCCCCGGTCACGCGCGGGATGTCAAAGACATCTCTCTGAAAGGGATAGGTCGGTAAGAGGGAAACCTTTCTGGAATTTTTCACTATAAGTTTCATGACCCCTGCGGCGTCTCCCGTGCGGATGTACTCGCTGGCGACTTGCATGAACCTGCCGCGCTCCAAAGCGGCTTCCGTCAGCCAGCCGTCTGGTACGGCTAGGTCGTTGCCGCAGACCACCTTCTCCAACCCATGGCGGATCTCAGGCCAGTCGGAACCTACGACGGCGGCTCGATGAGCCCACTGCGTCCTGTTGCTCAGTGTCCACGCCACATCGGTAATGGAGGGCGACGTTCCGAGGCCGACCAGGTAACGGAGGAGTACCTGGGCCGTCTCACGCAGCGCCTCTCGAGAACGTCCAGACAGGCACCATATGGTGTCTCCGTAGACGGCGTCGTTCTCCTCAGCCGGTTTCGGTGATGGCCCCAGGATGACGTGGACGTTGGTGCCGCCCATCCCGAAGGAACTGACCCCCACGACGTCCTGCGGCGTGAAGGCCCCTTCCTCGACCTCCGTGACGAGCCGGATGTTCAACTCATCCAGCGCTATGCCGGGGTTGCGGTTGACGAAGTTGAGGCTGGGGGGCACCTGCCCGTAGTGCAGCATGAGGCATGCCTTGAGCAGGCCCGCTATCCCGGCTGCGGACTCGAGATGGCCTATGTTCGTCTTCACCGAGCCCACCCGGACAGGGTGCTCGTACGGCCGCGCCAGTCCAACGATCTCGCCGACGGCACCGGCCTCGATCGGGTCCCCTACGGGTGTGCCCGTTCCATGAAGTTCGATGTAGGCAACGTCCGCAGCCGAGACCCCCGCCACCGCCTGGGCCGCCTTCATCACGTCACACTGAGCCTCCTGGGAGGGAACGCCCAGACCGCTGCGCCCTCCGTCGTTGGTGGTGGCACTGCCCCGGATGACGCAGTAGATGTGGTCCCCGTCGCGGACCGCCGCGTCGAAGGGCTTCAGGACGACGCAGCCACCCCCCTCTCCCCTGACGTATCCGTTTGCCCGATCGTCGAAGGTGTAGCAACGGCCGTCCGGTGACAGGCCTCCCCACAGTCGCACCTGCTCGTTGACCTCTTGGAGAAGGTTGAGATTGATTCCCCCCACTACCGCCGCCTCGCACTCGCCCAACCTGAGACTGGACAGCGCGCGGTGTAGTGCCGTCAATGAGGACGACTGCCCGCTGTCAATCACTTCGCTGGGTCCGCGTAGGCCGAAGTGGTGGGAGAGCCTGTTGGCGAGCATGCATCGATTGGTGCCGGTGTGGCCGAATCTGTCGAGGTTGCCCGTGATGAGATATCGGAACCTGAAGTCGTCGGCGCAGGCGCCGATGAAGACTCCCCAACGCGCGCCTCGGACATCCTCGGCCCGCACCGCGGCGTCCTCGATGGACTCCCAGGCGAGTTCGAGGAGAATGCGTTGCTGTGGATCCATGTGCTGCGCTTCTCTCCGGGAGATTCCGAAGAAGTCCGCGTCGAACAGTTCGACGTCATCGACGAAACCGCCGAACCGTATCGACGCGCCAGTGGCCGCCAGGGAGGAGGTGAGCGGATCGGCCCATCGCCCGTCCGGGACGACGCCTACGCTCGATGTTCCGGTGATCAGGTTCCGCCAGAACCGGTCCGGGTTCTCGGCGCCGGGGAACCGGCAGGACATTCCAATGATGGCGACAGGTGTCATGTGATCGACTCCGAGGTTGTCGGCTGCCATTACGCCAGCCCGGTCACTGCGGCCGCTGGACCGGGACCGACCACGAGCTTTTTCAGCCCCCTGAACGTCGGGCTGGCCTTCCACTGCAAAAGGCCGGCAGGCGACAGGATTGACAGGTCTGGACAGCGCCGGAGGAGGGTCTCGAAGGCCACCTCCGTCTCCAGCCTCGCCAGGTGCTTGCCGATGCAGTTGTGGATGCCGCCGCCGAACGCCATGTGATCGCGGCGAGGCTTTCGGATGTTGAACTCGTCGGGGGCGTCGAACCGGCGGTCGTCACGGTTGGCCGCGGCGAAGGACAGGAAGACGATCGCACCCGCAGGAATCTCCGTGCCGTTCACCGTGACCGTCTCTGTCACGTAGCGGTAGAGCGAGAGGTTAAAGGGCGCCTGATGACGAAGCATCTCCTCGACCGCGGCCGGGATCAGTGAGGGGTCCGACCAAAGCAGCTTCTTCTGCTCCGGGTGGGCCTCCAGCGTCAGGAATCCCGTCACGATGAGGTTCGCGGTGGTCTCATACCCCGCAGCCAGCAGAGCGTAGGCCTGTGCCACGGCCTCGGGCTCCTCTAGTGACGTCGCCAGGTGGGACAACACATCGTCCTCAGAACCGCGGCGCTTGTGGCGGACCAAGTCACGCAGGTAGCCCACCATCAGTCCGGCGTCTCGCTTGAGCACCTCCGGCTCCGCAGCACCTGTGATTGTCTGCACCCACGAGTGGAAGCTTCGCTGATCGGCCTGGGGAACGCCCAGGGTCCCGCAGATGACCGATATAGAGAAGGGGAAGGCGTAATCCTGGACGAGATCGAAGCTGTCCGCCCCAGCCAAGGCGTCCAGCGTGCGTGTGGAGACCTGCCAAATGTCCCGTCGCCGCGTGCTGACCGCTCTGGAGGTGAAATTGGCGTTGAGAGGCCTTCTCAGCCGGGTGTGCTTCGGCGGGTCGTTATTCGCCATGTTGTCGTACAGCAGGGAGGCATGCGGCGTGCCGCCGCCCTCCCCGGAGGTGTTGGCGGAGAACAGCGGCATGGCCTTGTCGATACTCTTACGGAACCGTGGATCCTGCAGGACGAACTCGACATCGTCGCACGAGGTCACGAGCCAGGCTCGCAGGCCTGGCGGAAGGTAGGCCATGCCGGTTTTCAAGATGATTTCCGTTGGCTTGTTGCCGTTCTGCTTGATAGCCCGGTAGACGGGATGCGGGTCCACGTAGAATCCGTGGTCAAGGACCATCGGACACATGCTCGGACCGTCGCCATTTCGACCTGTCATCTCAACCTTCAGATTCTGTTAATGGAATACCCCACAAGGCGCCGATACCTCGACTTTCGGCGTCTGTCACGCCGGAAGACTCAGACCGCTCGTAAAAAGACTGACAGCCCGCACGCCGAGCATCGAATTTCCTGGGGCCTGAGGATAAGCTAATCGCCGCACCATTAAAAAACACAAAAAGACAGCCGTCCCTGCGCGATTTCGTACAGATGAGAAGATTCTTGAGATCTCCTATTGCTGTGGTGGGCAGAGCCCACCGGATGGTGGTGGTCGTATCTGCGGACGGGGACAACCCCGGGTCCGCTGGGAAATTTGGTGAGCCGCGGCGAGCCCCAATCGGAATCCGGACGCCTCAGCGCGACGTTGTCGCGCGGCTCAGGCGTTCGGCGATGACCTGTATGACCGCCGGCTGATTCTCCGTGAGATAGAAGTGACCTCCCGAGAACACCTGGATGTCGAATGCACCCTCCGTGTGCTCACCCCAGTGGTGGAGTTCCCCGGCTGCGACCCGAGGGTCGGATAGGCCGGTGAGGGCGTGAATGGGGCACCTCAGCGGCGGTCCCGGGACATACCGATAGGTCTCGGCGGCCCGGTAGTCGCTGCGGATCGCCGCCAGGAGCATGTCCCGCAGTTCGGGGTTGTCGAGGATGTGGCCCCCCGTGCCCTCCAGGGCCATGACGTCGTCGACCAGCATGTCGTTCGGAAGCAGGTGCAGTCCGTCGTCGATGACGCGGTGCGGAGCCCGGCGCCCGGATACGAACAGCGCCATCGCGTGCCTGTTCGACGCTCGCAGCCTACGGGTCACCTCGTAGGCGAGCGTCGCCCCCATGCTGTGGCCGAAGAGGGCAAACGGCCGATCGGTGAAGGGGGTCAGCGCCTCGGCGACCTGGTCGGCCATCTTCTCCATGTCGGGAATGTTTGGATCGGCGCGCCGATCCTGCCGCCCCGGGTACTGCACCGACAGCACCTCGACCTCGGGAGACATGTCCCTCGAGACGGGGAAGAAGAAGCTGGCCGCCCCTCCGGCGTGCGGAAAGCAGACAAGGCGGATGGCCGCGCCGGGCTCGGGATGGAAGCGCCGTATCCAGGGCCCGCCGTCAATGAAGTGGTCGGTCATTTTCCCCTCATCTGATTTGTGACGCAAAGCAGATTGCCGTCCCGGCACCCGTTACAGGACGATGCAAGAGGTGTCTTAAAGGGGCAACCCCTATTTTTTCAGGGGAGCGGTATATCTATTTAGGGGGTGGGTGGCGCATGTCTTTCGTTTTAGGGGGGTCGACTCGCATTTTCCTGGGGAATGCGGGTGGATGCGGGCACGGGTACGGGTACGGGAACCGTATCGCCGGACCTGGCCTTCCTGACGTGTTGCGGAAACGGATGCCAATTCTCGTGATCAGGACGGTGGCGACGGTGGCCGCCACCTGTTTCGGGCCCCGCTGATCGCTTCGGCGGCCGGTCTTGCCGACGTTTAGGGGTTTTGCTCTCCGATGCCGCTCTCTAGCCTTTTGCGCAGGAACGCGCGGATTTACCGGCCCTACTTTCCAGGGGAAATCACGTGAAAGAGATCATCGATGCCATTCTTTCCGGGAATGCGACGTCTGAGGACTTCTCGGCTCTCCGCATTCCGGAGAGTTATCGAGGAAGCGTCGTCCGCAAGGAGGACGTCGGCATATTCGAAGGCATGGAGTCGGCCCACAAGGATCCCCGAAAATCCTTGCACGTGGAGGTCGTGCCGACCCCTGAACCGGGTCCGGGTGAGGCTCTCGTCGCGGTCATGGCCAGTTCGGTGAACTTCAACTCCGTGTGGTCGTCGATCTTCGAGCCGCTGCCCACCTTCGGCTTCCTGCAACGGTACGGCAGGCTCAACCGGCTCGCCAGACGCCATGACCTGCCCTACCACGTCATCGGTTCGGACCTGGCGGGCGTCGTTCTGCGCGTCGGCTCCGGTGTCAACGCCTGGAAGGCCGGTGACCGGGTGGTGGCGCACTGCCTGTCAGTTGAGTTGGAGAAGGCCGAAGGCCACGACGACACGATGCTCGACCCCGAGCAGCGCATCTGGGGCTTCGAGACGAACTTCGGCGGCCTGGCGGAACTGGCGCTGGTGAAGTCGAATCAGCTGATGCCCAAACCCGACCATCTGAGCTGGGAGGAGGCGGCCTCGCCCGGCCTGGTCAACTCCACCGCATACCGTCAGCTGGTCTCCCGCAACGGCGCCGGCATGAAGCAGGGCGACAACGTCTTGATCTGGGGTGCCAGCGGCGGGCTCGGGTCATACGCCACGCAGCTCACGCTCGCCGGCGGCGCGACCCCGATCTGCGTGGTCTCCAGCGGGAACAAGGCTGAGGTGTGCCGTGCGATGGGCGCCGAGCTGGTCATCGACCGTGCCGCTGAGGGGTACCGGTTCTGGAAGGACGAGCACACCCAGGACCCGAAGGAGTGGAGGCGCCTCGGCGGGCACATCCGTGAGCTCACCGGCGGCGAGGACGTGGACATCGTCTTGGAGCACCCGGGACGGGAGACTTTCGGCGCCTCCGTGTACGTGGCACGCAAGGGCGGCACGATCGTCACCTGCGCCTCCACTTCCGGCTACCGGCACGAGTACGACAACCGCTACCTGTGGATGTCCCTGAAGCGGATCGTCGGCTCGCATTTCGCCAACTACCGGGAGGCGTGGGAGGCCAACCGTCTGGTGGTCAAGGGGAGGATCCACCCGACGCTGTCGAGGGTGTACGCGCTGGAGGACACCGGCCAAGCAGTCTACGACGTCCACCACAACCTCCATCAGGGCAAGGTCGGTGTCCTCTGCCTCGCCCCGCAGGAGGGGCTGGGTATCGCCGACGAGGAATTACGTGCTCAACACATCGACGCCATCAAACGTTTTCGCGTGCCCAAGAGCTGATCTCAGGGTGAAGGACAACACAAAGGGAGGAAAAGACATGGCGCGGACGTCATCCGTGGTGGCCGTCGTAGGACTGGGCTCAGTCGGCGGGACCCTGCTGGGCGTGCTGCATGCCGCCGGTCACGACGTCGTCGGAGTCGACTGCGAACTCGACATGCTGGCGCGGACGGATCGACGGATGAAGGCTGCCGAGGCCGTCGCCGGCTGGGACGGCGGGAGCTACACGCTGACCAACGAGATGGCGGCAGTGGGACAAGCCGACGTGGTCATCGAAGCCCTTCCCGAAGATTTACCACTCAAGGCCGATGCTCTGCGCTGCCTCAACAGCGTCTGCCCGGAGCACACCGTCCTGGTCAGCACGACCGTCTCGCTGTCGCTCACTCGCCTGGCCATCGAATCGGGCCGACCGGCCCGGACCCTGGGCCTGCGCTTCCTCAGGCCTCCGGCGCCCGGCGCATCCTTCGAATCAGTGCGTACCGCGATGAGCTGCGACGACGCCGTAGCTGTGCTGGAGGATCTGGTGTCGGGGCTTGAGCTGCGGCCCGAAACCATCGGCGCGCGTCCCGGTGGCGACGCGACCGCGCTGGTGTACGCCTACCTCAACCGTGCCCTCTCTATGGTCGAGCATGGTCACGTCGGACAGGACACCGTCGACACCGCGATGCGGCTGGGCTGCGGGCTTCCCGCCGGGCCACTACGTTTCCTCGACGAGGTGGGCCTGGACAGCTTCCACTCGGCGCTCGTCGACCTGCGCGCGCGCACCGGTGACGACGTGTTCCGCCCCACCCCGCTGCTGAACTCCATGATCCGCAGTGGAGCCCTGGGCCGTAAGAGTGGCCGGGGGTTCTACACATACGATGATCTTGGCAATCTATCCGCGCGGCCCGGCTCGTGCCGTACAACCGGTGTCCCCTTCCCCGTGCGGAGGGTGGGTATCGTGGGTTCGGGAACGATGGCCCGGGGAATAGCCGAGGTCACTGCGGCAGCCGGTTTGCCGACGGTGCTGGTGGCCCGCAGCAGGGCGAAGGCGGATCTCGCCCTGGAAACCGTCGAGGGCTCGTTGGTCAGGGCCGTGCGGCGAGGTAAGATCACCGCCGACCAAAAAGTCACGGCGCTCGCCCTGATCGAGGGCACCGACAGCCATTCACCGTTGGGCGACTGCGACATGGTGATCGAGGCGACGGCAGAGGACCTCACGCTCAAGCGCTCGGTGTTCGCGATGCTCGGCTCGGTATGCAAACCCGGCGCGTTGCTGGCGACCACTACCTCCAGCTTGTCTGTCACCGCCTGCGCGCAGTCCTCCGGACGGTCCCGGGACGTGCTCGGGCTGCATTTTTTCAACCCGGTCCCCGCGATGAAACTGGTCGAGCTGGTACGCACCACGGCGACGGGCGACGACGTCCTGGCGACCGCGCACGCCTTTTGCGAACGGCTCGGCAAGACCGTGGTCGAGTGTCCGGACCGCGCCGGCTTCATCGTCAACTACCTGCTCTTTCCTTATCTCGCCGACGCCATCCGGCTGCTGGACCGCCACGACGTCGACGTCGAGCAGACAGACGCGGCGGTCGAGCGGGGTTTCGGCTATCCGATGGGACCCTTCGCCTTGCTGGACGGCATCGGGCTAGACGTCTGCCTAGCCATCCTGCGGCATCTGCACCGGCAGTTCCCCGGACCGGACTACTCGCCGCCGCAGCTCCTCGAACACATGGTGGCACAGGGCTACCTGGGCCGTAAGAACAGGCGGGGCTTCCGCCGCGCACCGACGCGTCCAGCCTGACGCGGGCGACCCGTGTCGGGCCGGCACGACGGACTCGCCAGGTACCGGTTCCCCTCAGTGGTCGATGGCTCCGGAGCCCAGTATCGCCAGCAGATCGCCCCGTCCCCGCACTCCCAGCTTGTGGTAGATGCGTGTCAGATGCTGCTCGACGGTACTCGTCGTCACGAAGAGTTTCGCGGCTATCTCCCTGTTGGTGTACTCCTGGAAGGCCAGTCTGACGACCCTCTGCTCGGCTTTGCTAAGCCTGTCGATGGCGCGTTCCTCGGTGGCGGTGAACTCACGGACCATCTCCGGCTTCATGACCGGCTGTCGTACAGTGTCCAGTCGTTCGAGCATGCGCAATGACTGCTCACGCACCCAGCGGTTATGCGTTCCCTGCTGATTCAGCTCTTCAACAAGCAGTTCCCTGGCCTGGGCCGGGCTGCCGAGCTCGATCAGAGCCTCGGCCGCGTACGCCCGCCAGGACAGGGACGAGGAGACGTCCAGATTCCAGGCAGCCATCAGATCCCGGCAAGCATGGAAGTCCCCCAGCGCCGCGTGATAGCGCCCCATCGCGAGGTGATAGCGGCCACGCGCCTGCAGGTAGTGCAGCCCAGGCAAGGCTTGGAACATCATTTCGGGTACCGGAACCTTGAAGCAGTCAGCCGCTTCCTCGTAGTCTCCCTGCGCGGTGCACGCCAGTACCTTCGCCGCCAGCGGCACACCGATGGCGACCCCCCATGCCGTGGAACTCATCAGAGACAGTGCCTGATCTGCGCGTTGCCTGGCCACCTCGAAGTTGCCCAGCCAGCTCTCGACCGCCGCGCTGGCGGCCGCGAAGGTCGCCCGGGCCATCGGTGTCTGTCGTTCGGCGCCCTGCAACAGCAGCTCACACCAGTCGGAGACGCGGTCCAGTTGGGAGGCGTGGACGAACGAGGCGAGCGCGGCGATGGTGGGAGCCACCGGCGGGTCATGGAGCACCACGCTCTGCAGCAACTGCTCGGCGGTCTTCAGCACATTGCTGGTCGGCCCATCGGTCATCAGGGTGTGGAGCACCAGAGCGCCATCCATCTGGGGATTCACAGCCCTGACACTCCTGTCCAGCGTCATCTCGCCAAGCGCGAAGGCGTGACTATCTCTCGCCCCGAGAGCCGGATAGGAGTGGGCGAACCAGACGGATATGGTCTCCAATCGCGCCTTGGACTCTTCCGACAGTGGTTTCTGCACCACGTTCAGATCCGCGAACACCTCATCGGCGTCCTCGGGTCTGCCATGCCACAGCAAGTAGGCAATCAACCTCGTGCTCTGCCGTTGGTTCAGGTAACCCCGCCTGTGATCCTCCATGAGCCTGGTGAGATTGCGCCGGACAGCCGCTGGCTCCACCTCCCACTCGGCATGGGCGAGTTCGGCCCTGACCACTGCCCGCTGCCGCTCGTCCTCGCACACGTCGTGCGCCGCGCGCAGGCAGGTAATGGTCCACTCCGCGTCGTTGTTACACAATGCCTGGTCGGCCGCATCTCTCAGCAGCGGCAGGGTCCAGCTCTCATCCAGCGGACCACCGACGACGAGGTGACGGGCCACCGCCCCGCTGGTGGCACGGCTTTCGTACAGGAGCCGGGCTACCTCGTGATGAAGTCGCGCGCGTTCCTTGGGAACCATCTCCTCCAGGACGGTGCTGCGGGCGGCCTCGGCGCAGTACCGGCCGTCCTCGATCAGCCCGATGGCACTCAGCGTCTCGATCGTCTGAGAGGCGGTGCCACCTGGCAGGCCGAGCAGGCGGTCGAGGTTGTCCAGCGTCGCCGACGCCTCCAGCACGGCCAGTCCGCGCGCGGTGAGCAGCGTCACCTCGTCCAGTTGGTTGATCAGGTACCGGACCGCCAGCTTGAAAGCCTCGCCGGCGACAGGGCCCGCGGACTCCGGTGTGCCTACGGCGCCCCGGTCCTTCAGTAGCGCCTGAAGCAATAGCGGGCTACCTCCGGATGCGTGATGCCAGCAGGAGACCGTGTCCCGGACCTCCTCCGTGCTTAGAAGCCCGGCGAGTGCGGAGGCAGTGCACTCCACAGACAGCCGTGAAAGCTGCACCAGCCTGCATTGAGGGTTGCGGACGAACTCGGTGGTCAGCGCTGAGTCGACCGGCGGCGCCTTGGCGCACTCGCCAAGGACGACAAGGATGCGCGACCCGCTCATCCGGCGAATGAGGTAGAGCAGACAGTGCAGTGAGGAGGTGTCGATCTCGTGGACGTCGTCGACGGTGATGACCAGAACCGCGCACTCGGCGAGCCGGTGCGCCAAGCGGTGGACACCGTCGGCGACTGCGGACGGAGGGAGACGACCGTCTGAAAGGCTGTTGAGCAGGGTGGTCTGTTTCGGCGCTAAGTCGGCGGCGACGAGCATTTGGCTGATCACCCCCATCTGAAGGTCCCGTTCCGCCTTAGAAGCAAGCGAGGTCAGGACGATCCCTCCGGACGCCTTGGCACGGGCCTGAACCTTGTGGATCAGTGCGGTTTTGCCCATTCCCTGTGCGCCAGCAATGAGAACGGCGCGACCGCTGCCATTCTGCGCCTGTAGGAACATATCGTAAAGGATGCGCTGCGTCTCATGTCGTTCCACCATCTCTACAGGCGACCTCCTTCGAAACCGCCGATACTCAGACAGTTACGCAACGTGAAACAGGCGGAATAAGCAATGTTTTTAAATGTGTTTCATCGCGATAACCCAGAGTCATAGGCTGGCAGCGGCGTTCTAGACCCCTGGACGGAGAGAAGGCGTGGTTCGCCCAGCTATGCGCTCAGCTCCGGCTGGCATGCCTGTAGATCCGCCCCAACTGGGGAAACACGAGACGTTCACGGTAACCGCTGTCAGATGCGGCGGCTTCCAGGCCACCGTCGAGCACCGCACCCGCGCGGCGTTCCCAGCGATCGGCCCTTCCCCCAAGGGGAAGCCGTCGCCACGGATACAGGCCGTTCATAACACACATCAGGTGAACCTCCGCCCTCTTTGGAAGCCGTCATTTCGCGACAGCGCCTTACACGCACACGTCATGCATTACATATCATTCGTGCGGCTTTTACAACCATGAGTCGGATGTCCGTTCTTTATTCCCGTTGTGACGATCGTCATAGGAGGACCGGGGAAACCACTCAAAGCGGTTCGGACACTCGGCGGTCACGGTATCCATGATCACCTCGTAATTCATGTGCGGATCGCACTTCGACAGCAGGTCATCACGCTCTCCATGAACTCGGAGCACCCCGCGTGACAGGAACGGTGATGGCCTTATACGCGTAGCGAGTGGAACGAGATCACCTGGGACGCTGGAGAAAATCACGGCGGCCGGAGGCTCGAGGGGAGTGTGTGATCGACATGTTATGGCGGTGTGCCCAGGCTCGCCTGCAGTGCGGGCGAACGGGGCGACCGGGTCGGCACCCATAGGAGACTGGCCGCAATGAGCAGGGACGGTGGGCACATGGGAGCTCATCACCGAGTCAGGGCCTGCGGATGAGCCGGTACGGCTCTGGCGCCGCGGATGTGCACCGCGGCGCCAGAGCCAGGAGCGGGCTCGCTCTACGGACCGCCCCCGTCCGGACATGGTCAGAGGGCAGTGAAGAGCAAAGAGACGTTCTGGCCGCCGAACCCGAAGGAGTTGCACACCGCCGCGCCGAGGTGCTGCTTGCGGGGCTCGCCACTGACGACCTCAAGTTCGACCTCAGGGGACTTCTGGTCGAGGTTGAGGGTGGGTGGGATGACGCTGTTGGCGACTGACAGCAGGGTGATGATGGCCTCGACCGCGCCGGCGGCGCCGACGAGGTGACCGAGGCTGGATTTGGGTGCGGTGAGGACGACGTCGTTCCCGAGTGCCTGCTGGATCGCGGAGGCTTCGCCGACGTCGCCCACGACGGTGGACGTGGCGTGACAGTTGACGTGATCGACGTCCGCGGGTCGGAGTCCGGCCGATGAGACGGCCTTGAGAATCGCCTGGGTTTGGCCGGAGCCCGCCGGGTCCGGGCCGGTGATGTGATGGGCGTCCGAGGTGATGCCGAAGCCGGCCAACCGGCCGATCGGGCGGGCGCCCCGCGCGGCCGCGAAGTCCGCCCGCTCCAGGATCATGACGCCGGCGCCCTCGCCGAGTACGAAGCCGTCACGGTCGACGTCGAACGGCCGTGAGGCGCGCTCGGGGTCGTCGTCGCGCTTCGACAGCGTGCGCACCTGGGCGAAACCGGCGATGGTCAACGGCGTGATGGCGGCTTCCGTGCCGCCGGCGATGACGACGTCGACCTCACCGGACCGGATGAGCTGGGCGGCGAAGGCGAGGGCTTCGGCGCCTGACGCGCACGCCGAAACGGGTGTGTACGCGCCGGCGCGGGCACCGTACTCCAGGCTGATCCAGGCGGCCGGTCCGTTCGGCATCAGCATGGGGACGGCGAGGGGAGAGATCCGCTGGGGTCCCTTCTCCTCGATCAGATCGTCCTGGTTCAGGAGGGTGTTGATGCCTCCGATGCCGGTGCCGATCACCACTGCGAGGCGGTCCGGGTCGACCGCGGGCGTGGCGGCGTCGGTCCAGGCCTGCTGGGCGGCGACGAGCGCGGCCTGCTGGCAGCGGTCCATGCGCCGGGTCGTGACACGGGGCAGCACCTCGTCGGGGGAGACCGCCATGGGGGCGGCGATCTTTACGGGCAGTTCGCTGGCGTGGGCGAACGGAGCCACGAGGTCGTCGATCCGGCGGACACCGGAGCGCCCGGCGAGAAGCCCTTCCCACAGAGAGACGACGTCCCCGCCGAGAGGTGTGGTCGCTCCCAGGCCGGTGACAACGACGTCCTGAACGCTCATGTTGATCTCCTCGTCACGGAAACGGTGTTCGAGCTTGCCCTCACAGAGTTGTATCGCATACAACTATAGGATGTCTATGAGCGATCCCCCTCGAAGCCGTGGCCGACGCACCCGTGCGCAACTTCTCGAACAAGCCGTGACGCTCTTCGCCGAACAGCACTTCGGTTCCGTGAGCGTGGCCGAGATAGCGGCCGCGGCTGGCGCCCACCCGAACCAGATCACCTACTACTTCGGTTCCAAGGACGCCTTGTTCGTCCACGCGGCGTTCCTGATGCTGCTCCGCGACGCCGAACGCCTCAAACCAGTCGGGCACCGGCAGCGCACCCCCAGGGCGTTCTGTGAGGCGATGGCACGCACCGCGCTGGCGCTGCCGGCCGTACCGGTCGCCGTCCAGGCAATGTCGATCACGCGGCATCGGCCCGAGTTGCAGCCGCTGGCGCAACACAACCTCAACCTCCTGTTCCGCCTGGCGGAGCGTTACCTCACCGCGGTCCTGGACCGCCATGACTGGGTCATCGATCGTCCCGCCCTCGTCGAGGCACGGACCTTCTGGAGCGCCGTCCTGGGGGCTCGGCTGATCTCGGAGTCCGGCTTCGGCGGTAGCTCCAGCGACATCGATCTCGCCGGGGTCCTGACAGTTCGCACGAAGTAGACCCCGGGAAATCCACCGTCCATGACTACGATCAGTGCGGCTTGTCGACCGATTACGTCATCTACTGCGGTGTTGAACTGATGGCCTCGAAGTCCTGAGGTGCATTGATTGTCCAGGCGGAACTTGCTGAGTTTGGGGAGACATAGACGCTCTAGGAGCTGTTCGAGGTTCGGATCATGTGGGTGAAGTGAGGAGTTTCAGCCACATGATCGAGCCTCGGAGGTAGAGCCCGGCCTCGTAGCTTT
>NZ_JBEPDA010000048.1:0-26566 GCF_040299985.1 Streptosporangium sp. NPDC000563 | reverse complement strand
TGTCTTACGGTGAACGTAGCCATCGAGGATGCACCTCCTGTTCGTGATGGCTGGGGCTGGTCAATACGGGCTCAAGGCACCAGGCGGCACCTCAAACCCCCTCCTTCAGGCATTCAGGAGGGGGTCGTCGACTCTAGGGAGAGGTTAGTTTCTCTTGGGCGGTCGCGAGGGCGAGGCCCTCGCAGGGGACAATTGTCTCGGATAACACCGAGGTAGTGCAGGGAGATTCCGTCATGGCCACCAGCGAAGCCGAGAAGGGCCGTCGGGACGGTCCCGTCCTCGGCACCCCGGGCGACTTTCCCGACCGCCCGGAGCGCAGGGGGCGTTTCGTGGTGCACGCCGTGATCGCGATCCTCTGCGTCGTGTGCGCCGGGGGGTGGGGCTACGTGATGTGGGCGGCGAAGGGGGACACGGAGGTGATCGACCAGGTCATCGCATTCGACACCAGTCGCGGCGATTCTGCGCAGATCACCTTCGAAGCGGTCAAACCATCCGATCGCGCGGCGCTCTGCCGTCTGCGGGCCACCGATGTCAGCCACGTCGAGGTCGGCAGCAAGGAGGTCAATATTCCGGCTGGTGAGGGGTATGTTCGGCTTACCGAACGGCTAGAGACCAGTGCTCGGGCCACTTCCGTTCACGTCCAGTACTGCTATCTCGTATAGTGAGACATTTGGGGAGGCGGTCGAGGGGTTAACTTGTTAGCCTTTCGAGATTCGACCGACAGCAACCCCCCAGGCACCAAGCACGAAGCCCCCGAGGAAGCAAGGAGAACCCGTGGCCGACTCCCACAACGAGAGCGTCACCTGGCTCACTCAGGAGGCGTATGACCGCCTGAAGGCTGAGTTTGAGCACCTCTCGGGGCCCGGGCGCGTTGACATCGCCAAGAAGATCGAGGCGGCACGCGAAGAGGGCGACCTGAAGGAGAACGGCGGCTACCACGCCGCCAAGGACGAGCAGGGCAAGATGGAGGCCCGTATCTTCCATCTCCGCCAGATCCTGGACAGTGCCAAGGTCGGTGAGGCGCCCCGCACCGAAGGCGTGGTCGGCCCCGGAATGACGGTCACCGTCCGTTTCGAGGGCGACGACGAGGAGGTCGCCTTCCTGCTGGCCTCGCGCGAGGAGAGCGGCGCCCCGATCGACGTCTACTCGCCCAAGTCGCCGCTCGGTTCGGCGATCAACGGCAAGAAGATCGGTGAGAAGGCGACCTACACGATGCCGAACGGCCGTTCCAACACGGTCGAGATCCTTGAGGCCGTGCCGTACATCGGTAACTGACCTCCGCGAACCCTGATCGATTCGCTGATCCGCCGGGACGGGCGTCCCGGCGGATTGCCGTGTGCCCAAAGATTTGACAGGCTTTCGCAAAACTTGTGGCTGCATTGCAGATTGGGTGCTTTTCGGTGGGTTTGCGTGCATCCTGGGACGGTCTACGGCACCCTCGTAGGGCTGGAGTTCGCGGGGAAGGGGATATGTCGTGTTCAAGCGGCGACCACGTGTCTCCGACCTGATCCGGGAAGCCCGGCAGGACCTCGCCTACACCCCTCGTCCCCGCTACAGCTACCGCACCGCCCGCCTGATGAGGCGGGCGGTTCCGATCCTGGCGGTCCTGCTCGTCGGCCTGCTGGCCACCGGTCTGATGGTCTTCACCCAGATGCCGGAGACCGAGCCCGAGAAGATCACGATGCGCAAGTCCGTCGCCACCCTGCCGACCCAGGTGGCCAAACCCGTTCAGGACGGGCAGAACGGTAGCTCTCCGGAACCGGTGGCGCCGCTCACCTCGATGCGGCAGCCGCACCTGTTCGTCGTCGCGAACAGGCCGCTCAGCGCGGCCGCGGTCGCCAAGGTCGCCCAGCTCTCCGGGGTGCGGGCGGTGGAGCGCGCCGACGCCGCCGAGGTGGTCCTGGACGGCAAGCGGGTGCAGACCCTCGGGGTGAACCCCTCGACGTTCCGTGCGTACACCCCCAAACCGACCGCGCGCTCCGACCGGCTCTGGCGGAACGTCTCGGCGGGGGAGGTTGCCGTCTCCTTCGTCCTGGGCAACGACGGCGGTATGCCGCTGGGCAAGACCTTCACCACCGCCGGGCGTGAGCTGCGCGTCGGCGCCTACGCCACGATGGGCATGGGCGCCATCGACGCCGTGGTCTCCCGGCCGACCGCCCGCGCCCTGGGCATCCCGGAGAACAACGCGCTCGTGGTGAGCGCGCCGAAGGCCGACTCCGCGAAGCTGCGCCTCACCCTCCTGCGCGCCCTGCCCAAGGGGGCACAGGTCGCGGTGATCAACCCGGTGCTGCGGGCTCCCGGCAAGACCACCGCTCCCGGCAGGACCGTGACTCCCGACAAGACCGCGACGACCTGGTCCGCGAGCTCCTTCATGACCGCCCCGCAGGTCACGACCGCCCTCACCGCCGCGATCGGCAAGCTCGGCCGCCCGTACGTGTGGGGGGCGGAGGGACCCGACAGCTTCGACTGCTCGGGCCTGGTCCAGTGGGCGTACGCGCAGGCGGGGATCAAGGTGCCCCGGGTGACGCACCAGCAGTTCGTCTCAGGACCCCAGATTCCGCTCGCCCAGGCGCAGCCCGGTGACCTGCTGTTCTGGCGGCACGACCCCACCAACCCCGGTTATGTCTCGCACGTGGCCATTTACTGGGGGGACGGCAAGATGCTGCACGCTCCCAGGACCGGCGACGTGGTCAAGCTCGTCCCCGTCACCACCCGCAACTTCGCCGGGGCCGTCCGGATCAGCCCGGGGGTCGCCGCCCGGGTCCGCTAGCCCGGTGCCGCCCGGGTCCGCCGGCCCGGTGCCGAGCGGCCCGGTGCCGAGCGGCGCCGTCGGCCCGGTCCCGCCCTGGTGCGCCGGTCCGGCTCCGCCGGCCCGATGCCGAGCGCGCGACTTCGATTGCCCTCGGGTGATCGCCCGCCGCGCTCGCCCGGGGACCTGACTTCGGCAACTCCGTTTCCTCGCCCGCGGGCGCCTCTCCGGTCTTCCCTCGCGATGCTGGCTTCGATCTACGAAGCGATGTAATCTAAATTACATGGAAAACGACGAAGCGGTGGAGAAGCTGCGCGGCTGGTTCTCGGGGAGGCTCCCCGAGGAGTGGTTCGAGGGTGGAGTGGAGATCGTGCTCGACCGCGAGGAGATCACGGTGGTCGGCAGGCTCCGGGCTCCCGCGCTCGGTGACGACGTCTCGGAGGTGGAGCGTTCCGCCGCAGTGGAGGGCGGCATCCTGCGTTTCCGCGAGGAGACGAGGGAGCGGCGCGTCGAGATCGCGCTGGAGGCCGAGCATCGTTTCCGCAGGAAGGTCTCCTGGGGCGTCGCGGTCGGTGACGAGACGGTGATGTTCACCACACTCTCGGTGCCCGTCATGACCCGGCTCAAGCAGTCGGAGCGCCAGGTGCTCGACACTCTCGTCGCCGCCGGAGTGGCCCGCAGTCGCAGCGACGCGCTCGCCTGGTGTGTGCGTCTGGTGGGCAACCACACCGACACCTGGCTGGCGGATCTGCGGGACGCGCTGCAACACGTCGACCGTGTGCGGGCCGCGGGGCCGGACGTGAATTCCTGACCCCATCGGGGAAAATGGCGAAAAAATTGGTCTGAACCTGTCCGGTGATTGGTTTAGACCTTTCTTATTGGCCTATACCATTGGTGGGACGGCTTTTTTAGAGTCACTTCTTTTGGGTAGGGGTTTCGAAACCCCGCGCCTCCTGCCTGGGCATACGTCGGCAGGGGCGTCGGGTCCGGGGTGTCGAGACGTGTGATCGCGTTAATTCAGTGGTCTACGCCAATTGGATTGGACGCGGTCCGGTCGTCAATGATGCCTTGGTCCCGGGAAGTGTAAAGGAGCCCAAGTAGTGTCTGTTGTCGTAGATGCCACCGCCGTCAGCCCGACCCGCCACGAGGAGCTCGCGGGGTGGGTCAAGGAGATCGCCGAGCTGACCCAGCCGGACCGGATCGAATGGTGCGACGGCTCCGAGGCCGAATGGACCCGCCTGACGAACCTGCTGGTCGAGCAGGGCACCTTCACGCGCCTTTCCAAACGGCAGAACAGCTTCCACGCCGCCTCCGACCCCAGCGACGTCGCCAGGGTCGAGGACCGGACCTACATCTGTTCCGAGCGCGAGGAGGACGCGGGGCCGACCAACAACTGGATCGCTCCCGCCGAGATGCGCCGTACCTTCGGCGAGATCTTCAAGGGCAGCATGCGGGGCCGGACGATGTACGTGGTGCCGTTCTGCATGGGCCCCCTGGGCGGTGAGATCTCCCAGCTCGGCGTGGAGATCACCGACTCGCCGTACGTGGTCGTGTCCATGCGCGTCATGACCCGCATGGGCGAGGACGCCCTGCGGCTCATCGAGGAGCGCGGCGGCTACGTCAAGGCCGTCCACTCGGTCGGCGCCCCGCTGGAGCCCGGCCAGGACGACGTGCCGTGGCCGTGCAACCCCACCAAGTACATCAGCCACTTCCCCGAGACCCGCGAGATCTGGTCCTACGGTTCCGGGTACGGCGGCAACGCCCTGCTCGGCAAGAAGTGCTACGCCCTGCGCATCGCCAGCACGATGGCCCGCGACGAGGGCTGGCTCGCCGAGCACATGCTCATCCTCAAGATCACCCCGCCCTCGGGAGAGACGCGCTACGTCGCGGCGGCCTTCCCGAGCGCCTGCGGGAAGACGAACCTCGCCATGCTCCAGCCGACCCTCCCCGGGTGGAAGGTCGAGACGATCGGCGACGACATCGCCTGGATGCGCTTCGGCGCCGACGGACGGCTGCGCGCGATCAACCCCGAGGCGGGATTCTTCGGCGTCGCCCCCGGGACCGGCGAGTCCACCAACGCCAACGCGGTCAAGACGCTGTGGGGCAACAGCATCTTCACCAACGTCGCCCTCACCGACGACGGCGACGTGTGGTGGGAGGGCCTCACCGACGAGCCCCCGGCGCACCTGACCGACTGGAAGGGCCGCGACTGGACGCCGGAGTCCGGCGAGCCCGCCGCGCACCCCAATGCCCGCTTCACGGTCCCGGCCGCGCAGTGCCCGACGATCGCCCCCGAGTGGCAGGACCCCGAGGGCGTGCCGATCTCCGCGATCCTGTTCGGCGGGCGCCGCGCCAGCGCGGTCCCCCTGGTGACGGAGGCATTCGGCTGGCGGCACGGCGTCTTCGTAGGGGCGAACATCGCCTCGGAGAAGACCGCCGCCGCCGAGGGCAAGGTCGGCGAGCTGCGCCGCGACCCGTTCGCGATGCTTCCCTTCTGCGGTTACAACATGGGCGACTACTTCGCCCACTGGCTCAAGATCGGCCGGCGTGAGAACGCGCGGCTGCCGCGCGTCTACTACGTGAACTGGTTCCGCAAGAACGACGAGGGCAGGTTCATCTGGCCCGGCTTCGGCGAGAACACCCGCGTTCTCAAGTGGATCGTCGACCGCCTCAACGGCGAGGCGGAGGCGGTACGCACCCCCATCGGCCTGCTCCCCGAGCGGCTCGACACCGAGGGCCTCGACGTCTCCGACGAGGACATGCGGACGCTGCTGAGCGTCGACGAGGAGATCTGGAGGCACGAGGCGTCGCTCATGCCCGCCTTCTTCCAGACCTTCGGCGACCACCTGCCGGGAGAGCTCTGGGAGGAGCACAAGGCCCTCGTCGCCCGCCTGGGCTGAAAGGACCGTGCCATCCGGGCGTGCCGGAGACCGGGAGCCCTGGCTCCCGGTCTCCGGCGTACTCGGGGCGGGTGGCTGCATTTCGCCTGGTGACCGACATCTCACTGAGTCGCCGTCGAAGTCGGGCGAAACTTCTGCCAGGCTGTGCGCGTCCATCTGAGTGCACGGGACGCCGCTCCTGTGGCCCACCTTTCCCCCCGAGGAGGCGGACATGGAGTTCTCGCTCTTCGTCATCGCCTGTGTCGTCGGCCTGGTCATCCTCTCCACAGCCCTCACGGTGCGCCGTGAGCACCGCCGGGTCCGCTCGGCCATGGCCGGCCACTACGGCGGACCGCCGAACCCGTACGAGCTCGCCTATCTCGCCGGAGGGCCGCGCCGCGTGATCAACACCGCGCTCGGCCTGCTGGCCAGGGCCGGGGTGATCCGGGTCTCGCGAGGCGGGCACACCAGCCTGGTCGCCGGCGCCAAACCCTCTCCCGACCCGATCGAGCACGCCGTCATGGAGGCGCTCCACCTGCGCGGAGGCTCGGCCCCCGTGGGTGAGGTCCGCCGCGCGGTGGCCGAGGGGCGGGGCGTGGAGAGTCTGCGCTACCGGCTGCTGGGGCTCGGCCTGCTCGTGCCCGAAGGTGCGCTCGACCACGCGCAGGCGCTGCTCAGCCGACTCCAGATCGCCTCGATCATCGAGGTGATCGTCGTGGCGGGCATCCTGCTCGCCGGGGCGACCGGAGGACTGGGCACCTTCGCGCTCCTGGTGGGGATGATCTCGGCGATCGGCGGCTTCTCCGCCTACTCGCGGCAGAGGCGGGCCCTGCGCGACGCCCTGAGCAACGCGGGCCACCAGGTGCTCGCCTCCGCCCGCGAAGCCCATGTGCGAGGCAGCCGCCCGCTGGTGCCCGACCTGGCCTTCGCCGTCGGCATTCCCGTCGCCCTGTACGGCCTGAGCGAGCTCAACGAGCCCGGACTGGAGGAGGAGCTGCAGCGTCAGACCGCGGGCGCCGCCAACAGCTGCGCCACGGGCTCCTGCGGGGGTGGCGGCTCGAACTCCGGTGACGGCCTCTCCTTCGGAGGTGGCGGCGACTTCGGTTCCGGCGGCTGGGGCGACTCCGGTGGGTCGGGTGACAGCGGCGGATCGAGCGACGGCGGCGGCTCCAGCTGCGGTTCCAGCTGCGGCTCCGGTTGCGGTGGCTGAGCCTGGGGCGCTGGGGGTGGGCATCGGCTGGCGGCCGGAGATCGACCTGACCGTGGAGCGGCTGCCCGGTGTCGACTTCGTCGAGGTCATCGCGGAGAACGTGAACCCCTCCCGGCTCCCCGAGTCACTGCGGGTGCTGCGTGCCCGCGGGACACCCGTGATCCCGCACGGTGTCGGGCTCGGCATCGGTGGCGCCGAGTCCCCCGACCCGCGGCGGCTGGCGCATCTGGCGGACTGCGCCCGAGCCCTGGACGCGCCGCTGGTCAGCGAACACCTCGCCTTCGTACGGGCGGGCGGGATGGAGGCCGGGCACCTGCTTCCCGTCCCGCGCACCCGGGCCGCGCTCTCGGTCGTCGCCGAGAACGTGCGACGGGCGCAGGACGCCCTTCCCGTGCCGCTGGCCCTGGAGAACGTCGCCGCCCTGTTCGGCTGGCCGGAGGACGAGATGACCGAGGCCGCCTTCCTCGGCGAACTGGTGGAGATGACGGGTGTCGGGCTCCTGATCGACGTGGCGAACCTCTACACGAACCAGGTCAACCTGGGGCTGTCGGCCGTCGCCGCGTTGGACGGCCTGCCGCTGTCCGAGCTGGCCTACGTCCACGTCGCCGGGGGCCACTCCCACCGGGGGCTGTGGCACGACACCCACACCGCGCACGTCCCCGAGGACGTGCTGGACATCCTCTCCGAGCTGTGCGCGCGGGTCGAGCCACCCGGTGTGCTGCTCGAATGGGACGACGACTACCCCAGCGACGGCGCCCTGGAAGGGGAGCTCGGCCGGATCCGCGGTGCGATGGCCCGTGCCTGAGGACGGGGCGAGGGAGGCGCTGGCCAAGGCGCAGGCGGCCCTGGTGGCGGCCCTGGTGGCCGGGGAGGAGGCGCCCCGGGGTTTCGACCGGGAGCGGCTGCGGATCCAGGAGGCCGCCCTGATCTCCAAGCGGCGCAGGACCGTGGCCAGACTGCGGCCCGATCTGGCCGCGCTGCTCGGCGACGGCTTCGCCGGGGAGTTCGACGCCTACGCGCGGGGCCGTCCCAAGCCGCAGGGTGGTTCCCACGCCGATGCCAGTGACTTCGCCGACCACCTCCGCGCGGCGGGACGGCTGCCGGAGGAGCCCGTGGCCCCGGAACCCGGCCCCCCGCCCCGCCGATGGTGGCTCCTCGGAGGACGCCGCTGAGCCGGGTGCGCCGGGCCGGGTGCGCTGAACCGCGTGCGCTGAGCTGGTTGCGCCGGGCCGGGCGCCTGTCGCGCCAGGGTGTCTTGACGGGCCTCACCGGGTGCCTTCGAGCGGACGTGTTCAGCCGGGAGTCGCCGGACCGGAGGTGCCGAGCCGGGTGACCGATATCGGTCGCGCCGGACAGGGCGCGGCAGAAACTTCTGGTCCTCCCCGTTCGTCCACCGGGTAGTGAACCTCAGGCAGGGACCATCGCGGAGGCCGTCATGCAGACCGTACAGATCGTCGTCGTGGTGGGTCTCGCGCTTCTGGGAGTGGCGGGGCTGATCGCGCTGCGCCTCGCCGTGCGCCCCTCGCGCGTCTACGAGGGGCCCGAGCTGACGCCGTACGAGCTGGCGCTGCTCGCGGGCGGCCGGTCCAGAGTGGCCGACACCGCGCTCGCCTCACTGACCGCCGTAGGGGCGGTGAGGGCACGGCGCGACGGGTGGCTGACGCAGGTGTCAGGCCAGGTCGGCGTGCTCACCCAGCCGGCGCAGACCGAGGTCCTCGACCACCTCGGGGGACAGGCGGGCGGCGTGCCGGTCTGGGCGATCAGGAACAGAGTGGCCCAGGGGGCCGCGGTGACCATGCTGATCGCGCGGCTGAGAGACCTGGGGCTGATCGACGCGCCCGGTTCGGGACGGGCCGACCCCACCCACCCCAACCGTGCGGGGAAGACCGCGCTGGCCCACTACCGACTGCGCCACCGCGAGGACAGGTCCCTGCCACCCCGCGCCGGAGACCACGTCGACCATGACGAGCTGAACATCCTGGGGGTCGCCCTGCACGGTCTGAAGCAGTGGGAGGACGGGCGGCTGGCGGGGATCCTGTCCATGGAGGGCCCGCCACCGCCTCCCGCGCTGCGACGCGGCTCCTCCCGCCGTCACGGTGCCTCCGGCGCCTCGGCGAGTTCCTCTCACGGTTGTGGCGGGGGTTACGGCGGTGGCGACGGTGGGGGCGACTCCGGTTCGGGTTCCAGTTGCGGGGGCGGTTGCGGCGGGGGCGGCTCCTGAGGATCCCCGACAGGCCGGGTGACGCCGCCCTGAGGACGTGTGCGGGGTGGCGGCACCGCCGCCGGGGTGGTGTGGGCCTCGGGGCATGGGTGGCGCGGCCTTGGGAGTGCGTGCCGGGGGTCGCCTGGATGGCGGGGACGTGGGGGCGTACGCCAGGGGCGTCGCCCGGATGGCGGGGACATGGAGGGCGTTGATCATGTTTTGGCGGACTGGGGCGGGATACCCTCTCTGAGGTGGGGGGACTGCGTTGTCTTGATGGTTCTTATCTGACCGTTACGCCAGTGGCGTGCCGTGACAGTGCCGGTACGCCGTACGAGATCACCCTGCGGCTCCACCGCGACGGCGCGCTGTACGGCACGGTGGGTGAGCGGTGCGGCTGGTTCCTCACCCGGCTGGCGCGAGGGGTCGCCGAGGCGCGTGCGGGGCACGAGGCCCGATGGCCCGACCCCGACGACCGCTTTCCCGGCGACGAGGAACTGTTCGCCTTTCGTTACCGGGCCAGGAACGGTGTCGTCGGCGGGGGCGAACTCCGCTGCCAGCTGCGGACCATCCCGATCTGGGTCCCGGGGCGACGGGGGCCCGGTGGAGAGTGGCGGGTCACCAGAAGGGCGTTCCTGGAGGCGTGGGGCAGCGACGGGGTGGGGATGCGCGCCGTTCTGACCTCCTCCGAGCTGGGCGTTTTCGTGGAGGCGCTCGTCGCGGAGGCCGAGGAGTGCCTGAGATCTCCCAACCCGGGCAAGGCCGCCAGATCCCTGTAGCGGGGGCCGAGAGGTCCGCGGGGCGGTGATAATTGCCTGTCAGTGCCCATTCGTGGCAGTGCTGAGGGAGGGGCTTCAATGGGCGTGCGCGATCTCGTCTACCGCCTGTACGAACGCCGGCTTGAGTCGAAGCTGTCCCGTCACAAGGAGATGGTTCCCCGGCACGTCGGCGTGATCGTCGACGGCAACCGGCGCTGGGCGCGCTCGATGGGCCTCGACGACGTGAGCCGCGGGCATCGCAAGGGCGCGGACAAGATCTCGGAGCTGCTCGGCTGGTGCCGGGAGGCCGGTGTCGAGGTCGTCACCGTGTGGTTGCTGTCGAGCGAGAACATCAACCGCTCCAAGGACGAACTGGACCTCCTGGTGAAGATCATCGAGGATGTGGTCCAGGAACTCGTGGCCGACGGATGGCACATCAAGCCCATGGGCGCGCTTGATCTTTTACCTGATCACACGGCTCGGGTGCTCAAAAACGCAAAAGAAGCGACATCACATCGTCCCGGTTTGATTGTGAACGTTGCTGTTGGGTATGGAGGAAGGCGTGAGATCGCTGATGCGGTGCGCTCCCTTCTCCAGGAGCACGCGAGCAAGGGCGCAAGTATCGAGGACCTTGTCGAGGTCCTCGATGTCGAGCACATCGCGGAGCATCTCTACACGCGCGGCCAGCCCGATCCGGATCTGGTCATCCGGACATCGGGGGAGCAGCGGCTCTCGGGTTTCCTGCTCTGGCAGAGCGCTCACTCCGAATTCTACTTCTGCGAGGCCTACTGGCCTGACTTCCGCAGGGTCGACTTCTTGCGGGCTCTCCGCTCCTACGCCGCGCGACACCGCAGGTACGGTTCCTGAAATTCCACATGAACGACCCCTTTCGGGCGGTCTTAAGCAGTTGGAAGTCGGGCATTCAGGACGTACCGTAAGAAGTAGGAGAGCACAGCTCACCTACGCCGGAGAGGGCCCGCCTTTGCGTCACGACCTGCTGAGGAGGGCCGGTCAACGGTCCCTGCTCGACGTTCTCGTGAGCGGGCCCCTGGCCGGTCCGCATCCCAGCTCATGGCAGGGCACCGTCAATGGTGCCCGGGGGAGAACGCGTGGCAAACCCTTCGTCCTCACCCACGTCGCCGGCAGTGCAGCGGCGCACGTACGTCCTGGACACCTCGGTGCTCCTGGCGGATCCAACGGCGATGAGCCGTTTCGCCGAGCATGAGGTCGTCCTCCCGATCGTCGTCATCACCGAGTTGGAGGGCAAACGCCATCATCCAGAGCTCGGATATTTCGCGCGCAAGGCGCTGAGATACCTCGACGAACTCCGGGTGACACACGGACGTCTGGACGAGCCCATGCCGATCGGCGAGGGCACCATCCGGGTGGAGCTCAACCACAGTGACCCGTCCATCCTGCCCGTCGGGTTCCGGCTCGGCGACAACGACACCCGCATCCTGACCGTGGCGAAGACCCTCGCCGCCGAGGGCCACGACGTGGTGCTGGTCTCCAAGGACCTGCCGATGCGGGTGAAGGCCGCCTCCATCGGGCTCGCCGCGGACGAATACCGCGCCGAACTCGTGGTGGAGTCCGGCTGGACCGGCATGGACGAGCTCCAGGTAACCGCGGAGGACGTCGAGACCCTCTTCGAGCACGGCACGGCCGACCTGGTCGACGCCCGTGACCTGCCCACCCACACGGGCCTGCGTCTGCTGTCGAGCAGGGGTTCCGCGCTGGGCCGGGTGCTGCCCGACAAGTCGGTGCGGCTGGTACGCGGCGACCGCGAGGTCTTCGGCCTGCACGGCCGCTCTGCCGAGCAGCGGATCGCGCTCGACCTCCTGATGGACCCCGAGGTCGGCATCGTCTCGCTGGGCGGCCGAGCGGGCACCGGCAAGTCCGCGCTCGCCCTCTGCGCGGGCCTGGAGGCGGTCCTGGAGCGCCGTCAGCACCGCAAGGTCATCGTCTTCCGTCCCCTGTACGCCGTGGGCGGCCAGGAACTGGGCTACCTGCCCGGTTCCGAGAACGAGAAGATGGGCCCGTGGGGGCAGGCGGTCTACGACACCCTGGGCGCGGTCACCACACCCGAGGTGATCGAGGAGGTCATGGACCGGGGCATGCTGGAGGTGCTTCCGCTCACCCACATCCGCGGCCGGTCGCTCCACGACGCCTTCGTCATCGTGGACGAGGCGCAGTCGCTGGAGCGCGGGGTGCTGCTCACCGTGCTGAGCCGGATCGGCGCCAACTCCCGGGTCGTCCTCACCCACGACATCGCCCAGCGCGACAACCTGCGGGTGGGGCGCCATGACGGCGTCGTGGCGGTGGTGGAGAAGCTCAAGGGACACCCGCTGTTCGCGCACGTCACGCTGACCCGCTCCGAGCGCTCGCCGATCGCGGCGCTGGTCACCGAGATGCTGGAGGACATCACGATGTGACGGGGCGTCGGACGTCGCCGGAGCGCGGTCGCGGGCTGTACGGGCCCCGCGACCGCGCTCCGCGCGTTGTGGCTCCGCGCGTTGTGGCTCCGTGCCTCCGGTGGCGGCCGGTGCGTCGGGGCGCCCGCGGATTCCGGTGTCCGTACCCCTGGCCTTCGCGGGATTCCGGTGCCCCATGCGCGCCTGGCCCGGGTGCCGGGGGGAGGAGGGACGGGGTCTGTCAGGGGGGCAGCCGCACTCCGGGGGCCGCGAGATTGCGGAACTCGAAGCAGCCCCGGTCGCCCATCGTCTCCGGGGTACCGGGGAAGAGCCGGGTGACCTCGACGCTCCAGATGCTCTCCTGCTTGTTCTGCCGGATGGTGCAGGTGATCTGGGCGAGGGCCTCCTTGGTGACCTTGCCCTGGCCCGTGATGATCACGTTCAGCCGGTAACCCAGGTTGTCGTTCGGCTCGTTGCGCTGATCGGTGTTGTCGGTGTTGTCGGAGTAGCGGGTCGTCTTGGTGTCGTAGTGGCTGAAGTCGTTGAGCGCGCTGGTCAGCCCCGCCTTCGGCGGCTGCTTGCCGGCCCGGAAGAGCGTGTCGATGATGTTCTTCGCCGAGTCGGAGACCACCGGGATCTTGACGGGCTCCAGCCGGCCGTCGCGGAGCAGATAGACCGTCACCCAGGTGGGGCTGTAGCTGATCACCGGCGGACGGCCGTAGTCCTGGACCTCGGTGGGGGAGATGCCGCATCCGCCGAGCAGCAGGGAGGCGGAGAGCAGGCAGGCGAGCCACCTCGCACCGGAAACGGCCGGCCGGGCGAGCCACCTCCTGCCGAGGGACGTCGTGGGGATGAGCCGTCTTCCGCCGAGGTCGGTCGGGAGGGTGGGCCGTCCGCTGTGGGGGACGGTCGAAAGGACGGGCCGCCTCCTGCCGAGGGCCGTCGGGCCGTACGGGCGGGTGAGCCGTCTCATGCCGGGGGGAGCCAGACCGTGAAGAGGGTTCCCGGCCGCTGCGCGCGGACCGAGATCGTGCCGCCGTGCAGCTGGGCGTTGGCCCGCGCGATGGACAGGCCGAGCCCGCTGCCGTCACCCCGGGCCCCGGCCTTGTAGAAACGGTTGAACACGAAGGGCAGATCCTTCGCAGGGATGCCCTTGCCGTGGTCGCGCACCTTCACCTCCAGGCCGTTCGGGGTGCTGCGGGCGGTCACCATCACCGGGGGCTCACCGTGGCGCAGGGCGTTGCCCACCAGGTTGGCGACGATGACGTCGAAACGCCTGGGGTCGACGGAGAACGTGAGTCCCTCCGGCACGTTCACCCGTACCCGGTCCGACCAGCCGCGCGTGTCCAGGCAGTCGCAGACCACGTCCACGATGTTCACGGTGTCCACGTTCAGCGTGGCCGTGCCCGAGTCGAACCGGCTCGCCTCGATGAGCTGCTCGATCAGGGTCCGCAGCCGCTCGATCTCGCGCAGCACGAGGCGTACGGCCGTCGCGGGCTCGGGCGGCAGGCGTTCCGCCTCCTCGGAGAGCATGTCGGTCACCGCGGTCATCGCGGTGAGCGGTGTCCTGAGCTCGTGGGAGACGTCGGCGACGAAACGGCGGGACATCGCCTCCAGCGAGCGCAGCTCGGTGACGCTCCGCTCCAGGGCTGCGGCGGTGTCGTTGAACGTGGCGGTGAGCTCGGCGAGCTCGTCCTGGCCGTGTACGGGCAGGCGGGTGTCCAGGTGGCCCGCTCCGAGCGCTCGGGCCGCCGAGCCGAGCCGCCTCACCGGCAGCAGGAGCTGCCTGGCCGACAACAGGCCCAGGGAGAGGGCGATGATCAGCATGGCGACGCCGGCGACGGCGAGCGGCTGCCGCAGGCCGCTCAGGAGCCGGTCCTCCTCGATGAGGGGGGCGAACACGTAGACGATCATCCCGGTGGGCTGCGCGGTGTGGATGGGCTCGATCCGCCAGACGGGGGTGCCGATGAGCAGCCACATGTCGCCGCGGATGGTCATGCGCTTGGCGACCATCCGCTGGGTGGCCCTGGCGGCGAGGTCGCCGGGGACGTCCTTGGTGCCGAAGTCGCCGTCGGGGTAGACGTACTCCTCGTAGCGGACCACCACCCTGCCGCCCTGGGGACGCAGGCTCCGCTGCAGCGTGCTGATCTCCTCGTCGGTCGGTGGGCCGTCTCCCGGCCAGAGTCCGCCGACGGGCACCCTGATGCCCTCCAGGGTGTCGCGTACGTCGCTCACGGCCACATGCTCGGCACGTCCGATCATGCGGCTCTTGACGAACTCGTAGCCGATTCCCGCGACGACCGCGGAGGCGGTGACGGCGATCAGGGTGAAAGTGATCACCAGGCGCCCGCGCAGACCGGTGTACATCCGCCGGAGAGCGGGAGGGAGCGCCGGTCTCACGGCGGGCTGAACCGGTAGCCGAATCCCCGTACCGTGTGGATGAACTCGGGCTCGGCGGGGACCGCCTCGATCTTGGCACGGACCCGTTGGACGCAGGCGTCGACGAGCCGGGAGTCGGCGACGTGGGTGTGGTCCCAGACGGCCCGCAACAGGTATCTGCGGTTGAGCACCTGGCCGGGGTGGCGGACGAGTTCGAGCAGGAGCCGCAGTTCCGTGGGGGTGAGGTGGACCTCGCGGCCCCCCAGTGCCACCTTGAGCGCGCCCCGGTCGATGACCAGGTCGCCGAAGGTGATGCGGTCGGAGGCGACCGACTCCATCCGGCGCAGGACGGCGCGGATGCGGGCGTCGAGCACGCGGGGCTCGACCGGCTTGACCACGTAGTCGTCGGCCCCCGCCTCCAGTCCCACGACGACGTCGAGGTCGTCGCCCCTGGCGGTGAGGAGGATCACCGGCAGCTGGTCGAGCCTGCGGATACGGCGGCACACCTCGACGCCGTCGATGCCGGGCAGCATGACGTCCAGGATGGCGATCTCGGGTCGGCGCGTTCTGATGTGCTCAAGGGCCTCCTCACCGCTGGTGTAAGCGGTGACGGAGTGTCCCTGCCGGGTGAGCGCGAGCTCCAGCCCGATCCGGACCGAGGGGTCGTCTTCGACGAGAAGGATGCCTGCCACCGGGTAATCATTCTCCCAAGGCTTGGTTGGTTCCGCTGGGTCACAAAACCCAGACATAACGCAAACAGTACCTGAATTAGGTGGTCAGACCACGATTCGGGCACTTTCATGATCATCAATGTGGTCGAAGTTATCCCATAAGGCAAAATGTGAGCAAAATCACTCCCATGCTTTCATTGCCGGGAAAGTACCCGTGGCCTGGCGGTTGTGTCACCGGAAACCCCTGCGGGTACAGCCGAGCGCCGACCAACTCTCCCGTTCCGGTTGCGGACCACCCCCCTCCCCACGGCAAGCTCATAGGTCGTGAGTCCAGGATCACAGGAACTGAGGGAGCGCTCGGCGCCCGGTGCCCGCCGCGCGAGCCGCAGGGCCGGCAGAGGGAAGGCCGACGCGGGGAAGGCCGACGCGGGAAAGTCCGCCGCGCCCAGTTCGAAGCGCGGCATGACCACCAAGCGGGCCCTCATCCTGGGCACCGCGCTCGTGGTGCTGGTCGGCGTGGGCGCCTTCACCGCCTACACCGCCGTTCAGAACGCCTCGGCACCGAAGACGACGCCGCTCACCCTGGACGAGATGGCGCAGATGCTCGGCTCCGACCCGTTCGGCTCGGACCTGGAGTCCGACATGCTGAAGGCCCAGGCCGCGCAGGCGCTCAAGGCCGACAAGATCGCCGCCGAGCGCGACAACCGCAAGGCGCTCAACCAGGTCAAGATCGTTGACGAGGCGCCCGGCGGTGGCGGCTTCAGCCCGCAGCAACTCCCCCCCGGCACCTCCAACCCGACCGGCAACAGGGCACTCGGCAAGCAGATGCTGGACGCCAGAGGCTGGTCCGGCGAGTGGGGCTGCCTGGAGAAGCTCTGGATGAAGGAGAGCGGCTGGAACGAGCGCGCCATGAACACCTCCAGCGGCGCGTACGGCATCCCCCAGTCCCTCCCCGGCCACAAGATGGCGAGCGCGGGCAGCGACTGGCAGACCAACGCGGCCACCCAGATCGAGTGGGGGCTGGGCTACATCAAGGGCCGTTACGGCTCGCCCTGCGGCGCCTGGGCCCATTCCCAGGCCAAAGGCTGGTACTGAGAGACCAGGAGTCGGCAAGTCTGATCGCCTCCCGGCGTCCCGCGCCGCACCCTTGGCCGCATGGACGTGAAGGTCAGCGTGGTGGTGCCGGTGCACAACCCCGGTGATGGCGCCGACGCCTGTATCCGGTCGGTGCTGGAACAGTCGATGGCCTCCGAGGACTACGAGGTCATCTTCGCCGACGACGGCTCCGACGACGGGATCCAGCAGCGCCTCGACACCCTGGCCGCGGTGCGGTCGAACGTCAGGGTGCTCCACCTGGAGCGGACCGGCTCGCCGATGCGCGGCCGCAACCTCGCCCTCATGGTCGCCAGGGGCGAGTACGTCTACCTGCTGGACCAGGCCGACCGCCTGGAGAGGGACGCCCTGGAGCGGATGTACGCGCGGGCCGTGGAGACCGGGGCCGACATCCTCCTCGGACGGCTGATCAACGACCGGAGGCCGTCCTCCGCGGTCTTCGACGCCGACCGCGAGAACGCCGACATCGTGCGGGACCGGCTGCTCACGCTGCTCACCCCGCACAAGCTCTTCCGCAGGGCCTTCCTCGACGCGGAGGCGCTGAACTTCTCCGACCCCGGCGGCCTCCTGGCCGAGCAGACCTTCGTGCTCCGCGCCTATCTGCGGGCCGAGAACATCGTCGTCATGGCCGACGGGGTCTGCTGCCACGTCACCGAGCGTCAGGAACCGCCGCAGGACCCCTACGTCTGGGCCGCGGAGCTGCGCGAACTGCTCGACGTCATCGACGACGAGGTCCCAGAAGGCCGTCGGCGCGACCGGATGTACGCCCAGTGGTTCCGCGGCGCGGTGCTGCGACGGCTCGGCGGGAACCGGTTCGTCACCTCCTCCGCGGATCGGGCGGTCACCTTCACGACCCTGCGCGAGCTGGTCGTCCAGCGTTTCCCCCCGCGCCTCGACCTCCTGCTGCCCGTACCGCTGAGGGTCCGTGCCGCACTGCTCCGCGCCGGCAGGCTCGACCAGCTCGTCGCGCTGGCCGGAGCCATGCGCGGCGTCCACCTCCAGGCCGACCTCGACGACCTCGCCTGGGACGACGGCGCGCTCACCCTGCGGCTCACCGTGGAGATGACCCAGGCCGACGGCACCCCCATGCGCTTCGTCCCCTACGGGGAGGGCGGCCTGCTCTGGGAGCCTCCCGTCCCCCTCGACGGGCTCCGCCTGCCGCCCGAGATGGCCGACGTCAGCCAGGCCGCGGCCAAGGCGCGGTTCGAGGTCTACGTCAGACACGAGGACACCGGGACGATCCACTTCCTGCCCTCGGACTGTTCGATGACCCGCTGCCGTCACCGCAACGGGGTCAGGCTCCAGATCACGGGCACCGCCCGGCTGGACATCGACTCGGCGGCCATGGACGGACCGCTGCCGCCGGGACTGTGGGAGATACACGTGCGCATGTACGGCGGGGTGCAACAGGCGAGCACCCGGGTGACGGGGTCGCCGCTGAACTGCACGGGAATGGTCGCCGACTGCTCCAGGCGGCTCGTCGTCCCCTGGTGGTCCGACAGGGGGGAGCTGGGGATCTGCGTGGAACCCCGCTCGTTCCCCGAGTCGATCGTCCTGGTCTCACCGGGTACGACGGTGATCAGGCAGCGCAAGCACGTCTTCGTCGTCGTGCCCGTGCCCTACGTGCCGCCGAGCGGAGGGCCGCCCGCGGAGCTGGTGTTCCGCCAGGCCGAAGGCAGGGAACGCGAGGTGACCGCGCCCGCGCTGGTCGAGCCCGGTGTCCCGGGGGAGCTGGCGGGACGGCTGATCGCCAAGATCCCGACCAGGCTCGCGTACCGGGAGGGGTTCCTCGCGCCGGGGATCTGGGCGCCGTTCCTGCGGGTCGACGGCGAGGAGACCGGGCTCCGGTTCAAGGTGGAGATGAACCGCGGTGGCCGGGTGGAGATCCGTAAATCCGCCGCCGCCGAGCCCTCCGAGCCCTGGTACCCGCTGCTGAAACGGGTCGCGCTGCGGATACCGCTGGTCAGGAACGCGGTCCGGGTGACCAAGAGCGTCCAGCGGCGCTACATGCTCAACTGATCCGGCCCGGCGCCGCACGGCCCGTCGGGGCTGTGCGGCGCCGGGCCGTCATACGGGTCCGGGTCGGTGTGTCCGGCGGTTCAGGGGAGTGGGGTCACGCTCTCAGCCGGCACTCGTTGGGCAGGTCACCGGTCGAGGGCCTCGGCAGCGTCGCGCTCGGCGGCGGGTTCTGCCCACGCTCCACCCAGCTCTCCAGGGTCTCGAAGGCGCTGCGGAAGCACGGCAGCAACGGGCGGAGCTTGTCGGGGTAGGAGGCGTAGAGGCTGTCCACGTGGGTGCCGTCGGTGATCCGGTAGTAGCGGAACGGCCGGCGGTCGCCGACCATGTCCGCGTAGACGTCGCCGGAGCGGGAGATCGGCAGCAGCGTGTCCAGCGTGCCGTGGATCGTGATCAGCGGCTTGCCGATCCGGCCGGTGAGCCCGATCTTCCGCACCGCCGCGTACGGCTTGCGCGCGTCGTAGTCGTAGTCGGCGTCGCAGGCCGGGGTGCCCGAGGAGCAGAAGGGCGTGCCCGCGTCGGTGTCGCCGTCGAAGGAGGGGTCGAGTTCCTCGCGGTAGACGCGCTGGGTCAGGTCCCAGTAGTACTGGTGGTGGAACGGCCACAGGAACTCCGAGCCACGGGCGAAACCCGCGTCGTACATCGCCTGGGTGTCACCCGCCGGATAGGCCCGCAGCGCCGGAGGCAGGTAGTTGAGCAGGTTGTCGCCCTTGACCCGCCAGAGCGTGCCCTCCCAGTCGATCCCGCCGTCGTAGAGCCAGGACCGGTTCTCCAGCTGCCAGCGGACCAGATATCCGCCGTTGGAGATGCCCGCGGCGTAGGTCCGCTTGGGAAGCCTGCCGTAGCGCTGCGCGACGACGGCCTTGGCCGCGATCGCGATCTGCGTGACCCGGTCGTTCCACTCGGCCACCGCGTCACCGGGCTTGCGGCCGTCCTTGTAGAAGGTGGCGCCGACGTTGCCCTTGTCCGTCACCGCGTAGGCGTACCCCTTGGCCAGCGCCCAGTCGGAGACGGTGAAGTCGTTGGCGTACTGCTCCCGGTTGCCCGGGGTGCCGGTGACCACCAGCCCGCCGTTCCAGTCGTCCGGCAGCCGCAGGACGAACTGCGAGTCGTGGTTCCACCCGTGCGTCGTGTTGAAGGTCGAGGTGTCGGGGAAGTAGCCGTCGATCTGGATGCCGGGCACGCCCTTCGGGTTCACCGCCCCCGCCGGGTGCAGGCCCGCCCAGTCGGCAGGGTCGGTGTGCCCCGAGACGGTCGTGCCCGCCGTCGTGAGGTCGTCCAGGCACGCCTTCACCTGGTGCTCGGCCCCCGGCACCGTCACCCGGTCCAGCTTGGCGCAGTGCGCCGGTGCGGTCCCCGCACTCGCCGCGGGCGCCCCGGCGAGGACCGTCAGCAGGGCGAGCCCGACAGCCACGACCCCCGCCAACAAACCTGTGAGGCCGCGCCGGCGACTGGACTGAGGAGAGGGAGGTCGTGAGGAACGAGCGGCCTTCATCGACGAGGGAAGGAGTCGGGTAAGAGCGGCCTCACCGCGACGCGCAGCGTTGCCATTGATACTGCTACTCATGGTCGGCTCCGCTTCAGGTGGTCGGAGAGGGCGGCGCGGAACTCGGCGGGCCGCTCGATGTGCGGGCTGTGGCCGCAGTCCAGGACGACCTCGGTGTACGGGCCGTACCGCTCCAGGACGGTGCGGGTCTGGGCGACCATCGGCTGCGCGGGGGTGCCGGGCGAGCCGGGGACGGCCCCCAGGGCGCCCAGGTGGGCCAGGTCGAAGAGCGAGGTGTCGGAGATGATCACGTCTGCCTCGCCCCGCACCCACAGGATCGGCGGCTTCGGGTCGATCGTGTGCAGGTCGTCGAGCCGGAAGTGCGTCGGGGCGAACGAGTTGAGCACGCCCCGCGTACCGGGGCGGACCCCCGGCCACTCCTCCGACGCCACCGCGTCGCCGGGGTAGTTGTCCTCGCCGACCCTCGTGGACAGCAACGACGCGACCAGGGCGTCCTCGTCGTCGATCATCGTGCCGGGCTTCACGTACGTGGTGCGCATCACGTTCCTCGGCGAGACCGGGGAGTCTCCGGAGGTGTCCCCGGCCGCGAGCAGCTTCACGAAGTCGGGGTTGGCCGCGCCCGCCCCGGAGCCGGTGCCGTCGGGGTGGTTCAGCACGCCGTCGGGGCCGTGCGTGCCGCCGAAGCCGTACGGGGAGACCGGGTTGACGAGCGTCACGCTCCGTACGGCGGCCGGCCGGTCGCGCAGCGCCTGCAGCACGACGCCGCCGCCCATGCTCCAGCCGACCAGGTGCACGCCGTCCAGCCCGAGGGCGTCGAGGAGGGCGAGCACGTCGTCGGAGTAGTCCCGCAGGCCGCGGGTGGCGTCGACAGGGGCGGGCTCGGTGTCGCCGAAGCCTCGCAGGTCCACGGCGAGCGGCCGATGGCCCGCCTCGGCCAGGGCGAGCAGCGTGGCCCGCCAGAAGGCGGCGCTCGACACGTTCCCGTGCACGAACAGCACCGTCTCGCCGCTCTCCGAGGTGTTCTCCGAGGCGCTCCCCACGACCGACAGGACATTCTGGGTGATCCGGCCGGTGGGCACCGGCCGGTTCTCGATGTGCATCAGACGTCTCTCCGTACGGTTCAGCGGGTGGTGGTCTTGGCCTCGTCGGGGGTGCCGATGGTGACGAGGTCGCGCCCCCTGGTCTCGCGCGAGACATACACGGTGATCAGGGTGAGCACGGCGGCTCCGGCCACGTACAGCATGATCGGGAACGCCGACCGGTAGGTGTCCAGCAGGGCGACCGCGATCAGCGGGGCGAGGGCGCCCGCGACGATCGAGGCGAGCTGCGAGCCGATCGAGACGCCCGAGTAGCGCATCCTCGTCGCGAACAGTTCGGAGAAGAACGCGGCCTGCGGGCCGTACATCGCGCCGTGCAGGATCAGTCCGACGGTCACCGCCAGGGTGACCGCGGCGAAGCTCTTGGTGTCGATCAGCGGGAAGAAGGCGAAAGCCCACAGCCCCACCCCGGCGGCGCCGATCAGATAGACGGGCCTGCGGCCGAGCCGGTCGGAGAGCGCCCCCCACATCGGGATCGAGACGAAGTGGATGGCCGACCCGATCAGTACCGCGTTGAGCACGAGGGGCTTCGGCAGTCCCGCCTGTGCCGTCGCGTAGACCAGCACGAACGCGGTGATCACGTAGTAGGAGACGTTCTCCGCGAAGCGGGCGCCGATCGCGATGAGGACGTCCCGCCAGTGGTATCTGAAGACGTCCACGATCGGCAGGGACGGCGCGGGCTCTGCGTTGGCGACCGCCTGCTGGAAGACCGGCGACTCGCTGATGGAGAGCCGGATCCACATGCCGACCAGTACCAGGACACCGGACAGCAGGAACGGGATCCGCCAACCCCAGCTCACGAACGCCTCGTCCGTCTGGACCGCGGCCAGCACCGCCAGCACGGCGGTGGCGAGCAGATTGCCGCCGGGGGCGCCGGCCTGCGGCCAGGAGGCCCAGAAGCCGCGGCGCGCGGCGTCGCCGTGCTCGGAGACGATCAACACCGCGCCACCCCACTCGCCACCGAGGGCGAAGCCCTGGACGAGCCGGAGCAAGGTCAGCAGCAGCGGTGCCGCCATGCCGATCGCCGCGTGGGTCGGCAGGCAGCCGATCAGGAAGGTCGCCCCGCCCATCAGCAGCAGACTGATCACCAGCAGCTTCTTACGGCCGAGCCGGTCGCCGAAGTGCCCGAAGACCAGCGCGCCCAGCGGGCGGGCCACGAAGCCCACCGCGTAGGTCAGGAACGCCAGCAGGGTGCCCGTCAGCGGCTCCGACTCGGGGAAGAACAACTGCGGGAACACCAGCGCGGCGGCCGAGCCGTACAGGAAGAAGTCATACCACTCGATCGTGGTGCCGACGAGACTGGCACCGACGATCTTTCCGATGGGGGTACGGGTTTTCTCTGCCATCTCACTCACCAGGGGAAGTCGCTGTTGGGGGGATTTCGGCTACCGTACGTAGTGACCGGCGTCACTCCTATGGGTACGACCGCCATAGCCGACAGGTGCTCTATGTGGACGTGTGCGGCGGCCCTCCGCGAGTCGGCCCGGCCCCCCGGCGAGTCGGTGTGGCCCGGCCTGGCCTGACGGGTCCCGGCACGGTCCGGCGCGGCCCGGTCAGCCGCTGAGACGGTGCAGGCGCAGGGCGAGCTGGACCTCCAGCGCCCTGTCGGGGCTCTGCCAGTCGTCGCCGAGGAGCTGGCCGATCCGGTCCAGGCGCTGGGTGACCGTGTTGACGTGGATGTGCAGGGCCTCGCTCGTCCGCGACAGCGAGCCGCCCATGCCGAAGTACGCGGTGAGGGTCTGCACCAGAGCGGTGCCCCTGCGGGCGTCGTAGTCGATCACCGGGCCGAGCACCGAGGTGAGGAACGCCCCGATGTCGCGGCCCTCACCGACCAGCAGCCCGACGAAACCCAGCTCCCTCGCGCCGGCACCCTCCCCGGCCCTCCCCAGGGCCACCAGGGCGTCGGCGCAACGCTGCGCCTCCCGGTGCGCCGCGGCCACCTCGGCGGTGCCGCGCACGGGCCCTCCGGCGCCCGCCGTGGCCGGATGGCCCAGTGAGGCGCTCAGCTCGGTCGCGACCCGTTTGGCCAGCGGCCCCGGCCGGTCCCCGGGGAGCATCAGGACCACCTCGTCGCCGCGCTGCGCGGCGAGACCGTGGTGCATCGCCGCCTGGGAGGACGCCCAGAACGCGGCACGCTCCCGCCCACCGCCGTGGCGCACCACGACCACCACATGGTCATGGTCCAGATTCACCCCGACCCGCCGGGCGCGGTCGGCCAGGCCGTCGAGCGCGGGCCGCGAGATCAGGTCGTCGAGCAGCTCACCCCTGACCCGGCCCTCCGCCTCGGCCACCGTACGCCTGAACAGCAGCAGCAACGCGGTCACCAGCGCGGCCCGCTCCAGGATGCGCTGGTCGGCGTCCGACACCTGGCCGCCGCTGCGCAACACCAGTGTGCACAGCGGCTCCGCGCCCACGTCCACCGACGCGACCAGCAGATCTCCCTGCCGTACACCGCGCCCCAGCGCCCTCGACGAGCGCGCGGCGTCCGCGATCGCGTCCTTGCCCAGCGCGCCGTCCTCCAGGACGCGCGCGTCCCCGGCGATCGGGCGCCCGGCGTCGTCGAGCACCGCGAGCGAGCCGCCGAGCACCTCCGTCACCACCGCCGCCACGTCCTCGACCCCGCCGCCGCGCAGCACCAGGCCGGTCATCCGGTCGTGCGCGAGCGCGGCGCGCTCCACGGCCTGGCTGTGCGCGCTCACCTGCCGGTTGGCCTCGCTGAGCTCCTCCAGGGCGTGCCTGGTCTCCTGCAGCAGCCGGGCGTTGTCGATCGCCACCGCCGCGTGCGCGGCCAGCGAGCCCAGCAGCACGACCTCGTCCTGGGTGAAGGGCCGTACGCTCCGGTTGGCCGCGAACAGCACCCCGATCACCCGCGCGCCCAGCTTGAGCGGCACGCCGAGGATGGCGACCAGCCCTTCCTCAAGCACCGCGTCGTCGATGTCGGTCTTGTGCCGGAAACGCTCGTCGGCGAAGTAGTCGGCGGTCGAGTACGGGGTGGCGGTCTGGGCCACCAGCCCGCCGAGCCCCGCGCCCATGGCGAGCCGCAGCGCCCGGAACTTCGCCGACACCGAGCCGTCGGTCACCCGCATCCAGGTGTCGCCCCGCTCGGGGTCGTGCAGCGTCATGTAGGCGGCGTCCGTGCCGAGCAACTGCCTGGCCCGGTGCACGATGGCCTCTAGGACGGCGTCCAGGTCCCGCAGCCCG
Organism: Streptosporangium sp. NPDC000563; assembly: GCF_040299985.1. Classification (NCBI taxonomy): domain Bacteria; kingdom Bacillati; phylum Actinomycetota; class Actinomycetes; order Streptosporangiales; family Streptosporangiaceae; genus Streptosporangium; species Streptosporangium sp. NPDC000563. The sequence continues at coordinate 2,375 of NZ_JBEPDA010000048.1, read as the reverse complement.
GCGAGGTCGCCCGCCGTGTCGAACAGCGCCGACAGCTCCGCCTCACGCTTCGCCCTGCGCCTCAGCAGCGCCCGCACCCTCAGCGCGGCGAGCTTGGCCTCCTCCAGCTCCGCCAGCGCCTCCGCGCCGATCCCGTCGGACCTCGCCGCGAGAACGGGTCCCTCGAACTCGACGGCCGAAGCCTCCCTGGCCAACAGCTCGAGAAAGATCTGTGTTGTTTGGCGCTGTGTTGTTGGCGACGCTGGCGCGTCGCGGTTCGGCCGCTGTGTTGTTGGCGACGCTGACGCGTCGCGGTGAGGCCGCTCTTGTCCGGCTCCTTCCCTCGTCGAGGAAGATCGCTCGTTCCTCACGACCTTCCTCTCCTCAGTCCAGTCGCCGGCGCGGCCTCACGGGTAGTCCCACCACCAAGGACGCTGGGGCATCGCGGTGAGGCTCTTCCTGTCCCGCTCCTTTTCTCGTCGCTCATCCGCTTCCCTCGTGTTTGTTTGCGGCGCTGGTGCGTCGCGGTGAGATCGCTCGTTCTTCGCGACCTCTTCTCCTCAGGCCGGTGGTCGGCGAGGACTCATGGGTTCATTGCGATGTTAGGTGGCTTTGCGGGGGTCAGCGGGCGGTCCAGCCGCCGTCTATGGGGAGGGAGGTGCCGGTGACGAAGGAGCCGTTCGGGCCGCAGAGGTAGGCGACGAGTTCGGCGACCTCCTCGGGTTCGATCAGCCGTTTGACGGCGGCGGGGGCGAGCATGATCTGCTCGATCACCTCGTCTCTGCCGATGCCGTGGGTTCCGGCCTGGGCGCCGATCTGGTTCTCCACCAGGGGGGTGCGGACGTAGGCGGGATTCACACAGTTGGAGGTGACGCCGTGGGGGGCGCCCTCCAGGGCGATCGTCTTGGACAGCCCTTCGAGGGCGTGCTTGGCGGTGACGTACGCCACCTTGTAGGGCGAGGCGCGGAGGCCGTGGACCGAGGAGATGTTGACGATCCGGCCCCAGCCGCGTTCGTACATTCCCGGCAGGACCTCCCTGACCAGCAGGAAGGGCGCCTCCACCATCACTTTGAGGATCTTGGAGAACACCTCTGGGGGGAACTCCTCGATCGGGGCGACGTGCTGGAACCCGGCGTTGTTCACCACGATGTCCGTACCGGGCGGGATCGCCCGTACGAAATCCGGTTCCGACAGGTCCGCGACGACGGGTGTGCCCGAGATCTCCGCGGCGACCTTCGCCGCCGCCTCGGGGTCGATGTCGACCACCAGCACGTGTGCTCCGGCCGCGGCCAGCCGGTGCGCGCAGGCACGCCCGATCCCGCTGCCCGCTCCGGTCACCACGGCTCGCCGACCCGCTAGGTCAATCATGCTGCCGAATCTAGGCAATGACCCGAATCCTGGCCCATGTCGCCCACCTCCACACTCCACCGTACGTTTATGTGGCGGATATCCGCCTGCCCGGTCTCGTCCCGTCGCCCGGCTCGGGACATCTCGGTGACGGAGGGCGCGAAGCGGGTCACCGTCCCGGAAGCCATCGCGTGAGAAGCGATCGCCTCGCGTACCTTTTCGGCGAGCGAGACGAACGTGAACATTCAATGATTCGTTGTCTCGCTCGCTTTGGCCGCTGAGGGGGATCCGGTCGTACGGACGACGGGAACGGTTTCCCGGTGCGGGTTCGTGGAAGGGCGCTCGGCTCTCAGACGGTGACCGGGTAGGTGAGCGTGAGTTCGTCGCCGGGGAGGCCGCGGATGCCCCAGTTGACCTTGGGGGACTCCATGATCACGATCTCCAGGTCCTCGGCGGGGAGGTCGAGGGCGTCACCGACCTCGGTGAACAGGGCGCGGATCAGCGCGCGTTTGGCCTCGTCCGTCCTGCCGCTGAAACAGACGATCTCCACGATGAGATACCGCTCGCTCCGCTGCGGGCAGATCATGTCCTCGGCGTCCAGCAGCAGGAACCGGTGGAACCGCTTGTCCTCGGGGAGCCGCCAGACGTTCACCAGACAGCCGTGGACGGTGTCGGAGATCTCCTGACGCCGGTCGGACCAGGCGTCCCTGCGACCGTAGAACTTGATCTGGGTCATGTTGCCGAGTCTTCCAGGAAGCCGATCTACGACGCCAATCGGGGAGCCGGTTCGCGATCGTGCCGGTTCGCCGGCGTTCCCGGTCGCGATCGCGCCGGTTCGTGGCCGGTGGCCGGGGGTGCCGGGGCACGTGCCGGAGTGGTCATCGGTCCGCGGGGGGGCTGGGCGCGGGCGGTGACCGGCGGCCGGGGCGGTCTACCGAAATGCGGGCCGGTGCTCCGGCCTTCAGGCCGGGGGTGAAGGCCCGCGCGGGAGTGCCCGCCAGGGCGCGAGCGTGCCTTCACCCGCAGGTCACAGTGGGCGTTGCTGCTGC
>NZ_JBEPDA010000047.1:0-29412 GCF_040299985.1 Streptosporangium sp. NPDC000563 | reverse complement strand
GGCACCCCGGCCGGACGGGAGCTGGCCGGGCTCTACCACCGGGAGCAGCCGCCCCCTTCCGGTCGTCGCCGGACGCGCCCCGCGGGCGGCGTCCGGTCGGCGGTCACGGCGCCTTGAACCCCAGGGTGTACGCGCCGGAGCCGGACGAGGAGACCACCCGATAGCGGTAGTAGCCGGCCGTGCCGGTGTAGGAGATGTTCTCGTTGGCGCCCGGGCCGTCGGAGGTGGCGACGACCGCCCAGCTCCTGCCGTCCCACTTCTGCAGATACAGGTCGAAGTCGGCGCCGTCGGCGGCGGCCAGGCAGGCGGAGTGGGCGCCCCCCGTGGTCGACCTGTAGTAACGGCCCTTGGGCTGGTAGGCGGCCGCGCCGGTGGCCAGGGTGCCGGTGTAGGTGTTCGGGAAGCCGGTGCAGGTGCTCGGGGCCGACGGTGGCCGATTGCCCGCGACGGTCCTCAAGGTCAGGCCGTAGGCGGTGAGGATCGGGCCGATCGGCTGGAAATAGGTGGTGCCCCCCTGGTCGCAGTCGCCGGAGCCGCCTGAGGTGACGCCCTGGGCCTGGTCGATGGAGATGAAGGAGCCGCCCGAGTCCCCCGGCTCGGCACAGACGCTGGTGCGGGTCACCCCGGAGACGGTGCCCTGGGGATAGGTGACGCTGGCGCCGCGCTGCTGGATGAGGCCGCAGTGCCAGCCGGTGGTGGAGCCGGACCGGCAGACCGAGGCCCCCTCGATGGCGGGCGTGGCTCCGGCGACGGACACGACGCCGCCCTGGCCGTCGTCCACCGACGAGGTGGGGGTCCAGTCGGCGTTGACCATGACCCAGGAGTAGTCGTGGCCGGGGAAGGTTGACGCCTGGAAGACGCCCTGGATGGCTCGGTTGAAGCCGGTGGTGGTGTCGCCGGCCTTTCCACAGTGGCCCGCGCTGACGAAGCCCGGTTGGGTACCCTTGAGCACGGGGAAGCCGATCGAACAGCGACTGGTGGAACCGATGTAGTAGGCGTTGCCGCCCACCAGGTCGTACAGGGGCAGAGGAGCCTCGGCGGCGGGCACCACCTGCACCGCGCTCTCGTCCACGTCGCTGCCCAGGACGATGCTCTCGGCCGCCTCGGGATTCAGGGAGAGGATGACTACTTTGTTCCTTTTCACGTCGACATAACGCACGCCCGCCACGTAATGCGAGTGGTTCGGGGAGAGGTCGAGCTTCAACTGGATCGCTTTGAGCTCCGCCAGTGACCTGGGGACGATTTGTGCCTCGGAGCCCGCCGCGAGGATCGAGGGGATATCGGTGTCACTGGTGGTGGCCGTCACCAGGGTGTCCGCGGTGGTTCCCCGAAGCCAGGCACCGCCGAAACGGGGACCGAGTCTTTCGGCCATCCGCAACGCGATCGGGGTGAGGCGGGCCTCGTTGAGCAGGCGTTCGCGAGCCTCGGCCGGAGTCAGCCGAAGGTCGCGCTCAAGCGCCTTCAGCATGGCGGGCGACGGTTTCAGCGCGGCCGAAACGATCGGCACGGCCACATCGGCGGACGGGATGACGCGCGTGGCCGGGGCAGCCGCCGCCTCACGCTCGGCTCCGGCCGGTACGGCGGCCAGGGCGAGCGCGGTGGCGGTCAGGGCGCATGATGCGATGAGGGCGTGCCTGCGGGACATGTGGGTTCTCCTCGACCTTTGCCTGTGAAGCGCGAGGGGAGATCACCACATGTCACCCATTGATCATGTGACGCGGGCAACGTCACTTTAGATCAGGCAAGGCCGCCGAAGCCACGCACCACGCGGAAAGTGTTCACGAACGGTTCCCACCGGCCCTGACCCTTCCAGAACCATCCGGCCCTTCCCGAATCGGGCTGCCCTTCTCGAATCGGACGGTCGAGATCAACCCCGGGGCCGGATGACCAGGACAGACCCGGACCGGGCAGCCGGGATCGAAGTCGGGATCAGAAGCCGTAGGCGTCGCCCAGGGCGCCCTGGACGTACTTGCGCGCCTGGTGGATGCGCGACTTGGCGGTGCCCAGCGGGATCCGGAGCTGCTCGGCGACCTCGTTGTAGTCGAGCTGGCAGATGTCACGCAGCACCAGCGCCTGGGCGAGCTCCGGCTTCTCGGCCTCCAGCGCCTCCATCGCGTCGAGCAGGTCCAGCCGGGACCCGGCGATCACGCTCACCCGGGCGACGTCCGGCTTCTGCAGCGGCAGCTCGTCCGAGCTCTGCTCGGCGGCGCGGCGCTTCAGCGAGCGGTAGGTGGTCCTCGCGCAGTTGGCGGTCACGATGTGCAGCCAGGTGCTGAACCGGGCACGCCCCTCGAACCGGCCGATGTTGCGCGCCACCGCGAGCAGGGTGTCCTGGCAGGCCTCCTCGGCGTCCTGCCTGAAGGGAAGGATCCGGCCGCAGTGCCTGAGCACGGCGGGCTCGATCCGCCTCAGCAGCTCACCGAGCGCGCGGTGGTCGCCCTGGGCGGCCGATCGGGCCAGGTCCTCGGTCGTCTCGTCCAGCGCCATCACGGGCCCCCATCAGCGGTCACGGTCGCTGGACATCCTATGGTCCGGCCCTCGGACGGCGCCCCTCCCCTTCTCCCTGCCAAAGCCCTCCCCTTCTCTCCCTGCCAAAGCCCTCCCCTTCTCGCCGCCAAAAAGGTGATACGTCGGGCCTCATCACTTCACCTGCCGACAAGAGCTGACACAATTCGTTGAACACCGTTCTTTCGTTGACCCGAAGGGCGAGGACAGCCCGGTCAGGTGCCGGTTAACCTTCGAAAACAGGCGTGTCCCCAGCCAGTGAAGGGATCTCATGAGCGCGATCCTGGTGGCCTCCAACCGCGGCCCCGTCTCCTTCACCCTCTCCGAGGACGGCTCACTGTCCATGCGCAGGGGAGGTGGCGGCCTGGTCTCCGGCCTGTCGGAGGTCGCGAGGGACGTCAACGCCCTGTGGGTCTGCGCGGCACTGTCCGACGGCGATCGCGGCGCCGTGCGGCTCGCGCCCGGCGGCCGGCTCGACCAGGCGGGCTACGACACCGGGACGGTGCGGATGCTCGACATCCCCCCGGCGACCTTCCACCGCGCCTACAACGCGGTCGCCAACTCCACCCTGTGGTTCGTCCACCACCTCCTCTACGACACCCCCAACCGGCCGCACTTCGACGCCAGGTTCCGCAGGGAGTGGGAGTCGTACCAGGCCTACAACGAGGCGTTCGCGATGGCGCTGGCCGAGGAGGCCCCGCACGGGGCGCGGGTGATGGTGCAGGACTACCACCTGAGTCTCGCCCCGGCGATGCTCAGGGGGGAGCGCCCCGACCTGCGGGTGGCGCACTTCTCGCACACGCCGTGGGCCCCGCCGGAATACTTCAGCCTGCTCCCCGACGACGTGGCGACCGAGCTCCTCGAAGGCATCCTCGGCGCCGACCACGCGGGCTTCCTCACCGACCGCTGGGGCGGGGCGTTCATGGACTGCTGCGAGGCGGTGCTCGGGGCGCGGGTCGACCGCGGGGAGCGTACGGTCACGCACGCGGGCAGGACCACCAGGATCGGCACCCACAGCCTGGGGGTGGACGGCAAGGCGCTGTGGACCCGGGCCTCCGAGCCCGACGTGGAGTCGCACATGGCCGCGCTCCGCGACCAGGTGGGCGACCGCAGGCTGATCGTGCGGATCGACAGGACGGAGCTGTCGAAGAACATCGTGCGGGGCCTGCTCGCCTACAAGCAGTTCCTCGCCACCTACCCGGAGTGGCACGGCCGGGTCACCCACCTCGCCTTCGCCTACCCCTCCCGGCACGACCTGCCCGAATACCGCGAGTACACCGCGGCGGTGCAGCGCTGCGCGAAGGAGATCGAGGACGAGTACGGAACCGAGGACTGGGATCCGCTCATCCTCAACGTCAACGACGACTACCCGCGCTCGCTCGCCGCCTACCGGCTGGCGGACGTGCTGCTGGTGAACCCGATCCGCGACGGCATGAACCTGGTGGCGAAGGAGGGGCCGGTCCTGTCTCCGCACAGCGCGCTGGTGCTGTCGCGGGAGGCGGGTGCCGCCGCCGAGCTGGGCGAGCACGCGCTCACGGTCAATCCCTACGACGTCTCGGCCACGGCCGCCGCGCTGCACGAGGGCCTGACGATGCCTTCGGCCGAGCGTTCCAGGAGAGGTGTCCTGCTCGCCGCCGCGGCGACCGCGCTCCCCCCGCACCGGTGGTTCGCCGAGCAGCTCGACGCCCTCGGGTGACGATCAAAATCGTTGGCCGGTTTTAGCCCCACATGAGATAATTTTGGCGGCTATTTCACTTTTTGGTGCACGGGAGACCGAGTTGACCGCGACCGCGCACGTCCGGCTGATCCGCGACCGCGCGACCTGGCTGATCTACCTCCAGTTCGGCGTCTTCGCCACCTACCTGTACGGCCTCAGCTCCGCGCTCCCGCTGCTCCGCCTCGACCAGGGCGTCTCCCAGGCGGTCGCCGGGCTGCACGGGACCGCGATGGCCGCCGGCGGCATCGTCACCGGTCTCGTCCTGCCCTGGGTGGTGGGAAGGATCGGGCGGCAGGCCGCCATCTGGACCGGGATGGCCGGGATAAGCTCCGGCACGCTCATGGTCGCGGCGGCCCCCACCGTGCTGCCGGTCACCCTTCTCGGGTACGGCGTCGCCGGCGCGCTGTCCGCGCTCGTCCTGTTCCCGGGCATGGCCGCGCTCGACGATCGGCACGGTCCCGCGGGTCCGGCGGCGATCAGCGAGGCCAACGCCGTCTGCGTGATCGTCGGCATCGGGGTCCCTTTCGTGGTCAGCACCGCCGCGCAGAGCGCCCTCGGCTGGCGGGCCGCGCTGCTGGTGACCTCCGTGCTGGCCGCGCTGCTCGCGCTGGCCATGGGTCGCGTACGGATCCCCGAACCGGAGAAGACCGTCGGCGGTACCGCCACGGACGGCGGTGCCCGCTTCGGCTGGCGGTTCTATCTCGCCGCGACCGTGCTGTTCTGCTGCGTCGCGATGGAGTTCTGCTTCAACCTGTGGGCGGCCAAGCTGTTCTCCGACCAGACGGGACTGCCTGCGGCGGTGGCCGCGACCGCGGTCGCGGCGTTCACCGCCGGGATGGCGGCCGGGCGGATCGCCGGGGCGTGGCTCGCCCTGCGCATCCCGCCGACCGCGCTGTTCCTCGGCGCCCTCCTGGTCGCGGCCGTCGGGTGGGCGATCTTCTGGCTGAGCACGGACCCGGTCTTCTCCTACGCGGGTCTCGCCGTCTCCGGGCTGGGGGTGGCGCTGCACTTCCCGATGGCACTGTCGCGGCTGCTCGCCACCTCCGGCGGGCGGCGGGACCGCGCGTCGGCGATGGCCGCGATCTTCTCCGGGCTCGCGGTGGGAACCGGGCCGTTCCTGCTGGGCGCGCTGGCCGACGGGTTCGGCACCCAGCGGGCGTTCCTCATGGTCCCCGCCCTGATCGGGCTCGCCGTCGCGGGACTGCTCGTCACCGCGGGCGAACGTTCCCTGAGGAGCGTGGGCGAACCGGCCTGAACGGGCGTTCCTCCTACGCCTCGCGCTCGACGGCGTCGGCGATCGAGGTGAGAAGCTCCAGGACCCCCGGGGGTCCCTCCACCACGATGTCGGCCTCGACCTCGATCTCCGGCGATCCGCTGAACACCGTCACGCCCGGCAGACCCGAGGCCCGCACGGCCGCGAACGCCGCGAGATCTCCCAGGTCGTCCCCCGCGAACAGCACCGACCGAGCGGCCCGCTCGCCCAGGAAGGCGCTCAGCGCCACCCCCTTGTCCGTCCCCGGCGGGCGCAGCTCCAACACGAACTTGCCCGGCTCCACCGTGAGCCCCGCCCCCGCCGCCAGCGCGGCGACCGGCTCGCGCAGCGCGTCGAGCGTCGCCCACGGATCGGCCGCCTGCCTGGTGTGCACGGCCACCGACCGCTCCTTGTCCTCGATCCGCACCCCCTCGATCCCCGCGACGAGCGAGACGAGCCCGCCTTTGGCCAGGTCGAGACCCGGGTGCACGGGCGGGGCGGCGAGCGCGCCCGCCTCCCAGCGTTCGAGGCCGTAGTGCCCGAGTACGACCAGCCCGGGGACCTCGGTCAGGGAGCCGTACTCGACGGCCGTGGCGGCGGGGCGGCCGGTCACGATCACCACGGCGCCGACCAGGCGGCCGAGCCTGCCCAGCACCTCGGCCCCGCCGGGGTGGATCCTCGCCGCCGCGGGATCGGGGACGATCGGGGACAGCGTGCCGTCGAAGTCGAGCCCGATCACCGCCCCCGCCGGGTCGGCGACGATCGCCTTCAGCCCTTCGGACGTGTTCGTCGTCATATCCGCCTCGCCCTGTCGAGTGTGGTCACCGTCATCCTCGTCCCAGCCCGACGAGTCCCATCAAGCCCCCGTCGAACTCTCGCCGAACTCTCGCCGAACCCCCGTCCGACATGGCCCGGCCGAACCTCGCCCGGTCCTCTTCGAATCCCCTCAAGCGTGTTCGGGCGTCATGCTCGCCCGGCCCTCACCGCCTTCGAGGTTTCGCCCGTCCTGTCGGCCCGGCTCTCGCGATCGCCCGCCGCGACCGGTCGTACCCGGAGATCAGGGTCGCAAGCCCATTTTTCGGGCGGAACGGTCGCGACGGCGGGTCTCGCGGAGCCGGCGCAGGCGCTTGACCAGCATCGGATCGTGGGCGAGCGCAGCCGGGAGGTCGATGAGCTCGCTGAGCAACTGGTAGTAGCGCGTCACGGAGATGTCGAAGACCTCGCGGACCGCCTGCTCCTTGGCGCCCGCGTAACGCCACCACTGGCGCTCGAAGGCGAGCAACTCGCGCTCCCTGTCGGTGAGAGCCCTCTGCGCGGGCTCCGGAGCGGCGCCGTCACCGGAACTCGGCGCGGTGTCCATTGCTTCCTCCTCCGTCGGGGGGCACGCGGCGGTCACACCGCGCACGCGCGGCCCGAAGTCAGGATAGTCCGGAATTTCGCGCTGTTCATGACGGATGTGGCGACGTACAGTCACCTGATGTGACCTCTGTCATCAGCCTTCTCAGCGACTACGGACTGGAAGACGGCTACATCGCCGCATGTCACGGCGTGATCGCCGGAATCTCTCCCGAGTCGCGGATCATCGATGTGTGCCATCTGGTCCCCTCGGGGGACGTACGCCGCGGTGCGGCGATCCTGGCCCAGACGATCGCCTATCTTCCCTCCGGCGTGCACGTCGCCGTGGTGGATCCCGGCGGCGGCGGCTCGCGCAGGGCCGTGGCGGTCGAGGCCGGCGAGCATGTGTTCCTGGGCCCGGACAACGGGCTCCTGTCGTGGGCGATCCACGCCAGCGGGGGCGCGCGTGCCGCCTACGAGCTGTCCAACACGGACCTCTTCCTGAAACCGGTCTCGCCGACCTTCCATGGGCGCGACCTCTTCGCCCCCGTCGCGGCGCACCTGGCCATCGGGCGCCACCCGTCCGAGCTGGGGCAGGAGATCCCGCTGGAGCGGCTGGTCTCGCTGCCCGCGCCCACCTCCGTGCTGCAGGAGGGCTGTGTCGAGGGCGAGGTGCTCTCGATCGACCGGCACGGCAACGCCCAGCTCTCGATCGGCTCCGGCGACCTGGCGACGCTGGGCGTCGCGCTGGGAGAGACGCTGGTGGTCTGGCTGGGCAGGCGGCGGCTCTCGGTGCCGTTCAAGGAGAGCTTCGCCTCCGTGCCGCCCGGGGAGATCGTGGCCTTCATCGACTCGGCCGGGCTGGTCGCGCTCGCGGTCAACTCGGGCGATGCCTCCCAGCGGCTCGGCCTGCCGCCCGGAGCCCACGTACGCCTCTCTCCCTGCCCATGAAAAACACAGAAAAAGCGACTTAGGGAGAAGTCTCCCAACACGTTATGCCGTTTACCAAATTATCGTTGTAGCCGAAGGATCGTTCCACCTGTAAATACGCATGCCGGAATTCCGATGACGTGTCCACATTCCCCCGGACAATGACCCCTTTTCGTTCTCTCGCTCCCCCCGGCCCGGCCTCCGACCTCGGTGTCGTCGAGGCTCACCGTCCTCGCCGCCCGCGAGCGGCCTGCCCTCCACCGGATATACGAGCTGACCTGGCAGTTAAGGAATCCGCAGGGGTGTGGCAGGTCGGACGCGCCCGGATCGAAACAGTGATCGGCCATTATTCGTTCAATCACGGATCCGCGATCATTACCACAAGCTGACCATTCTTGACCCTCCAGAAAGCATGTCGCTGGATAGTCTCACTCCCGTTACTTTGAGTAGCCGCGCGCAGACGGTCCTTTCAAAAGGCCTCATACACTGCCGCGACGATTTCCTTCCAGGGGGAACCACAATGATTCGTCGTCTTCTCATCACCTCCGCGTGCGTCGGCGTCGCCGTCCTCGCGCCGGCCGTGGCCGCCTCCGCGTCCACGTCCTCCACCAGCTCCGCGACCAAGGTCACCGCCGCCTCGGTCGTCAAGGCCGCCGCCCAGGCCAAGGCCGCCAAGAAGGCCGCCGACTGCTGCGGCGTCGGCGTCGGCGTCGTCAGCGCGGCTCCCGCCTTCATCCCGACGAGCACCGTCACCTACGGCACCACCGTCATCCCCACGGCCGTGACCACCGGCTGCGGCGGCGGCGTGTACGGGGGCGGCATCTACGGGGGCGGCCTCTACGGCGGCGGCGTGTACGGCGCCGGCTGCTACGGCGGGGGCGTCTACGGGGGCGGCGTGTACGGCGGCGGCTTCTACGGCGGGGGCGTCTACGGGGGCGGCGTGTACGGCGGCGGCTTCGGCGGGGGCGGCATCCTCGGCGGTGGCCTCATCGGCCGTGGCGGCAACACCATCGGCGGCGGCGGCAACATCATCAGCAGCGGCAGCGGTGTCGGCCACGGCGTCGGCATCGGCGGCCTTGTCGGCATCGGCGGCGTCGGCGTCGACATCCTCTAGCAGGACGGACGTCCCTGCAGCGGATGTCCTGCGGTAAAGACGTCTCGCGGTAAAGACGTTCTACGGTAAAGCGGGCAGGGCGTGGCCTCCACAATTCCATGTGGGGGTCGCGCCCTGTCGTCGTTCCCGGGGTCCGCTCGCGAAATCCCCGCTTCGGCCCCTCGCCGTTCCCGGCCCGCTCGCGAAACCCCGCTCTCGCGACTCCACGCGGAGATCGCACCGTTCCCGGCCCGCTCGCGAAGCCAGGCCCTACGGCCCTACAGCCCTCCGCGACTCCACGCGGGGATCGCACCGTTCCCCACCCCGCCCGCGAGACCGCTCCGCCGGTCCTTCGCCGTCCTCCCGGGGCCTCCGGTCTCCGCGACGCCCTCCTAGGCGTGGATCACGTCGTGGGTCTCGGCGAAGTGGCACGCACTCGCGTGCGCGGTGCCCGGCCTGACCCGCAGCGGCGGCTCCTCGACGGCACAGATCTCCTGGGCCTTCCAGCAGCGCGTACGGAACCGGCACCCCGACGGCGGACTGGCGGGAGACGGCGGGTCGCCCTGGAGGATGATCCGCTCACGGCGCTCGCGTCCCTCGGGGTCGGGCACGGGAACGGCCGACAGCAGCGCCTGGGTGTAGGGGTGCGCGGGCCGGTCGTAGATCTCGGTGTCCTTCCCGATCTCCACCATCTTGCCCAGGTACATCACCCCCACCCGGTCGGAGATGTGCCGGACCACCGACAGGTCGTGGGCGATGAAGACGTACGCGAGGCCGAACTCGTCCTGCAGCCGCTCCAGCAGGTTCACGACCTGCGCCTGGATCGACACGTCGAGCGCGGAGACCGGCTCGTCGCAGACGATGATCTCCGGCTGGAGCGCGAGCCCGCGGGCGATCCCGATGCGCTGACGCTGACCGCCGGAGAACTGGTGCGGGTAGCGGTTGATGTGGTCGGGGTTGAGGCCGACCACCTCAAGGAGCTCCTGGACCCTGCGGCGCCGGTCGCCCTTGGGTGCGACCTCACCGTGGATCTCGAACGGCTCGCCGATGATGTCGCCCACGGTCATCCGGGGGTTCAGCGAGGTGTACGGGTCCTGCATCACCATCTGGATGTTGCGGCGGGCCCGCTTGAGCTCGCCGCCCCTCGCGTCGGCGATCTCCCGGCCGTTGATCCTCACCGAGCCCGAGGTCGGCCGCTCCAGCGCCATCAGGAGCTTGGCCAGCGTGGACTTGCCGCACCCCGACTCGCCCACGATGCCGAGCGTCTCCCCCCGGCGCAGGTCGAAGGAGACCCCGTCGACGGCCCTGATCGCGCCGACCTGCCTGCGCAGGACGATGCCCTGGGTGAGAGGGAAGTGCTTGACCAGGTCGCGAACCTCAAGGATCGGCTCACCCGTGGCTGCCATCGAGGACCTCCCTCCAGTAGTGACACGCGCTGGCGCGCGTCGGGCCGATCTCGTACAGCGGGGGCGCGTCGACGACGCAGTCGTCCTGACGGTACGGGCACCGGGGGTGGAAGGCGCAGCCCGTGGGCATGTCGAGCAGGTTCGGCGGCATGCCCTTGATGGCGTACAGCTCCTGGCCCTTCTGGTCGACCCGGGGGATCGAGTCGAGCAGGCCCTTGGCGTACGGGTGGGCGGGCCTGCGGTAGATGTCGTGCACGAGGGCGTTCTCCACGATCCGCCCGCCGTACATGACCGCGATCTTGTCGGCGACGTCGGCCACCACGCCGAGGTCGTGGGTGATCAGAATCAGGCCCATGTCGCTCTCGCGCCGCAGCTCGCCGAGGAGTTCCATGATCTGGGCCTGCACCGTCACGTCGAGGGCGGTGGTCGGCTCGTCGGCGATCAGCACCTCGGGGTCGAGCGCGATCGACATCGCGATCATGATGCGCTGGCGCATCCCCCCGGAGAACTGGTGCGGGTAGTCGTGCACCCGCTGCCTGGCGGCGGGGATGCGGACCCGGTCCATCAGCTCGATCGCCTTCTTGGTGGCGTCGCGTCTGGAGGCGCCCCGGTGCACCCGGAACATCTCCCCGATCTGGTCGCCGACGGTGAACACCGGGTTCAGCGCGGAGAGCGCGTCCTGGAAGATCATCGCGATCCGCCGGCCGCGCACCTGGGCACGGGCCTCCTCCGACAGGCCGAGCAGGTTCGTGCCCCGGAAGCGGATCTCGCCCCGGGTGACGCGGGCCGGCGGGGAGTCGAGGATGCCCATGATGGCCTGCGCGGTCACCGACTTGCCCGAGCCGGACTCGCCGAGCACGGCGAGCGTCTCCCCGGGGTTCAGCGAGTAGCCGACCCCGTTGACCGCCTTGACCACGCCCTGCCTGGTCGTGAACTCCACGTGCAGGTCGTCGACGACGAGCAGCGGCTCGCCGCCCGGCGTCTCTCTGGAGGGCACCACCTGTGTCGAGGTCTTCTTCACGGCTCCCCCTTACCGCAGCTTCGGGTCGAGGGCGTCGCGGACCGCGTCGCCCAGCATGATGAAGGCGAGCACCGTCAGGCTCAGGAACAGCGCCGGGAAGAGCAGCGCCCACGGAGCCTCCAGGAAGCGCTCCCTCGCGTCGGAGATCATGAGTCCCCACGAGATGTCCGGCGAGCGCAGGCCCACGCCGAGGAAGGACAGACCTGCTTCGGCGGCGATGAAGTAGCCCAGGTTGATCGTGGCGACCACGATCACCGAGGCGATCGCGTTCGGCAGGATGTGCCGGAACATGATCCGCGACGCGGAGGCGCCGAGCGCCCTCGCCGCGAGCACGTAGTCCTGGCTCTTGGCGGTGATCACCGCCGCCCTCATGATCCGGTACGTCATCGGCCAGGTCAGCACGGCGAGCGCGAGCATGACGGTCCACACGTTGCCCGTGCGGAACACCGCCAGGATGAGCAGGGCGCCCAGGATCGACGGGATCGCGAAGAAGATCTCGGTGATCCGGGAGAGCAGGGTGTCCAGCGCGCCGCCGGTGAACCCGGCGAACAGGCCGAGCAGGCCGCCCACCAGCGCGGTGACGATCGTGGTGGCCAGACCGACCACGATCGAGTTGCGGGCGCCGTAGACGGTGCGGGCGTAGATGTCGCAGCCCAGGTTGTCCGTGCCGAACCAGTGGGCCTCGCTCATGCCCAGCCGGGCGTCGCCGAGTTGGCAACTCCTGGCGTCGAACGGGTTCACCGAGGTGAACAGCGAGGGGAACGCCGCCATCACGACCAGGACGGCGATGAGGATGGACGCTCCGATGAAGAGCGGGCGGCGGCGCAGGTCGTACCAGGCGTCGCCCCACAGGCTCGCGGCCTTGGGCGCCTTCGCGCCTCTGGCGCCCCTGCGCGGTTTGCCGTGCTTGGGGCCCCCGGTCTTCCCTCCGGCCGGGACAAGGGTGTCACTCATAGCGGATCCTCGGGTCGAGCACGGCGTAGAGCAGGTCGACGACCAGGTTGGCCAGGATGTAGATCAGCACCAGGACGGTCACGATGCCGACGACCACGGGCTGCTCGCGCAGATATACGGAGCTGAACAGCTGCTGGCCGATCCCCGGCAGGTTGAAGATCGTCTCGGTGATCACCGCGCCGCCCATCAGCACGCCGAGATCGGCGCCCAGGTAGGTGACGAGCGGGATCAGCGCGTTGCGCAGCGCGTGCCGCCCGACGATCCGCTTCCGGGGCAGGCCCTTCGCGACCGCGGTGCGGATGTAGTCGGCGCGCAGGATCTCCACCAGGCTGTTCCTCGCGAGCCGGGTGAGGTAGGCGATCGACGTCCCCGCGAGCACGAAGCCGGGCAGCAGGTAGCTGCGCCAGCCCTCCGTCACGCCCGCGACGGGGAAGAGGTCGATCCCCGCCTGCTTGAGCTTCACCCCCAGCAGCAGCTGGAGCACGAAGCCGGTGACGAGGGTGGGGATGGAGATCAGCACCAGGGTGGAGGCGAGGATCATCGAGTCGCCGGCCCTGCCCTGGCGCAGCGCCGCGTACAGGCCGAGCCCCACGCCGATGACCGCCTCCATCACCAGGGCGGTCGCCGCCAGGTTGATGGTCACCTGGAACTTGCCGGCCATGATCTCGCCGACTCCGACACCGGCGAAGGTGGTGCCGAAGTCACCGCCGAACAGGCCGGTGATGTAGTACCAGTACTGCACCAGGAACGGATCGTTCAGGTGATACTGCTCGCGCAGGATGGCGACGATGTTGGGGTCTATGCGCTTCTCGCCGGCCAGCGCCGCGATGGGGTCGCCGGGCAGCGCGAAGACGATGGCGTAGATGAGCAGGGTGGCGCCCAGCAGCACCGGTATCGACTGGATCAGGCGCCTGAGGATGTAACGGCCCATTCGTGTCTCCCGTAGGTGCCCGGGACGATCTCGCGGACCGGCGGGTCGCGCGGTGCCGCGAGATCGTCCCGGGCGGCCGGTGGGGCCGGGCTCCCGCCCGGCCCCTCAGCCGTTCGTCAGCCGGTCTTCTCGACCTCGGCCCACTCGATCTGGTTGAGAAGGTTGATCTTGACGCCCTTGACATGCTGGGAGAACGCGGCGTTGGTCCGGTAGAAGTACACCGGAATGTAGGGAAGTTCCTTGATCAGGATGTCGTCGGCCTGCTGGTAGAACTTCAGGCCCTCCTCCTGCGTCGGGGCGGTGTCACCCTTGGACAGGAGCTCGTCGAACTCCTTGTTCGACCAGCCGGCGTAGTTGGAGCCGGTCTTGATCGCGACACTGGAGAAGATCGGGGTCAGGTAGTTCTCCGCCGACGGGTAGTCGATCGCCCAGCCCATCCGGAACATACCGCCGTAGGACTTCTTTTCGAGCTCGTCGAGGATCGAGGCGAACTTCTCGAAGGGCTTCACCGTCACCTCGATGCCCAGGTTGGCGCGGAGGCTGTTCGCGACGGCCTCGATCCACTCCTTGTGCGGGCCGTCGGTGTTGTAGCCCAGCTCCAGCGTCTTGGGACCGTTGTTCTCCGCGTACTGCGCCTTGGCCTTGTCGGGGTCATAGCCGCAGGCCGCGCAGGCGCCGGCGCGGTAGCCGTCGAGGAGGGGGTTGATGAAGTCGTCGGCCGGGGCGCGCGTGCCGGAGAAGACCTTCTCCGCGATGGTCTTGCGGTCGATGGCCATGGAGATGGCCTCGCGAACCTTCACGTTCGCGTACGTCTTGTTGTACTGCATCGGGAAGCCGATGTAGCCGACGCCGGCGTCCGCCTCGTCCATGTAGCGCTCGCCGAGCTCGGACTTCGCCCTCGCGATCGCCGACGGGGGCAGCGAGTCGTGGATGTCGAGGTTGCCCGCGGCCAGGTCGTTGAACGCGGTCTCCGGGCTCGTGTAGAGCTTGAACTGGAGCTTGGCGAACTTCGGCTTCGTCCCGGCGAAGGCGTCGTACCGGGTGAGGTCGATCGTCTGGTCGGTGCCCTTGTTGTAGGGCTTGTCGATCTGGAAGTAGCCCTGGCCGATCGGCTTCCTGGCGTACTCCTCGGTGATCTTACCGTCGGGGCCGAAGGCCGCCTTGGGCAGCGGGTAGAACGCCGTGTAGCCCAGCATCGTCTTGAACTGCGAGAACGGCTTGCTGAGAGTGACGGTGAAGGTGCTCTCGTCGACGACCTTGAGGCCCTTCATCTCCTTGGTGGAGACGGTCTGGCCCTCGCCGGGGTTCAGGTCGGCCCAGCCGTCGACCCGGCTGAAGAAGCCGTTGGCGCCCTGGACGTTGTCCTGGTTGGCGGCGTAGTTCCACGCGTCGACGTAGTTCTGCGCGATCAGCTTCTCGCCGTTGTGCCAGGTGTAGCCCGGCTTGAGCTTGATCGTCCACACCGTGTTGTCCGGCGACTCGATCGACTCGGCGACCTCGTCCACGACCTGCTTGTTCTCGTCGTAGCCGACCAGCGGGGCGAAGATGGCGGCGAGGACCTCGGAGCCTTCGGACTCGGTGGTGTCACCGGGATAGAAGAGCTTCTGCGGCTCACCGAGCTCCATCCGCACGGGCTGGTCGGCCCCTGCCGCCCCACCGTCCGGGGACGTCGAACCACCACACGCGGTCAGCGCGAGGGCGAGCAACGCGGCGCCGGCGGTGAACCGGGCACTCTTGGTAACACGCATTGCGGTAAATCCTCCCTTTGCAGGCTTGCGTCGACACTGGGCTCCGTGACCCCGAGCACCGCGAAGGAGGATCTTGTGGTCCCTGCTTCCCGCTGCCGCTGTCCGGGTGCTGACGCCACACCGATCGCTCGCGACTATCCTCTACCGCTCCACACCGACTTATATCTGTGATGTTGCAGTTCGGTTACGCATTGACTGACTCACTGTCATATGTCTGTCAACTCAACGAGATCGAGACCTCGGATGTCCATGAAAACGACATCCAGGCACACGTAGGACGTGAACGGTCACGCCAAAATACCCCCGCGCCGACACTGATCGCATCCGTTGCCCTCCCATGACCCTGACCTGGGCCTGCGCTGACCCGACCGCGAAGGGCCTGGTGTCCCGCGGAAGAACCGCACAATTGCCCTGGAACCTGTTGCCCGGAGATCCCGTCCAATGTGTGCGGCGAACCCCCGCCGCAGGCACTTCATCCACTCGCATCCAATAGAGTCCTTGCCATGAGCCAGCCGGAATCCGCGATCGCGGACGCCCAGGCGGGCGGCCCGAGTAACGGCACCTCCGCCCAGGGGCAGGAGCCGCTGGCCAAGCTCGCCGCGCGCCACGGTCTTCGGCGTGCCATCGCACGCCCGAGTCTGCCCGTATACCTGCGCCAACTGTGGGAACGACGCCACTTCATCACGACGTACGCCACGTCGCGCAACGTCTCGAAGTACAGCAACTCGGCCCTGGGCCAGCTGTGGCAGGTCCTCACGCCACTGCTGAACGCGGGCATCTACTACGTGATGTTCGGCCTGATCCTCGGCGCGAAGGGGAACATCGAGAACTACCCGGCCTTCCTCATCACCGGGATGTTCGTCTTCACCTACACCCAGCGCTCGGTGAGCAGCGGCGCCAAGGCGATCTCCGGCAACCTGTCGCTGATCCGGGCCCTGCACTTTCCGCGCGCCGCGCTCCCGCTCGCCTACACGATCCAGGAGTTCCAGCAGCTGCTCATCTCCATGGGCGTGCTGTTCAGCCTGGTGCTGATCACCGGCGAGGATCTCACCCTCATGTGGCTGCTGGTCCCGGTCGCCCTGTTGCTGCAGACGATGTTCAACGTCGGTGCGAGCCTGGTGCTCGCCAGGGTCGGCTCCACCTCCCGCGACCTGAACCAGCTGCTCCCCTTCATCATGCGCACCTGGCTCTACGCCTCCGGGGTCTTCTTCTCCATCGAGGACAAGGTCGTGGGCCCCAACGGCGCCGGTCTCCCCCAGTGGGTCGCCGACGTCATGTACTTCAACCCCGCCGCCGCGTACATCGAGCTCATGCGGGACCTGCTCATGCACACCCACCCGGCCCGCCCCTACATCTGGGGGGTCTGCGTATTCTGGGCGTTGTTCGCTCTGCTCGGCGGCTTCTGGTACTTCTGGCGAGCCGAGGAGAAGTACGGCCGTGGCTGAGTTGACCGAGGAGCTGTCCCGAGTGAAGGCCGAGGAGCCCGCCGTGCCGAGCACGGACGTCAGGGTGCACCCCAACCCGGAACCCGCCCCTGCCCCCGAGGGCGCCCCCACGGTCATCGTGGACGACCTGCACATCATCTACCGGGTGTACGGCGCGGCGAGCGACGCGGAGAAGGGCAACGCCGTCAACGCCCTCATGCGCCTCGTCAAGCGCCAGGGACGGCCGCAGATGAAGGAGGTGCACGCCGTGCGCGGCGTCTCCTTCGTGGCCCGCCACGGCGACGCCATCGGCATCGTCGGCCGTAACGGCTCCGGCAAGTCCACGTTGCTGCGCGCCATCGCCGGGCTCCTGCCCCCGCACTCCGGCGCCGTCTACACCGACGGCCAGCCCTCCCTGCTCGGCGTCAACGCCGCGCTGATGCGCGAGCTCACCGGCGAGCGCAACATCGTGCTCGGCTGCTACGCGATGGGCATGAACCCCAAGCAGGTCAAGGAGAAGTATGACGACATCGTCGACTTCTCCGGCATCGGGGAGTTCGTGCAGTTCCCCATGTCGACCTACTCCTCGGGCATGGGCGCCAGGCTCCGCTTCGCCATCGCCTCGGCGAAGTCCCACGACGTGCTGCTCATCGACGAGGCCCTCGCCACCGGTGACCGCGAGTTCCGGCGCAAGAGCCAGGACCGCATCAAGAAGATGCGCGACGAGGCCGGCACCGTCTTCCTCGTCGCCCACAACCTCGACGTGATCGAGGAGACCTGCAACCGGGTCCTCTGGCTGCACAAGGGCAAGATCAAGATGGACGGCGACCCGAAGACGGTCCTCGCCGCCTACAACAAGGTCTGATCACACCCGCGACAGGAGACCGATCACGCGGCTGATCGGGCGAGTCCGAGCCACGAGCTCGATCGGCGGCCTTCGATGCCACCGGTCCGATCGGCGATCACACACGCCTTGACCACAGCTCTCCGATCAGGCGGTCTTCGATCACAGGGGCGTTGATCGCTACGCGGTCCGCGGGCAGGGCAGGATGAGGAGCGACCGACAAGACGCTTCCATCGGAGGTGAATCGTGTCCACGCGGCCACCGATTCCATATGACTTCCTGCCCCAGGTCCCCGCGCTGACCGTCGAGAGCGACGACGTCCGCGACGGCGAGCGCATGGCGGAGACCCACGTTTTCAACGACTGGGGCTCCACCGGCCAGAACGTCTCTCCTCACCTGCGCTGGTCCGGCGCTCCCGAGGGCACCCTCAGCTACGCCGTGACGTGCTTCGACCCCGACGCGCCCACCGGCAGCGGGTTCTGGCACTGGTTGCTGTTCGACATCCCGGCCGACGTGACCGAGCTGCCCGCCGGCGCGGGTGCCGGTGACGGCGGCGTGGGCGTGCACGGGCGCAACGACTACAGCCACAACGCCTACGGCGGCGCCGCACCGCCGCCCGGCGACCCGCACCGCTACATCTTCGCGGTGCACGCCCTCGACGTGGAGAAGCTCGGTGTCGGCGCCGACGCCCCGCCCGCCGTGGTCGGTTTCAACATCACCGCCCACACCCTGGCCCGCGGATACGTGACGCCCGAGTACCAGAACTAGCGATACGGCGCGCTCCCGGGCGGGACACGAGGGGCAATGAACTGACAGCGTGTTCGGTGTTCCGGTATGATTCGAACGTTGTTTCGATCCAAGGAAGCCGTCATGGAGTGGGGGCGCGCGATGCGAGAGCTGTCCACCGCGATCGACCACCTGTCCGTCGAGGACCCGTCAGAGATTCCGCGTCTCCAGCTGACCGAGCAGCTCATCGAGCTGCACTGGCAGATGGCCAGACTCCAGGCCGAGATCGCCCGTCGCACCTCCGTGCGAGGCCCGGGACGCTGAGGCGACGGGGAGGCCGGGTCGGTGCCCACCGATCCGGCTCCCCGTCGCCTCATGGGCCTTCGGCTCACAGCCCTTCGACTCATGACCCTTCGCCGATGCCGACCAAGCCCCGCGAGGCCACCACGGAGCCCACCAGGAGGCAGGTGGACGGCGGTCCGCCGAGAGGAAGGCCCGCGGAGAGCGGGTCAGGCCGAGAGCCGCTGGGGGGTGGCGGTGGCGAGCTCGAAGGGGAAGCGGTCGGCGAAGGCCGGGCGCAGGTCGGTGAGCCAGACCGCGTTCGGGTCGTACCTCGCGAAGAAGGGGCGCCCGACCAGCTCGGGATCGCGCGCCTGGATGAGGTGGAGCACGAAGACCTTCTGCCCGGCGACCTCGGCGACGCCGTCCAGGCAGACCTTGCCCGGCGTGGCGGACATCGACGGGCCCCGCACGGTGCGGCACAGCCCGGAAACGCTCGCGTAGGCGTCCCTGAAGATCTCGTAAGCCCTCGCGAGCGGCACCGCGAAGTAGTCCTGCGGTCCGGTGTCGCGCTCGACGAACATGTAGTACGGGACCATGCCCATGGTGAGCTGCCTGCGCCACATGGACGCCCAGGTTTCTGGAGTGTCGTTGATCGACCGGATCAGCGGCGCCTGCGTCCTGACGACCGCGCCGGTGGCGGTGATCCTCGCGACGGCGGCCTCGACGATCGGGAGTTCCAGCTCCCTGGGGTGCGAGAAGTGCGCCATGAAGGCGAGGTTCTTGCCCGCCTCGACCACGGAGGCGAACAGGCGGAGCGTGTCGTCGCTGTCGGGGTCGGAGACGAACCGCTGCGGCCAGTAGGCCAGTGACTTGGTCCCGATCCGGATGGATTCGAGCTGCTCGACGTCGAGTAACGGCTCCAGATAGCGGCGGAGCACCGGCTCACCCATGATCATGGGATCCCCGCCGGTGAACAGCACGCTGGTCACCTCGGGGTGGTCCTTGAGGTAGCGGAGGAGGGCGTCGACGTCGTCGGAGGCGAACTTCAGGTCGGGCTCCCCGATGAACTGGGCCCACCGGAAGCAGTAGGTGCAGTAGGCGTGGCACGTCTGCCCCTGCTTGGGGAAGAAGAGCACCGTCTCAGGGTATTTGTGCTGCATGCCGGGCACCGCCTCCCCGGCGACGCGCGGGACGTTGAGGTCGAGCTGTCCGGCGGGGTGCGGGTTGAGCCCCGCCCTCACCCTGTTCGCGGCCGCCTGGATCTCCGCGTTCCCCGCCCCTGCCTCCAGGAGACCCGCCAGCGTGGTGACGTCCACCTCGGGCAGCATGTCCTCCTGGGGGAAGACCAGCCGATAGATGGGATCCTCGGGGATGGCGGACCAGTCGATGAGCTGATCCACCACGTAGGCGTTGGTCCGGAAGGGCAGCACCGTGGCCACCGCTCTGATCCGGAGCCGCTCGGCGTCGCCCAGACCGCCTCTGCGCAGCAGGTCGTCGAGATGTTTCACGGTGTAGGCACGGAACCCACGCTTGGCACCTTCGTTCAAGATCACCAGTCCTTTGCCGAGATTTTTGTCGCTGTCGCTGTAAACCCTGCCAGCCTTTCGCGCGTCACGTGCACGTTACATACACGACGTAAACCGACCTACGGTCGGTTCCATATCTCGGCAATTTCTTCTGTCCACGATGGGCATCGCGATATATCTTGAATAGCCGTACACTCGCAGTCATGACGTCCTACGACCCCGTTCTGCGCGCCTCGGACGCCGACCGCGACCATGCGGCCGCGGTGCTGAGCGAGGCATTCGCCGCCGGCCGCCTGACCAGCGTCGAGCACGCCGACCGCCTGGAAGCCACCTACGCCGCCGTCACGATGGACGACCTCGCCCCCCTCACCCGCGACCTGCCCGACGCCGCCGCTCCCACCCGCGTGGCCACCGTCGAGCGGCAGGAGGTCGCCGCCGTCTTCAGCAAGGTCGTGCGCGGCGGACGCTGGATCGCCGGACGGCACACCGCGCTGAGCGCCACCTTCGGCGCGCTGATCGTCGACCTGTCCGAGGCGGTTCTCCCCGGCAGGGAGATCACCCTTGAGGTCAACTCCTACTGCGGCAAGCTGATCGTCAGGGTCCCCCGCAACGCCCACGTCATCGACGAGGTCGACGCCCTGTTCGCCAAACGCGCCGTCTCCGGTGGCACGGGCGACGGAGACGGACCGGTCATCAGGGTCGTCGGCCGGGCCGCCTTCGGAAAGATCATCGTCTCGCGGGAGAGAAGCGACTGGAATCTCCCCGGCACTCCCTGATCGACCCGACGGACCGACCAGGTCCTGAGCCCGCCTACGATGCGGACAAACCATCCCGCACGAGGTGACCGCTTGCCTGAGACCCTTGCTCCCGGCGTCATGCCCATCGCCCTGGACGCGATGGGCGGCGACAACGCCCCCGACGAGATCGTGGCGGGAGCCGTGCGGGCGGTACGAGAGCACGGGATCTCCATCGTGCTCGTCGGCGCTCCCCGCCCCCTCGCCGAGGCGCTCTCCCAGCACGACGCGACCACCGAGATCCCGATCGTCCGGGCCGAGGAGGCCCTCGCCATGGACGAGGGCGCCCTCGCCAGCCTGCGCCGCCCGCGCTCCAGCATCGCCGTCGCCTGCCACCTCGTACGGCGAGGCGACGCCTGCGCCGTGGTCTCCGCGGGCTCCACCGCCGGGATCGTGGCGACGGGAAAGCTCCGGTTACGCGGCCAGCCGGGGGTGCTCAGACCCGCCATCGCCGTCGCCCTGCCGACCAGGCCCACCCCGACCGTCCTGCTGGACGCCGGGGCGAACGCCGAGGTCAAGCCGGAGATGCTGGTGCAGTTCGCCCACCTCGGCGCCGCCTACGCGGAAACCGCCCTGGGCATCGAGAGTCCCAGGGTCGGCCTGCTCACCATCGGCAGCGAGCCGGAGAAGGGCAACAAGCTCGTCAAGCGAGCCCACGAACTGCTGTCGGCGGCCCCCGGCCTCGACTTCGCGGGCAACATCGAGGGGCACGACCTGCTCACCGGCACCGTGAACGTCATCGTCACCGACGGCTTCACCGGCAACGTGGCGCTCAAGACCATGGAGGGCAGCGTCCGCTACGCCTTCTCGGAGCTCCGCGAGACGATCAACGAGAGCCGGACGGCCAGGGTGGGCGGCCTGTTGCAGAGGAGGCGCATCAGGGAGCTCTACCGGCGGCTCGACCCCGAGGTCCACGGCGGGGCCGTGCTTCTCGGTCTGAACGGCACCGTGGTCATCGCGCACGGCGCCTCGCAGGCGAAGGGAGTGAGCGCGGCCTGCGTGCTCGCGGCCACGCTGGCCCGGGAGGGCGTGGTCAACCGCATCGGCGAGCGCCTCGCCTCGGCCTCCCGCCCGCACCGCCTGTGGGGACACCCGCGCGTGATTCCGTCTCCGGTGACCCCCACCCAGGGCACCGTCTCCGGTGACCCCCAGACATGACACCACCTCCGGTGACACCCGCGCACGAGCCGCCTACCTGGGGTGATATTTCAGATATATCTGCACACACCTTCCACCGAATTTTCCGGCCCCGCGTACCCTGAGTCCCAGTCGATCGGGCGGGGGGACTGCGTGGAGCAGGTGGCGGAGCGGGGACTGACCTCGGCCGAGGTCGCCGAGCGGGTGGCCGCGGGGCAGGTCAACGACGTCAGGCGCCGGTCGAGCAGGTCCGTCTCGGCGATCCTCAGATCCAACGTCCTCACCCTTTTCAACGGGGTGATCGGGGCACTCTGGGTGCTGATCATGATCTTCGGAGAGTGGCAGGACGGCCTCTTCGGACTGGTGATCGTGGCCAACGCGGGCATCGGCATCATCCAGGAGCTCCGCGCCAAACGCACCCTCGACCGGCTCGCCATCGTCAACGAGTCCCCGGTCAAGGTCCGCAGGGACGGCGTCGACACCGACATCCCGCCCCAGCGGGTCGTACTCGGCGACCTCGTCCTGCTCCGCCCCGGCGACCAGGTGCTCGTCGACGGCGAGGTGGTGGACGCCGACGGGCTGGAGGTCGACGAGTCACTGCTGACCGGCGAGGCCGACCCGGTGCACAAGCGTCCCGGCGACCCCGGCGACCCCGGCGACGAGGTCCTCTCCGGCAGTTTCGTGGTCGCCGGGAGAGGCGCCTACGTCGCGACCAGAGTCGGCCGCGACGCCTACGCGGCCAGACTCGCCGAGGAGGCCAGCGCGTTCAGCCTCTCCCACTCGGAGCTGCGCGAAGGCGTGACGCGATTCATCAAGTACGTCACCTGGCTCGTCATCCCGATCGGCGCCCTGCTCACCTGGAGCCAGGTGAGCAGGCAGACGAGTGTCGGCGAGGCCGTCACCGGCACGGTCGCGGGTATCGTCACCATGATCCCCGAGGGTCTGGTCCTGATGACCAGCATCGCCTTCGCCGTCGGCGTGATCCGGCTGGGCAGGCGCCGCTGCCTGGTCCAGGAACTGCCCGCGATCGAGATCCTGGCCCGGGTCGACACGCTCTGCCTCGACAAGACCGGCACCCTCACCTCGGGCGGGATGGAACTCGACGAGATCCGCCCGCTCCGCGACGACCTGCCCGTGCACGAGGCACTCGCCGCGCTGGCCAACATCGATCCTCACCCCAACCCCACCGCCCTCGCCGTCCAGGCCCGATACCCCGACTCCCCCGGCTGGACCGCCCTCACCAAGGTCCCCTTCTCCTCGGCCCGCAAGTGGAGCGGAGCCGAGTTCGACGGCCACGGCGGCTGGGTCCTGGGCGCTCCCGACGTCCTCCTGCCGCCCGGCAGCCCGGCGTACGAGGAGGCGGGGGCGCTCGCCGCCACCGGCCTGCGGGTGCTCGCCCTGTGCCGGGTCGCCTCGCTGCGCGACCCCGACGACCTCGGCGCCGTCGAGGCCGCGGCCGTCGTCGTGCTCAAGCAGCGGATCCGCCCCGACGCGGCCGAGACCCTCGCCTACTTCGCCGAGCAGCGCGTCACCCTCAAGGTCATCTCCGGCGACAACCCCGAGTCGGTGTCGGCGATCGTCACCTCTCTGGGCATTCCCGGTGGGGAGCGCGCGGTGGACGCCCGCACCCTGCCGGACGACGACCCCGAGAAGCTCGCCGAGATCATGGAGACCCACACCGTCTTCGGCAGGGTCAGCCCGCACCAGAAGCGGCTGTTCGTCGGCGCGCTCCAGTCGCGCGGGCACACGGTCGCGATGACCGGCGACGGCGTGAACGACGTGCTCGCGCTCAAGGACGCCGACCTCGGCGTGGCGATGGGCTCCGGCAGCGGCGCCACCCGGGCGGTCGCCCAGATCGTGCTGATGGACGACGGCTTCGCCGGTCTCCCCTCCGTGGTGGGCGAGGGCCGCCGGGTGCTGGCCAACATCGAGCGGGTCTCCGGGCTCTTCCTGACCAAGACCTTCTACGCGATCGTGCTCTCCCTGCTCACCGGGGTCATCGGGCTCGCGTTCCCGTTCGCTCCCCGGCACTCCACGCTCATCAACGCGCTGACGATCGGCATCCCCGCCTTCTTCCTCGCGCTCGCACCGAGCAACGAGCGCGCCAGAAGCGGCTTCGTACCCCGTGTCCTGCGCCTGGCGGTCCCCGCCGGGATCGTCTGCGCCACCGCCGTCTACCTGTCGTACTGGATCGCCCAGAGCGGGTCCGCCACCCTGGAGGAGAGCCGCACCTCGGCGGTGATCACGCTGTTCGTGGCCGCCTGGTGGGTGCTGGCCCTGGTCGCCCGCCCGTACGTGTGGTGGCGGGTCGCGCTCGTGGCCTCCATGGCCGGGATGTTCGCCCTCGCCCTCGCCATCCCGTTCGTCCGCGAGTTCTTCGCGCTCACCGTCGCGAGCCCCGCCGCCGGTCTCACCGCGGCCGGACTCGGCGTCGCCGCCGGGGCCGTGCTGACGGGCGTCTTCATGATCACGCGATCCCGTCGAAGCGCGCCGATCCAGGGTGATATCCAATCGGTTCAGGACCGGCCAGCCGATACCCTTGGGACATGACCGACCCGCAGCTCGCACTGACCGAGCGCGTCCAGCAGGCACTGGCCGCCGCCTTCGGTGCGGAATACTCCGAAGCAGACCCGCTGATCCGCCCCTCGCAGTTCGCCGACTACCAGGCGAACGTGGCGATGAGCCTGAGCAAGCGACTGCGAAGGGCCCCGCGGGAGGTCGCCCAGGAGATCGCCGAGCACCTCACCGGCCGGGCGGGAGATGCCCAGGACGACCCGTTCCCCGGCAGCGTCGAGGTGAGCGGCCCCGGCTTCCTCAACCTCACCCTCTCCGACGAATGGATCGCGGCGCGGGCCTCGGAGATCCTCGCCGACCCTCGCGTCGGAGTGGGTCTGTCCGGCTCTCCGCAGACCATCGTGATCGACTACTCCGCGCCCAACGCGGCCAAGGAGATGCACGTCGGCCACCTGCGCACGACGATCGTGGGTGACGCGCTCGCCCGGGTCCACGAGCACCTGGGCAACAAGGTCATCCGGCAGAACCACCTCGGCGACTGGGGAACGCCGTTCGGCATGCTCATCGAGCACCTCCTCGACATCGGCGAGGAGGCCGCCGTCGCCCAGCTGGAGGCCGGAGAGGGCAACGCCTACTACCAGGCGGCCCGCCTGAAGTTCGACACCGACCCCGAGTTCAACGCGCGCGCCCGCGCGCGGGTCGTCACCCTGCAGGCCGAGGAGCCCGAGACGATGCGCCTGTGGCGCATCTTCATGGACGCCACGCTGCGTTACTTCAACAAGGTCTACGTCCAGCTCGGGGTGACGCTGACCGACGACGACATCGCCGGCGAGAGCATGTACAAGCACGTGCTCGCCCAGGTCTGCGACGAGCTGCAGGAGCGCGGCGTCGCCGTCCTCAGCGACGGCGCGCTCTGCGTCTTCCCACCCGGTTATACCGGCCGCGAGGGCCAGCCGCTGCCCCTGATGATCCGCAAGAGCGACGGTGGGTACGGCTACGGCACCACCGACATGGCCACGATCCGCTACCGGGTCCAGGACCTCAAGGCCGACCGCATCCTCTACGTGATCGGCGCGACCCAGTCGCTGCACATGTCGCTGGTGTTCGACTCGGCCAGGATGGCGGGCTGGCTGCCCGACCACGTCAGGGCCGAGCACATCCAGATCGGCAGCGTGCTGGGCTCCGACGGCAAGATGTTCAAGACCAGGAGCGGCAAGTCCATCAAGCTCGTGGAGCTGCTCGACGAGGCCGAGACCAGGGCCGCCGAGGTGCTCAGGGACAGCGACTACACCGACGCCGAGCGCACGAGGATCGCGCACGATGTCGGCATGGGCGCGGTCAAGTACGCCGACCTGTCGGTCAGCCACGACAGCGAGTACGTCTTCGACTTCGACCGGATGCTCGCCCTCACCGGCAACACCGGCCCCTACCTGCAGTACGCCCAGGCCCGCATCCGCTCGATCTTCCGCAAGGGCGGGGTGGACCCTGCCGAGACGACCGGCCCCATCGTGCTCGGCCACCCTGCCGAGCGCGCCCTGGCGCTGCAGCTCCTCGGGTTCGGCTCGGTCGTCGAGGAGATGGCGGAGAACTCGGCACCGCACAAGATGGCCTCCTACCTCTTCGACACCGCGAGCGCCTTCACCACGTTCTTCGAGAACTGCCCGGTGCTGAAGGACGACGTCGAGCCCGCCGTCCGCACCTCACGGCTCGCCCTGTGCGCGCTGACCCTGAAGGTCTTGGAGACCGGCCTGAGCCTTCTTGGCGTCCCGGTGCCCGAGCGCATGTAACCTGTCCACCAGATGATCGTCTTTATTGAGAAAGTGAAGGCGATCATCTGGCAAAGTCATGTTCGGCGCGCCTCCCTGCGGGGATGTCCGAAGCGCAATACGCTGGCGCGGTCATCGGTCACAACTTCGAGGAGCTCTCTGCCTTGAGCACGGACCTGACCGCGAACCTGAGCACGGACACCGCGAACCCCGGCAGCGACCTCACCGCGGACCTGGGCACGGACACCGCGAACGCCGGCACCGACCTGGCCGCGGATCCGAACACGGACACCGCGCCCCCCGGCACCGGGTTGAGAACGGGTTCAAGCATCGACTCGCTCCTCACCGATCTGGCCACCGGCATCGTGCCCATCGGGATGCCGGTGGACTTCGACGCCGACTCCGATCACTGGCTCACCCCGGCCGTCGAAGCGCTCGTGCTGATCACGCGTGGCGAGGAGTCGCTCGAACCCCTCGCCCGCGCCGCGCAACGCGACGAGCAGCGGACCGCCCTTTTCCTCTGCCTCGCGCTCGCCGTAGCCGGCCAGGGCGACCGCATCCACGCCTCATGGCTCGGCACCGCCTTCGGGGAACTCTCCCTGGAGCGCCCGGTGACCCACGGCCAGCGGGCGCTCTGGCTCGCCGCCGCCCGGGGGGCGTACGGCCCGGCGGGCAAGATCTTCGTGCTCCGCAAGCTCGACGCGATGACCGCCTCCCCCGCTTCCGAGCCCGACCGGTGGCTGCGCGCGCTCATCCCCGACGAGCCCTCCGCGGCCGTGTCACCGGCTCTGGCCGATTTCGAGGAGCTCGCCAGGCTTCCCGAGCTGGCCGACCCCGTACACGCCGCCGCCCGGCTCACCCACCTGCTCGACCGCTGCGCCGAGATCACCTCGGCCCGCGAAAGCAGGGGAGGCGATGGCGGCGTCGTCGCCGAGAAGACGAATTCCGTGAGCGGTCCCACGAGCGGCTCCGCGGCCCGGCCTGATGGTGACACCGCCGACGAGGCATCCGGCCGGGCGGGGGGAGCGAACCGTGACCTGGGTGATCTCGCGTTCATCACCGCCGCGCAGACGGACCGTTCGGGCGAGGCGTCCGTCGTGTGGAGCCAGGACGAGCCGCTGACCGTGCTCCGCCGGCTGGCCGGTGCGGGCGGCCCCGAACGGCCGATGAAGTCGCTCACCGACCATCTGCTCGGCGACCTGCGCCCCGGCTCCCACCCCTATCTGGCCGCGATCGCGCTGCACGTGGCCGCGCCCATCGTGCGGGCGGCGGGTGAGAGCCTCGCCGAGGCCACCCGCGCCGAGGCCCCCGAGTCGGTCACCATACCGATCCTCGGCCACCGTGTGACGCTCAGGCCCGAGGGCCCGGATCCCGAGTCGCTGGGTGCCGCCGAGGAGCGGATCACCACCGAGGGCGCTCCGACCCGCGGCCGCCCCTGGGCCGCCTACGCGCTGCTCGCCCTCGCCCCGGTGATCCTGGTGGTCGCGCTCGTCCTCCCCGTCCTCCCTCTCGCGCCGCTCGCACTCCTGCCGGCCGCCGGAGGCGCCTACAGGCTGTGGCGTAGGCGGCAGCGTGAGCGAGCCGACGCGGAGTACGTCGTCACGCGGCTCTCCGAGCTCAGAGAACTCGCCCAGGGCGCGGTGTGGGCACTGCATGAGTACGCCCACGAGTCGGAGGGCCGGATCAAGACGGCGACCTCGGACCTGGCCGAACTCATCCGCCTGCTCCGCAGGGGGCCCCGAGCGGGCTGACCGCCCGCGACATGCGGGCGGCAGCCTCGATGTCAGCCGTTGGTGATCTCCACCTCGGCGGGAGCCAGCAGGAAGACCTTCTCCGCGATCCGCTCGATGCGCCCCTCGCAGCCGTATGCCAGCCCGGCGACGAAGTCGACCATGCGGGTGGCCTCGGCGGTGCTCATCCCGCTCACGTCCATGATGACGGTCTGACCTTCGCGGAAGTGCTGCCCGATGACCGGTGCGTCGTTGTACTTCATCGGTGTCAGCATCACGATCCGCGAGGGCTCGTTCATCGCACGCCAGCGTTTGGCCGCGCGCTCCGAGGCAGACTGCCAGTCTTCCTCTTCGCCCTCGATCTCGTCCCCGTAGTCGTAGGACTCGTCATAGTGCTCGGCCCCGCTCAGGCCAAGGTAGCTCGCCACCTTGCGCACTGCCCCCATCGGCTCGTCCTTTCGCCAGGACCACGCCGTGTCCGGCCTGTCCCTACACCTTGGACGGTAACCGACGACATGAAGTTCGCCACGCGACACGCCCAGTGCTTATTTCCATTTTGTACGACTACCGCACTGGTCTGATCTCCGACTTTGCCCGATCTCCTGGCCCAACTTCAACCGATATCTCCAGCGCCGCTAGCATCGCGTCATGCTCATCTACACGGTCGATTCGTTTACCGATGAATTTTTCAAGGGTAACCCCGCGGGGGTCTGCATACTCAGCGATCCGGTTCCTGACGCCTGGATGCAGTCCGTAGCGGCGGAGATGAGACACTCCGAGACAGCCTTCCTGCTTGGAGCCGAGGACGGCGGACCGTACCGGCTCCGGTGGTTCACGCCGGTGACCGAGGTCTCCCTGTGTGGGCATGCGACCCTGGCCGTGGCGCATGTGCTGTATTCCACGGGAACGGTCCCAGAAACCCTCGAATTCTCAACGAAGAGCGGAATCCTGTCCGTGACCAGGGATAAATCCGGTTTAATCCACATGGATTTCCCGGCAAAGGTACTCCAAGCGACACCTCCTCCAGAGGGACTGATCGATGCGCTGGGACTTAAACCTGTTTGGACAGGAAAAAATGTTTGGGATTACCTCGTCGAGGTCGAGTCCGAGGAGGCCGTGCTCGCCACCGCCCCTGACTTCCGGGCCCTGGAGGCCGTCGACGCGCGTGGAGTCATCGTGACGGCTCGGGCCTCGCGGCCGGGCGCCGACTACGTGTCCCGGTTCTTCGCTCCCACGGCCGGAGTTCCCGAGGACCCGGTGACGGGGTCCGCCCACTGCGCCCTCGCGCCGTACTGGTCGGCCAAGCTCGGTTCCGACAGTCTGGTGGGGGCCCAACTGTCAGAGCGTGGAGGTGTGGTCCGCACGACCGTACGAGGAGAGCGGGTCGAACTCGCGGGAAACGCGGTGACCGTTCTTTCCGGCGAGCTCCACGTCTAGGGACGTGCGTCGAAGGTTTCGCCGCGCCCAGGCCGGCCCGGTGACCATCACCCCGTGAGCGCCGTGGGAACGTTGGAAACATGACGTCCGTGAAGCGAGAACGGCTTCTCCATGGCTCACGGAGGCCCGAGAGCTCCTCCCTGCCCCTGCCGGCCTGGAACGTGGAGGCTCGGAGCCCCGGCCTTCGACGTCTGGAGGCTCGGAACACCGCTTGAGCGCCGCTGGACCGACCTCGGGACCCCGCTGGGCATCACCGGACATCGCTTGAAAAAGGCCCTGGAAAGCACGAAAGGCCCCCACCAACGGTGAGGGCCCTACGTGAAAGATTGTCCGGCGGTGA
>NZ_JBEPDA010000046.1:0-32315 GCF_040299985.1 Streptosporangium sp. NPDC000563 | reverse complement strand
ACCTCCGGTGTCGCTCCGGCTCCGTCGTTCGACGACGGGTTGAACGTCCAGCGCGTGCTGGCCGCGGTCGAACGCAGCGCCGACGACCAGAGCCGGATGACGGCGATCGAGGAGGTGTGACGGAGCCCGCCACCCACCGGGTGCACACCCGGTGAGCGGGCCCCGTCACCCGCGTGGCGGGCGCGCGAACCGAGTTCGCACGCCCGCCACGCGGCCGACGACGACGGCTCTCAGTCCAGGACGACGATCTGGCGCAGGACCTCACCGCCCCTGAGCGCCGCCACGGCGTCGTTCAGGTCGGCCAGCTTGATACGGGAGCTGATCATGCTCTCCAGGTCGAGCTTGCCCGCCTTGTAGAGCCCGGCGAAGAACGGGAAGTCGCGCCGGACGTCCGAGCCGCCGTACAGCGAGCTGAGAATGTTCTTGCCCTCGAACAATAGGTTGAAGGCGCTCAACGGGACGTTGTCGTCCATCGCGCCCGCGCCCACCACGATCGTGTCACCACCCCGGCGGGTCGCCTGCCAGGCCGTCATGATGGCGGCGGACTTGCCGACGGCCTCGAAGCCGTAGTCGAACCCGGCCCCGCCGGTGAGCGTGCCGACCGCGTCCATGAGCTGGTCGGGGGTGATGGCGTGGGTCGCGCCGACCTTCTTGGCGAGGGCGTGCTTGGACTCCAGGGGGTCGATCGCGAGGATCGTGGTGGCGCCGGAGATGCGGGCGCCCTGGATCACCGACAGGCCGATACCGCCCGCGCCGACCACGGCGACGGTCGAGCCCGCCCTCACCTTGGCCGTGTTCAGCGCCGCGCCGACGCCGGTGGTGATCCCGCAGCCGATGAGGGCCGCGGCCTCGAACGGCACGTCGGAATCGACCTTGATCGCCCCCTGCCAGGGTACGACGATCTCCTCGGACCAGGTGCCGCACCCGGCCATGCCGAACGCCGGGGTGTCGCCGCCGTAGCGGAAACGGGCGTTGACGAAGCTGTCCATCACGTACGTCATGCACAGGAAAGGCTGGTTCACCAGGCAGTTCGCGCAGCTGCCGCAGGCCGGGGTCCAGTTGACGATGACGTGGTCGCCGGGTTGTACCGAGGTCACGTGGTCACCGACCTCGACGACCTCTCCCGCCCCCTCGTGGCCGGGGACGACCGGCAACGGCATGGGCAGCACGCCGCTGATCACCGACAGGTCCGAATGGCAGACGCCGGTGGCCCTGATCTTGACACGGACATCCGTCGGGCCCATCGGCGCGAGGGTGAGGTCGTCGCGGATGTCGAGCTTGTCGTCGCCGACGGCATGTAGAAGCGCACCACGCATGGGGGGTCCTCCTAGTTCTCCTCAAGGGAGAGTGCGGCTTTGGGGCAGGACCGGACCGCGTGCCGGACGCGGTCCAGCATCTCCGGCGGCGGCTCAGGCAGCAGCACGTGCAGCTGGTCGTCGTCGTCGAGCTCGAAGACCTCCGGGGCGAGTCCCGTGCAGATCGCATTGGCCTCGCAGACCAGATAGTCGACTTTGATTTTCATATGGGCCTCCTAACCGGGAATGGCGAGCTTACGGTGATCCCAGGAGATCACTCGACTCGGCTCGACCACGAAGGCGACCCTTTTACGGCCGGTGTGGGCCACGTACTCGGTGAGTGACTCCTCCGCGTCGGGCATCCCGGCCATCCGTCTGGTCACGTCCATGCCGATGCCGAGGACGCCGTCGAGGTCGTCGATCCTGCGCGCCACCCCGTAGACGAGGACACCGCGCAGGTCGGAGTATTCGTCTCCGGCCTCGATCAGGCAGCTCACCCGGGCGTCGCGCTGGATGTTGAGCGTCTTCTGCGCCTTGCCGTAGGTCCAGAACGAGATCCTGCCCTCGGTCAGCCCGTAGAACATGGTCACCATGTGTGGTGTTCCGTCGGGGTTGATCGTGCCGAGTTGCAGCTTCCGAGACTCGGCGATGAAGGCCGTCACCTCGTCGTCGGTCATCACGATGCGGGCGCGCTGGTTCACGGTGCAAAGTAGAACACGTTCCACAAGGTCGGGCAAGGGGAGTCGGAATGTTGTTCGGTCTCGGTAGTCTGCTGCGATGAGCATCGCCACCATGCCGGCCGACCTGCTGTACGTCGCCCAGCGCGCCAAGGGTTTCATGCCACCCGAGGAAGGAATCGCGCTGTTCGAGACCGCCGCCGAGTACGGCCCACGGGGCCCGATCTGCGAGATCGGCAGTTACTGCGGGAAGTCCGCCGTCTACCTCGGGGCGGGGGCGCGGCAGGCGGGGTCCGTCGTCTTCACCGTGGACCACCACCGGGGCTCCGAGGAGATCCAGCCGGGCTGGGCCCACCACGACCCCACGCTGATGGACCTCCGCTTCGGCAAGATGGACTCGCTGCCCACCTTCCGCACCACCATCGCCTCCGCGGGGCTGGAGGACGAGGTCGTCGCGATCGTCGGCAGCTCCGAGCGCGTCGCCGCGCTGTGGAACACACCGCTCGCGATGCTCTTCATCGACGGCGGCCACTCCGAGGATCCGGTGACCAAGGACTACGAGGGGTGGGCCCCGCACGTCATGCCGGGCGGCGCCCTGGTCTTCCACGACATCTACCCCGACCCGGCCCAGGGCGGGCAGGCTCCGTACCGCGTCCACCAGCGGGCCCTCGCCTCCGGCGCGTTCAAGGAGGTCCGGCAGGAGGGCTCGCTGCGGGTGCTCGAACGGGTCGGATCCGGCATCGGCTGACGGAAAGCGTCGCGTGGAGGTGTGCCGCGAGCGTGCGGCGGAGGTGGGGCGGAAGCGCCGCGTGCAGACCCCGGCCCGCGCCGACGATCACCAGGGCGAAGAACAGCCCGAAGACGACAGAAAGGTGGACCAGCAGCCCGTAGACCGTCGCCGTGGCGAGACCGAACACGACCTGCTCACGTGGCCTGGCGGGGGAGGTGCCCGGTTCGACGATCACGTATCCGGCGTAGAGGGCGAAGGCCGTCCCGGTCATCGGCAGCAGCGCGCTCACCGTCGACACGTCGGTCAGCGCGCCCCTGACGAGCGCCTGCAGGGCGAACCCGCCCGTCCAGCCCATGAGCAGCGGCAGCCTACCCGCGAGCCTGGCGTTCATCACCGTGCCCCAGACGAGTACGGTGAGCGGCACGATCAGGTCGAACGGCCCCGAGACCCACGCGGTGAACTGGTACGCCGGAGCGAGGCCGACCCACGGGAACAGCAGCAGCACGGCGACGATCCCGAAGGCGGCCGGGTTCAGGAACGGGCTCCCCGGCGCGTCCTCGGCCCTTCGCCCCTGCTCCAAGGTCTCCGGTGCTTTCATGCGGAAGACGTACGTGCCGCCGACGCCGATGAGGACGGCGAGCGCGATCGGCATCAGGTGCCCGTTGCCGTACAGCAGCATCGCGCAGAGCAGGCCGCACACGTAGGACGGCAGGAGGAAGCCGACGACCCGGGCGCGGGGCACCCCGAGATAGCGGGGCCGGCGTCGCCGCGACCACGCCTCCACGGTCTCCAGCGCGAGTTCGGCGGTCACGCCGGTGAGCACGCCGGCCACCGGTGCCAGGCAGGACTGTTCGAACCCGAGCACGGTGTGTCCGAGCACGGTGATCAGGGTGAGGGACCCCGCCAGCCGCCGGAACGCCGTCTCTCGCCTCCGGTCGGCGTTCACGGCCGCCGGATCTCCGAGGCACGGTCGCCGGCGAGCAGGATTTGATGCCAGCCGGGCTCCAGGGACACCGACGCGGTACGCGTGCCGCCGCAGGCGTTTCTCCAGGAGATCTCGACGGGGGCGGTGGGGTTCGGCAGGTCGTCGCCCAGGCCGAAGAGCAGTTCGGGTGCGGAGACGCCGTTGTGGCCGTTGGCGGGGTAGAGCTGCCTGCTCCGCGTGATCCCGCCGGGCAGGCGCACCGCGGCGACGGCACCGATGGCGGGCCGCGTCGGTCCGGGGTGGGCCGCTCCGGCCGCGCCGCAGGCACCGGCGGGGAGGCGGAGCCGCAGGCCCACGAACGGGGCCGTCGGCCCGTGGTTGCTGTAGAGCACCGACGCGGACCACTGGTTGGCGACCGCGAAGTCCAGCCGCCCGTCGTCGTCGACGTCGCCCACGGCGAAGGCCCGGCTGACCGCACCCCCGCCGTCCCCGCCGTCCCTGTCCCCGCCGGCGCCGTCGACCCCGGCTCGCCGCGCCACGTCCACGTAGCGGCCGTCCGGCCCCCTGGTGAAGAAGGTGTTGGTCTCGCGACCCGACAGGTCGTCGCCGACCTTCAGATCCGGCCACAGCGAGGGACGGGAGAGGAACAGGTCGTTGGCCGACTCCGCCTCCCGCAGCCGCGCCCACCGGTCGGCCTCACCCCTGACGAACCCGGTCGCGTGCATGATCTCGTCGATGCCGTCGTTGTCGAAATCCGCGGCCTTGACGTCCCAGGACCAGCCGCTGCGGCTCAGCCCCAGCTCCTCGCCGAGGTCGTCGTACGGCGCGTGCCCCTCGTGCAGCCCTCCTCGCCGTGACACGAAGGCGAAGTCGCCCTCGCGCGGCGCGGGGTCCCCGCTGAGGTTGCTCACCAGGATGTCCGGCCTGCCGTCGGCGTTGAGGTCGGTGAAGGCGACCCCCATCCCCCTGAACGAGTCGCGGCCGAGGACCCGCGAGGAGGGAGTCGCCAGATGCCGGGTGCCGCTCGCCTCGGTGAACCGGACCCTGCCGGGCGCCGACTCGTTGACCAGCAGGTGGTCGGGGCCGAAGTCGTTGGCCACGTACAGTTCGGGCCGTCCGTCGCCGTCCAGGTCCTGGGTGCCCAGTGCGAGGGTCCAGCCCCGGCCCTCGCCCGCGACCTCGTCGAACACCCCCTTCTCCTCGGTGAACAGCGCGGGTCCCGTCGCCCGGTAGAGCCGTCCGCCGCCCCCGTTGGCCGCGGCGGACGGCGAGTCGGGCATCACTGTGTCGCCGCTGTCGCCGCTGTCGTCACGGTCGTCGTGGTCGCCGCTGTCGCCTTGGTCGCCGCCCAGCACCCTGACCCCGTCGGGGAAGTAGTTGCCGAAGACGAGGTCGAGGCGGCCGTCCCCGTCGAAGTCTCCGGCCGTGGCGGCGCTGGTGTTCCAGATCTCCGGCTCGGCGGTGAGCGAACGGTGACGGAAGGCCGCACCGGACGGGGGCTCGCCGGGGACGCGCAGGAACAGGGAGGGGGAGCGGCCCCAGTAGTAGACGACCAGGTCCTCCCAGCCGTCCTGGTCGAGATCGGCGGGCAGGCACCCGGTCGGCGCCTCGTACCGTCTGCGCTCCGGGGGGACCAGTGTGAACGGCCGGTAGCGGCGCGGGGTCCCCGGCGCGGGCCTGACGGTCACCGTGTCGCGGCGGGGGTCGACCAGGCACAGGTCGTCGGCGACGACCTCGCCGTCCACGTCGAACAGGGCCACCCCGGCGCCCAGCGACGACGCCGGGCTCCCGAGGCGCGCGTACCCCGGCGCGACCGGCCGCAGGAGACGGTCACCGGCCCGTGAGGGAGGGTTCAGCGGTCTCGCGTGGAAGGAGAAGGCGGCGGACGCCTCCACGGCCGAGGTGTCCGGCAGGGCGGTCAGCCTCCACCCGGCGGTCGCGGACACCAGGGCGAGGAATCCCGCCGCGCATCTGCGAACCCCACCGCCCCTCCGAGTCACGGACCCGAACGTAGTGAGCCGCATTCAGCCCTTCAAGCACCGCGTTTCTGGTTCCGTGCAAAGAAACCGCCGGAGGTTCAGCTCCTGGAGCGGGCGTGGCTGCAGCCGCACGCGGCGGTGGGACGGTCGGTCACGTACCCGCCCGCGTCGCGGAAGATGCCCGAGGCGGGGGTGTGCCCGTCCAGCGCGTCGGCGGCGAGCACGACCGCGGCCGCGGTGTAGGCCGAGCGCTCGTGCGGGAAGTGCTTGCCGTTCACGAACTGCCAGCCGGTCCAGTACGAACCGTCCTCGTGCCGCAGGTGCTGCATGTCGGAGAAGAGCCGCAGCGCCCGTCCCCGGTCGCCCAGGGCGTCGAGGGCGAGCACCAGCTCGCACGTCTCCGCGCCGGTCACCCACGGCTGGTCGGAGACGCAGCGGATGCCGAGCCCCGCCTCCACGAACGTGTCCCACTCCTCGGCGAGCCGTGTCTCCGCGGCCTGGCCGCGCACCGCGCCGCCCAGGATCGGGTAGTACCAGTCCATCGAGAAGCGGCTCTTGTCGGCGAACGCCTCGGGGTGGGCGGCCAGCACGTGGCCGAGCTGGTCGGCGGCGAGCTCCCAGTCGGGCTGCGGGTCACCCAGGTGCTCGCCGAGCAGCACACCGCAGCGCAGAGCCTGGTGGATGGAGGCGCAACCGGTCAGCAGGGCGTACGCGGCGGGCCTGCCGTCGGCCGCGCGCTCCCAGACGATCTCACCCCGGGTGGTCTGCAGGCCGACCACGAAGTCCAGCGCCGTCCGGACGACCGGCCACATCCGCCGGGCGAAGTCCTCGTCCCCGGTCACCAGGAGTTCGTGCCAGACGCCGACCGCGACGTAGGCGGCGTGGTTGGACTCCCCACCCTGCTCGACGGCCTCGCCGCCGACGAGTTTCATCGGCCAGGAACCGTCGGCCCGCTGGGTGCGGACGAGCCAGTCGTACCCGCGGCGTACCGGGCCGGTCAGCCCCGCCACGCTCATCGCCATCAGGCACTCGATGTGGTTCCAGGCGTCCACGTGTCCCTCGGGCCACGGGACGCCGCCGTCGGCCTCCTGCACCGCCGCGATGCTCCGGGCGGTGCGGACGACCTCTTCCCACTCCATGCAGCCGCTCACTGCCCCTCCTTCGGAGGTCACGCGGGCTTGCGGACGTAGAGCACCACGCTCTTGCCGATGAGCGGGTTGAGTACGGCCTCGGCGATCCTGGTGGCGGCGGGGCGCTTCATGATGTCCCAGACCAGCAGCTCGTGGTACGCCTTGGCGAGCGGATGGTCGTCGTTGTCGACGCCGACCGCGCACTTGATCCACCAGTAGGGCGCGTGCAGGCCGTGGGCGTGGTGGTGCGGGCCGATGACGAAGCCCGTCGACTTGAGCTTCGCGCTCAGCTCGGCGAGCGTGTAGATGCGGACGTGCCCGCCGGGAGCGGTGTGGTACGCCTCGTCGAGTGCCCAGCAGATGCGTTCGGGCAGGAAGCTCGGCACGGTGACGGCCGCCTGGCCGCCCGGCTTGAGCACCCGGAAGATCTCGCGCATCGCGGCCATGTCGTCGGGGATGTGCTCCAGCACCTCCGCGGCGATCACCCGGTCGAAGCCGCCGTCCTCGAACGGCATGTCGAGCGCGTCGCCGGTCACGGTCTCCGCCGTCGCGCCCGGCGGCACCTCCCCGGCCTTG
Organism: Streptosporangium sp. NPDC000563; assembly: GCF_040299985.1. Classification (NCBI taxonomy): domain Bacteria; kingdom Bacillati; phylum Actinomycetota; class Actinomycetes; order Streptosporangiales; family Streptosporangiaceae; genus Streptosporangium; species Streptosporangium sp. NPDC000563. The sequence goes on along the minus strand of NZ_JBEPDA010000046.1, from coordinate 25,003 downwards.
TCCATCGCGGAGAACATGCTCGCCACGCCCTCCAGCTCCCTGGCGTCCATGTCGAAGGCCACCACGTCGGCGCCGCGCCGCAGCACTTCGAAGGCGTGCCGTCCGCCGCCACAGCCCAGGTCCAGGACTCGGGTCCCCGGACCCACGGGCAACCGGTCGAAGTCGACAGTCAGCACTCGCCGCTCCTTGTGAGAGGTGGTCGTTTCAGGGTGTCGCTCACTTCGGTCGTCTCAGGGGGTCGTTCACTTCGCCCGGCGGGCCTGGATGGCCTCGTGGTAGGCCTCCACGGTCCGCTGGGCGACGACGTTCCAGGTGAAGCGCTCCATGACCCGGTCGTAGCCCTTCTTGCCGACCGCGGCACGCTCCTCGGGGGAGTCGTGCAGGCGGCGCAGCACCGCGGCGAGCTCCTCGGGGTCGCCGGGGGCCACCTGTACGGCGGCGTCGCCGACGACCTCGGGCAGCGCCCCGGTGCGGCTCGCGACGAGCGGGGTGCCGCAGGCCATGTGCTCGACGGCGGGCAGCGAGAAGCCCTCGTAGAGGGAGGGGACGACCGAGATCTCCGAGGTGGCGATGAGCTCGCCCAGTTCGGCGTCGGAGATGCCGTGCACGAACCTGACCCGGTCGTGCAGCGCCAGTTCGCCGACGAGCTTCTCGGTCGGGCCGCCGGGGGTGGGCCTGCTCACCACGGTCAGGTTGACGTCGCGTTCGGTGGCGAGCTTCGCCACGGCCCTCAGCAGCGTCGCGACGCCCTTCATCGGGGAGTCGGCGCTGGCGACCGCGACGATGGACCCCGGCCGCTTGGGAAGCTCCGGGCGCGGGTGGAAGTAGCGGGTGTCGACGCCCAGCGGGATGAGCCGCATGTTCTTCTGCGGCACGTTGAAGTCGCGGTGGATGTCGGCGAGGGACGACTCGCTCACGGTGAGGATCGGGCTGAGCCGGGGCGCGACCTTGGCCTGCATCCGCACGAAGCCGTACCAGCGCCGCATCGGGAGCTTCTTGCGCGGCGTCGCGGCCTTGATCTCGATGCGCCGGTCCACGCTGATCGGGTGGTGGATGGTGCCGACCACGGGGAACAGCTTCTGGATGCCGAGCACGCCGTAGCCGAGGGTCTGGTTGTCCTGCACGACGTCGAAGTCGCCGACGCGCTTCTTCAGCTCGCGGTACGCCCGCATGCTGAAGGTGAGCGGCTCGGGGAACCCGGCGGTCCACATGGTGCCGACTTCGAGCAGGTCGATCCAGTCGCGGTACTCACTCAGCCCGGGGGTGCGAAAGGGGTCCTCGTCGCGGTACAGGTCAAGGCTGGGGATCTTGGTGAGGACGACGCCCTCGTCGAGCTCCGGGTAGGGCTGGCCGGAGAAGACCTCCACGCTGTGCCCGAGGGCGACCAGCTCGCGACTGAGATGGCGCAGGTAGACGCCCTGCCCACCGCAGGTCGGTTTGCTGCGGTACGACAGCAGCGCGACCCGCAGTGATTCAGCACCCGGCACGGCAACCCCCTTCTCAACCTGTCCGAAAAGGGGACAGGTACCGTGAAAGATGACCTTTGTCCTCGGACCCTACCATTCACGAGCCCTGTTGTACCTGATGTGGAATTGTCCCTAGATCGCGCTTCACTGCGTGCGAACTGGGAAGTTAGCCTTATCGAGCGTGATTCGGTGTAACGCGTTCTAGGTGAGTTGTGTCTCAGGGTGATGGTGCCTGCCGGATGCTCTGCGGGTACATTCGCCATCAAACGGCACAAGAACCGGCATAGGTTGCCGCCCCCGCAAGCGAGGAGGACGCGTTGGCCAGGCGCGCGCTGATCACCGGTATCACCGGGCAGGACGGTTCCTATCTGGCCGAGTGCCTGCTCGGTCAGGGCTACGAGGTCTCCGGTCTCGTCCGCGGGCAGGCCAACCCCCGAGTTCCACGTTTCCGCAAGCTCCTGCAGGACGTCCAGCTCGTCCGAGGCGACCTGCTCGACCAGGGGTCGCTGATCTCCGCCGTCGAGAAGGTCCAGCCCGACGAGGTCTACAACCTGGGCGCGATCTCGTTCGTCCCCATGTCGTGGGAGCAGGCCGAGCTCACCGCCGAGGTGACCGGCATGGGTGTGCTGCGCATGCTTGAGGCGATCCGGGTCTGCTCGGGCATCTCCTCCTCGCGTACGGCGGCGGGATCGGGTCAGATCCGCTTCTACCAGGCGTCCTCCTCGGAGATGTTCGGCCAGGTCCGCGAGACCCCGCAGACCGAGATCACCCCCTTCCACCCCCGCTCGCCGTACGGTGTGGCCAAGGCGTACGGGCACTTCCTGACGCAGAACTACCGCGAGTCGTACGGCATGTACGCGGTGTCGGGGATCCTGTTCAACCACGAGTCCCCGCGCAGGGGGGCCGAGTTCGTCACCAGGAAGGTGTCGCTCGGTGTGGCCAGGATCAAGCTCGGCCTCGCCTCCGAGCTGCGCCTGGGCAACATGGAGGCGCGCCGCGACTGGGGATTCGCCGGAGACTACGTCCGCGCGATGCACCTGATGCTCCAGGCGGACACGCCGGAGGACTACGTGATCGGCACCGGTCGCACCCAGACCGTCCGCGACCTCGTGGAGGCGGCCTTCACCGCCGCCGGGCTCGACTGGGAGCGGTACGTCGTCACCGACCAGACCCTGCACCGCCCGGCCGAGGTCGACCTGCTGTGCGCGGACCCGAAGAAGGCCCGCGTCCAGCTCGGCTGGGAGCCCACGGTCGGCTTCGAGGAGCTCGTGGCGATGATGGTCGAGTCGGACGTGAAGCTGCTCTCCGAGGGCGGCGACCCCGACCAGGACTCCTCCTGGCCCTGAGCCGGTCCGGGTATTCAGTAGACGAGTCGTAGCGTCTCGTATTGACAGTGTGCGCGACAGGGGGAATGCTGTGCCATAAGCGAGACGAGACGTCTCGTCACTCATGTGATTCCGTCGGCCCCTCGCCAAAAGGTCTCGACGGACCCCCGAGGGCATCCCGGCAGAATTCCGAATTCCGACAGAGGAGAAACCATGTCCCGACGCGCGCACATCGCGATGGTCAGCATCCCCGCGCCGGGCCACGTGAACCCGAGCATCGAAGTGATCAGGGAGTTGGTGGCGCGAGGGCACCGGGTGACCTACGCCAACGACCCCTCCTACGCCGACGTGATCACCGGCGCCGGGGCCGAACTCGTCCCGTACACCTCGACCCTGCCCATGGGAGACAGCGCCAAGTGGCCGGAGGACACGGTCGCGCAGCTCGACGTCTTCCTCGGCGACGCGATCTCGATGCTGCCGCAGCTCCGCGCCGCGTACGAGAACGACCGGCCCGACCTGTTCCTCTACGACATCGGCGGCTACACCGCCCGGGTGCTCGCGGAGAACTGGGACATCCCCCTGATGCAGCTCTCGCCGACGTACGTGGCCTGGGAGGGCTACCGGGAGGAGATGGCGCCGATGGTCGAGGAGCTGAAGAAGGCTCCGGGCGGGGCCGAGCACTACCGGCGGTTCGACGAGTGGCTGCATGACAACGGCATCCGCGACACCGACTCCCACGACTTCGGAGGCCGTCCGCCGCGGGCGCTCGCGCTCATCCCGAAGATCATGCAGCCCAACGCCGACCGGGTCGACCCCGCCAGGATCACCTTCACCGGGCCCTGCTTCGCCACCCGCACCCACCAGGAGCCCTGGGTCCGGCCCGAGGGTGCGGAGAAGGTGCTGCTCGTCTCCCTGGGGTCGGCCTTCACCAACCTGCCGGACTTCTACCGCTCCTGCCTGGCCGCCTTCGGGGACCTGCCCGGCTGGCACGTCGTCCTGCAGGTCGGGAGGTTCGTGGACCGGGCGGAACTCGGCGCGATCCCCGCCAACGTCGAGGTGCACTCCTGGGTCTCGCAGCTCTCGATCCTGGAGCGGGCCGACGCGTTCGTCACCCACGCGGGCATGGGCGGCAGCCAGGAGGGCCTGTACTGCGGCGTCCCGATGATCGCCGTCCCGCAGGCCGTCGACCAGTTCGGCAACGCCGACAGGCTCGTGGAACTCGGGGTCGGCCGCAGGATCGACACCGAGGACGCCACCCCGGAGGCGTTGCGCGCCGCCCTGCTCGACCTCACCTCCGACCCGGAGGTGGCGGCTCGGCTGGCGAAGCTCAGGGACGAGGTCCGGGGTGAGGGCGGCACCGTCCGCGCGGCCGACCTGATCGAGGAACTGCTTTGACCTCCTCCCCGGCCTGAAGGGCCGGGGATTCTCCCGTCGCGTCGCGGCTGAGCGGCGCGTGGGGGTTGACGCGCAGCCCTCAGGCCGGCGGTGCGGCGGTGCGGCCCGCCAGGCGTTCGTGGCGTTGCTTGGCCGCCTGGGGGGTGGCGAGGCCGAGGCCGAACGCGATCTCCTGCCAGGTGAGGCCGCGGCCCCGCGCCATGAGGAGAAGCGCGGCCTCAAGCTCGTCCATCTCCGCGCGGGCCCTGGGCAGAAGGGTGAGGGCGGCGGTGATGTCGGCGTGGTCCACCTCCGGCTCACCCTCCTCGGGGTGGGCGCTGCCGCTCAGCAGGAACGTCACGAGCCTGACGGCCTCGTGGGCCCCGAGGACCGTGGGGTGGACCTGCCGGAGGCGCTGGGACTCGTCGGTCGCGTGGCGCTCGGCGATGCGCGAGAGGGAGGCGTACTCGCGGTGCGTCCGGGTCAGGGCGGGGTCGGGAGCGGTGAAGGGGTCGGATGATCCGTCGTGATGAGCGGGCATGCGACCAGGATGATCCAAAGCACAATCTATTGTCAACAATCTAAGTTCAACAGAATGTTTAAACGATGGGTGTGGTGCCACCCCGGCGACCCGTCGACCGGGGCGGGGAGGCGTAGGGGGAGACACGGGAGACACGGGAGACACGGGAGACACGGGAGACACGGACGAGGGCCGCGAGGTCCATCGAGGGCCATGGGAAAACACGGGAGGACGCGGGGGGACTCGATGGGACGCGGGGAGATTCGCCCGGTTTCTTTAGTGGCGCCACAGTGGCGCCACCGCGAGCCGGATGCTCCGACGGCACCACTGTGAGCCGCCGGTGTGAGCCGGATTCTCCGGTGCCTCCGACATGGGAGGGCGGCCCTCCCATGTCGTGTCCGGTGTCGCCCGACCTCAGCCGACGGTGACCGGCAGGTCCTTGATGCCGTTGATGAAGTTGGACCGCAGGCGGCGGGCCTCGCCCGCCTGCTCCAGGTTGGGCAGCCGCTCGGCCAGCACATCGAACAGCACCCGCAGCTCCAGCTTGGCGAGGTGGTTGCCCAGGCAGAAGTGCGCGCCGCCGCCGCCGAAGCCGATGTGCGGGTTGGGGTCGCGGCCGATGTCGAAGACGCCGGGGTCGGCGAACACCTCCTCGTCCCGGTTGGCGGAGCTGTAGAAGATCACGACCTTGTCGTCCTCCTTCACCTCCTGCCCGCCGATCGTCGTGTCGGCGGTGGCCGTACGGCGGAAGAGGTTCACCGGGGCGACCCAGCGGACGATCTCGTCGGCGGCGGTGCGGGCGAGAGAGCGGTCGGCGACGAGGCGCCGCCACTGCTCGGGGTTCTCGAAGAAGGCGAGCATGCCGCCCGAGGCGGCGTTACGGGTGGTCTCGTTGCCCGCCACCACGAGCAGCAGCACGAACAGGTCGAACTCCTCCTCGGTGAGGGTCTCCCCGGCGGCGTCGGGCATGATCAGCTTGGTGACGATGTCCTCGCGGGGCTGGGCGCGCCGCTCGGCGGCGAGGGTGTTGGCGTAGGCGTAGACCTCCATCGCCGCGTTCGTGCCCTCTTCGGGATCGGCCGCGTAGTCGGGGTCCTCGGCCCCGATCATCTGGTTGGACCAGTTGAAGATCTTGTCGCGATCCTCGACGGGGGCGCCGAGCAGCTCGCAGATCACGTACAGCGGGAGCGGGGCGGCGATGTCCCTGACGAAGTCGACCGAGCCGCGTCCCTTCGCCTCGTCCACCAGCTCGTGGCAGATGTCGCGGATGTGCCCCTCCAGGGCGTTCATCATGCGCGGGGTGAAGCCCCGGTTGACCAGGGAGCGCCGCCGGGTGTGCTCCGGTGGGTCCTGGTTGAGCATCATCAGCCGCTGGAGGGCCCTCTGGTCCTCGGGGATCTCGTTGAAGAGCGCGAGCTTCCTGCTCGACGAGAACAGGTCGGAGCGGCGGGAGACCTGCACCACGTCGGCGTGCTTGGTGACCGCCCAGAAGCCCGGCCATCCCCGCTCGGCGTCGCCCGGGTGCGCGTAGACCGGCGCGTTCGCCCGCAGCCAGGCCAGCTGTTCGTAGGGTGCGCCGTTCTGCCAGTAGAAGTCCTGGTCGACCAGATCGATATCCAATGGTCCTCCTGCGAACCGGTCGGCGTTTTCGTGACACGGTTCATATCGGCGCGATTTTGGGGGTGCGGTCAGCGGCGTACCCTCACGCGTTCGCCGAGAATCCATCGCGAACGTGGCGATCGCGGGACTTTTTGCTGCTCCCGCCTTCCGCTCCGGGCACGCCGAGTTACCGAGTGCCTGAGCGGGCGCTCGGCGATTCTTCTTTCTGGAACGTGTTCTATTACGGTAAGGGGGTCTCGTCAAGTCGGAGCCCGTACGGCGGCCGCGATCAGGGGACGGCGAGCTTGACGATCGTGTAGGACCCGCCGGCTTCGGCGTCGATGGTGATGACGTCACCGTCGCGACGCGGGGTGACGATCCCGCCGCGCTCGTCCTCGACGTGGTGTCGGCCACCGACCATGGCGGCGCGGACCCTGAGGGGGCCCGACGTCCCGGCGTGCACGGTGACCCTGTCGGCGTCGCCGTCCCGCCACGAGACGTCCACGGTCACGTCGCCCCGGGCGCGCAGGCCGGTCACCGAACCGGTGGGCCAGGCGGACGGCAGTGCGGGCAGCACGTGGACCGTGCCGTGTCCGCTCTGCAGCAGCATCTCGGCCATGCCGGAGGCGGCGCCGAAGTTGCCGTCGATCTGGAACGGCGGGTGGGTGTCCCACAGGTTGTCCAGAGTGGAGCCGCCGAGCTGTTCGACGAGCATCCTGTGCGCGCGGTCACCGTCCAGCAGGCGGGCCCAAAAGTTGATCTTCCACGCCTTGCTCCAGCCGGTGCCGCCGTCGCCCCGCGCGGTGAGCGAGATCCCGGCCGCCTCGGCCTCCGGGGTGCCGGCGACGATCTGCCGTCCGGGGTGCAGTGCGAACAGGTGGGAGACGTGCCGGTGGGTGTCGCCCGGGTCGTCGAGGTCCTCCTTCCACTCCTGGAGCTGTCCCCAGCACCCGATGCGGATCCCCGGGTCGAGCATGGCCAGCGCGGCCGTCACCTCGGCCTGGAAGGCCGTGTCGGTCCTCAGTGTCTTCGCCGCCTCCAGGGTGTCGGTCAGCAGTTGGAAGACGATCTGCTGGGACATCGAGGCGCCCGCCGTGAAGTCGCCGTGCTCGGGGGAGTAGCCGGGGGAGACCACCAGCCCACCGTCACGAGGGTCGGTGTGGAGGGTGTCCAGCCAGAACTCGGCCGCGCCCTTCATCACCGGGTACGCGGTCTCGCGCAGATACTCGACGTCGCCGCAGAAACGGTAGTGGTCGTACATCCGCAGGGTGAGCCACGCCGCCGCCTCGGGGAACCAGAACGCGGTGGCCCAGTCGTGCACGCCGGTGAAGCCGAACGGGTTGGTCTCGTTGTGCACCACCCAGCCGCGCGCCCCGAACATCTCCCGCGCGGTCCTCTCACCAGGAGCGACCAGCGACCGGATGTAGCGGTCGTACGGCTCGGTCGTCTCGGCGAGGTTGGTCTGCTCGGCGAGCCAGTAGTTCATCTGCAGGTTGATGTTGACGTGGTAGTCGGCCGCCCAGGGAGGATCGACGGAGTCGTTCCACACGCCCTGCAGGTTCGCCGGGAGCGACCCCTCCCTGGAGGAGGCGATCAGCAGGTAGCGGCCGTAGGCGAAGAACATCGCCTCCAGCGCCCGGTCGTCGGCCGAGGCGCCGCCGGTGTAGGCCGCGCGCAGCCTGTCGGTCGGGACGGCCGGGGTCCTCTGCCCGAGGTCGAGCCCGACCCGGTCGAACAGCCTGCGGTGGTCGGCCCGGTGCTCGGCCCTGAGCTCCTCGTACGACCTGCGGGAGGCCCCGTCGACCGCCCCGGTCACCGCGGCGTGCGGGTCCGCGGTCCGGTAGGCCGGGTAGACGTCGGAGTGGTCGGTGCCCGCAGACAGGACGAACACCGCGCTGTCGGCGCCCGTGACGGTGATCTCGTCGGTGCCGTCGGTGCGGGTGCCGCCCCGGGCGATCACCTGGACCTGCGCCTCGAACCTCATGCCGTTGTCGGCGAGGACGCCCCTCACGGTGAGGCGGCCCTCGGAGACCGAGACCTGTCTGTCGTCCCTGTCGTCGCGGGGCGAGGAGGTGCGCAGCGTGAAGGAGACCTCGCCGCCCCTGTCGGCGGAGAGCCTGCCGACGACGACGTTTCCCGGGTGGCTGGCGAAGTACTCGCGGGAGTGGGTCACCCCGTTCGCGGTGTAACCGACCCTGGCGACCGCCTCGCGCAGGTCCAGCTCCCTGCGGTAACCGGTGACGGCGCCCCCGGGGAACTCGGGGCCGTCGTGCATGTCCAGCCATAGGTCCCCGAAAGTCTGGTAGGCACCGAATCCGCTCCTGGGTTGCCCGAGCCTCGCCGCCACCGCCTCGGGGGACATCGCGCCGTCGCGGTCGATCCGCGCCCTGATCTCGGCGATCGCGTCCGGCCTCGGGGAGGTCCAGTTGCCGAAGTCGTAGCCGTTCGCTCCGGGGCCGCCGGTCCACAGCGACTTCTCGTTGAACTGGATCCGCTCGCCGCCGACGCCGCCGAACACCGTGGCACCCAGCGCGCCGTTGCCGATCGGTAACGCCTGGGTTTCCCAGTCGGCGGCCGGTCTGTCGTACCAGAGCGTCAAGTCATCGGGTGTATCCGAGCGTGTCACGTTCAACCCTTCCGGCCGCGGTTCCCCCTCGATGGTGGAGGAGATGTTTCGATCGGTGAGGGTTGACACCGAGGTTTGGTGTCGTTAAACATCACGGAACAAGACATCCGATGTATCAGTGAAGGGTACGGCGTGAAGCTACTGCGAGTGGGACCCGTGGGCCAGGAGCGCCCGGCCGTCCTGGACGAGGCCGGTAACCTCCGTGCAATCTCGGAAACCGAGATCGACGGGGCTTTCTTCGCTTCGGGAGGCGTGGCTCGGGTCCGCGAGGCACTGGAGCGGGACGATCTTCCCGTGCTGGACGCCGAAGGACTGCGGATCGGCGCCCCGATCGCGCGGCCCGGGAAGATCGTGTGCATCGGCCTCAACTACATCGACCACGCGACGGAGACGAACGCCGCCACCCCGGCCGAGCCGATCGTCTTCATGAAGGCGCCCAACACGATCGTCGGGCCCGACGACGAGGTGCTCATCCCCAGGGACAGCGTGAAGACCGACTGGGAGGTCGAGCTGGCCGTCGTCATCGGTGAGACGGCCCGCTACGTCGAGACGCACGAGGAGGCGCTGTCCAAGGTCGCGGGCTACGCCATCTCCAACGACGTCTCCGAGCGCGAGTTCCAGCTGGAGCGCGGCGGCCAGTGGGACAAGGGCAAGTCCTGCGAGACCTTCAACCCGCTCGGTCCCTGGCTGGTCACCCCCGACGAGATCCCCGACCCGCAGGCTCTTGGCCTGCGTCTGTGGGTGGACGGGGAGCGGTTCCAGAACGGCGACACCAAGAACATGATCTTCACCGTGGCGGAGGTGATCCGCTACCTCAGCCGGTTCATGGTCCTCGAACCCGGTGACCTGATCAACACCGGCACCCCGGCGGGCGTCGCGCTCGGCCTGCCCGGCACGCCGTACCTGCGCGCGGGGCAGGTCGTGGAGCTGGAGATCGACGGACTCGGGCGCCAGCGGCAGACCATGGGACAGGCGTGAGCGACGAAACGGTACGGAGGTCTCTCAATGGGTGAGTTCGACGGCATGCGCGCCCTGGTCACCGGCGGCGGATCCGGCATCGGGCTGGCCACCGCCACCCTGCTGGCCGAACGCGGGGCGAGGGTGGCCTCCCTCGACATCAACGCCTCCGATGGCCCGTTCGTCGAGGTGAGGGCCGACGTCACCGACGAGGAGGCGGTCCGTGCGGCCGTCGCCGAGGCCGTCGAGCGGCTCGGTGGCCTGGACATCCTGGTGAACAACGCCGGGATCGGCGCCGCAGGGACGATCGAGGACAACCCCTACGAGGAGTGGGCCAGGGTGATGGACGTCAACGTCCTGGGCATCGTCCGGGTCACCCGGGCGAGCCTGCCGCACCTGCGCCGCTCGGAGCACGCCGTGATCGTCAACACCTGCTCGATCGCGGCGACGGCGGGACTGCCCCAGCGGGCGCTCTACAGCGCGTCCAAGGGGGCGATCCAGTCGTTGACGCTGGCGATGGCGGCCGACCACGTGCGTGAGGGCATCCGGGTCAACTGCGTCAACCCGGGCACCGCCGACACCCCCTGGGTGCAGCGCCTGCTGGACGCGGCGCAGGACCCGGAGGCCGAGCGGGCGGCGCTGGAGGCCCGCCAGCCGATGGGCCGCCTGGTGAGCGCCCCGGAGGTCGCCGCCGCGATCGCCTACCTCGCGAGCCCGCTCGCCTCGGCCACCACCGGCACGATCCTGGCCGTGGACGGCGGGATGCAGGGGCTCAGGCTCCGGCCGAAGTCGTGACAGGGATTCCGGCGGGATCGCAGAAACGGAACGGAGCAGGCGGTGCGGGTTAGCAGGTACGGCTTCGGCGCGGCGCCGATCGGGAACCTGTTCTCGGCGGTCGGTGAGGACGTGGCGCGCGCGGCGGTGGACGCGGCCTACGAGGCGGGGGTCCGCCTGTTCGACACCGCGCCCCACTACGGGCTCGGCCTGTCGGAACGACGACTCGGCGCCGCCCTGGCGGAAAGGCCCCGCGACTCCTACACCCTGTCCACCAAGGTCGGACGTCTGCTCGTGCCCGCCGCCGGCGAAGGCCCCTTCGGCCGGGACGACCAGGGCTTCGACGTCCCCGCGGACATGCGCCGGGTGTGGGACTTCTCCCGCGACGGGATCCTGCGGTCGCTGGAGGAGAGCCTGGAGCGGCTCGGCCTCGACGCGGTCGACATCGCCCTGATCCACGACCCGGACGACCACTGGGAGCAGGCCGTCTCCGAGGCGTACCCGGCCCTCGCCGAACTGCGTGACCAGGGCGTCGTGAAGTCCGTCGGGGTCGGCATGAACCAGACGGGGATGCTCGCCGCGTTCGTCCGCGAGACCGGCGTCGACACGGTCATGCTCGCCGGGCGCTACACCCTCCTCGACCGGTCGGGGGAGGAGGAGTTGCTGCCCCTGTGCGCCGAGCGCGGCGTCTCGGTGCTCGCCGCGGGGGTCTTCAACAGCGGACTGCTCGCCACCCACGACCCGTCGGGCACCTACGACTACGCCCCCGCCCCCGGACCGCTCCTGGAGCGCGCCCGCCGCATCGCCGCCGTCTGCGAACGCCACGACGTCACCCTCCCCCAGGCGGCCCTCGCCTTCCCCCTGCGCCACCCGGCCGTCGCGAGCGTCGTGATCGGCGCCCGCTCCGCCGCCGAGGTCGTCCGCAACGCGGAACTGGCCGCCAGACCCGTCCCGGAAGCCCTCTGGACCGACCTCACCGCCGAGGGCCTCATCTCCTGAGCCGCCCGGTCTCCGTTGAATTTCGCGGGACCGTCGCGCCCGGTGTCGATTTCGTCGGACGCCGTTCGTGTGAAGGGTAGGAAGGCGGCGATGGTGCCGCACCGGCCCAGGAGGCGCGATGAAACAGTATCTGCTCAGCATCTATCAGCCCGACGGAGGCGTTCCGGCGCCCGAGGTGCTGGAACCGATCGTCAGGAACCTGGGCGCACTGGAAGAGGAGATGCGGGCCGCCGGCGTGTGGGTCTTCTCCGGTGGACTGCACCCCCCGGACACGGCGACCGTGATCCGCGTCAAGGACGGTGACACGCTCATGACCGACGGCCCGTACACCGAGGGCAAGGAACACCTCGGCGGGTTCACCGTCATCAGGGCGCCGGACCTCGACGAGGCGCTCGAATGGGGACGCAGGCTCGCCCTGGCGATCGGCCTTCTCCCCGTCGAGGTGCGGCCGTTCCAGGGTGAGGCGGGCTGACGTCCAGGATGGAGGGCGTTCCCGCCTCGGAGATCGACCGGGTGTTCCGCGCGGAGTACGGGCGCGCGGTCGCGGTCCTGGTCCGCCTCCTCGGTGACATCGACCTCGCCGAGGAGGCGGTCCAGGACGCCTTCACCGTGGCGGTACGGCTGTGGCCCTCCACCGGCCTGCCGCCGAACCCGGCGGGGTGGATCATCACGACCGCCCGCAACAGGGCGATCGACCGGTTCCGGCGGGAGGCGACCCGCCAGGACCGCCATGCCCAGGCGGCCCTGCTGTACGCCGGTGACGAGCCATGGGAGGAGGGCGCGGTGCGCGACGACCGGCTCCGCCTGATCTTCACCTGCTGTCATCCCGCGCTCTCGGCCAACGCCAGGGTCGCGCTGACGCTGAGGCTGCTGGGCGGGCTCACCACCGCCGAGATCGCCCGGTCCTTCCTGGTCCCCGAGGCGACCATGGCCCAGCGGATCGTCCGGGCGAAGAACAAGATCCGCGCCGCGGGGATCCCGTACCGGGTCCCGGCCGAGGCCGACCTCCCGGACCGGCTCAGGTCCGTCCTGGCCGTGATCTACCTCATCTTCAACGAGGGGCACACGGCGAGCTCGGGCGAGCGGCTGGTCCGCGACGAGCTCTGCGCGGAGGCCGTCCGGCTGGGAAGGCTCCTGGCCGAGCTCATGCCCGACGAACCCGAGGTCATGGGGCTGCTCGGGCTCATGCTGCTCGTCGAGTCCCGCCGGGCCGCCCGCACCACGCCGGACGGCGACCTGGTGCTGCTGGCGGACCAGGACCGGAGCCGATGGGATCGCGACCTGATCACCGAGGGCCAGGCCATCGTGCGCCGCTGCCTGCGGCGCGACCGGCCGGGCCCCTACCAGATCCAGGCCGCGATCAACGCCGTGCACAGCGACGCGCCGACCGCGGCCCTCACCGACTGGTGGCAGATCCTGGCGCTGTACGACCGGCTCCTGGCCCTCGTCCCCAACCCGGTCGTGGCACTCAACCGCGCCGTCGCGGTGGCCGAGGTCGACGGGCCGCAGGCGGCGCTCACCCTGGTCGATGGCCTCGACCTCGATGACTACCACCTGTTCCACGCCGTCCGCGCCGACCTGCTCAGGCGTCTGGGCCGTACCACCGAGGCGGCGCGGGCCTACGAGGCGGCGACTGCCCTCACCCACAACGAGGCCGAGCGTGATTTCCTGCGGCGCAACCGCGAGGCACTCGCCTGAGTCCGGTGCCTGTTCGTTCCCGTTCGTGCCTGTGTGGGCTCGTGTCTGCGCAGGCTCGCGCTTTGTCCAGGGCGGGCGTTTGTCGTGCTTCGCCTGCTCTGCCGGTCCCGGTCGACCTGTACCGGTGCGGACGGGGACCGCCGAAGCGCGCGAGACGGCCGCGGGGATCGTCAGGTGAGGGTCTTGCGGAGCCACTCCTCGACCCCGGCGATGTGGACCGTGGCCCAGGCCCGCGCCACCTCGGGCTGGCGGGCGGCGATGGCGTCGCAGATCGCGGCGTGCTGCTCCAGGGTCTTCTCCTGGGCGTTCTCCTGGGTGAGGCCCCGCCAGATCCTGGCCTTGGTGGTGGGGCCGGAGAGACTCTCGATGAGGGAGCACAGCACCGTGTTGCCGGAGCCCGCCGCGATGCGCTGGTGGAACTCCAGGTCGTTGGACACCATCTGCTCGACGCTCGGATTGGGAGGCAGTCCGTCGAGGATCTTGCGCAGCTCGGTGACGTCGGACTCGGACATGTGCTCCGCCGCCATCGCGGTCGCCGCGGGCTCCAGGATCCGCCGCACCTGGAAGAACTGCAGCACGGTGTCGTCCTGGTGGAAGTCGACCACGAACGACATCGCGTCGAGCAGGAGCCTGGGCTCCAGGCTGGTCACGTACGTGCCGTCGCCCTGGCGCACGTCCAGCACCTTGATCAGGGCCAGGGCCCTGACGGCCTCGCGCAGGGAGTTGCGTGACAGGCCGAGCCGATCGGCGAGGTCGGACTCCTTGGGCAGTTTGCTGCCCGGGGCGAGATCGCCAGACAGGATCATTTCTTTGATCTTGTCGATAGCGGCGTCGGTGACCGCCACTCCGCACCGTCCTCAGGTCGCGCCAGACATCCGATGTCTATGAGTGTATGGCGAACCGCACCGGATCCACCCCCGTCACGCGGCGGACGACTCCGCGTACCTCCAGCGTGCGCAGGTGGGCCGCGGCCTCCCCGGCGGCCATCCCGCGCAGTATGGCGGGGAAGTCCTTCCATGGGCGGTTCCAGGTCATGCGTTCGGCGATCTCCCAGATGGTCAGGGGCTCCTTCTCCTCACCGAGCAGGGCGGCGAGCCGTCGGAGTTTCTCCTCGTGGTGGATGTGGATCTCCGTCGCCCGAGCCGCCGTGTCTTGAAATATCCATTCATGGGCGGGCAGGGCCTCGAGCTGTCCCATCCCCTTCACCTTCTCCAGCGACTCCAGGAAGTCGCTGAGCGGATCCACGTCCGCACGGTCGTACGGGTAGATCCCGATGTGCGGCGTGATCGCCGGCAGCACGTGGTCCCCGGTGAAGATCCGGTCGGCGTCCTCCAGGTGCAGGCAGATGTGGCCGGGAGTGTGACCGGGCGTCCAGATCGTCCGGAGCCTGCGCCCCGGCAGGTCGATCAGGTCGCCGTCGGTGAGAACGCGGTCGGGGAGCGCGGGCGGCCGCGGCCGGTTCCCCCTCACCTCCTCCACCTCGACGGCTCCCGCTCCCGCCCGGCGCAGCATGTCGGCCTGGAAGTCGCGCTGCGCGTCGCCCTCGAACCGCCGCATGAAGTCGATCAACGCGGCGTCGGCCTCGTGCATCGCGATCCACGCACCGGACTCCTCCCTCACCTGGCCGGCCAGCCCGGCGTGGTCGGGGTGGAAATGGGTCACGACCACGCCGCGCACGTCGCGGACGTCGATGCCGACCGCCCCCAGCCCGTCGCGCAGCGCCAGCCACGCCTCGGGGGCGTTCCAGCCCGCGTCGACCAGGACGGGACCCGCCGGGGACTCGATCGCGTAGACCAGCGTGTAGCCGAGCGGGTTGCCGGGGATCGGGACGGGCACGCTCCACACCCCGCCCCCGGTGTCGAACGGACGCTGTTCGCTGTACGGCCTGCGGCGGGATTTCAACGCTGGTGCTCCTTGTACGACCTGCGGGGGGTCAACGGTGGTGCTCCTCACCGGCGCCACGCGGGGCGCCTCGGGTCGGCGGCGCCTCAGGTGCGCCTCGGGTGGCCGGCGGCGCGCGGAGACGCCTCAGGGTATCGGCGCCGCTCAGAGGCGCTCCAGGATGGTCGCGGTCGCGAGCGCCCCGCCCGCGCACATCGCCACCAGCGCGGTCGAGGAGTCGGACCGCTCAAGCTCGTGCAGGGCGGTGGTGATCAGTCGGGAACCGGTCGCTCCGACCGGATGGCCGAGCGCGATGGCGCCGCCGTTGACATTGACCCGTTCCATGTCTGGCTTGTGCACCGACGACCAGGATAAGACCACCGAGGCGAAAGCCTCGTTCACCTCGAACCTGTCGATGTCGGCCGTGCTCATCCCGGTCGAGGACAGGACCTTGGCGGTCGCGTCCACCGGTCCGTCCAGGTGGTAGTACGGCTCGGAGCCGACGAGCGCCTGGGCGAGGACGCGGGCCCGGGGCCGCAGGCCGTGCCGGGCGGCGGCCTCCTCGCTCATCAGCAGCACCGCCGCCGCGCCGTCGGAGATCTGCGAGGAGGTGCCCGCCGTGTGCAGGCCGCCCTCGCCCATGACGGGCCTGAGCCCGGCGAGCCCTTCGACGGTGGTCTCGCGCAACCCCTGGTCCCTGTCGACGACACGGGTCTCGCCGGTGGGCGCACCTTCACGGTCGAGGACCGGCGCGGTCACCGCGACGACCTCCCGGTCGAAGCGGCCCTGGGCCCACGCCTCCGCGGCGAGGCGCTGGGACCTGGCGCCGAACCGGTCGATGTGCTCGCGGGTGAGGCCGCGCCGCCGCGCGATCCGTTCCGCGGCGGTGAACTGGTCGGGCAGGTCGAGGTCCCAGTCGTCGGGCCGGGGGTCGGCGGGCAGCACGTTGGAACCGAGCGGAGCCCGGCTCATCACCTCGACGCCGCAGGCCACGCCGACGTCGATCACCCCGGCCTGGATGAGCGCCGCGACCAGGTGCACCGCCTGCTGTGAGGAGCCGCACTGCGCGTCGATCGTGGTCACCCCCGTCTGGTAGGGCAGCCCGGCGTAGAGCCAGGCGTGCCGTCCGACGTGGCCGCCCTGCTCGCCCGCCTGCGTGACGCACCCGGCGAAAACCTGTTCCACGGCGGCGGGGTCGATGCCCGACCTGCCGATCAGACCGGTGAGCGCGGCGGCGAGGACCGCCTGCGGCTTCAGCCCGGCGAGCCATCCGTTGCGCCTGCCGATCGGGGTTCTCACTGCCTCGACGATCACCGCACCCATAACGATCTCCTCGCCATCCGGCCGGGAGCTCGCGCGCACCGGACGGCCGTCCTCGCCGATCCGCCCGCCCGCGCGTCACTCCAGAACGTCGCTCTAGTCGCCTTCGGTAGCGACTGTAACGGGTTCTAATTTCAGGTGGAAGGCAGGGTGGGGTTTCTCGCGGAACGCCTCTCAGCCGGAGGCGGAGGGCTGGAAGTCGGCGAACAGGCGTCCGGCGGCGATCTCGATGCGGCGCTGGATCTGCTCGTACGTGCGCCGGCCCCTGAGCATCTCCATGAGTTCGTGCACCCAGACGCTGGACAGCGAGCCCGCGAGGGCGAACTGCTCCTCGGTGGCGGTCTCGGCGGTGAGGTCGGCTCCGGCGACGCGGAGCAGCAACCCCGCCATACGGTCGCCGAACGGTATGTCGACATCGGCCATGATCAGCGAGCGGATGAGCGCGTCGGCGAGCTCCGGCTCGCGCATCAGGCCCCGGGTGGCGCGCATCAGCACGTCGACGGCCCGCCCCGAAGCCGTCGTGGCGCTGGGCGGGCGACGCTCGATGCTGGTCTCCAGCAGATCGATCTCCTCGCCGACGACGGCGACGACGAGATCCATCTTGGAGGGGAAGTATCGGTAGAGCGTTCCGAGCGCGACCCCGGCGCGCTCGGCGACGGTCCGCATCTGCATCGCCTCGACGCCACCTCGTGAGGCGAGGGCGGCGGCCGCCTGGACGATGCGCTTGCGCCGCTGGTGCTGGCTCCTGGTGCGGACGCTCGTGGGTGCCGACTCACTCCGCATGCCGGGTGCCCCCTCGGTGATGGCCGGATCGGCGCCGCTCTGGGCGTGCCTGCCGGTCCGGCGCGGGGTGACCGGCGTGTCGGTCGTCACGTGCGGAGTGGGCATGAGAACACGTTATCTGATTTAGGGATACTCCGATGGGTTACTCGCCGGTCACAAAGACGGCCCGCGCTTACATGGCATATGCGGTGCGGAGGTTATGCGGTGACTTATTGCCATAGGCCGACTCTGGACACAGAATAGAATCTGTTCTACTTTCCGGAAGGGTGACGCGGCCGACAGAAACCCTGGAGCGCCAGTGGACTTCAATCTCGACGAGACACAGACCGACCTGCGCGGACTCGCGGTCGACCTCCTCGGCAGGGAGGTGACCCCGGCCAGGCTCGAAGCCCACGAGAAGGGGGACGCGCCCTACGACGCCGCACTCTGGCGCTCCCTCGCCCAGGCGGGACTGCTCGGCGCCTGCCTGCCGGAGGAGGCCGGAGGCGCGGGGCTCGGGCCGGTGGAGATGGCGGTCGTCCTGCGGGAGATCGGCGCCCACGTGGCCCCGGTCCCCGCCGAGCAGAGCCTCGTCGCGGCGCAGGTGATCACCAGGTACGGCTCCGGGGAGCAGCGCGAGGCACTCGCCCCGCTGGCCGCCGGCGAGATCTCCCTGGCCGTCGCCCCCTCCGAGCCGGGTCGTGCCTTCGGCGACCTCGGTGCCCCGCCGCTCACGACCGCCCGCGAGGACGGCGCCGGATGGGTGCTGGACGGCGCCAAGGGCACGACGCCGTACGCCGCCCAGGCCGCGAGGATCCTCGTCCCCGCCGCCACCGCCACCGGGGTCGGCCTGTTCCTGGTCGACCCCGCCGAGACGGACCTGCGGCCGGTGCCGACCTCCACCGGCGAGCCCGCCGCCACGCTCGTCCTGGAGGGCACCCCCGGTGAGCCCGTCGGGGCGCGGGACGGTGCGGCGGCCGGTGGCCTGCGAAGACTCGCGCTGGCCGGGAACATCGCCGTCACCTCCGGGGTGCTGGCCGGCGCGCTCGCGCTCACCACCGAGTACATCAGGACCCGCAAGCAGTTCGGCCGGGCGCTGGCCGAGTTCCAGGCGGTCACCGTGCAGATCGCCGACGTCTACATCGCGGGGCGGGCGCTGGACGTGGCCGTGTGGTCCGGGGCGTGGCGGCTCGCCGAGGGGGCGGACGAGGAGGCCGAGGCGGACCTGGCCGTCGGCGCCCTCACCGCGACCGACCAGGCGCTGCGGGCGCTCTACACCTGCCAGCACCTGCACGGCGGTATCGGGGTGGACGTGACCTATCCGCTGCACCGCTACTTCGCCTGGGGCAAGCACCACGCCCACCTGCTGGGCGGGGTGGAGGCCCGGCTCGACACGATCGGAGCGCTCGTCTGATGCTGATCGACCTCACCCCCGACCAGAAGAGGCTCCGCGACGAACTGCGCGAGTACTTCCGGTCGTGCCTCAGCGCGGAGGAACGGGCGCGGATCTCCGCCGACCCGTTCGGCCACGCCTACATGGAGCACTGCCGCGCCCTCGGCCGCGACGGCAAGCTCGGACTCGGCTGGCCCGAGGAGTACGGCGGCGGCGGATACGGCCCGCTGGAGCAGCAGATCTTCGCGAACGAGATCGCCCGCGCCGAGGTGCCGTACCCGATCATCACCGTGCAGACCGTCGGTCCGACCCTCATGCAGTACGGGACGGCGGCACAGAAGGAGTTCTTCCTGCCGCGCATCCTGGCGGGAGAGTGTCACTTCGCGATCGGCTACAGCGAGCCCGGGGCGGGCACCGACCTCGCCTCGCTGCGCACCGCCGCGGTCCGCGACGGCGACCACTACGTCGTGAACGGGCAGAAGATCTTCACCTCGGGCGGCCACTACTCCCACTACATCTGGCTCGCCGCCCGTACCGACCCGGACGCGAAGAAGCACCGCGGGATCACGATGATGATCGTCGACTGCTCCGATCCCGGCTACTCGTGGACCCCGATCGTCACGATGGACGGGAACCACCACACCAACTCCACCTACTACTCCGACGTGCGGGTGCCGGTGGACATGGTCGTGGGGGAGGAGAACAAGGGCTGGGACCTGATCGTCAACCAGCTCAACCACGAGCGGGTCACGCTCGGCCCCGCGGGCAACATCGCCCACACCTACGACCGGTTCCTCGCCTGGGCCCGCCGTACCGGCACGATCGAGGAGCCCGCGGTACGCAGGGCGCTCGGCCAGGTGTACGCCTACTTCAGGACCAACGAGCTGCTGAACTGGCAGGTCGCGGCCAACATGGACCTCGGCTGGCTGGGCGCCCCCGACGCCTCGGCCACCAAGGTGTACGGCTCGGAGCGGCTGCAGGACGTCGGCAGGATCGTCGGCGAGGTCCTGGCGCGCTTCGGCGACCCGTCCGACCCGGAGACGGCGGACCTGATGAGACGCGTGGACCGCGGCGCGAAGGGCGCGCTCGTGCTCACCTTCGGCGGCGGCGTCAACGAGGTCCAGCGCGAGCTCATCGCGATGCTCGGCCTGAGCCTGCCGAGGCCGCCCCGATGACCGGGACACCGCCGGGGTCCCCGGCACCCGAGCCCGCCCCGACGCCCCAGCCCGTCCCGACGGCCGCGACGGCTCCGGCACTCCCGGCGCCCGAGCCTGCCCCAACAGGACCGGTGTCCGCGACAAGTTCGGTGTCCGCGACGGGTCCGGAGACCGGGGGGGAGTCCGCCACCCTGCACGAACGGCTCATCGCTCTGGCGGAGCGGCAGATAGCCGAGGGGGAGGTGCTCGGTGTCGCGGAGGCGGACCCGGTGAACCTCCCGATG
Organism: Streptosporangium sp. NPDC000563; assembly: GCF_040299985.1. Taxonomy (NCBI): domain Bacteria; kingdom Bacillati; phylum Actinomycetota; class Actinomycetes; order Streptosporangiales; family Streptosporangiaceae; genus Streptosporangium; species Streptosporangium sp. NPDC000563. The sequence goes on along the minus strand of NZ_JBEPDA010000046.1, from coordinate 4,868 downwards.
ATCCGGCACTGGACCGACGCCATCGGCGACACCAATCCGCTCTACACCGACCCCGAGGTCGCCGCGGCGGGAGTGCACGGGGGGATCGTGGCCCCACCGGCGATGATCCAGGTCTGGACGATGCCCGGTGTGGCCGGGAACAGGAGGAAGCGGGCGGGTACCCCGATCGACGCGGTTCTCGCGATGCTGGACGAGAACGGCTACACCGGGGTGGTCGCCACCAACTGCGAGCAGACCTACCACCGCTACGTGCGGCTCGGCGAGTTTCCGGTCCCGGCCACCCGGCTGACCGGCATCACCGGCCCGAAGCGGACGGCGCTCGGCAAGGGCTACTTCGTCACCTGGAACATCACCTGGTACGCCGACGGCGAGGCCGTGGCCGACATGCTGTTCCGCGTGCTGAAGTTCCGGCCCTGGCAACGTGCCGAAGGGCCGGACGAGAACACGCACACCACCGGCGAGAACGAAGCCGCACCGAGCGGGAACGGATCCGCGCCCACGGAGAACGGCACCTCCGAGGCCCCGCCCGCTCGGATCCGACCCGCGAAGGACATGCCCGCGAACATGTCCGCCGAGGAGGCGCTCGCGAGGGACGTGCTCACGAAGGACATGCCCGCGAACATGTCCGCCGAGGAGGCGCTCGCGAGGGACGTGCTCACGAAGGACATGCCGGAGACACGGGAGGATGTGTCCCCCCGGCCGCCGTATCCGCTGAGACCCGCGGTCAACGCCGACACCGCCTTCTTCTGGGAGGGTGTCGCCGCCGGCGAGCTGCGGATCCAGAAGTGCGCCGACTGCGGCGAGCTCCGCCACCCGCCGGGGCCGGTCTGCCCCTCGTGCCGTTCGACCACCCGCACGTTCGTGACGGCGAGCGGCGAGGGGGAGGTCTACAGCTACGTCGTCCACCACAACCCGCAGGTCCCGGGGCTTCGTACGCCTTTCGTGGTCGCCGTGGTGGAACTACCGGAAGGCGTGCGGATCGTGGGCAACGTGGTGGACTGCGCCGCTTCGCGGGTGGGTATCGGTATGCCGGTGCGCCTGACGTACCGCCGGATGGACGACGAGCTGATCCTGCCCATGTGGGTCCCCCAGGAGGCGTGATGCGGACACTTACCGACGACGAGGTGCGGGTCGGAGCTCCGCTTCCCGAGCTCGCGATCGACCTGAGCCCCACCGTGGTCGTGTCGACCGCACTCGCGACCATGGACTTCACCCCCGTTCACCACGACGTCGAGGTCGCGCGGGCGCAGGGGTCGAAGGACATCTTCCTCAACATCCTGACCACGATGGGTCTCGTCGAGCGCTACGTCACCGACTGGGCGGGACCCGAGGCCATCATCCGCGGCATCAACGTCAAGCTCGGCGTCCCCGCGTACGCGGGCGACCGGTTGTCCTTCACCGGCAGCGTGGTCGCCTGCGAGGACGGCGAGTTCACCGTCGAGGTCCGGGGCGGGGTCAGCCTCGGCGCCCACGTCTCGGGCACCGTCAGGCTCGTCCTCCCCGCCCGCTGACCGCGCCCCGGCGGCTGCCGAGGACGGAGACCGGGAGGCGAGAGCAACCGAAACGATGGAAACGGCCGGGAGCGGCGTAAGCGGTCGGAACGGCGGAAAACGGCGAGAACGGCAGGGAACGGCGAAAACACAGAAAGGCCCTCACCACCGTGGTCTCCTTCTCAGGGAGTACGGCCGTCGCCGGGATCGGCGCGACCGAGTTCTCCAAGCGGTCAGGCAGGTCCGAGCTCCAGCTCGCCGCCGAGGCGGTGTTCGCGGCGCTCGACGACGCGGGCCTCGCGCCCTCGGACGTGGACGGCCTCGTCACCTACACCCAGGACGCCAACCAGGAGATCGCCGTGGCCCGCGAGGTGGGCATCGGCGACCTGTCGTTCTTCTCCCGCGTCCACTACGGCGGCGGTGCGGCGTGCGGGACCGTGCTGCACGCGGCGATGGCCGTCGCCACCGGGGTCGCCGAGACCGTGGTCTGCTACCGGGCGTTCAACGAGCGCTCGGGGAACAGGTACGGCCAGCCCGACGCCCGCGTCGCCGGCGAGCCTTCGTCGCAGGGCCTGGAGATGAGCTGGCACGTGCCGTACGGGCTGATGACCCCCGCGGCCTGGGTGGCGATGTTCGCCCGACGCTACATGCACACCTACGGCGCCACCTCCGAGGACTTCGGCCGGGTGGCGGTCGCGATGCGCAGGCACGCCTCCACCAATCCCGCCGCGTGGTTCCACGGCCGCCCGATCACCCTGGAGGAGCACCAGGCGTCCAAGTGGATCGTGGAGCCGCTGCACCTGCTCGACTGCTGTCAGGAGAGCGACGGCGCGGTGGCGCTGGTGGTCACCTCCGCCGAGCGGGCGAGGGACCTGCGCGAGGCACCCGCCGTGATCACCGCCGCCGCCCAGGGGTCCGGCGCCGACCAGATGATGATGACCAGCTACTACCGCGACGACATGACCGGCCTGCCGGAGATGGGGGTGGTCGGCCGCCAACTCTGGAAGCAGTCGGGGCTCGGGCCCTCGGACGTGCAGACGGCGATCCTGTACGACCACTTCACCCCGTTCGTCCTCACCCAGCTGGAGGAGCTGGGCTTCTGCGGGCGCGGCGAGGCCCGCGACTACGTGGCCGGGGGCGGCATCGAGATCGACGGCCACCTCCCGGTCAACCCACACGGCGGCCAGCTCGGTGAGGCGTACATCCACGGCATGAACGGGATCGCCGAGGCCGTCAGGCAGATCAGGGGCACCTCGGCCAACCAGGTCGCCGGGGTGCGGAACGTGCTGGTCACCGCGGGCACGGGGGTGCCGACGAGCGGGCTCGTCCTGTCGTCGGAGTGACCTGAGGCCCTGTGGAGAAGGCCGAGGCCGGGCGTGGACCGGTGTCGGTCCCGGCCGCCCGGTGTCCCGTGTCCCGTTCCCGCCTCCGGGTTCTCGGTTCTCGGTTTCGGTGAGGCGTCTGGTGCGCCTCGGCGGTGTTCGCCGTTCCATGGAGGTGTCCGTGCGATCCCCTGACCAGGGGGAAGTTAATAATTCTTGACATCATGTCTGCTCTGTTTTACGTTTCATCATGTCTACTTTGTTTTACATGGGGAGCGGGCATGTCAACGGAAGAGAAACGCGTGTGGGTCTACGCCGTGGTCGCGATCGGCGTGCTCGCGGTCTACGCCACGATCATCCTCGGGAGGGTCCGGGAGGTCGGTGTCGCCGAGGTCGACTACGTGTGGCCGATGGTCACGGCCATCGGCGCCGCGATGGTCGCGAACATGGTCGGCAACATGTTCGCCGGGACCGCCCCGCGCGGTGAGGTGGAGAAGGACGAGCGCGACGACGACATCCACCGGCACGGCATGCGGGCCGAGTTCTACGTCCTCGCCATCGGCGTCGTGGGGGCCCTCGGCCTGACGATGGCGGAGTTCGAGCACTTCTGGATCGCCCACGCGCTCTACCTGGCGTTCGTCCTCTCGGCCCTCTCCTCGTCGGTCGTGAAGATCGTCGCGTACCGCCGGGGGTTCTGAGCATGGTCAAGCCCACCAAGATCACCAACGCGATCCGCTCCCTGCGGTTCGCCACCGGGGAGATGACGCAGGCGGAGCTGGCGGAACGCGTCGGCGTGACCCGTCAGACCGTGATCGCCATAGAACAGGGGCGCTACTCGCCCTCGCTGGAGATGGCCTTCAGGATCGCCCGTGTGTTCGGCGTCCCGCTCGACGAGGTCTTCCAGTATCCGGACACCGACTCGCCGAAGGGGACGTAAAACGATGAAGACCATGAAGACGATGAAGGCCATGGCCAGAGACGCCTACTGCTCGACCGACCTGCTGCGACTCGGCGACGTCGACCGGCCGGTCGCGGGGGAGGGCGAGGTGCTCGTACGCGTCCACGCGGCAGGCCTCGACCACGGCGTCTGGCACGTCACGACGGGCCTGCCCTACGTCGTCCGCGCCGCGGGCTTCGGGCTGCTCAAGCCGAAGAACCGCCTTCTCGGCATGGACGTCGCCGGCCGCGTCGAGGCGGTCGGCGAGGGTGTGACCCGGTTCGGGGTCGGTGACGAGGTGTTCGGCACCTGCGAGGGCGCCTTCGCCGAGTACGCGTGCGCCAGGCAGGACAGGCTGGTTCCCAAACCCGCGAACATCACCTTCGAGCAGGCCGCGGCGACCCCCGGCTCCGCCTACACGGCCCTGCAGGGGCTTCGCGCCGGAGGACCGGTGAAGCCGGGGGCGAAGGTGCTGGTCATCGGCGCGGGCGGCGGTGTCGGGACGTTCGCGGTGCAGCTGGCCAAGGCGTTCGGCGCCGAGGTCACCGGGGTGTGCGGCACGGCGAAGACGGACCTGGTCCGGTCGATCGGCGCGGACGAGGTCGTCGACCACACCCGTGAGGACTTCGCGGACGGGAGGCGCCGCTACGACCTCATCCTCGACACGGGGGGCAACCGCTCGCTGTCGCACCTGCGGCGCGCCCTCACCCCTCGGGGAACGCTCGTCATCGTCGGCGGCGAGCGGAAGGGGCGGTGGCTGCAGGGCACCGACCGCCAGCTCCGGGCGATGCTGCTCTCGCCGTTCGTGGGGCAGAAGCTGTGCGCGCTGATGCTGCGGGAGAGCGAGGAGGACCTCCTGTTTCTGGGGAAGGCCGTCGAGGAGGGCGAGGTCACGCCGGTCGTCGACCGGACGTACCCGCTGGGCGAGCTTCCCGAGGCCATCCGGTACCTCCGGGGCGGTCACCCGAAAGGCAAGGTCGTCATCACCGTGTGAGGCGCGGAGTGAGGGCGGGTCGGGGAGAAGGCCGCGATCTTGCCCTCGGCCTCTCCGACGAAGAGGGCGGGATCGTTGCTGTCGGCGAATCCGACCGTGAGGATGCCCGCCTCGCCCGCGGCCCC
>NZ_JBEPDA010000045.1:0-33948 GCF_040299985.1 Streptosporangium sp. NPDC000563 | reverse complement strand
CCGCTGGTCGCGATGGACGGCCTCGGCCTGGTCATCCAGCGTCGGCTGGTGCGCTGAGTGAGCTCTCCAGGCGGGGTGCGCCTACTTGGCGTCGACGATCATTCCGGCGCCGACGGTGTTGTTGGTGGACTCGTCCACCAGGATGAAGCCGCCGGTGAGGCGGTTGCGGGCGTAGTCGTCCACGAACAGCGGGCGGGTGACGCGAAGCGAGACCCGGCCGATCTCGTTGAGGCCGAGCGACTGTGCCGTCTCGTCCCGGTGCAGGGTGTTGACGTCCAGCCGGTAGTGCAGGTCCTTGACCAGGGCACGGGCCGTGCGGGTGGTGTGCTTGATGGTCAGCTTGGCTCGCGGGGCGAGCTTGGCGGTGTCGGCCATCCAGCAGATCATCGCCTCCAGCTCCTGGGAGACGTGCGGCTGGTTGTTCGGACGGCAGATCATGTCGCCGCGCGAGATGTCGATGTCGTCCTCCAGTCGCAGGGTGACCGACATCGGGGGGAACGCCTCGTCGAGCGGCCCGTCGAAGGTGTCGATCGACGCGATGCGCGTGGCCAGTCCCGAGGGCAGGTGCATGACCTCGTCGCCCGGCTTCAGCACCCCTCCGGCGACCTGGCCCGCGTAGCCGCGGTAGTCGTGGAGTGAGGGGTCGGTGGCCCGCTGCGGGCGGATGACGTACTGCACGGGGAAGCGCACGTCGACCAGGTTGCGGTCGGAGGCGATGTGCACGTGCTCCAGGTGGTGGAGCAGGGAGGACCCGTTGTACCAGGGCGTGTTCTCCGAACGGGACACCACGTTGTCGCCGTGCAGCGCCGAGATCGGGATGAACGTGAGGTCCGGCGCGTTCAGCTTGGAGGCGAACGCGGTGAACTCCTCACGGATCTCCTCGAACCGCTCCTGGGAGTAGTCGACCAGGTCCATCTTGTTGACGGCGAGGACGAGGTGCGGCACCCGCAGCAGGGTGGTGAGGAAGGCGTGCCGCCGCGACTGTTCGAGCACGCCCTTGCGTGCGTCGATCAGGACGATCGCCAGGTCCGCGGTGGACGCGCCGGTGACCATGTTCCGGGTGTACTGGATGTGCCCGGGGGTGTCGGCGATGATGAACTTGCGCCTGGGAGTGGCGAAGTAGCGGTAGGCGACGTCGATCGTGATGCCCTGCTCCCGCTCGGCCCGCAGGCCGTCGGTGAGGAGCGACAGGTCGGTGTACTCGGTGCCGCGGTCACGGGAGGTGCGCTCGACGGCCTCCAGCTGGTCCTCGAAGATCGCCTTGGAGTCGAAGAGCAGCCGCCCGATGAGGGTCGACTTTCCGTCGTCGACACTTCCCGCCGTGGCGAAGCGAAGAATGTCCATTAGCGCTGCTCTCCAGAGGTCGTACGGCGTGCGCGGCCGGACCGCGCGGGAAGGGACTCGCGGTGCGCCGGGGGGACCGGGTGGGCCAGGTCGCACGGGGCGCACGGGGCGTCGAAGATTCGGACTCTCACTAGAAGTAGCCCTCCTTCTTGCGGTCCTCCATGGACGCCTCGGAGGCCCGGTCGTCGGCGCGGGTGGCGCCGCGCTCGGTGATCCGGGTCACCGCGATCTCCTCGATGATCTCCTCGACCGTCGCGGCACCCGACTGGACGGCGCCGGTGCAGGTCACGTCACCGACCGTCCGGTAGCGGACCGTCATCTCCAGGAGCGACTCGTCCTCGTCACGGGTGATGAACTCACTGTCGGCGAGCAGCATGCCGTCGCGCTCGAACACCTTGCGGGTGTGGGCGAAGTAGATCGACGGAATCTCGATCCCCTCGCGCCGGATGTAGTCCCAGATGTCGAGCTCGGTCCAGTTGGACAGCGGGAACACCCGGATGTGCTCGCCCTTGCGGATCCTCGCGTTGTAGAGGTTCCACAGCTCGGGACGCTGGTTCTTGGGGTCCCACTGGCCGAAGTCGTCGCGGAAGGAGAACACGCGCTCCTTGGCGCGGGCCTTCTCCTCGTCGCGGCGGGCGCCGCCGAACACCGCGTCGTACTCGTTCTCCTCGATCGCGTCCAGCAGCGTCGTGGTCTGGAGCCGGTTGCGCGAGGCCCTGCGACCGGTCTCCTCGACGACGCGTCCGGCGTCGATGGAGTCCTGGACGCTCGCGACGACGAGGCGGGCGCCCAGCTCGGCGGCTCGGCGGTCACGGAACTCGATGACCTCGGTGAAGTTGTGCCCGGTGTCGACGTGCATCAGGGGGAAGGGAATCGGCGCCGGCCAGAACGCCTTCTCCGCGATGCGGAGCATGACGATGGAGTCCTTGCCCCCGGAGAAGAGCAGACAGGGACGCTCGAACTCCGCCGCGACCTCACGCATGATGTGAATAGCCTCTGCCTCGAGGACATCGAGCTGCGACGTGGTGTAGTCGCGCTGAAGCATCAGACTCTCCTAGCGGGGATTAGCGGTGCAGATCCCGGATTCCAGCGAGCAACGTTGGCGCCAGTCCCGGTAGGGAAACAAGAATATCCGGCAGTGAGGGGTCGGGCTGGTTGTAGACCAGCGGCGAGCCGTCGATACGGCTCGCGTGGACCCCTGAGGCGAGGGCCACCGCGACGGGCGCGGCGGAGTCCCACTCGTACTGGCCGCCGGCGTGCACGTAGGCCTCGACCTCGCCGGTGAGCACGGCGGAGATCTTGGCGCCCGCCGAACCGATCGGCACCAGGTCGGCGCCGGCGAGACGGGCCAGGTTCTGCACGAACTCCGGCGGGCGGGTCCTGCTGACCGCGATCCTGGGCCTCGCGCCCGCCTCGGGGGCGGGCGGCACGGGGGGTTCGAGGGTGGAGAGCGTACGGCCCTGGGCGGGCAGTGCGACGGCTCCGGCGGTCAGCGTGCCGCGCTCCCAGAGTGCCACGTGGACCGCCCAGTCGGAGCGGCCCTCCTCGGCGAACTCGCGGGTGCCGTCCAGCGGGTCGATGATCCAGACCCGCTCGGCGCGCAGCCTGCGCGAGTCGAGACGCTCCTCGCTGGTCGCCTCCTCGGACAGCACACTGTCACCCGGACGAAACCGGGACAGGGCCTCCATGAGAAACACGTGGGAGGAGGCGTCTCCCTCCTTGCGAAGCTCGGACGGGTCGCCGAAGCCGCGCTCCGCGCGCAGCGCCGCCAGCTTCTCACCGGCCGTCGTCGCCAGTTCGGCGGCGAGCTCGTGATCGTCGCGAACGGTCATCAGTATGCTCCAGCTCCTCGCGCGACAGCCGACCAAGTCTTCCACAGGATCTGCAGGTCCAGCATGAGGGACCAGCTCTCCACGTAACGCAGGTCCAATCGTACGGATTCCTCCCAGGAGAGGTCAGAGCGGCCACTCACCTGCCAGAGGCCGGTCATGCCTGGCTTGACCAGTAATCGACGGCGGACGTCGTCACCGTACCTCGCGACCTCCTCGGGTAGTGGCGGCCGGGGGCCGACCAGCGACATATGCCCCAGAACCACGTTAATCAATTGCGGCAGTTCGTCCAGTGAGTGGCGGCGCAGCCGGGCGCCCAGCGGCGTCACCCTCGGATCATTACGGATCTTGAAGAGCAGGCCGGGACCGTCGCTGGACAGGGCGATCTTCCGGTGCTCGGCGTCGGCGCGCATCGTCCGGAACTTGTAGATCGTGAACTCGGCGCCGTCGCGCCCCACCCTCGTCTGCCGGAAGAACACCGGTCCCGGCCCCGAGGCCCGTACGGCCACCGCCACCCCCGCCAGCAGGGGCAGCAGCGCCGTCAGCAGCAGCCCGGCCCCCACCCGGTCGAACAGGTTCTTGAGCACCTGGCGCAGGCCGGAGATCTCGGGGTGGTCCACGTGCAGCAGTGGCAGTCCCGCCGCCGGGCGAATGGTGATCCGCGGCCCGGCCACCTCCATCAGGGCGGGGGCGACGATCAGGTCCGTGTGGGTCTTCTCCAGCCGCCAGGCCAGCCGCCGCAGCGCCACCCCGTCCATCTCCGGGCAGGCGAGCACGGCCACGGTGTCGGCCGAGACCCGCCCGACCGCGAGCGCGACCTCGGAGAGGTCGCCCAGGACGGGCACGCCCGCCACGTCGCCCATCCCGCCGCGCGAGACGACCGGCACGCTCTCCCCATCGCGCATCCCGCCGCGCGGGATGCACGCCGCCACGACCTCCATGCCGTGGTAGCGCTCCCGGCGGAACCTGCCGACCAACTCGGTGATCGCCGCCCGGTGCCCCACCGCCACGACCCGCCGCATGCACCCGCCCCGCGCCCGCCTGCGGTGCAGGGAACGGCGCAGGGCGTACCTGGCGAGAAGGGTGAGCAGTGTCGTCAGCGGGAGCGCCAGCACCACGTAACCCCGGGCCACTTCGATCTTGGAGAGGTAGGCGCAGACGGCGAGGGCGGCGGTGAGCATGAAGCCGCACTGCAGGATCCGCTGGAACTCCTCGGAACCCAGGCCGATGAGCCGGGGCTCGTAGGCGCGGTTCAGCGCGACCACGCAGACCCAGACGACGGGCAGGGCGGCGCTCAGCACGACGTACGGGAAGACGTAGGCGGTAACCTCGCCGAATCGAACGAACAGCGCGAGGGCTCCGGCCAGGGCGGCGCAGACGGTGTCGGCGGCGACGGCCGTCGCGCGGTGCTTCCGCACCCAGCCCGGCGTGCGCCGCCGCGCGACCGGAACGGCCCCTGCCTCCCGCACGGCCCCGGACCCGCCTTCCCGCACGGCCCCGCTTTCCCGCACGACCCCGGCTTCCCGCATGTGCGGGGCGGCTCCGGCCTCGCGTGTGTGCGGGACGGCTCCGGCTTCGCGTGTGTGCGGGACGGCTTTCGCCTCGCCTTCCCGCACGACCGGCACGGCCTTCCCATCGGCTTCCCACGTGGCCTGGACGGCTCCCGACCCGCTCTGTTGTGCGGCCTGGAATGCGGTCACGTCGCGCACGCGCTCCCCCTGCGTAACCGTTCACGGACAGACAGTCATGGAATGCTAGCGGTGGCGGGAGAGACCAGAAGGTTGAAGACCGAAACATACATCTCTGTGGATGTCGAGGCCGATGGCCCCATTCCGGGGCCTTATTCAATGATCAGCATGGGTATGGCCGTGGCCGGGCGGATGACCGGAAAGGTCTTCGAGCCGGTGGATCCACAGACCCTCACGCTCTACGCGGAGTTGCGGCCGATCAGCGACGACCACGTGCCCGAGGCGCTCGCCGTGAGCGGGCTCGACCGGGAGACGCTGATCCGCGAGGGCCGCGACCCGGCCGAGGCGATGCGGGAGGCCGCCGCGTGGATCCGCGAGGTGTGCGGTAACAGCTCGCCGGTGCTGGCGGCCTATCCGCTCTCCTACGACTGGATGTGGATTTACTGGTATTTCATGCGCTTCACCGGCGCCTCGCCGTTCGGGCACTCGCGGTGCATCGACCTCAAGACGCTGTACGCGGCCAAGGCGGGCGTACCGATCGGCTGGGCGACCAAGCGGCAGATGCCCGAGCACCTGCGGTCCCGGCGTCCGCACACCCACAACGCGCTTGACGACGCGATCGAGCAGGCCGAGCTGCTGCAGAATCTGATGGCGTTCGACCGCCGCTGACATCGGCCACGGGGAGCACGGCACGAACACCCTCGCTTCCCGGCGGGCCGAATGTCCGGAGGGACCGACTCCCCGGGCGGGCCGGCCGTCCGAGCGCTCCGAGCGTCTGGGGCCCCGGCCGTCCGGGGGCTCGTCCGTCCGGACGGGCAGGCGGGCGGGCCGACCTCCTGAGGCCGACCTCCTGAGGCCGACCTCCTGAGCCGGCTATCTGGGCGGGCCGGAGATGTTCAGGTCGCCGGCGTGGAAGGCGTTCTGGGTCGGCTCCAGGCCGACCTTGATCAGCGACTCCACCACGTCGGAGGCGCGGTCGACGAGGAAGGCGAGATCCTTGCGTTCGGCGGTGGCGAAGTCGCGCAGGACGTAGGCCGCGGCGTCCATCCGGCCCGGCGGGCGGCCGATGCCGAACCTCACCCGCAGGTAGTCCTTGGTCGCGAGCGACTTGGTGATCGACTTCAGACCGTTGTGGCCGTTGTCGCCGCCGCCCAGCTTCGCCCTCAACGCGCCGTAGGGAATGTCCAGCTCGTCGTGGACCACGACCACCCTGGCCGGGTCGACCTTGTAGAAGTCGGCCAGGGCCTTGACCGGCCCGCCGGAGAGGTTCATGAAGGACAGCGGCTTGGCCAGCACGGCGGGGACACCCGCCAGGCGGCCCTCCAGGACCTCCGCCCGCGACCTGTGCGCCTTGAACCGTCCTCCGGCTCGCGCGGCGAGCTCGTCCAGGACCATGAACCCCGCGTTGTGCCGGTTCCCGGCGTACTCCGGCCCGGGGTTTCCCAGGCCCACGACCAACCAGCGGTCCACGATCGGCATCCCTTCACACGCGTCAGGGCGGCCCGGTCCCGGGCCGCCCTGACAGATCTAGCAGAGAAAACTACTCGGCGCTCTCGGAGCTCTCGCCCCCGGCGGCCGGAGCGGCCTCGGCCGTCTCGGCGGCCTCGCCCTCCGGCTCGGCGACCGGGGTCGCGGCGACGATGAGGACGAGCGCCTCGGGGTCGGCGGCGAGGGTCGTGCCCTTGGGCAGCTTCAGGTCGGCGGCGGTGATCTGGGTGCCGACCTCCAGGCCCTCGACGTCGACCTCGACGCCCTCGGGGATGTGGGTGGCCTCGGTCTCGACGGAGACGGAGACGAGCTGCTGGTCGAGGATGCCGTCGGCGACGTCGCCCACCACGGTGACGGGGATGTCGACGGTGACCTTCTCGCCGCGACGGACGAGGATGAGGTCGACGTGCTCCAGGAAGCCCTTGATCGGGTCGCGCTGGACGCCCTTGGGCAGGGCCAGCTCGGTCACGGCGCCCTCAAGGCGGATCAGCACGTTCGGCGTACGCAGGGCGAGCAGCAGCTCGTGACCCGGCAGGGACAGGTGCTGGGGCTCGGTGCCGTGCCCGTAGAGGACGACGGGGACCTTGTCCTCGCGACGGATCTTGCGGGCGGCGCCCTTGCCGAACTTGTCACGGAGTTCGGTGGTGATGACCACTTCGGACATGGCTGATCTCCTAGGGATCTCGGGAATCGGAAAGGTGCGCTCCCCCTCACCCGCCCTAGCGGAAGGCGTTACGAGCGCACGCAATCCCACAACCCTACCGTGTCAACGGTGACGCCGAACGCGTCGCGGTCCCGAACGCCCTCGGACAGCTCAGGAAGGGGCTTCACCGCGCTCCGGGAACGGGAAGGAGGGCCGTCCCCGGGAACGCGTGCACGACGGTTTCCCGGGGACGGGACGGGGTGTCAGCTGTCGCCCTCGAAGAGGCTCGTCACCGAGCCGTCGCTGAAGACCTCGTTGATGGCGCGGGCGATCAGGGGGGCGATCGACAGCACGGTGAGCTTGTCGAACCTCTTCTCCTCGGGCAGCGGCACCGTGTCGGTGACGATGACCTCGGAGATCCCGGAGTTCTTCAGCCGGTCGACCGCGGGGTCGGAGAACACCGCGTGGGTGGCGGCCACGACCACGTTGGTCGCGCCCTGCTCGTACAGCGCGTCGGCCGCCTTGCAGATCGTCCCCGCGGTGTCGATCATGTCGTCGATCAGCACACAGGTCCGGCCCCTCACCCGGCCGACGACCTCGTTCACCTTCACCTGGTTGGCCACGTCGAGGTCGCGGCGCTTGTGGATGAAGGCGAGCGGGGTGCCCAGCGTGTCGGCCCAGCGCTCCGAGAGCCGTACCCGGCCGGTGTCGGGCGAGACGACCGTGGTGCTGGCGAGGTCGAGCTTGTCCTTGAGGTAGTTGACCAGGACGGGCATCGCGAACAGGTGGTCCACCGGGCCGTCGAAGAAGCCCTGGATCTGGGAGGTGTGCAGGTCGATCGACATCAGCCGGTCGGCCCCGGCCGTCTTGAACATGTCGGCCATGAGGCGGGCGGTGATGGGCTCGCGGCCCCGGCCCTTCTTGTCCTGGCGGGCGTAGCCGTAGAACGGCATGATCACGGTGATCCGCTTGGCGGAGGCGCGCTTGAGCGCGTCCACCATGATCAGCTGTTCCATGATCCACTGGTTGATCGGCCAGGTGTGGCTCTGCATGACGAACGCGTCGCAGCCGCGGACCGACTCCTGGTAACGGGCGTAGATCTCCCCGTTGGCGAAGTCGCGCAGCGTGGTCGGCGCCGCGTCGACCCCGAGGTGGCTCGCCACCGCGTCCGCCAGCTCCGGGTGCGCGCGTCCGGAGAAGAACATCAGGTTCTTCTCACCGGTCTTCTTGATGCCGCTCATGCCGTCCCCCTCGCCTGAGAGCCCGCCGATACCCGCGCGACGCCGCCGCGCCCGCCGGACCGCCCATCGGGCCGCTCGCCGGGCCGCTCGCTTCGCTCACTCACGTCTGGCTCCCCTGCTGTTCCCCGGCCTCGGCGGCCCGTAGCGCCGCCTCGGCCGATCTGGTGCCCGCGCGCCTGCGCGCGACCCACCCTTCGATGTTGCGCTGGCGCGCACGTGCCACCCCGATCGCTCCCGGGGGGACGTCTCCGTCGATGACCGATCCCGCGGCCGTGTACGCGCCGTCGCCGATCGTGACCGGCGCGACGAGCATGGTGTCGCACCCGACGAAGGCGTTCTCTCCCACCGTCGTGTGGTGCTTGTTGACCCCGTCGTAGTTGACGAAGATCGCCGAAGCGCCGATGTTGGCGCCCGCACCGATCGTGGCGTCGCCCACGTAGCTCAGGTGTGGCACCTTGGCCCCCTCACCGACCTGCGCGTTCTTCATCTCAACGTACGTCCCCGCCTTCGCCTTGCGCGCCAGGACCGTGCCGGGGCGCAGGTAGGCGTACGGCCCGACCAGGGCCTCGGGGCCGATCACGGCGTCGACGCAGACGGCGTTGCGCACCAGCGCGCCCTCTCCGACGATCGTGTCGGTCAGGGTGCTGGCGGGGCCGATCTCCGCGCCCTCGGCGACCGTCGTGCAGCCGTGCAGCTGGGTCCCGGGGTGGATCACCACGTCCGCCTCGAGGATGACGTCGGCGTCGACCCATGTGGTGGCCGGGTCGATCACGGTCACCCCGGCCCGCATGTGGGCCTCCAGCAGGCGCGCGTTGAGCACCCTGCGGGCGAACGCCAGTTGTACGCGGTCGTTGACGCCCTCCACCTCCACGTAGTCGGCCGCGATGTGCGCGCCGACCCGGTGGCCGTCCTCCCGCAGGATCGCGAGGACGTCGGTGAGGTACTCCTCGCCCTGGGCGTTGGAGGTGGACACCCGCTTGACCGCGTCGGCGAGCAGGAGTCCGTCGAAGGCGTAGACGCCGGAGTTCATCTCCTTGATCGCCCGCTGCGCGGGGTTCGCGTCCTTCTCCTCGACGATCTCCAGGACCGCTCCCGAGGCGTCGCGGACGATCCGGCCGTAGCCGCGTGGATCGGGGACCTCGGCCGTCAGCACGGTGACGGCGTTGCCGTCTTGTCCGTGCCGTTCGAGCAGGGCGGCGAGGGTCTCGGCGCGCAGCAGCGGCGTGTCGCCGTACGTCACCAGGACGGTGCCGTCGATGGTGCCGGTCGCCTCCAGTGCGGTCCTGACGGCGTGGCCGGTGCCCTTCTGCTCGGTCTGGACGACGGTCCGCGCGTCGGGATCGGTCCCGGTCAGGTGCGCCTGGACCCGCTCCCTCTCGTGGCCGATGACGACGACGAGCCGCTCGGGTTCGAGGTCCCTGGCGGCGGCGAGCACGTGGTCGACCAGGGCTCGGCCGCACAGCTCATGGAGGATCTTCGGTGTTCTCGACTTCATCCGGGTGCCCTCGCCTGCGGCGAGGACGATGACGGCTGCCGGGCGCGGCACACTCACGGACGAGGCTCCCTCGGCGTCGCGACTGAGACATGGCGAAGCGTGGTGACGGACGGCTACCCCGGGGGGCTGCGTCCTCACCTGCTCGACACCGTGAGGATACCTTCCCCCTCGGGGAGCCACTCAGCCGACCAGCCGAGCGAATAAAACAGACAGAAGTGGATTGCTCCGGCACCAGGACTCGAACCTGGACAACAAGGACCAAAACCTTGCGGGCTGCCAATTACCCAATGCCGGACCGGTCGGGCGATCGGGACGGAACCCGTACGCCCGGCACCCCTACGATACAGAGCCCGCACCGCCGAACGCGCCCCGTTTCCGCACCCGCTTCCGCGACCTGTCCCCGCGGCCCGCGCAATCGGGCACGCGCCCGGTCGCCCGATCCCCCGGGCATCCCGGACGCCTCAGGGGACACGGATCCCCCGGGCGCCACCGGCCTCACGGGCGGGCGCGCGCGGGATCCTCGTTTAGCAGGTCAGCCGGGGGTAGAACAAGTGATGGACCCGCTACGGAGTGAATCCCAGAGAGTCATGTTCCTGACATTAGGCGCTTAGGTGTTCCTAACTTACGATTGCGTAGGTTACGGTTGCGTAGCCGGACATGAGTCCTTGCCTTTTCCGAGCCACCGCGAGGTAGCGCATGACCCTCATCGAAGAGCGCCCTGCTCAGGGCCCAAAACCTGACATCGACCCCGAGCGGAAGACCCTGCCCGAGATCATCACCTTCGGGGTGGTGGTCGGCGCCCCGCTGATCGCGCTGGTCGTGGCCGTCCCGTTCGCCTGGGGGTGGGGACTCGGCTGGTCCGACGTCATCATCGCGAGCGTCTTCTACGTGGTCACCGGACTGGGCGTCACCGTCGGCCTGCACCGCCACTTCACGCACGGCTCGTTCAAGGCCAAGCGCCCGCTGAAGATCGCGTTGGGCATCGCCGGCAGCCTCTCCATGGAGATGTCGGTGCTCGACTGGGTGGCCACCCACCGCAAGCACCACAAGTTCTCCGACAAGGAGGGCGACCCGCACTCGCCGTGGCGCTTCGGCACGGGCTTCGTGGCCGTGGCCAAGGGCCTGCTCTGGGCACACATGGGCTGGCTGTTCGAGGCCGACAGGGCCAACCGCGAGAAGTACGCGCCCGACCTGGTCAAGGACCCGGACATCATCAAGCTGCACAAGTTCTTCCCCGTGCTGGCGATCACCACGATGGTGATGCCCGCCCTGCTGGGCGGCCTGCTGACCTGGTCGTGGTGGGGCATGGCGACCGGCTTCTTCTGGGGCACGCTGGTCAGGATCGGCCTGCTGCACCACGTCACCTGGTCGATCAACTCCATCTGCCACGTCTTCGGCGAGGAGTCCTTCGAGTCGCGCGACAAGTCGCGCAACGTGTGGTGGCTCGCCATCCCCTCCTTCGGCGAGTCCTGGCACAACCTGCACCACTCCGACCCGACCTGCGCCCGGCACGGCGTGCTGAAGGGGCAGATCGACCTCAGCGCGGGTGTCATCCGCTGGTTCGAGAAGGCCGGATGGGCCTACGACGTGCGCTGGCCGACGCCCGAGCGCCTCGCCGCCAAGCGCATCGCCGCCTGACTCGGGGCTCGGGTCCCGTCCGGGAGCAGGGGAACGCCATTATTAGAGACGTGAGCGAACCCCGACGGCGCATGTCAGGCAAGGAACGCCGGGAACAGCTGATCCAGATCAGCAGGACCCTGTTCGCGGAGAAAGGGTTCGACGGCACATCGGTCGAGGAGATCGCGGCGACCGCGAACGTCTCCAAACCGGTGGTCTACGAGCACTTCGGCGGCAAGGAGGGCGTGTACGCGGTCGTCATCGACCGGGAGATGCAGAAGTTACTGAGCCTGGTGACCGAGGCGCTGTCCGCCTCGCACTCGCTGATCAAGCTGGAGAGGGCGGCTCTCGCCCTGCTGGCCTACGTGGAGGAGAACAGCGAGGGTTTCCGCATCCTCGTCCGTGACTCGCACGCCGCCTCGGGGACCGGCACGTTCGCCAGCCTGATCAACGACATCGCCAGCCAGGTCGAGGACGTCATGGTCGACGAGTTCGTCGAGCGGGGCTACGACCCCAAACTGGCTCCCATGTACGCCCAGATGCTGGTCGGCATGGTGGCGCTGACCGGCCAGTGGTGGCTCGACGTGCGCAGACCGGCGCGCGAGGAGGTCGCCGCCCACCTGGTCAACCTGGCCTGGAACGGTCTGACCGGCCTGGACCCCAACCCCCGGCTGACCGCGGCCTCGCGCGGCCTGGAGCACCGGCTCGCCCATCCCCAGCCGCGCCCGTCAGAACCCCACCCCTCCGGCCCCCGGCCGCGCGCCACCGGGCCGGAGCAGAAGGAGCCGGAGGAGCCGGAGCCTCCCCCGGAGGAGCCGCCGCCCCTGACGGAGAAGGAGATCCGGGAGCTGGAGAAGGCCCGCGAGCGGGAGCTGAAGAACCAGGAGAAGCTGCGCGAGCGCGAGCTCAAGGAGCAGGAGAAGCTGCGCGAGCGCGAGCTCAAGGAGCAGGAGAAGGCCCGCGAGCGCGAGCGGCGCGAGGCCGAGAAGCTCGCCAAGGACCTGGAGAAGATCCGGCTCCGCGAGCAGCGGGAGCTGGAGAAGGTGCGCGAGCGGGAGTACCGGGAGCAGCAGCGACTGCTGCGGGAGCAGGAGAAGGCCCGCGAGCGGGAGCTGCGAGATCTGGAGAAGGCGCGGCTCAAGGAGGCCAAGGCCACAGGCGAGGGCCGCAGGCACGCAAGCTCCGTCGATGCGGGGCGGGAAAAGCTTGAACCAAGTGAGTAAGCAACAGCGCTCGTTGAGACGAAGTTAACGTTCCGTTCAACCAAAGCGGGCATTCTGGTCATATGTCCGCTGAACTCGTTCGCCCGGCCCCCGATGGGCTCTCCCTACCCCAGGAACGCTTCCTCAACCGGGAGGAGAGCTGGCTCCAGTTCAACCAACGGGTTCTGGAGCTGGCGGAGGATCCGTCGCTGCCCCTGCTCGAACGGGTGCGGTTCCTCGCCATCTTCGCCAGCAACCTCGACGAGTTCTTCCGCGTACGGGTGGCCGGGTTGAAACGACGGATGGCCACCGGCCTGCTGCTCCGCACGAAGAGCGGGCTGAAACCGCGTGAGGAGCTGGCGAGGATCGCGGCCATCGCCAACGACCTCGCGCAGCGGCAGTCGGCCTGCTTCCACGAGCGGATCTGCCCGCAGCTGGGCGCCGAGGGCATCGAGATCGTGCGCTGGGACGATCTGGGCCGCGACGAGCGCAGCGAGATGCGCAAGCTCTTCAGGGAGCGGATCAGGCCGGTGCTGACGCCGCTCGCCGTCGACCCCGCCCATCCTTTTCCGTACATCTCGGGTCTGTCCCTGAACCTGGCCGTCACCGTCCGCAACCCCTCGACGGGCAACACGGTCTTCGCCAGGGTGAAGGTGCCCAGCCAGCTCCCCCGCTTCGTCACGGCCTCCAGGGACCGCTTCGTCCCGCTGGAGGACGTGATCGCCGCCCACCTCGGACAGCTGTTCAAGGGCATGGAGATCGTCGAGCACCACGTCTTCCGGGTGACCCGCAACGAGGACCTCGACGTCGACGAGGACGTCACGGAGAACCTCATGCAGGCGCTGGAGCGCGAGCTGCTCAAGCGCCGCTTCGGCCCCCCGGTCCGGCTGGAGGTCGAGGACACCATCACGCCCGAGGTGCTCGACCTGCTGGTGGACGAGCTGGGGGTCGCCGAGCACGAGATCTACCGGCTGCCGGGGCCGCTGGACCTGACCGGGCTGCACGCGATCGCCGACCTGGACCGGGGCGAGCTGAGCTTCCGCCCGTTCGTGCCCGCCGAGGTCGTGCACGTCGAGGATGACATCTTCGCGGTGCTGCGCGAGCGGGACGTGCTGCTGCACCACCCGTACGACTCGTTCTCCACGAGCGTGCAGCGCTTCATCGAGCAGGCCGCGGCCGACCCGGCCGTGCTCGCCATCAAACAGACGCTCTACCGCACCAGCGGCGACTCGCCGATCGTGGACGCGCTGATCGACGCCGCCGAGGCGGGCAAGCAGGTCGTCGTGGTCGTGGAGATCAAGGCCAGGTTCGACGAGCACGCCAACATCACCTGGGCGCGCAAGCTGGAGCGGGCCGGATGCCACGTGGTCTACGGCGTCGTGGGCCTGAAGACCCACTGCAAGCTCGCCCTGGTCGTGCGCCAGGAGCCCTCGGGCGAACTGCGCAGCTACTGCCACATCGGCACCGGAAACTACAACCCCAAGACCGCCAGGCTGTACGAGGACCTCGGCCTGCTCACCGCCGACCGGCTGGTCGGCGAGGACGTCACGGACCTGTTCATCCACCTCACCGGCTACTCCAACCACTCGGCCTACCGGCGGCTGCTCGTCGCCCCGCACTCGCTGCGCGGCGGGCTGCTGGCCAGGATCGAGCGGGAGATCTCCCACCAGGAGGCGGGACGGCCGGCCAGGATCAGGATGAAGACGAACTCCCTGGTGGACGAGCCCATCATCGACGCCCTCTACCGGGCGTCACAGGCCGGCGTACCGGTGGACCTGTGGGTGCGCGGGGTCTGCACGCTCCGCCCCGGCGTCCCCGACCTGTCGGAGAACATCAGGGTGCGGAGCGTGCTCGGCCGGTTCCTCGAACACTCGCGGATCTACGAGTTCGGCCACGGCCGACGCCCGGAGATCTGGATCGGCAGCGGTGACATGATGCGCCGCAACATCGAGCGCAGGGTGGAGACGCTGGTCAAGGTCTCCAGCCAGCAGCAGCGCAACTATCTCAGCGACCTGCTGGACCGGGCCATGTCCGACGACACCGCGACCTGGTGGCTCAACTCCGACGGCACCTGGACCCGGCACCCCGGCGACGACCTGCAGACCTATCTGATCGGCACCCGCAGGTGGAGAGCGATCGATGACTGAGCGCGTCCCCCGTCCGGACGACATGATCCACGCGGCCGGGGCGGTCATCTGGCGCGGCTCCCCCGACGCGCCGGAGGTCGCGCTCGTCCACCGGCCCAAGTACGACGACTGGTCGTTCCCCAAGGGGAAGCTGAAGCGCGGTGAGCACCCCGTCGCCGGCGCGCTGCGGGAGGTGGCCGAGGAGACGGGCCTCACCGTGGAGTTCGGCCGGTCGCTGCCGTCGAGCCACTACCTCAAGGGCGGGCGGCCCAAGCGGGTCGACTACTGGCTGGCCAGGACGGTCTCCGAGGGCCGGCGCACCGACACCGACGAGGTCGACGGCGTGGCCTGGCTACCGGTGGAGGAGGCCGCACGGCGCCTGACCTACGAGTGGGACGCCGGGCTGCTGCGCGCGCTCGGCGAAGCGCCGCTCGCGACCACCCCGCTCGTGCTGGTACGACACGCCCTGGCGGGAAACCGGCAGGACTGGAAGGGCGACGACGACGACCGGCCGCTCGACGGGCGCGGGCGCGGGCAGTCCGAGGTGCTGGCGAGCGTGCTGGGCGCCTTCCGCCCCGCGGAGCTGGTCAGCTCACCCAGCAGGCGGTGCGTACAGACCCTGGAGCCGTACGCCGAGCGGGCCGGTCTGTCGATCCGGCTCGAATCCGTCCTGTCGGAGAACGGCTACGACTGCCGGGCCTCCCTGCGCCTGGCCACGGAGGCGATGGCCTCGAACCGGCCCGTCGCGCTCTGCAGCCACGGCAAGGTCCTGCCCGAGCTGATCGCCGGGCTCGACGAACGGGCGGGCGACACGCGGCTGGCCAAGGGCGCGTTCATGGTGCTGCACCACGCGGACGGCGACGTCGTGGCCGTGGACGCCTACGACGTCTGACGGCACGCCGGAGGCGCCGGCCGTCCTTCCGAAAGGACCTCGTGCCGCCGGAGGTGTCGGCCCCCTTCTGCGAAAGACCTCTGCCGCCGGAGCCCACCGTGGCCGAGACGCCGGGTGGGGTCGTCCCCGTTCGGCCGTCCCTTCAGAGGATCTTCGCGACGGCGACCCTGGTCTTCTCCCAGATCCGGGGGAACTCCTCCCACGCGCGCGCGGCCGCGGCCCGCTCCACGCCGGTCAGCACGCCGTAGGTGAACGTGTCCTCCCCGACCAGGCGGGCGTTTCCGGCCTCGGCCGCGAGCCGCTCCTGCGCGACGACGCCGTCCATGTGGTTGCCCAGCACCTCCTGGACGTCCTCCGCCCGCTTGGCCAGCTTCCTCATGCCGATCACCTCGGCGGTGTAGCGGGCCCGTTTGGCCGCCTTGCGCACCTCGTGCATCGCGACCTCGCGCTCGGACTCGTCCTCGACGGCCTGGGCGGTGTCGTAGATCCTGGTGACCCGGCGCCAGCTCTTGGCGGCGACGACCTCCAGGGTGTCGGCGGGCTTCTTCGCGGCCTTGGTGAGCACCGGGGTGCCGGTCAGGTCGTCGAGGGCGTCGAGCAGGGCGAAGTAGCGCTCCCCGCCCATGATGTCCCTGATCCGGTCGAGGGCCTCGTGCTCGTCGTCCAGCAGGTCGGAGCTGAGCCTCGCCCGCACCGGGCCCACGATCAGCGCGTCGTCCAGGCTGTCGAGCCGGCGCGCGAACCGCTCACGGATGACCTCCAGGTCACGTGCCTCACCGAGGACCGCGCCGAGCCACTTGAGCTCCTTCCTGAGGTCGTCGGTCCCCTCGACGACCGTCTTGAACGACTTCAGCGCGCTGCGGAGCCGCCGGGCGGCGACGCGCATCTGGTGTACGGCGTCCTCCTCCGCCTTCCTGACCCGGGGGTCCTGGGCGAGCAGCGCGCCGACCTGGGAGGTGAGGTAGTCGAGGACGACCTCGCCCGCCGACCCGGGAGCGGTCTCGGCGCGCGGATGCTCCGAGACCGCTCCGGCGCCGCCGAGCAGGCGCGCGAGCTTGCTCGCCGAGTCGGCGGGGACGGCCCCCGCCTTGCCCAGCCGCTTGCCGACCTTCTTCAGGAGCTTCTCCTCCCCCTGGAGCAGCTCCGCCTCCACCTCGCGCCAGCGCTCGACGTGGGGTTCGTCACCGAACACGGTGCCCTTGACCCGGTCGTCGGCGATCTCGACCAGCCCCACCCCGGCACCGTTGACCAGGGTGGTGACGGATCGGCGGGTGTCCAGCTCGGCGATGGGCGCGAGCGGGGCGCCCCGGGTGTAGGCGAGCACGAGGTCCGCCAGCTCGGCCGGGACGATCTTGGCGCTCCGGGTCAGCGGGTGGGTGATCTCCTGCCGGACGCCCTTGGCCTTGGGAAGTTTGAGGTGCCAGCCGGGATCGGTGCCGCCCCTGCGCCTGCGCAGGGTGATCCCCCGCGCGGCGAGCCTCAGATCGGGCGTGTCGAAGTAGAGGGCGACCAGCTGGTGGCTTTTCGGCCCCACCACCCCTGTCGAACCCGGCAGGCCGGTAAGGTCCGGCAGCCGGTAGTCCACCGGCACGTCGAACTTGTCCTCGATCTCTATTCCCACAGGTCATCCCCAGATTTGCCCAGATATCTACCGTCTCTTCGCAGTATTTATTGATGCCCTGTCATCCGTCCAGGAACCCCGACCCATCGCCGTGACCAGGACACCACCGCTGTCCGGGCTACATTCCAACGATCACTTCTGAGCAACCGCGAAGATCCGGCGGAAGGGGAAGACCGTGCCGTACGGCTCGGGCGGGTATGCCTCGCGGAGGGCGGCGGCGCAGTCGGCGAGGAAGGCGGTGGCCTCGGCGGGATACAGGCGGTCGAGCATGGGACGCAGGGCGGTGCCGGTGATCCAGGTGAGCACGGCGTCGTCACCGGGCAGGACGTGCAGGTAGGTGGTCTCCCAGGCGTCCACCCGGCAGCCGAGGCCGGTGAGCAGGCCGAGGTAGGCGGCCGGGTCGTCGACCGGGGATGGTCTGACCAGGTCGCCCAGCCGGTCGCGCCACGTGGTGCGGCACAGCTCGCGGACCAGGGTGTGGCTGGGGGCGTCGAAGTTGCCGGGGACCTGGAAGGCGAGCCGGCCGCCGGGGGCGAGGGCCTCCACCCAGCGCGGCAGCAGCTCGCGGTGCTCCGGCACCCACTGCAGGACGGCGTTGGACACGATCACGTCGACCGGGCGCTCGGGACGCCACGTCGTGACGTCGTCGACGGAGAAGCTCAGCGAACCGCCCGCGGGGGCCTTCTCGATCATGGCGGGCGAGGAGTCGAACCCGTGGACGCGGGCGTCCGGCCACCGCCTCGCGAGCTCGGCGGTGAGCTCACCGGTGCCGCAGCCCGCGTCGACCACGTAACCGGGGCGCTCCACGGCTATCCTGGAAACAAGATCGAAGAACGGTCGCGAGCGCTCGTCGGCGTAGCGGCCGTAGATCCGGGGATCCCACATATCTCTTGACATCAAGACAAGTGATATCCGGCAAGATATCTCGATGTCAAGACAGATAGAATCGCGCCATGACCCAGCACCACTCGGAGCACGGCTCCGGGCGTCCCTCCTCCGCGAAGGACGAGACCGTCGCGGCCGCCGGGGATCCCGACAAGGATCCCGAACGGGAGCCCGCCCGGAATCATGGCGAGGACCTCGGCCAGGACTCCGGCCGGAGCTCCAGCCGAAGCCTCGACCGGCACTCCGACCAGCACCTCGCACCGCATTCCGACAAGGGCGTCGGCCGGGACCTCGATCAGAATTCCGAGAAGGACCTCGGCAAGGGCCTCAGCCAGGACCTCGACAAGGACGAGGTCGACCTGCTGGTCGCCGCCTGGCGCCAGGAACGCCCCGACCTCGACGTGGAGCCGCTCCAGGTGCTCAGCCGGGTCTCCCGGCTCGCCCGCCACCTCGACCGCGCCCGCCGGGCCTCCTTCGCGGAGCACGACCTGGAGACCTGGGAGTTCGACGTGCTCACCGCCCTGCGCCGGGCCGGGGAGCCGTACGAGATGAGTCCGGGAGCCCTGCTCCGCGCGACGCTGGTGACGTCGGGGACGATGACCAACCGGATCTACCGCCTCGCCGCGGCCGGGCTGGTCAAGCGGCGCCCCGACCCCGAGGACCGGCGCGGCGTCCTGGTCTCCCTGACCGACGCCGGGCGGACGCGGGTGGACGGAGCCTTCGCCGACCTGCTGCGCCGCGAGCGCGATCTCCTGTCGAGCCTGGGAAAGCGCGAACAGCAGGCCCTCGCGGACCTGCTGCGCACGCTACTCATCCCCTTCGACACCACCGACACCGGAGTGCGTTGACAGTTCATGCCCTCCGGTGAAGATCCAAACCTGGGCCTTCCGCATTCCTGGACGGATCCGGAGACCCACGCCCGATCATCCGGACAGCCGAGCCCCCGTCTCATCGGATCCGGAACCACGCCCGATCACCCGGGCGGCCGGCCCCGCCGAGGACACGACCGCCCCACCCCGTCGGAGCGGCGACCATGCCTGATCAGGCGATCGCCCCCGCCGGACACACGACCGCCCCGCCCTGTGGCGAGGACCGCGCCTAATCGCCCAGGCGGTCGGCGAGCTCCAGCCACTCGCCCTCGATCGACTCCTTCTCCGCGAGGATCTCCTTCAGCTGCGCGTCGAGCGAGGCGAGCCGCTCGTAGTCGGCGGCGGCGTCGGCCATGGACGCGTGCAGCTTCGCCTCGCGGCCACTCAGCTTGTCGAGCTGGCGCTCCATCCTGGAGAGTTCCTTGCGGAGGTCGCGCTCGTCCTTCGCCGACAGGCCGGGAGCCGTCTCCTTCGCGCCGGTGGACGAGGTCGCCGAGGCCGTACCCGACACCGCGCCGGAGGCCGCCCGCGCGGACAGGGCCGCCCCCGAGGCCCGGCGGGCCAGGTATTCGTCCACGCCGCCGGGGAGCATCGAGAGCCTGTGGTCGCCGAGCAGGGCGACGGTCCTGTCGGTGACCCGCTCCAGGAAGTAGCGGTCGTGGCTGACCAGGATCAGCGTGCCCGGCCAGCCGTCGAGCAGGTCCTCAAGCTCGTTGAGCGTCTCGATGTCGAGGTCGTTGGTCGGCTCGTCCAGCAGCAGCACGTTGGGGTCGTCCATGAGGAGGCGGAGCAGCTGCAGGCGGCGCCGCTCGCCACCGGACAGGTCGCCGACGACCTTCCACTGCGCGTCGCCCTTGAAGCCGAGGCGCTCAAGCAGCTGGGAGGCGGTCCACTCCTTCTTGCCGACCTGGATGAACTTGCGGACCTCCTCGACGGTCTCCAGCACCCTGCGCGCGGGGTCGAGCTCGCCCAGCTCCTGCGACAGGTGCGCCAGGCGGACCGTCTTGCCGCGTACGAGCCTGCCCGAGTCGGGGTGCACGGTGCCGGCGAGCAGGCGGAGCAGCGACGACTTGCCCGACCCGTTCACGCCGATCAGGCCGATCCGGTCGCCGGGACCGAACTGCCAGGTCGTGTGGTCGAGGACCATCGGGCCCTGGCCGGGGCCTCCGGCGTGCAGGGTGACGTCCTCAAGGTCGTAGACCGTACGGCCCAGCCGGGCGGCGGCGAACTTGACCAGCTCGACGCTCTCCCTGGCGGGAGGCTCGTCGGCGATCAGCGCCTGGGCGGCGTCGATGCGGAACTTGGGCTTGGAGGTGCGCGCGGGCGGGCCCCGGCGGAGCCAGGCGATCTCCTTGCGCATCAGGTTCTGGCGGCGGGCCTCGGCGGAGGCGGCGATCCGGGCGCGCTCGGCCTTGGCCAGCACGTACGCGGCGTAACCGCCCTCGTAGCGTTCGACCGCACCGTCCACGACCTCCCACGTCCTGGTGGAGACCGCGTCCAGGAACCACCGGTCGTGGGTCACCACCACCAGCGCGGTCCTGCGGCCCGCCAGGTGCCTGGCGAGCCAGTCGATCGCCTCGATGTCGAGGTGGTTGGTGGGCTCGTCCAGGATGATCAGGTCGTGCTCGTCGATGAGCAGCTTGGCCAGGGCCGTACGGCGCCGCTCACCACCCGACAGGCTGCCCGCGGGCGCCGTCAGGTCGATGTCGCCGAGCAGGTTGGCGAGGATCTCGCGGATGCCCGCGTCGCCCGCCCACTCGTGCTCGGACCTGCCGCCGAGGACGATCTCGCTCACCGAGCGCGCCGGGTCGAGGTCGTCGCCCTGCGACAGCGACCCCACCTGGAGCCCTCGGTTGTGGGTGACCCGTCCGCTGTTCGGCTTGAGATCGCCGGCTATCACCGAGATGAGGGTGGTCTTGCCGCCGCCGTTGCGGCCGACCACGCCGATGCGGTCGCCCGCCTCGATGCCGAGGGAGACGTCGCTGAGCAGGGGCTTGGGACCGTAGGAGTGGGAGACCGACTCAAGATTGACCAGATTCATCGCCAGACAAGCGTATCCGCTCCCAGCCGGCGCGACCCCCGCGGGGAAAACGGCTCCCGCCCGCACGGCCGTCGCGTAGGCCACGGTGACGGCGGCGTCGTCGGCGTCAGACGGCTTCCGCCCGCGCGACCGTCGCCGAGAGGCGGACCCTGTCCTCGGCTGTCCTCGGCTGCCCTCGGCTGTCGCGCCGCCTTCCTCGACGGTCACGCCGCCTCGGTGACCGGAGGCGGTTACACGATCACGGGGCCCGGAACGGGGCCGTGGGCGGTGATGACGTCGCGCGCCACCCCGGTGTCCTTCAGGGAGGCCGCCAGCTCACCCGCGTGGGACTCGGAACGGGCCAGGAAGGCGCAGGTGGGCCCCGAACCGGAGACCAGCGAGCCGAGGGCGCCGTGCTCGCGGCCGGCCTCCAGGGTGCGGGCCAGGGATCCGCGCAGCATCACGGCGGCGGGCTGCAGGTCGTTGCGTAGCTCGGCGCCGAGGGTCTCCGCGTCCCCCTCACGGAGCGCGGCCAGCAGCGGCTCGGCGGCCCGGGGCCAGGCGACCCGCTCGCCGGTCGCCTCGCGGAGGCGGTCGCACTCGGCGTAGACCGTGGCCGTGGACAGGCCGCCGTCGGCGAGCGCGAACACCCAGTGGAAGTCACCCTCGACCTTCAGCGGGGTGAGCCGCTCGCCCCTGCCGGTGCCGACGGCCGTACCGCCGAGCAGCGCGAACGGGACGTCGCTGCCGATGTCGGCGGCGATCTCCATCAGATCCTCGAGCGGCAGGCCGAGGCCCCACAGCTCGTTGCAGGCGACCAGGGCCGCCGCGGCGTCGGCGCTGCCGCCCGCCATGCCGCCCGCCACCGGGATCGACTTGCGGATGAGCAGGTTCACACCGTACGAGCGGCCCGCGTGCCCGGCCAGCGCGAGGGCGGCTTTGATCGCGAGGTTCTCGCCGTCCTCGGGCACCTGGTCGGCGGACTCGCCCTCCACCCGGACGCTCATCCCCACCTTCGCGGTGGCCGTGACCTCGTCGAAGATCGAGACAGCGTGGAAGACGTTGACGAGGTCGTGGTAGCCGTCATCCCGCAGCGGCCCCACGGCGAGCTGCAGGTTGACCTTCGCGGGCACGCGGACGGTCACGGAGTCCATGTGCCCCCCTCAAGAGCTCGCTCACTGGTCACGACGTCAGATGGTAACGGGCTCCCTGCGCGGTGCACACGAACGGACCGGCGAATCACGTCACGCACCGCTCTCCACCCCGCCTTCCTGTCCGCTTTCCTTCGTACGGTGCTCGGCGATCCGCGCGAAGTCCTCGACGGTGAGCTGCTCGCCGCGTTCCGAGGGGTCGATCCCCGCGGCCCGCAGCGCCCGCTCGGCGGCGGAGGCCGTACCCGCCCACGAGGCGAGGGCGGCGCGCAGGGTCTTGCGGCGCTGGGCGAAGGCGGCGTCCACCACCGCGAAGACCTCCTGGCGGGTCGCCACGGTCGTGGGCGGCTCCCGCCTGACCATCGCGACCAGGCCGGAGTCGACGTTGGGGACCGGCCAGAAGACCGTGCGGCCGACGGGACCCGCCCGGCGGACGTCGGCGTACCAGGCGGCCTTGACCGAGGGGATGCCGTACACCTTGGAACCGGGGGCGGCGGCGAGCCGGTCGGCGACCTCGGCCTGCACCATGATCAGGACCTTGCTCAGCGACGGCTGCGTCTCCAGCAGGTGCAGCACCACCGGCACGGACACGTTGTAGGGGAGGTTCGCCACCAGCGCGGTCGGCCTCTCCGCGGGAAGGTCCGCGGGCAGGACGCGCATGGCGTCGGCGAGCACCACGGTGAGGCGGTCGGCGAGCTCGGGGGCGTGCTCGGCGACGGTGAGCGGCAGCTGGGCCGCGAGGACGGGGTCGATCTCCACGGCGATCACGCGGCGGACCTCGGGAAGCAGCGCGAGCGTGAGCGATCCCAGCCCCGGACCGACCTCGATGACGACGTCGTCCGGCTCAAGCCCGGCCACCCGCACGATCTTGCGGACCGTGCCCCCGTCGATCACGAAGTTCTGGCCGAGCTTCTTCGTGGGACGAATATTGAGCTTGTTCGCCAAAATACGTATTTCC
Source organism: Streptosporangium sp. NPDC000563 (assembly GCF_040299985.1). Lineage (NCBI taxonomy): Bacteria > Bacillati > Actinomycetota > Actinomycetes > Streptosporangiales > Streptosporangiaceae > Streptosporangium > Streptosporangium sp. NPDC000563. The sequence goes on along the minus strand of NZ_JBEPDA010000045.1, from coordinate 10,879 downwards.
GCTGGGCCGAGAAGGTTCATGCTGGTTCCCCGTACGCCCGCTCACGGCCGGCACCCATCGGCCCGCTGGGGTCTTTGGCTCGTTCGCCGCGATTACTCAAGGTTGTTCTCCCATGCCATCCGACCAGTTTCCCGCACAGAAGGCGATGCGAGGACGTTCGATGAAGCGCGAGAGGTTCCGTTGTGGATAACGTTGCCGTACGGGGGCCCGACGGTGAGAGAGGGAACCTGCCCGGTGAAGAGGACGTGAACCAGCCCGGTGTCGAAGGGCTGCGCCCCGCCGACCCCGAGCGGATCGGGAGTTACCGCCTGCTCGGACGTCTCGGCGAGGGCGGGATGGGAACCGTGTATCTGGCGCTGGCACCGACGGGACGGCCGGTCGCGCTCAAGGTGGTGAAGGCGGAGTTCGCGATCGAGGACGGCTTCGCGGCGAGGTTTCACACGGAGGTCGAGAACGCCCGCAGGGTGGCCTCGTTCTGCACCGCGCAGGTGCTGGACAACGGCAACGACGACGACGGCCGCCCCTACATGGTCACCGAGTACATCGCGGGCACGCCGCTGTCCCGCCAGATCATCGAGCACGGCGCCCTGGAACAGGGAACCCTGCACGGCGTTGCCCTGGGGGTGGCGGCCGCTCTGGCCGCGATCCACGTCGCCGGTCTGGTACACCGGGACCTCAAGCCCGCCAACGTGATCCTGTCCATGTCGGGACCCCGCGTGATCGACTTCGGCATCGCCAGAGCCCTCGACTCCACGCACAGCTTCACCCGCTCGGGCGAGGTGCTCGGCAGCCCCGGCTGGTGGGCCCCCGAGCAGGTGCGCGGCCTGGAGATCACCCCGGCCGCCGACGTCTTCGCCTGGGGCTGCATGGTCGCGTACGCGGGCAACGGCCGCCACCCCTACGGGCGGGGCGACATGATGACCATGGCGACCCGGCTGCTCACCACCCCACCCGACCTGGGCGCGCTTCCCGCCCCGCTGAACGACCTGGTCCGCCGCGCGACCGAGATGGACCCCTACCAGCGACCCAGCGCCCAGGACCTGCTGATCGCCCTGGTCGGCGGCGGGATCGCGGCACCGTCCGCTCCCGCGCCCGTGCGGGCCGACCCGCCCACGCTGATCGCGACCGACCTGCTGAACGAGTCGTGGGAGCCGCCTTCCAACGTGGAACCCGACTCCACCCAGACCCTCAGCGCGCTGAACCTGGGGACGGGGTTCGCCGACCCGGCGACGGCACCGACTCCCATCCCCGGCCCGATTCCCGCCCGGCGTCCCGCGGACCCGTTCCCGGGATCGACCCCGTCCGCCCCCGGCGCGGCTTTTCCCTCGGCGCCCCCGGAGGCACCGGGAGCCTCGGCGTCCGGTCCGTTCACCGCGGCCGGTCCGTCCACGACACCGCCGGCCCCCGGGTCCCGGACGACACCGGCGCCCCGCACGGCGGCGACCGCGTCACCGGACTCCCCGACGGCACCGGAGTCGAATCCGCTCCCGTACCCCATGCGGACCGAGTCCACGACATCACCGTCGCCCTCGTTCACCGGCCCGCTTCAGGCCCGGCCGTCCGGGCCTGAACCGGGCGCCGCACCGGACCGGACGCCGGGACAGGCACCCGCCGTCGCCCTGCCCTCGTCGCCGCCGTCGCCCTCCACCGGCTTCCAGCCCCCACCGGAATCGGGCGAGCCGGACACCGGGCGGTCGGCCCCCCGGCGGCGCTGGTTGTTCGCCGGACTGGCCGTGCTCGCGGCGCTCGCCGTCACGGTCGTCGTCCTGCTGAACACCGGTGGGGGAAACGCGACCAACGGCGCGGGGCAGGCGTCGCCGGGCGCCACCGGCGAGACCGGCGACACCGGTGACCTCGCAGGCACCGGCGACACCGACGTGGGCCGCATGATCACCACCGGCTCCCTCATCGAGGACCCGCGGCTGATCATCCCGCGGACCCCGACCTGCGGGCTCACCTCGTACCGGGGCACCACCCCGGCGCGCGGCCGGTTCTGCACGATCCCGTTCACACTGATCAACGCCGGTGGGGAGTCTGTCCAGCTCGACGGCACCCCGGTCACGCTGGTCGACGATCGCGGCGCGACGCACACCTCCGAGGAGACGTCGACGGCCGTGCCCGCCGCCCTGGCCCCCGGAGCGAAAGTGGACGGCGTCCTCGTCTTCGACCTGCCACCGGCCCGCAAGCCCGCGAAGCTGACCGGTGTGGTGATCAAGGGAGGCAGGAACATCGAGGTGAGGTTGTCGTGAGACTGCTGCTCCCCTTCGCGGCGACGGCCGCGATCGCGCTCGCCTCCACCGGGCTCGCCTCCACCGGGGCCGCCTCCACCGGGGCCGCCGAGGCGCTCACCGCGCCCGGCGGGATCCTCGCGACCGGATCCACCGCCGCCTCGCCCGCCGACTGCGCCGGGGCGGGCGTGAGCGACTTCGACGGCGACGGCCTGGAGGACGTGGCGGTCGGCGATCCGTTCGCCAACCCCGGCGGGCTGGCCGGGGCGGGGGCCGCCCACGTGCTCTTCGGCCGGGGAGAGAGCGGGAAGGTCGTGACCGTCCCCGAGACGAAGGCGGGAGACGGCTTCGGGTGGTCGGTGCGGCTGGCCAAGATCGACGGTGACGGCTGCGCGGACCTGCTCGTCGGCGCCCCGTACGCGGACGTGGCAGGCGTCGAGGACGCGGGCGCGGTCTACGTGGTGTACGGCGGCCCAGGGGGCAGGACAGTCCGCCTGGTCGCTCCCAAGCCGGAGGCCGACGCCCACTTCGGCTGGTCGCTCACCTCCGGCGGGACGATGGTGGCGGTCGGGGCCCCGCACGAGGACGCCGACGGTACGGCCGACTCCGGCGCGGTCTACCTCTTCGACACCGCGACGCTCGGCACGGGCCGGCGGATCTCCCAGGAGACCGAGGGCGTGACGGGCAACGGCGAGGTCGGCGACATGTTCGGCTGGTCACTCGCGATCGGCAGGCTCGGTGGCGCCGCGGACGAGCCGGATCTCGCGGTCGGGGTGCCGTACGAGAACGACGACGGGGCGGGCCGCCAGGTCGACGCGGGCAAACGCGACTCGGGGTCGATCACGGTGATCTACGACGTGCGGGAGCCCAAGGACGAGTACGGGAGCAGGAAGTGGGACCTTCGTGAGGTGGCCAGTTCCGAGACGGGCGACCGGTTCGGCTACGCGATGGCCTACGCCGAGCGGGACGACGTCGGCTACCTCGCGGTGAGCGCACCGCTCGGCGACGGCGGGGCGGTGAAGAACTCCGGCCTCGTCCAGCTGTTCCAGTCATCGGGCACCGAGGCGATCACCCCTCTCGCCACCCTTCACCAGGGTTCGGAAGGGGCTCCGGGCGAGGGCTACGGATTCTCGCTCGCGTTCACCGGCGAGGGAGGCGGAGGGGAGGTCAGGCTCGCGGTCGGCGTACCCTTCGACGCCGACGGCCAGGGGGGCGTGCGTCTGATCACGATGGGCGAACAGGGGCCGGGCAGGCTGATCACCCAGAACGGGGCGGGTGACCACTTCGGCTGGTCGGTCGGGTTCAGCGGAAACAGGCTGGTCGCGGGGGCGCCCGACAGGGGAGGCGCGGGAGCGGTCGTCCTGTTGGGCCGCAACGACACCGAGGGAGTCCCGCTCTCGCCGGGCACCGGCGGGATTCCCGCCCTCGAAGGTGCCGCCTCCGTCGACTTCGGCGCCTCCGTGGGCTGAGACTCCCGGCTCGGACACCCCGTGAGCCGGAAGCAGGCGGGCTCGGGCCCGGCTCCGGCGGCCGGGAGGAACGGGCTCGGGGCCCGTGAGGACCCGGTGCGGACGGGTTCCGGACCCGCCCTCGGCTGGGAACGGACGGGTTCCGGACCCGCGAGGAAGAGCACAAGGGTTACGGGCCCGCCCCGGGCCGGGAAAGGGCAGGTTCCGGACCCGCTGTCGGCGGGGTTCGAACCTTGGTCACCAGGAGCCGAAGACGGTCTCCCCGTTGACGCTGACGGCGGTCGCCAGCTCGGCGAGGTCGGCACCCTTCACCTCGGCGAGGCAGCGCAGCGTGAGCGGTATGAGGTAGGGAGCGTTGGGTTTGCCCCGGTGAGGGGTGGGCGGCAGATAGGGCGCGTCGGTCTCGACGAGGATCAGCTCTCGCGGTGCGACCCGCGCGGCCTCACGGAGGTAGGCCGCGTTCTTGTAGGTCACCGGACCGGAAAAAGACATGAAATATCCGGCATCAACGCACTGCTTCGCCATCCCGGCGTCACCGGAGAAGCTGTGGAACACCACGACCTCGGGAGCGCCCTCCTCGGCCAGCACCCGCAGCACGTCGTCGTGGGCCTCGCGATCGTGGATCACCAGGGCCTTGCCGGTCCGCTTGGCGATCTCGATGTGCGCGCGGAAGCTGGCGTGCTGGTCGTCCTTTGACGCCCAGTCTCGGTAGTAGTCGAGCCCGGTCTCCCCCACCGCCCTGACGTGCGGCAGGCGGGCCAGCCGCTCGATCTCGGCGAGGGTCTCCGGCGTCGAGGCGTGCGCCTCGTTGGGGTGGATGGCCACCCCGGCGTAGACGTCCGCGTGGAGGGCGGCCGTCTCGGCGTTCCAGCGCGAGGACGGCAGGTCGTAGCCGATGGTGACGAGCCGCGTCACGCCGACGGCGCGGGCCTCGTCGAGGATGCCCTCGACGCTCGCCCGAGCCGCCTGCGCGGCCTGGGCCACCGGGTCACCGGAGGACGCCTGGCGGTTGCCCACCATGATGTCCAGGTGGCAGTGGCTGTCGAACACCTCTGTTGGCAGGGGCTTGGGCGCGGCGGGAAGGCTCGGCGTGCTCACGGCGTCCAACCTACCGAGAAGCGGGCACGGCCCGCGCCCACCGAGCGGCCCCTACGGCCCTCGTCCACGAGACCCGCCCTACTCGCCCAGGCGGGCCAGCTCCTCTTCGACGATCTTCGGGTCGAGCTTGACGAAGAGCGGGGTCGGCGGGGCGAGCGGGGAGCCCACCCGGATCGGGGACGACTCCCAGCGCGCGGCGCCCTCGTAGGAGCCGGTGATGATCGGGTAGGTCCGGCCGTCGTCGTCGGTGACCTCGTGGATCTCCGGCATTCCCGACCAGACCCCGGTGCCGCCGAGCATCGCGTAGATCTTGTTGGAGGAGTTGGGCAGGACCGGGGTGAGCAGCGTCTTGGCGTCGTCCACGACCTGCAGGGCGACGTGCAGGATGGTCTTCACCCGCTCGGGGTTGTCCTTGATCTTCCAGGGCTCCTGCTCGGCCAGGTATCGGTTGGCCTCGCGGATGACCTCGAACGCCTCGTTCGTCGCGTTCTTGAAGCGGCAGTGCTGGAACTCGACGGCGACCTTCGGGAAGGCCTCGCGGCTGCGCTCCAGCATCGCGCGGTCGGCGTCGGTGAGGTCGCCCGCCTCGGGGATGACCCCGAAGTTCTTGGCGGCCATCGAGATCGAGCGGTTCACCAGGTTGCCCCAGGCCGCCACCAGCTCGCCGTTGTTGCGGTTGAGGAACTCCGACCAGGTGAAGTCGGTGTCCTGGTTCTCCGGGCCCGCCACGGCGATGTAGTAGCGCAGCGCGTCGGCGTCGTAGCGCTCCAGGAAGTCACGAACGTAGATGACCACCTGACGGGAGGAGGAGAACTTGCGCCCCTCCATCGTGAGGAACTCGCTGGAGACGACCTCGGAGGGAAGGTTCAGCGCGCCGAGCGCACCCGGCTCGCCGTCGCGGGCACCCCGGCCGTTGTAGCCGAGCAGCATCGCCGGCCAGATCTCCGCGTGGAAGACGATGTTGTCCTTGCCCATGAAGTAGTAACTCAGGGCCTCGGGGTCCTGCCACCACCGGCGCCAGGCGTCGGGGTCGCCGGAGCGGCGGGCCCACTCGATGGACGCGCTGAGATAGCCGATCACCGCGTCGAACCAGACGTAGAGCCGCTTGTTGGTCTGGTCGCTCCACCCCTCCAGCGGGATCGGCACGCCCCAGTCGAGGTCGCGGCTGATCGCGCGGGGCTGCATGTCGCCGAGCATGTTGAGGGCGAACTTCAGCACGTTGGGCCGCCAGTCGCCCTCCTTGGAGCGCAGCCACGACGCCAGGACCTCGGCGAACGCGGGAAGGTCGAGCATGAAGTGCTCGGTCTCCACGAAGTCCGGCGTCTCGCCGTTGACCTTGCTCACCGGGTTGATCAGCTGGATCGGGTCGAGCTGGTTGCCGCAGTTGTCGCACTGGTCGCCACGGGCGCTCTCGTAACCGCAGATCGGGCAGGTGCCCTCGATGTAGCGGTCGGGCAGGGTGCGCCCGGTGGAGGGCGAGATGGCGCCCATCGTGGTCTGGGGGAAGATATAGCCGTTGTCGTGGAGTCCCTTGAAGATCTGCTGGGTGACCGCGTAGTGGTTTTCCGTGGTGGTCCGGGTGAACAGGTCGTAGGAGAGCCCCAGGGCCTGGAGGTCCTCGACGATCACCCTGTTGTAGCGGTCGGCGAGCTCGCGGGCGGTGAGGCCCTCCTTGTCGGCCTGAACCTGGATCGGGGTGCCGTGCTCGTCGGTCCCGCTCACCATGAGGACCTTGTTGCCCGCCATCCGCTGGTAGCGGCTGAAGACGTCGGACGGCACGCCGAATCCGGAGACGTGCCCGATGTGGCGGGGGCCGTTGGCATAGGGCCAGGCGACCGCGGTCAGGATGTGCTGGGACATGGTGCAAGCCTAAGGGACGCGGCCGCGGTCCTTGGTGCCGTCATGCCTCTTGGAGGCCTCCGCTTTCCCGAAGTCGCCGCCGCCGCGGAGCCCGCGCCCTCCCGAACCGCCGTGACGTTCGAGACAGCCGCTCCCCCCGAACCGCCATGACGTCCGGGACGGCCGTTCTCCCGGGGCGCCGTGGCGTCCGGGACGGCCACGGCGGCACCGGCGCGGCCGACCCTCACCGGAGGTGTCGGCCGGTTCGGCTCAGGGCAGCCGCGGCGACACCGGGGTGGCACCCTCGGCCGGGGTGGTCGGTTCGCCCGCGGCCGCGCGGCTGACGGCCTCGGCGGCCTCCTCGGCGGCGGAGGCGGCCACGTCGATGGGCGTCTCCCTCGTACGGCGGATGCCCAGGATGCTGATGAACAGCGACGCGAAGATCGTCTGGAAGCTCACGATCAGCGCGGTGGCCGAGGGCACGACGATGCGCAGCGACTCCGAGGGGATCAGCGGGCCGAAGCTGCGCGTCTGCCAGTGGACCAGTGAGGCGACCAGGCCGCCCAGACCCCCCAGGGCGAGCAGGCCGCCGACGATCAGGCCCTTCTCCAGGCTCACGATGTCGACGAGCTTGCGCACCCTCCTGTCTTCGGGAAGGAAGCCCTCCTCCGCCGCGTACACCTTGGTGAACAGGGCGAACAGGGACGCCTGGAAGCCGATCACCACCATGGCCGAGGCGCCGACCAGGGTGTCGACGTCGAAGGCGAGCTTGCCGATGTAGACGGGGCCGAAGGTGAGGGCGGCGCCCGCGACCAGGCCGATCGTCATCATGACCAGGCCGGGGATGAAGAACAGCCAGCGCGGGCTGTAGAGCAGCAGGAAGCGCAGGTGGCGCCAGCCGTCGCGCCAGGAGCGCAGGTGCGGCGGGCGGGAGCGGCCGTCGGGCGACAGCGTGGTGGGCACCTCGCGCACGTCCAGCCCGGACAGCGTCGAGCGGACCACCATCTCGCTGGCGAACTCCATGCCGCCGGTCTGCAGGCCGAGCTTGAGGATGGAGTCGCGCCGGAAGCCGCGCAGGCCGCAGTGGAAGTCGCCGATCGCGCTGGGGAAGAACAGCCGGCCGATGAAGGAGAGCACCGGGTTGCCCAGATAGCGGTGCAGCGGGGGCATGGCGCCCGGCGCGATACCGCCCTTGAAGCGGTTGCCCATCACCAGGTCGGCACCGTCACGGAGCTGCTCGACGAACGGCAGCAGGGCGGTGAAGTCGTAGGAGTCGTCGGCGTCGCCCATGATGACGTAGCGACCGCGCGCCGCGCGGATCCCCCCCATCAGCGCGTTGCCGTACCCCTTCGCGTCGACGTGCACGACGCGGGCCCCGGCCTCCCTGGCGAGTTGCTGTGAGCCGTCCGTGCTGCCGTTGTCGGCGATCAGGACTTCCCCGTCGATTCCGTGCTCCCGCATGCAGGCGAGCGCCTTGCGTACGCAGGTCTCCACGGTCTCCGCCTCGTTCAAGCAAGGCATGACCACGGTCAGTTCCACGTCTCAACCCTTCACTCACGGCACAGGCCAATCTCACCATGATGCCCTCTGCAGTCCCCTGCCCGGGTCAACTCCCTGAAACGACTGGCATCCTGTAGTGCATGGTGACCGTCGCCGACCGCCCTAGCCCGGACGTGCCTCCGCCCGACCGGGTCGCTCGCCTATGGGCGTTTCTCTGTCGGCATCGTGTCTTCGTGGCCGCCCTGGCGCTGGCGTTCGTGCTGCGTGTGGTCACCATGCTCGGGTACGGCCCCGCCCAGTGGTTCAACGACTCCTACGAGTATGTCTCCGGGGCGGTGAACCCCGACCGTCCCAGTGCCCTGAGGCCGAACGGTTACTCCTTTCTGCTCCTGTTGATGCGGCCGCTGCAGAGTTTCGCGCTGGTGGCCTTCGTCCAGCACCTGATGGGCCTGGGCGTCGCGGTGCTGATCTACTCCCTGCTGCGGGTGAGGTTCGGGCTGCCCGGCTGGGGTGCGACGCTCGCCGCGGTGCCGGTGCTGTTCGACGCGTACCAGATCCAGCTCGAACACCTGATCATGTCCGACGCGATGTTCATGCTGCTCGTCGTGGGTGTGATCACGCTGGTGCTCTGGCACCGGCGGATGTCCTGGCGGCTCGGTGCGGTGGTCGGGCTGCTGCTCGCCCTCACCGCGCTCACCCGGTCGATCGGCCTGCCGATCCTCGTGCTGGTCGTGATCTACCTGATGGTGAAGCGCACGGCCTGGAAGACGATCGCGGCCATGGTGGTCGCGTGCGCGCTCCCCGTGACCGGATACATGGCCTGGTTCGCGTCCGCGCACGGCAACTTCGCGATGACCAACAGCGACGGCGCGATCCTCTACATGCGGACGGCGCTGTTCGCCGACTGCCGGAAAATGAAGGTCGATCCTCGCGAGGAGCTGGAGCTGGCGCTGCTGTGCATCAGCGCGCCGCCGGGCCAGCGCGGCTTCTCCGGCCAGAAATACCTCTGGTGGGCGCAGAACGGTCAGCGCTTCCACGCCTTCGGGGTGGGCAGCACGTTCACCCCCGAGACGAACAAGACCGCGGGCGCGTTCGCCCAGCGGGCCATCCTGTCCCAGCCGCTCGACTATCTCAGCCTGGTGGCCGGTGACTTCTTCCGCGCCTTCCACTGGGGCCGGCCGCGTTTCCCCGACTTCAACACCTACCGGCAGTACGAGTTCCTGCCGGAGAACAAGATCCTTCCCGCCTGGTCGTCGTACCGGGGCAGCACCGACACCGACGCGCAGAAGTACGATCCGGGCCTGCGGACGGCGCAGATCCAGGGCAAGCTGCGCGTGATCGGCACCGATGTCACCGATCCGTGGGCCGGTTTCCTGCAGGCGTACCAGCGGGTCGTCCGGCTGCCGGGCATCGTGCTCGGCGGGCTGCTCCTGGTCGGACTGGTCGGGGTGGCGGTGCGCTGGCGGAAGCTGGGCGGGCCGGTGCTGTTGCCGTGGCTCGCCTCGCTCGGCCTCATCCTGGCACCGGCGGCGACGGCCGAGTTCGACTATCGCTACCTGCTGCCCGCGGTTCCGCTGGCGTGCATGGCGGCGGCGATCTCGCTGCGCCACGGGTTCTCGGGACCCGTCACCGCCGCGCCCGCCGCCGTCGCCCCCGGCAGCGTCACCCCCGACGGCGTCACATCCGACGGCGTCACATCCGGCGTCACATCCGGCGCCGCATCGGATGCCCTGGGCGATGCCACCACGGGCGGCGGTGTCACAGGCGGTGTCGCAGACGGTGTCGCAGACGGTGTCGCGAACGGTGTCACAGGCGAGCCGGCCGAGAGCGGTCTCGGTACGGGCGGCCCGGTCACGATCATCCCCGATCCCGCCGCGTTGCCCGGTCCCGTCACACCTGATCCCGTCACACCCAGCTCCGGAACAGCATCCGTGCCCACCACTCGGAGTGCGAAATGAGCTCGGCGCTGAGCACCGGGTAGAGCCATCCGAAGTTGATCAGCGCGAGGAGCGTGAAGGCCCCGACGACCGCGGCCCCCACCGCCCTGCGGTTGGGCGCGGCGTCCGCCTTTCCGATGATCAGCCCGGCGGCCAGGGTGAGCGCGAGGATCATGAAGGGGACCATCGGGATCATGTAGAAGAGATACATGGTCCGGCCGTCGGCGATCGCCCAGTAGAACCAGGGGAGCCAGCCGGCGGCGTAGCCGACGAGCACGGCTCCGGCCCGCCAGTCGCGGGTGGCGACGTACCAGGCGATCATCGCGATGAGAGCGACCAGGCCCCCGTACCAGATGACCGGGGTGCCCACCCCGAGCACCGCCTCGGCGCAGCTGTCGGCGCCGCATCCGGTCTTGTCCGGCGGATAGTGGAACGCCACGGGGCGTAGCAGCAGCGGCCAGGTCCAGGGGTCGGATTCGTAGTTGTGCGGGGTCGCCAGGCCGGTGTGGAAGCCGAGCACCTGGAAGTGGTAGCTCAGCCAGGAGCGCAGCGAGTCGAAGACGAAGAAGGCCGGCCCGTGCGAGGTCGCCTGGACCCAGTTGCGGCCCCAGCCCAGCGGGGAGGCGAACCAGCCCGCCCACGAGACGACGTAGGTGACCGCGGGCAGCAGGCCCATCACCAGCACGACGCCGGTCAGGTCACGGTTCAGCGCTCCGGCGTACGGTCTGCGCAGGCCGATGGCTCGGCGGGCTCCGGCGTCCCACAGCAGTGACATGACCGCGAAGGCGATGAGGAAGAAGACGCCCGA
>NZ_JBEPDA010000044.1:0-34234 GCF_040299985.1 Streptosporangium sp. NPDC000563 | reverse complement strand
GCCTCGAACAACCCCAACCCCTGCTCAGCCGACAACGCCACCATCCCCGAACGCGCCAACCGCCGCAGATCCACCTCACCCAACCCACCCGTCATGCCGGCCTCACGACCCCACGCCCCCCACACCAACGACAACCCCGCCAACCCCTCAGCCCGACGCACCCCCACCAACGCGTCCAAGAACGCGTTCGCCGCCGCGTAGTTGCCCTGCCCCGCCCCACCGAACGTCCCCGCCACCGACGAGAACACAATGAAATCGGCCAGATCCTGGCCTTGGGTCAGCTCGTGCAGATGCCACGCCGCATCCACCTTCGGCCGCAACACCACATCCAGATCCTCGGCCGACAACGACGGGATCGTCCCATCGGCCAGCACACCCGCCGTGTGAATCACCGCCGTCAACGGGTGTTCCTCCGGCACCCCGGCCAGCAGCGCCGCCACCTGATCGCGATCGGCCACATCGCACGCCGCGACCGTGACCTCGACCCCGTGCGCGATCAACTCCGCCCGCAACTCCACCGCCCCCGGAGCGTCCAACCCCCGCCGACTCACCAGCAGCAGGTGCCGTATCCCACGCTCGGCCACCACATGCCGCGCGAACAACGCCCCCAGACCACCGGTACCACCAGTGATCAACACCGTCCCCTCGGGATCCCACGAGCGGACGTCGCCACCGGCGTTCGAATCCGGCGTCACCCGCGCCAGCCTCGGCACCCACACCTCACCCCCGCGCACCGCCACCTGCGGCTCACCGGAGGCCAGCACTCCGGCCAGTACGGACGAGGACAGTTCGTCGTCGATGTCGACCAGGACAAACCGGCCAGGATTCTCCGACTGGGCACTGCGGACGAGCCCTCGCGCCGCCGCCACGACCGGGTCCGGCGCCTTTTCGCCGTCCTCACCGGCCACGACCCCACCCCGGGTGACGAACACCAGGCGCGAATCGGCGCACCGGTCATCGGCCAGCCACCCCTGCAGCACGTCCAGAACATGCGAGGTCAGCTCGTGCACCGACTCCGCGACCCCGCCGACCCGGCCGGAGACCGCTTCCGCCAGCACCACACCCGGCACCGGCCCCGCCTCAACCAGCGACAGCAGATCCACGTGAACCGGCACCGGATCCCCACCCGAATCCCCGCCCGCCCGCAGCGTGGCGGCGACACCCAACGTGTCCTGGCCGAGTACCGCCGCCGTGAGCGCGTCAGCCGCCGGGAGACCCACCAGCGGCGTCCACTCCACCTGGAACAAAGCATCCCTACCCGCACCCCCACCAGAAGCGGCCACCACCTCAGAGCCGACCGGCCGCAACACCAACGACCGCGCCGACACCACCGGCGCACCCGTCACATCCGCCGCCAGCAGCGACACCGAATCCGCGCCCATCCTGGCCAGCCGCACCCGCAGCACCGACGCCCCGCCCGCGTGCAGACACACCTGCTCCCAGGAGAACGGCAACCGCCCACCCTCGGCATCGTCCAACCCCACGAACGGCACCGCATGCAACACCGCATCCAACAACGCCGGATGCACCCCGAACGACCCCGCACCCGACACCACCTGCTCAGGCAGCACAACCTCCGCGAACACCTCACCGTCGGCGCCGCGCCAGGCCGCCCGCAGCCCCTGGAACACCGGGCCGTACTCCAACCCGCTCGCGGCGAGCCCTTCGTACACCCCGTCCAACTCGATCACCGACGCACCCCGCGGCGGCCAAACCTCCGTCTCGAACGACACAGCGGCGCGGTCTCCGGCCGTCAGCACACCGGTCGCGTGCTCGACCCACGGCTCCTCATCGGCCGCCTCGGCCGACCGGGCGTGAACGCTCACCTCACGCCGACCCGACTCGTCGGCCGACCCCACCCACACCTGCACCGCGACCGCGTCCCGCTCACCCAGCACCAGCGGCGTGGTCAGGGTCAGCTCCTCGATCACATCGCAGCCGGCCTGGTCCCCCGCCCGCACGACCAGTTCCACGAACACGCTGCCCGGCACCATCACCGAACCCATCACCACGTAGTCGGCCAGCCACGGATGCGACCCCAGCGACAGACGACCGGTCAGCAGCACCCCGTCGGAGCCGGCCAGCCCGACCGCCGCACCCAGCAGCGGATGGCCGGTGGCCGCCAACCCGGCGGCCGCCAGGTTCCCCACCCGCGCACCCGCGCCGTCGGGCCAGAAACGCCGGCGCTGGAACGCGTACGTCGGCAGCGCCACCCGGCGCCCGCCCGCGAGCACCGCCTCCCAGTCCACCGTCACGCCACGCACGTGCAGTTCGGCGAGAGCCGTCATGATCGCCGACTGCTCGTCCCGGTCCCCGCGCAGCACCGGCACCGCCACCGCGTCCGCCCCGGCCACCACGTCCGCGACGGGCCGATCCTCGGCGGCGAGGGTGTCGGACGCCATCGCGGCGAGCACCCCATCGGGGCCGAGCTCCAGGTAGGCGCGCACGCCCTGGCCGTGCAGGGTACGGATGCCGTCGGCGAAGCGAACCGCGCCACGGACCTGCTCCACCCAGTAATCCGGCGAGCACAACTGCTCTGCCGTGGCGGGTTCCCCGGTCAGGGTCGAGACCATCGGGATTCGCGGCGGGTCGTAGGCCAGTGTCCGGGCCAGGGTGCGGAAGTCCTCCAGCATCGGGTCCATCAGCGGCGAGTGGAACGCGTGCGACACCCGCAACCGCTTCGTCCGAACTCCCCGAGCATCCAACTCGGCCGCGACGGCCAGCACCGCCTCCTCAACGCCGGAGACCACCACCGACGCGGGGCCGTTCACCGCCGCGACCGACACCTCACCCTCACGCCCGGCCAGCAGCTCGACAACCTGCTCCTCGGCGACCTGGACCGCCACCATCGCCCCACCCTCGGGCAACGCCTGCATCAACCGCGCCCGACCCGCCACCAACACACACGCGTCCTTCAGCGACAACACCCCCGCCACATGCGCCGCCGTGATCTCCCCGACCGAGTGCCCGGCCAGCACATCCGGCCGGATCCCCCACGAGGACACCAGCCGGAACAACGCCGTCTCCACCGCGAACAGCGCGGGCTGCGCCCAGCCGGTCCGATCCAGCGCCTCCGCCTCCGCAGACCCCGGCTCGGCGAACACCACCTCACGCAACGACCCCTCAAGCAGCGGCTCGAACTCGGCGAACACCTCATCCAACGCCTCGGCGAACACCGGGAAACGGTCATACAACTCCCGACCCATCCCGGCCCGCTGACTGCCCTGACCGGTGAACAGGAACGCGACCTTGCCCTGCCGTCCGCTCTGTCCCAGCAGGACGCCCGCGCCCGGTCGGCCCTCGGCCACGGCTCGTAGCCCGGCCACGACATCCTCGCGCGCACCGGCCAGTACGGCGGCCCGGTGCTCGAAGACCGATCGCGTCGAGACGAGGGAGAAGGCGATGTCGGTCAGATCAAAATCAGGTTCGGCGTCCAGGTGTGACACCAGCCGTTCGGCCTGTGCCCGCAGCGCCTCCGCCGTACGACCGGAGATCAGCACCGGGGGCACATCCGGGGTCACCGCCGGATACCAGTCCTCCGTGTTCACCTCGATTCGCTTGTCGTGCGGCGCCTGCTCGATGATCACGTGAGCGTTGGTGCCGGTGAGACCGAACGAGGACACTCCCGCCCGCCACGGCCGCTCCACCTGCGGCCACCGCGTCGGCTCGGTCAGCAACCTCACCGCGCCCGAGGCCCAGTCCACGTGCGAGGAGGGCTCGTCCACGTGCAGCGTCCGAGGCAGCACCCCGTGCCGCATCGCGAGCACCATCTTCATCACACCCGCCACACCGGCCGCCGCCTGCGTGTGACCCAGGTTCGACTTCACCGAACCCAGCAGCAGCGGCCGATCCTCCGGCCGATCCTGACCATAGGTCGCGAGCAGCGCCTGCGCCTCGATCGGGTCACCCAGCGTCGTACCCGTGCCGTGCGCCTCCACCACGTCCACGTCGGCGGGGTTCAGCCCGGCGCTGCCCAGCGCCTGGCGGATCACTCGCTGCTGCGAAGGACCGTTCGGCGCGGTGAAGCCGTTGGAGGCGCCGTCCTGGTTCACCGCCGACCCGCGCAGGACCGCGAGGACCTGATGGCCGTTGCGCTGGGCGTCCGACAGCCGCTCCAGGACCAGCACGCCCACGCCCTCGGCCCAACCCGTGCCGTCCGCCGCGTCGGCGAACGCCTTGCACCGGCCGTCGGGCGCCAGCCCGCCCTGCCGGGTGAACTCCACGAACGCACCTGGGGTGGCCATCACGGTCACCCCGCCCGCCAGCGCCAGCGAGCACTCACCGCTGCGCAGCGCCTGCGTCGCCAGGTGCACCGCCACCAGCGACGACGAGCAGGCCGTGTCCACCGTCACCGCCGGCCCCTCCAGGCCAAGCGTGTACGAGAGCCGGCCGGAGGCCGCGGCCGCGCCCATGCCGGTCCCGATGTTGCCCTCGAGGTCGGCCAGTGAGCCGACCATCAGATAGGAGTAGTCCTGGCCGCTCATGCCGACGAAGACCCCGGTACGGCTACCGCGCAGCTTGGCCGCGTTGATCCCGGCCCGCTCGACGGCCTCCCACGACACCTCAAGAAGGAGTCGCTGCTGCGGATCCATCGCGAGCGCCTCGCGCGGCGAGATCCCGAAGAAACCGGGGTCGAAGTCCGCGACGTCGCTGATGAAGGCGCCCTTGTCGGTGTCACTCCGAGGCCGGCCGTCCGAATCGCGGGCCGCCAGCAGGTCGAGATCCCAGTCGCGGTCGGACGGGAAGCCCGAGGTGGCGTCACCACCTTCGGCGATCAGCCGCCACAGATCCTCGGGCGAGGACACCCCGCCGGGGAACCGGCAGCTCATCGCCACGATGGCGATCGGTTCCGTGGTGACCGCGACCAGCTTCTGGTACTGACGCCTTAGCCGTTCGGCCTCCTTCATGGAGGTCCGGAGCGCCTGTACGACCTGCTCACTGGGCGTATCCATCACAGCCTCCGTACGTCGGGCGGGGTCGGGAAACCTGCGTCCGGCGTCGCCGGTACCAGGACACCCACCACCGCCGCGTCGATCGCGTCAGTCACCACGGCCCTCTCCGCACGCACCGGCACGCGGTGTCCTCACCCGGCGAGGCGTCCCCACCGGAGAGGGGAGGCGGTAGCACGGGTCTCCACATGGTCGAAGAGGAGGACCGGCGGTATGCACGACGGGACTCCCGCTGAGAGAGAGGTCGTCGAGCATGCCATCCATTCGGCGAAGTTAGGCCGATGGCGACTCGGCAAACGCCTAGTCTTTGGGAAGCCCGGCGCGCCGGCCGCGCCCACGGCACCGCCTCCGGGCGCCCTCGACCGCGCGGACCACCTCCGGGAGAGACCGGTCGAGGGCGCGATCCCGCGCCCCGGGAAAACTAGTGATCCCCCTAATGTCGCCGCGATACCGTGCGGGCACGCCGGCGTCGGAGCAGGGAAGACGCGCACGGCGAGGACGGATCCGCACCGGAGCAGGCGCCCGCGCGTCACTGGCTGTTCGAACGGTCCGGCTCCCGCGATGGAGGTGTGTGTGATGGGCGAGGGCCGCAAGCCAGTGCTGTTCGTCAGCAATCCGGGGGCCGGTGTCTTCAACCCCCTGCGCGTGATCGCCGCCGAGCTCGCCAGGCGTGGCACGGAGGATCTGTGGTTCGCGACGGATGAGTCCTGCAGGGCCGACATCGAGAGCATCGACGAGGGAAGCGGCGTACGGTTCGTCTCACTCGGCGAGACGGATCCACTGCAATCCCCCGCCGACTGGGACGACGAGATGTACCGGCTGGCCACCCAGCGGTCCCGCTGGAAGGCACACCACGCGGTGGTGCGGCGCGGGTTCGACCCCGACAGCGGGGAGCAGAAGTATCTGGCACTCGACGCCCTGGTCGAGGAGCTGAAACCGGCTCTCATGATCTTTGACAGCGTGAACCCCGTCGCGCTCATGATCGCGCTCAGGAGGAACATCCCGTACGTCCTCAGCTCGCCCTTCCTGCCGAGCAATCTGCTCATCACCAGGACACCGCGCGGATTCCCCATGCTGCACACCGGGCTGCCCCTGGACATGTCGTTCCCGCAGCGGGTCTACAGCAACGTGTTCAAGATCCGGGCCGCGCTGATGTTCCTGCACCCGAGGATGCTGAGGCTCGCGCTCAAGGGCATCTCGTACGCGAAGCAGATCCAGCTGCCGAAGGAGGCGCTCCGTCCGTCGGCGAAGGTCGACCGCGCCGATCTCGTCCTGTGCTACACGGTCTTCGGGCTGGAGTACCCGTTTCCCCTTCCCGACAAGTTCCACCTGGTCGGCGCGATCATCCCGCCGTTGCCCGAGGCGCAGGACGACCGTGACCTGTCCGGCTGGCTCGACGCCAACCCCTCCGTGGTCTACGTCGGACTCGGCACCATCACCCGGCTGACCCGTCCCGAGGTGCACGCGCTGGTGGAGGTCGCCCGCCGGTTGGACGGCAGGCACGCCGTGCTGTGGAAGCTCCCTGCCGGGCAGCAACAGTTCCTCCCTCCCCGGGAGGAGCTGCCGCCGAACCTCAGGATCGAGAGCTGGATTCCCTCCCAGCTCGACGTGCTGGCCCATCCCAACGTCGCCCTCTTCTTCAACCACGGCGGCGCGAACGCCTTCCACGAGAGCCTGTATTTCGGCAAGCCGCAGGTCATCCGCCCGCTGTGGGTCGACTGCTACGACCAGGCGGTGCGCGGCGTGGACAGCGGGGTGAGCCTCACCCTCGACGACCCGCAGACCATCGACGTCGACGACGTGGTCGGCAAGATCACCCAGGTGCTGGACACCCCTTCCTTCCGTGAGCGCGCCGAGTTCTTCGCCAAGGCGCAGCAGGAGGCGGGAGGCACCCGGGTGGCCGCCGATCTGATCCTGGGCAACCCGGCGCTGAAACGATCCGACCAGGTAATGCCGAAGGACGTGGCGACATCATGAAAACGCACAGCGGCGACCCGACATCCATCGAGTTCCCGAGGCGGCGGCGCGGGCAGCTCTCTCCGCCGGACGAGTACGCCTCGCTCAGGGAACAGCCGGGACCGGTCAGGTCGGCGCTGCCGGGAGGCAGCACCGTGTGGCTGGTCGCCAGGCACGACGACGTGCGCGCCGTGCTCACCGATCCCCGGATCAGCGCCAGCCCCCTGCACGAGGGCTTTCCGACGATCGGGCGCAACGGGACGGTGCCTCCGCCCGACCAGATCCCCGGCTGGTTCGTCGCGTACGACCCGCCGGAGCACACCCGCTTCCGCAAGGCCCTCATCCCCGAGTTCACCGTACGGCGGGTCGCCGAGCTCCGCCCTGCCGTCCAGCGGGTCGTCGACACCTGTATCGACGACATGCTCAACGCCGGCACCACCGCCGACCTGGTGTCCGCGTTCGCGCTGCCGGTGCCTTCGCTGATCATCTGTGAGCTGCTCGGCGTGCCGCGTACCGACCGTGAGCTCTTCGAGTCGAGGACGCGCGTCCTGGTGACCCTCACGTCGACCGACGACGAACGCGAGTCCGCGACCAGGGACCTGCTGCTGTACATCTCCAAGCTGATCACCATGAAGCAGCGGTTCCCCGGCAGGGACCTGACCAGCCGGCTGCTGTCGGCCGGGGTGCTCACCCCCAAGGAGATCTCCGGTGTCGCCCTGCTGCTGCTGATCGCCGGGCACGAGACGACGGCGAACAACATCGCGCTCGGCGTGGTCATGCTGCTGCTGAACCGGCAGTGGATCGGCGCGCCCGGAGTGGTGGAGGAGGTGCTGCGTTACCTGTCCGTCGCCGACCGGGTCGCGCTCCGCGTGGCCCTGGAGGACGTCGAGATCGGCGGGCACGTCATCAAGGCCGGCGAGGGCATCGTGCCGCTCGGTGCCGCGGCGAACCACGACCATGACGCGTTCGAGCGGGCCGACGAGTTCGATCCGAGCCGTTCGGCCCGCCACCACGTCGCGTTCGGGTACGGCGTGCACCAGTGTCTCGGGCAGAACCTCGTCAGGATCGAGATGGAGACCGTCTTCACGTCCCTGTTCCAGCGGATTCCGACCCTTCGGCTCGACGGCGCGGTCGAGGACCTGCCGTTCAAGTACGACGGTGTGCTGTTCGGGCTGCACGAGCTCCCGGTCCGCTGGTGACGGCGCCACAGGCTCCCGGCCGGTCGTCGTCGGTCCCGGTCTTTCAAGGATGAGGAATGTCATGCGTGTCAATGTGAACGCCGAGCACTGCGTCGGCGCCGGCCAGTGCGTGCTCATCGCGCCGGAGGTCTTCGACCAGAACGACGAGGGAACCGTCATGGTCCTGGTCGAGACCCTGGACGACTCCGCTCGGATCGACGCCCGGGAGGCGGTCCTCGCCTGCCCGTCGAGGTCCATCTCGCTGTCCGAGAGCTGAGGACCGTACCGGGCGGGTGATCGCACCCCGCCCGCACGAACCCGACCCGGCCGGGTCGACGCACCCCCGGCCGGGTCGATTCGCGTTCCCGGCCGCTCCCCTCTGCTCCCGCCCCCGGTGATCCCCCGCGCGGGCGTGACCTTGCGAAGACCGACGTTCCCCTGTCTCTCCGGATACGTGGGTCCCCCACACGGTCGGGACCACGACGCCGAGACGGCAGGACCGCGGAAACCCGGGACGACGGGACGGCGGAGCTCGTCGAGCTCCGCCGTCGCGGGCCGCCCGCGCCCCCGAGGCGCCGGTCCTGATCGTCTTGCCGACTCCGCCCTACTGGCCTCCACCCTCAAGGGCCGCCCGCACCAGCTCGTCGAGTCCCATCGCGTCGAGCGCGTCGCCCGCGTCCTCGTCGGCATCGTCGTCGACAGGACTCTGCTGGTCACCGGCCAGGTGCAGCAGCGCGTCCAGCACGCCGATCTCCCGCAGCCTCGCCATGGACAGTGACGCGAACAGCGCCCGGACCCGCGCCTCCTCCTCGCCGCCACCGTTCACGCCGTTCATGCCCGAGGCCGCGCCCGTCTCCGGCAGAAGCTGGGCGATCACGTGTTCGGCGAGGGCCTGCGGGGTCGGATAGTCGAAGATCAGCGTGGAGGGCAGCTTCAGCCCCGTCGAGGCCGTGAGCCGGTTTCGCAGCTCGATCGCGCTGAGGGAGTCGAATCCGAGGTCCCTGAACGCCTGGTCGGCGCCGATCACCTCGCGACCCGAGTGCCCGAGGACCATCGCGATCTGATCGCGCAGCACGTCGAGCAGCACACCGAGCCGTTCGGGTCCCGCGAGGACGGCCAGCCTGTCCCGCAGGGCGGACGCCGACCGTGAGGTCTCCTGCGCCGAACCCTCCGACTCGACCAGCTCACGGTATCCCGGCAGCTCGCACAGCAGCCGGCTGGGCCGTCCCGCCGTGTAGGAGCGGACGAACCGCTCGTGCT
Organism: Streptosporangium sp. NPDC000563; assembly: GCF_040299985.1. NCBI lineage: Bacteria > Bacillati > Actinomycetota > Actinomycetes > Streptosporangiales > Streptosporangiaceae > Streptosporangium > Streptosporangium sp. NPDC000563. Next base: position 24,891 of record NZ_JBEPDA010000044.1, on the reverse strand, counting down.
CGATGTCGGCGACCACCGCGATCGGCTCACCGCCGGCGACGAGGCCGCTCAACGCGGCGACCGCGAGTTCGGGGTCCATCGGGCGTACGCCCATGCGCCGGGACGCCTCCTGCGCCGCGGCCACCTCCGCCATGCCGCCGCCGGCCCAGGCGCCCCACGCCACCGCCGTGGCCGCGGCCCCGCGTTCGCGGCGCCGCTCCGCCAGGCCGTCCAGCACCGCGTTGGCGGCGGCGTAGTTGCCCTGGCCGGGGGTGCCGAGCGTCCCCGCCGCGGAGGAGAACAGCACGAACACCGGCAGATCCATGTCCCGCGTCAGCTCGTCCAGCACGACCGCCGGTGCCACCTTGGCCCGGAACACCGTCTCGAACCGTTCCCTGGTCAGGCCGTCCACCACGCCGTCGTCGACCACGCCGGCGGCGTGCACCACACCGGTGAGCGGGAACTCGGCCGGGATGTCGGCCAGCACGGCGGCGAGCGCGTCCGGGTCGGCCGCGTCGCAGGCCGCGACGGTCACCCGGGCGCCCAGCTCCGACACCTCGTCGCGCAGTTCGGCGGCCCCGGGGGCCTCCATCCCTCGTCGGCTGACCAGCACCAGGTGCTCCGCGCCGTGCCGGGCCAGCCAGCGGGCCAGGTGTCCGCCGAGCGCGCCGGTGCCACCGGTGATGAGTACGGTTCCCGACGGCGTCCACTCGCCGGGCTCGCCGCTCTGGCCCGCCGGGTCCTGCACCAGCCGCCGGGCGTACGTGCCGGAGGCCCGGACGGCGATCTGGTCCTCGCCGTCCAGACCGGCCAGCACGCTCGCGAGTCGCCGCGCCGCTTCCCGGTCGAACCCCTCCGGCAGGTCGATCAGGCCGCCCCATCGCTGCGGGTGCTCCAGCGCGGCGACCCGGCCGAGACCCCAGATCGCGGCCTGAGCCGGATCGCGCAGGGCCTCGCCGGGCTCGGCCGCGACAGCGCCCCGGGTGAGGCACCACAGCGGCGCTTCGACACCGGCGTCGCCCAGCGCCTGGATCAGCGACGTCGTGAGGGCCAGGCCGTCGGGAAGCACTGTGTGCCCGAGGCTCCCGGCATTCCCCAGGTTCCCGGCGCCCGCGGACTCCCGCAACGCCAGGAACGAGACCACTCCGGCGAGCGGCCGGTCGCCGGCGAGCGAGCCCAGCCGCTCCGCCAGCGCGGCCCGGCCCGAAGGCACCGCGGCGAGGTCGGCCACCTCAACGCGGACCACGTCGGCACCGAGCGCGTCGATCACCGAGCCCGTCCAGGCGTCGGCGCGCAGTTCCTCGGGCAGCACCACCAGCCACGGGCCGGCCGGACCGGTCCGCGAGCTCCGGCCGGGTGCGGCCGCGCCGTCACCGGTGAGAGGCTTCCAGGCGATCCGGTACCGCCAGGAGTCCATCGTGTACTTCCGGCGCCGCTCCCGGCGCCACGACGACAGCGCCGGCAGCACCTTGGTCAGCGCGTCGCCGTCCACGTCGAGCCGCGACGCCAGCGCCTTGGAGTCCTCCTCCTCGACGGCCGCCCAGAACTCGGCGTCCACCGGGTCCGCCGTCGAATCCGCCGTGCCGTTCCGGTCCGCCGCGCGGGCCGGGCCCGGGTGACCGGCGTCGGGCCAGAACCGCTCGTGCTGGAACGCGTACGTCGGCAGGTCCACCTGCCGGGCGCCCGTGTCGGCGAGGACCGAGGTCCAGTCGGGGCTCATCCCGTGCACGTGCAGCCGGGCGAGGGCGGTGAGGACGGTCCGGTGCTCGTCTCGGTCCCTGCGCAGCAGGGAGACCAGCTCGGCCTCGGCGGTGACGGTCTCCCGTGCCATCGCGGTGAGGGTTCCGTCCGGGCCGATCTCGATGTAGCGGGTCACCCCCGCCTCGTGCGCCGCCCGGATCCCGTCGGCGAACCGTACGGCGTTCCGCACGTGTGTCACCCAGTAGTCCGGAGAGCACAGCTCGGCCGTGACGGCGCCGCCGGTGACGTTCGAGATCACCGGGATGCGCGGCTCGGAGTAGGAGACGCCTTCGGCGACCGCGCGGAAGTCCGCCAGCATCGGCTCCATCAGCGGCGAGTGGAACGCGTGCGAGACCCGCAGGCGCCTCGTCCTGTGACCGCTGTCGGCCAGAGTGCCGGCCACGTCGAGCACCGCCCGCTCCGCCCCGGCTATCACCACGGATTCCGGGCCGTTGACCGCGGCGACGGAGACCTGTCCCTCGTACCCGGACAGCGCCCGCAGCACCTCCTCCTCGCCCGCCTGGACGGCGACCATCGCGCCGCCGGCCGGAAGCGCCGCCATGAGCGCGCCCCTCGCCGCCACCAGCGCGCAGGCGTCCCCGAGGGACAGCACGCCCGCGACGTGCGCCGCGGCCAGTTCGCCGACCGAGTGTCCGATCAGCACGTCAGGGGTGAGACCCCACGACTCCAGCAGGCGGAACAGGGCCACCTCGACCGCGAACAGCGCCGGCTGTGCCCACCCGGTCCCGTCGAGCAGCTCGGCCTCGGGGGTTCCCGCCGGGGCGAAGAGGATCTCCCTCAGCGGGCGGTCCAGCCTGGCGTCCAGCTGCGCCAGCACGGCGTCGAGCGCGTCGGCGAAGACCGGGAACCTGTCGTACAGCTCGCGGCCCATCTCCGGCCGCTGGCTGCCCTGGCCGGTGAACAGGAACGCCGTCCTGCCCGGTCGCCCGAGAGCGCCGTCGAGCACATGCGGGGCCGGGGTTTCGTCCGCCGCCGCCCGCAGACCGTCCAGCAGCTCCGTACGGCTGCCGGCCAGGACGACGAGTCGCTGCCTGAAGCTCGACCGGGTGGTGGCGAGGGAGTAGGCGAGGTCGGCCAGGCCGAGGTCCGGGTGTTCGGCGAGGTGGTCGAGCAGGCGCCGCGCCTGTGCCCGCACCGCGGCCGGGGTCTTCGCCGACAGCGGGACCGGCAGGAGGCGGGGAACCGTCTCGGCCTGGTCCGCGAGATGTCCGGCGGACGTCCCGTTGAGTGCCGGGGCCGCCCCCGGCGCTTCGCCGAGGTCGGCGGAGGGTGCCCGGTGGAACCCCGACGGCTCGACGGCCTCGGACACCCCGGCGACGTCGGCCGGAGGCGCCTCCTCGATGATCACATGGGAGTTCGTGCCGGTGGCTCCGAAGGACGAGATGCCCGCCCGGCGTGGGCGCCCGGAGTCCGGCCACGGCCGCGCCTCGGTGAGCAGTTCCACCGCGCCCGCCGACCAGTCCACGTGCGACGACGGCGCCTGCACGTGCAGCGTCCTCGGCGCCACCCCGTGCCTGATGGCCATCACCATCTTGATCAGTCCGGCGACTCCGGCCGCGGCCTGCGTGTGGCCGATGTTGGATTTGATCGACCCGAGCAGCACCGGCCGCTCGCGGTTCTGCCCGTAGGTCTCCAGCAGGGCCTGCGCCTCGATCGGGTCGCCCAGCCTGGTGCCCGTGCCGTGCGCCTCCACCACGTCCACCTCGGACGGGGTCAGCCGGGCACCGGCGAGGGCGCGGTGGATCACCCTGCGCTGCGAAGGACCGCTCGGCGCGGTGAACCCGTTGGAGGCGCCGTCCTGGTTGACGGCGGAACCGCGCAGGACCGCGAGCACGCGGTGGCCGTTGCGCCTGGCGTCCGACAGCCGTTCGACGACGAGCATGCCGACGCCCTCCGCCCAGCCCGTGCCGTCGGCGGCGTCGGAGAACGCCTTGCACCGGCCGTCCGGGGAGAGCGCCCCCATCTCGCCGAACTCCACGAAACCCACCGGGGTGGACATCACGGTGACGCCGCCGGCGAGAGCGAGCGAGCACTCCCCCGACCGCAGTGCCTGCGCGGCGAGGTGCAACGCCACCAGCGACGAGGAGCACGCGGTGTCCGCGGTCACCGAGGGGCCCACCAGGCCGAAGGTGTAGGAGAGCCGGCCGGAGATCACGCTGGCCGCCTGTGCCGTCTGCGCGTGGCCGTGGTGGTCGCGGGGCGGCCGGTAGTCGCCGCCGGTGGCGCCGACGTAGACGCCCACGTCGCCGCCCCGCAGGCCGGCGGGGTCGATGCCCGCCCGTTCGAACGCCTCCCAGGCGGCTTCGAGCACCAGCCGCTGCTGCGGGTCCATCACCATCGCCTCACGGGGCGAGATGCCGAAGAAGCCCGGGTCGAAGTCGGCGACGTCGTACAGGAAGCCGCCTCCGGCCGCCGTGCTGCGGCCGCGTCCTTCGGCGTCCCCGCCGGACAGCGTGGCCAGGTCCCAGCCCCGGTCGGCGGGGAACGCGCCGACCGCGTCCGCCCCCTCGGTGACCAGCCGCCACAGGTCCTCCGGCGAGCGGACGCCGCCCGGGTAGCGGCAGCTCATGCCGACGATGACGATCGGGTCGTCCGTGAGCGCGGCCGGTACGGACGCCGGGCTCCCCTCACCGAGGCCGCCCTCGTCGGGGCTCTCCTCGCCGAGTATCAGACCCGCCAGGTGTCCCGCGAGGTCCACCGGGGTCGGGTGGTCGAAGACGAGGGTGGCCGGCAGGGTCAGTCCGGTCGCGGCGTTGAGCTGGTTGCGCAGGTCGACCGCGGTGAGGGAGTCGAATCCGAAGTCGCGGAAGGCCCGGTCGGCCTCGATCTCGGCGCTGTCCGCGTGCCCGAGGACCGAGGCCGCTCTGGCCACGACCAGTTCGAGGACGAGGGGCGTACGCTCGGCCGCGGGCAGCCCGAGAAGACGCTCACGGAGTTCGGCCGCCACGGTGGGCTCGCCGTCGCGGGCGCCGCCCGCCGCCTCGATCGCCTTCCTCGCCTGGGGCAGCTCGTCCAGCAGCGAGGTCGGCCGCAGCGCGAGGAAGGCCGGGGCGAACCGGTCCCACTCCACGTCGGCGACCGTCACCGCACCCTCGCCGTTCGCGACGGCCCGGCCCAGTGCGCCGAGCGCGAGGTCGGGCGCGAGGGCGGGCAGCCCGTTCGCCCGCAGGTGCAGGTCCATTCCCCTGTCCGCGGTCACGCCGCCGTCGGCCCAGGCCGCCCAGGACACGGCGGTCCCCACCGCGCCCCGGGCGCGGCGCGCCTCGATCAGCGCGTCCCGCACCGCCTCCGCGGCGGCGGCGGCCCCCCGGCCGGCGACCCCCCAGACTCCGGCGAGCGAGCAGAACAGCACGAACGCGTCCAGCTCCCGGCCTTCCAGCAGGGAGTCCAGGTGGAGCGCCCCCGCGACGTGGGCCGTGGCGGTCTCGGCGAGGTGTGCGGGCTCGGCCCCTTCGAGGGGGGCGGCCCCGGCCGGTTCCTCGGCGTAGACGACCGCGTCCGGCGGGAACTCCGCCAGCAGGGCGGCCACGGCCTCCCGGTCCGCGAGGTCGCAGTGCCTGATCGTCACCCGGGGATCGGCGTCGGCGGGTTCCGCCCGACCGGTGCTCTCCCGTGGTTCCCCGAGCTCCATCGGGGCGGCGGTCTCTCCCGCCTCCACCCGGTCGGCGGCCTCCAGCGGTTCCGGGGATTCCCCCCGGCCCGCGAACTCGCCGGCCTCCCAGGTCTCCCCTGTCTCCCCGGCCTGGGCCGGGACCGGACGCCCGGCCAGTACGACCCGGTCGGCGCCCGCGTCGGCCAGCCAGCGGGCGACGCGCTCGCCGGAGACTCCCGTGTCCCCGGCGACCAGCACCGTGCCGCGAGGTCGCCAGGAGCGGCCGGCGTCCCCGGCGGGAGCCGGCACGAGCCTGCGGCCGAACACTCCCGAGGCGCGCACGGCGACCTCGCTCTCGCCGTCGGGACCGCCGGCCAGCACGCCGGCGAACCTGGCGACGGCCCGCCGGTCGAGCTGTCCCGGCAGGTCGATCATGCCGCCCCAGCGCCGGGGGTGCTCCAGCGCCGCCACCCGGCCGAGGCCCCAGACCGCGGCCTGCTCAGGGCTCGGCGGGGCGTCGGACCGGCCCACCGACACCGCGCCCCGGGTGACGCACCACAGCGGCGCGTCGAGACCGGCGATGCCCAGCGCCCGCACCAGCGCGGCCGTGAACGCCAGCCCGGGCAGGCCGCCCTCAGGCAGACCGTCCCCGGTCGGGCCGCCCTCGGACAGACCGGCCTCGGTTAGACCGGCCTCGGTTAGACCGGCCTCGGTTAGACCCACACCACCTGTCCCGGCGAGTGCGAGCAGGGAGATCACCCCCACCGGCGCCTGGCCGTCGGGAGCATCGAGCAGTTCGGCGAGCCGCACGGGGTCGGCACTCGTGACGTCCACACGTGTCAGCGCGCCGGGGTCACCCAGGGCGGCGCCCACGGCGTCGAGGACCTCCGCCCAGCTCCCCTCCTCGGGCAGGCCCGCCGGCACGGCCACCAGCCACCTCCCCGAAGGGACGGCGGACGGCACGGCGTCCAGGGGCTTCCACGCCACCCGGTAGCTCCAGGAGTCCACGAGGGTGCGCTCGCGGCGCGCGCGGCGCCAGGTCGACAGCGCGGGAAGCACCGTCGACAGCGACTCCGCCTCCAGATCCAGCGTGGCCGCCACGGACGTCAGGTCCGCACGCTCGATCGCGGCCCAGAACTCGGCGTCCACCGGGTCCCCCACCGGACCTCCGCCCCGCACGGCGGCCTCCGGCCAGTACCTGCGGCGCTGGAAGGGGTAGGTGGGCAGGTCGACGCGGCGCGCGCCGCATCCGGTGAAGAGGGACCGCCAGTCCACCACGATCCCGTGGACGTGCAGCCTGGCCAGCGCGTCCACGACCGACGACTCCTCGCCGCGGTCCTTGCGCAGCAGCGGCACGACCAGGGTGCCGGTCTCGGTGTCGTCGGCCGCGAGGCAGTGCTGGGTCATCGCGGACAGCACGCCGTCCGGGCCGAGTTCGACGAACGTGCTCACGCCGGAACCGCGCAGGGTGCGCACGCAGTCGGCGAAGCGGACCGCCTGCCGGGCGTGGTCGACCCAGTAGCCGGGTGAGCAGAGCCGTTCGACGGCGACCGGCTCGCCCGTCAGGCCGGAGACGAGCGGGATGGCCGGCGGTGAGAAGCCGATCCCTCGTACGGCCCGGCGGAACTCCTCCAGCATGGGGTCCATCAACGGCGAGTGGAACGCGTGAGCGACGGCGAGCCGGGTGGTCTTGCGACCCTCGGCCGCGAAGTGGGCGGCGATCTCGACGACCGGCCCCTCCGCCCCGGCGATCACCACCGCGGACGGCCCGTTGACCGCGGCGATCGACACCTCGTGCTCGCGTCCGGCGAGCATCGCCACGACCTCCTCCTCGCCCGCCTGCACGGAGACCATCGCGCCCCCGGCCGGCAGCGCCTGCATCAGACGCCCTCTCGCGGCGACCAGGGTGCACGCGTCCGCCAGCGTCAGCACACCGGCGACGTGCGCCGCGGCGATCTCGCCGATCGAGTGGCCCGCCACCAGGTCCGGGCGCAGCCCCCACGACTCCGCCAGGCGGAACAGGGCCACCTCGACCGCGAACAGCGCGGGCTGCGTCCACTGGGTCCGGTCGAGCAGCTCGGCCTCGGCGGAGCCCGCCTCGGCGAACAGGATCGTCCGCAGCGGCTGGTCGAGCTCGACGTCGAACTGCGCGAGCACCACGTCCAGTGCCTGCGCGAACACGGGGAACCTGGCGTACAGCTCCCGGCCCATGCCGGGGCGCTGGGAGCCCTGCCCCGCGAACAGCATCGCCGACCTGCCCGCGACCGCGGTGGCCTCGCCACGCGCGATCTCCGACGTACCGTCCGGGGTGGCCAGCAGCACCGCGCGGTGCCGGAACATCGACCGGCTCGCCAGCGAGTAGCCGACGTCCACCGGGTCGAGGCCGGAGTCGGCGGCCGGCAGCCGATCGAGCTGGGCTCGCAGCGCCTGCCTGGTCCGGCCGGAGACGACCCACGGCACGACCGCGGGGACCCTCGGCCCGCCGAGCGGCTCGGGCAGCCGCCCTTCGCCCCGCCCGCCGAGGGACCGCTTGTCGAGAGGCCGCTCGTCGAGGAGCCCTTCGCCGGCAGGCCGCTCAGCGAGGGACCTTTCGCCGGAGGTCCGCCCGTCGAGAGACGGCTCGCCGAAAGAGCGCTCGTCGGAGAACCACTCGTCCGGGGGCGCCTGCTCCAGGATGACGTGGGCGTTGGTGCCGCTGATCCCGAAGGCGGAGACACCGGCCCGCAGCGGCCGGTCCTGCCGCGTCCACGGTCTGGCCTCGGTGAGCAGCTCCACCGCCCCGGACGACCAGTCCACGTGCGACGCCGGCGTCTCGACGTGCAACGTCCTGGGCAGCAGGCCGTGCCGCATCGCGAGCACCATCTTGATCACACCGGCGACGCCCGCCGCCGCCTGCGTGTGGCCGAGGTTGGACTTGATCGACCCCAGCAGCAGCGGGTGGTCCCGCTCCTGACCGTACGTCGCCAGCAGGGCCTGCGCCTCGATCGGGTCGCCCAGCGCCGTACCGGTACCGTGCGCCTCGGCCGCGTCGACCTCGGCCGGGGACAGCCCCGCCACGGCGAGGGCCTGCCGGATCACCCGCTGCTGCGAGGGGCCGTTCGGCGCGGTCAGCCCGTTGGAGGCGCCGTCCTGGTTCACCGCGGAACCGCGGACGACGGCGAGGACCGGATGCCCCTCGCGCCGCGCGTCCGACAGGCGTTCCAGCACGAGCACTCCGACGCCTTCCGACCAGCCGGTGCCGTCGGCCGAGTCGGAGAACGCCTTGCACCGCCCGTCCGGGGCGAGGCCGCCCTGGACGCTGAACTCGACGAACGAGTCCGGGCTCGACATCACCGAGACGCCGCCCACCAGCGCCAGTGAGCACTCCCCGCCGCGCAGGGCCTGCGCGGCCCAGTGGAGGGCGACCAGGGAGGACGAGCACGCGGTGTCGACGGTGACGGCGGGTCCTTCCAGCCCCAGCGTGTAGGAGAGCCGTCCCGACATGACGCTCGCCGTGGTGCCGGTGGCCACGTGCCCCTGCACGTCGGCGTCGGAGCCCTTCAGCAGGCCGACGTAGTCCTGGCCGTTGGTGCCCACGAAGACCCCGCCGTCGCGGCCTCGCAGGTCGAGGGGGTCGATGCCCGCCCGCTCCAGCGCCTCCCAGGACGCCTCCAGGACCAGGCGCTGCTGCGGGTCCATCGCGAGCGCCTCACGGGGCGAGATGCCGAAGAACTCGGCGTCGAACTCGGTCGCGTCCCGCAGGAAGCCGCCGACGTTCGTGGACGACAGCCCCGCCGCGAGCGCCTCCAGGTCCCATCCCCGATCGTCGGGGAACGGGGAGAGGCCCTCTCTCCCGTCCACCAGCAGCCGCCACAGCTCCTCGGGGGAGCTCACCCCGCCGGGGAACCGGCAGCTCATGCCGACGATCACGATGGGATCGCCCTCGTCGGCGCGGGCGACCACGGCCGGCGTGCGGGCGGCCGTACCCTCCTGCGACATCGAGCCGAGCAGCTCGGCCAGCAGGAAGTCCGCCAGCGCGCTCGGGGCGGGATAGTCGAACACCAGCGTCGCCGGCAGGGTGAGCCCTGTCGTCGCCGCCAGCACGTTGCGCAGCTCGACGGTGGTGAGCGAGTCGAAGCCCAGCTCCCTGAAGGGGCGGTCCGGTGCGATGCCGTCGGCGTCGGCGTGGCCGAGCACGGCGGCCACGCAGCCGCGCAGCAGGTCCAGGACGGCCCGGCCCCGCTCGGCGGCGGGCAGCCCGGCCAGCCGCCGCCGGAACGCCGGCTCGGTCGTGGCGGCCCCGTCCCCTCCGGCGCCGATCGCCCCCGCGTCCGCCACCGCGGCGGCCGCGGCGACCTCGGGCAGGTCGCTCACCAGCGGGTTGTGCCGGATCGCGGCGAAGGCGCCGACGAATCGGGACCAGTCGACGTCGGCGACGGTCAGCGTCGTGTCGTCCTGCTCGATCGCCTGCCGCAGCGCGTGGATCGCCAGGTCGGGGGACATCATCTCCAGGCCGGCCCTGCGCATCCGGCTCTCCACGCCGGCGGCGTCCGCCGCCATGCCGGCCCCGGCCCACGGCCCCCAGGCGATCGACGTCGCCGCGAGACCTCGCGCCCGCCGATGCTCGGCCAGCGCGTCGAGCACGGCGTTCGCGGCCGCGTAGTTGGCCTGCCCCGGCGAGCCGAAGGTGGCGGAGGTGGAGGAGAACAGCACGAACGCCGGCAGGTCCAGGTGCTCGGTCAGCTCGTGCAGGTTGAGCGCGGCGGCCGTCTTCGACCTCAGCACCGACGAGAGGCGTTCGGGCGTCAGTCCGTCGAGTACCCCGTCGTCGACCACGCCCGCCGCGTGGAAGACCGCGCTCAGCGGCCGGTCCTCCGGGATGCCGGCCAGTACGGCGGCCAGCGCGTCGCGGTCGGCGACGTCGCAGGCCACGAGGTCGACCTCGGCGCCGAGGCCGGTCAGCTCGTCCCGCAGTTCGGCCGCGCCCGGGGCGTCCGGCCCGCGTCGGCCGACCAGCAGGACGTGCGCGGCACCCGCGCGGACCGCCCAGCGGGCGACGCGTGCCCCGAGGGCGCCGGTGCCTCCGGTGACGAGTACGGTGCCCGGGCCGATCGGGGCCGTGCCCGGCGGGGTGAGCTCCCGCGCGACGGGATTCTCGCCGATCGGGGCGTGCACCAGGCGGCGGCCGTATACCCCCGGGGTGCGTACGGCGAGCTGGTCCTCGCCCTCGATGCCGGAGCCCCGGATGCCGGACAGCACGCCGGCCAGGCGGGAGATCGTGCCCGGGTCGAGACTTTCCGGCAGGTCGACCAGGCCGCCCCACAGATGCGGCTGCTCCAGCGCCACGGACCTGCCGAGACCCCACACGGCGGCCTGCAGCGGCCGGGACACCCGTTCCGAGCGTCCCACCGACACCGCGCCCCGGGTCACACACCACAGGGGTGCCTCGGCCCTGGCGTCGCCGAGGGCCTGCGCCAGGGTGACCGTGAGCGCCAGACCCGCGGGAACCCCGGGATGGCCGGTGAGGTCGCGCTCGTCCAGGGCGAGCAGGGACACGATCCCGACCGGCCGGGGTCCTGCGGAGCACAGCTCCCGTACCCGTACGGCCAGCGCAGCCCGGTCGTCTTCCCCGACCTCGATCCGGTCGGCCTCCGCGCCCAGCGCGCCCGCCAGCGAGGTCACCCACTCCTCGTCCGCGTACCCCCGGGGGATCACCACGAGCAACCGGGCTCCCGCGTCAGGGGAGGGCGAGGCGGGCGGTGACCAGGGCAGCGGCTTCCAGACGGACCGGTACCGCCAGCCGTCCACGGCCGAGTGCTCCCACCGGTGGCGGCGCCACGAGGACAGCGCGGGCAGCAGCGTCTCCAGCGTGCCGCCGTCGACCCCCAGCCCTTCCGCCAGCGTCGCCACGTCACCGCGTTCCACCGCGTCCCAGAAGTAGGTGTCCTCCGCCCCCGAGGACGCCGGCACGGCCGCCGCCCGCGCCTCCGGCCAGAACCGGCGGCGCTGGAAGGTGTAGGTCGGCAGGTCGACCGTCTCGGCGCCGGTACCGGCGAAGAACTCCCGCCAGTCCACGGTGACGCCCAGGGTGTGCAGGCGGGCCATCGCGGCCGTGAGGGGCTGCTCCTCGCCCCGGTCCCCGCGCGCCGTGGGGATCGTCCGGACGTCCGCGCGGTCGGCGAGGCAGTCGGCGGCGATCGCGGTGAGCACCGCGTCGGGACCGAGTTCGAGGAAGGTGACGACGCCCTGCTCCGCGAGCCGGCGCACGCCGTCGCCGAAGCGGACCGGCCTGCGGACGTGCTCCACCCAGTAGTCGGGCGAGCAGAGCTGCTCCGCGGTCGCCGGCTCGCCGGTCACGTTCGACATGACCGGGATCCGCGGAGGCGCGTACGACAGGCCGCGAGCGACCCGGCCGAAGTCGTCGAGCATCGCCTCCATCCGAGGGGAGTGGAAGGCGTGGGAGACCTGGAGCCGCCTGGTCCTGCGTCCTCCGGCGGCGAGCCGCGCCGCGATCTGCTGGACGGCGTCCTCCTCGCCGGCGACGACGAGCGAGGCCGGGCCGTTGACCGCCGCGATCGACACCTCGTGCTCGCGGCCGGCCAGCAGCGGGAGCACCTCCTCCTCGCGGGCCTCCAGGGCGATCATCGCCCCGCCCGTGGGCAGCGCCTGCATCAGGCGTGCGCGGGCCGCCACCAGGGTGCACGCGTCCGGCAGCGGGAGCACGCCGGCGGCGTGCGCCGCGGCGATCTCCCCGACCGAGTGGCCGGTGAGGTGGTCGGGCCGCACCCCCCACGATTCGAGCAGCCGGAACAGGGCCACCTCGAAGGCGAACAGCGCCGGCTGGGTGTAGCCGGTCTCGTGCAGCAGGGCGGCCTGTGCCGTACCGGCCGGGGCGAACAGCACCTCGCGCAGCGGGCGGTCCAGGTCCGCGTCCAGGTGGGAGAGCACCTCGTCGAGCGCGTCCGCGAACGCGGGGAAGCGACCGTACAGCTCGCGGCCCATCTCCGCGCGCTGGCCGCCCTGGCCGGTGAACATGAAGGCGAGGGAGCCGTGGACCGCGCCGCCGTGGATGACGGTCCCCGCGACGCCCCCCGCGACGACGGCGCCGTCCTGCGGCTCCTCCGCCAGCGCCCGCAACCCGTCGACGATCTCCTCGCGGTCCCGTCCGACGAGCGCCGCGCGCCGGTCGAGGTGGGAGCGCGAGGTCGCCAGGGAGAGGGCGACGTCGGCGGGGTGGAGATGCGGCGACTCCTCAAGCAGCGACAGCAGCCGTTCCGCCTGGTGGCGCAGGGCCTGGTCGTTCTTGCCAGACACCAGCACGGGGACGACGACGGGTGCGGCCTGCCCGACCCGCTCGGCGACCGGCGGCGCCTCCTCCAGCACCGCGTGGGCGTTGGTGCCGCTGAGCCCGAACGACGACACCGCGGCCCGGCGCGGACGCCCCGCCCGCACCCACTCCCTCGGCTCGGTGAGCAGCTCGATCGCGCCGCTCGACCAGTCCACGTGCGAGGACGGGGCGTCCACGTGCAGCGTCCTGGGCAGCAGGCCGTGCCGCATCGCCATGACCATCTTGATCACGCCCGCGACACCGGAGGCCATCTGGGTGTGCCCGATGTTGGACTTGACCGATCCCAGCAGGAGCGGGCGGTCCCGGTCCTGACCGTAGGTCGCGAGCAGCGCCTGCGCCTCGATCGGGTCGCCCAGCGCCGTACCGGTCCCGTGGCCCTCCACCGCGTCGACGTCCGCCGCCGAGATCCCCGCGTTGGCCAGCGCCTGCCTGATCACCCGCTGCTGCGAGGGACCGTTCGGCGCGGTCAGCCCGTTGGACGCGCCGTCCTGGTTGATCGCCGACCCTCGGACGACCGCGAGGATCGGGTGCCCGTTGCGCTCGGCGTCGGACAGCCGCTCCACCAGCAGCAGGCCGACCCCCTCGGCCAGGCTCATCCCGTCCGCCGAGTCGGAGTACGCCTTGCACCGGCCGTCGGGGGCCATCGCCCGCTGCCTGCTGAACCCGATGAAGGCGTCGGGGGTGGACATCACGGTCACCCCACCGGCGAGCGCGAGCGAGCTCTCACCGTCGCGCAGCGACTGGCAGGCCATGTGCAGCGCCACCAGCGACGACGAGCACGCGGTGTCCAGCGTGACGGCCGGGCCCTCAAGACCGAACAGGTACGACACCCGGCCGGACAGCACGCTGGAGATGGTGCCGGTGATCAGATGGCCTTCCAGGCCCTCTCTGCCGCCGGCCATCGCCAGGGCGTAGTCCTGGTAGCTGGCCCCGACGAAGGTGCCGGTCAGGCTGCCGCGCAGCGACGAGGGGGCGATCCCGGCCCGTTCGACGGCCTCCCAGGCCGTCTCCAGCAGCAGCCGCTGCTGCGGGTCCATCGCGAGTGCCTCGCGCGGCGAGATCCCGAAGAAGTCGGCGTCGAACTCCGCCGCGTCGTGCAGGAAGCCGCCCCAGGTGGAGTACGTCTTTCCCGGCCGGCCCGGATCGGGGTCGTAGAGCCCGTCCGCGTCCCAGCCGCGGTCGCCGGGGAACCCGGAGATCGCGTCGACCCCGTCGAGGACGACCTGCCACAGCCGCTCGGGGGAGCGAACCCCGCCCGGGTAGCGGCAGGCCATCCCGATGATCGCGATCGGCTCGTCCGAGGCGGCCCGCGCGGGACCTGCCACGGCGACGGGAACGGCCCGCACCCCGGCGATCTCGGCGCGCAGGTATCCCGCGAGCGCCTCCAGGTTCGGGTGGTCGAACACCAGCGTGCTGGGCAGCGCGAGGCCCGTCGCAGCGGCGAGCCGGTTGCGCAGGTCGACCGCGGTGACCGAGTCGAAGCCCATGTCGCGGAACGCCTGCCGCTCGGCGACGGCGTCGGCCGAGGAGTGACCCAGTACGGTCGCCGCCTGGCCGCGCACCAGCTCCAGCAGCAGCCGGTCCCGCTCGGACGCGGGCAGCCCGCGCAGCCGGGTGACGAACTCCCCGTCGCCCGCGGCGACCGCCGGACGCTCCGCGGCCTCGGTCAGCCGCCGTACGGCGGGCACCTCGCCGAACAGCCGGCTCGGCCGGGCGGAGGTGTAGACGGGGAAGTACCGCTCCCAGTCCACGTCGGCGATCGCGAGCACGGTCTCCTCACCGTCCAGCGCCTGCCTGAACCCCTCGAGCGCCAGGTCCGGCTCCATGAACACGAGCCCGCTGCGCAGGATCTGCTCGGGATCGACCCGGCCGAGTTCGCGGTCGTCCGACCAGATGCCCCAGGAGATCGACGTGGCCGGCAGCCCTCTGGCGCGCCGGTTCTCCGCCAGCGCGCCGAGGTAGGCGTTGCCCGCCACGTACGCCGCGTGCCGCCCGCTGCCCCACATCCCCGCCGTCGAGGAGAACAGGACGAACGCCTCGACCTCGTCGGCGTCCAGCAACTCGTCCAGGTGCCGGGCGCCGAGGACCTTGGCCCGCACCACCTCGGCGAACGCCTCGACGGTGGTGTCGTCCAGCGTGTGCAGCTCGATGGAGGCGGCGGCGTGCACCACCGTACGGACGACGTGGCCCTCCGCCCGCAGCCCCGCGAGCAGGTCGGCGACGGAGTCGCGGTCGGACACGTCGCACGCCGTCATCGTCGCGGTCGTGCCGAGTGCGGCCAGCTCCGCCAGCAGTTCGGCCGCGCCGGGGGCGTCCATGCCGCGCCGGCTGGTCAGCACCAGATGCTCGGCCCCCTCGGCCGCGAGCCTGCGGGCCAGGTGGGGGGCGAGCGTTCCCGTGCCGCCGGTCACCAGGGTGGTCCCGCGTGGCGTCCACCCGCGCGCCGGTTTCCGGTCGGCCGCCGGTGCCGGCACCACCCGTCTGGCGAACACGCCCGAGGTCCTGATCGCGAGCTGGTCCTCGCCGCCACCGCCCGCGAGGACGCTCGCCAGGCGCCGCGCCGCGCGCTGGTCGAGCGTCCCCGGCAGGTCGACCATCCCGCCCCAGCGTCGCGGGTGCTCCAGCGCGGCCGTCCAGCCCACGCCGTGGACCTGCGCCTGGAAGGGGTTGGTCACCCGGTCCGACCGGCCGGTGGAGACCGCGCCCGTGGTGAGGCACCACAGGGGCGCGTCGATCTCCGCGTCGCCCAGGGCCTGCACGAGCGCGACGGTGAGTGCCAGGCCGACGGCCAGCTCCGGGTAGCGGTCGGCGGGCCGCTCGGCGAGGGCGAGCAGGGACACGACGCCGGAGATGTGTTCTCTCTCGCCTGGCGAGGCGTCCGGCCCCCCGGCATCGCCGGGCGTCCCGGACGGCGGGCCGGTCAGCACGCGTGCCAGCAGGGCGCGGTCGGTGCACGACTCGTCGAGCGCGACCCTGCGGACCCGCGCGCCGTGCGCGGTGAGCGCGTCGGCGACGTCGTCACCCTCAACGCCCTCCGGGGTGACGAGCAGCCACGTGCCCGACAGGGAGGCGGAGGCGAGGTCGGTCACCGGCCGCCAGGCGACGCGGTAGCGCCAGGAGTCCACGGTGGACCGGGCCCGCTGCCGGCGACGCCAGGACGACAGCGCGGGTACCACCTCGGCGAGTGCCCCGGCGCCCACGTCCAGTCCGGAAGCGAGCGAGTCGAGGTCCTCCCGCTCCACCGCCGCCCAGAACCGCTCGTCCGCCGGGTCCGCCGCACCGGCCGCCGGCGCCTCGGCGCGCTGTATCCAGAACCGTTCCCGCTGGAACGCGTACGTCGGCAGTTCCACCCGGCGGGCGCCCGTGCCGTCGAAGACCGTTCGCCAGTCGACCGGCACGCCGCGTACGAACACCTCCGCCAGGGAGGTGAGGAAGCGTTCCGTGCCGCCCTGGTCGCGGCGCAAAGTCCCGGCGACCACCGCCGAGGTCCCGCCCGCCTCCTCGGCCGTCTCCTGGATCGCGCCCGTCAGCACCGGGTGCGGGCTGACCTCGATGAACGCCCGGTGTCCCTCGGCCAGCAGGGACCGCACCGCGGGTTCGAACCGGACGGCTCGGCGCAGGTTGCGGTACCAGTAGCCCGCGTCCAGCTCCGTGCCGTCCAGCCACTCCCCGGTCACCGTGGACAGGAAGGGAACCTCGGCCCGCTCCGGCCGGATCCCCGACAGGGCTCGCGGCAGCTCCTCCTGGAGCCGCTCGACATGGGCCGAGTGCGAGGCGTAGTCGACCGCGACCCGCCTGGCGCGCACCCCCTCCTCGGTCAACCGCTCCGACAGCTCGTCGAGCGCGCCGGGATCGCCGCACACCACGACCGAACGCGGCCCGTTGACCGCCGCGACCGAGATCCGCTCGGCCCAGGGACGCAGCCTCTCCTCGACGTCGGGCAGCGGAAGCGAAACCGACATCATCCCTCCGGCGCCGGCCAGCCGCCGCGCGATGGCCTGGCTGCGCACCGCCACCACCCTCGCGGCGTCGTCCAGGGAGAGCGCGCCCGCCACGCAGGCGGCGGCGATCTCCCCCTGGGAGTGCCCGATCACCGCGTCGGGCTCCACCCCGTGAGCGCGCCACATCGCCGCGAGCGAGACCATCACCGCGAACGACACCGGCTGCACGACGTCCACCCGGTCCAGCGACGGCGCCCCCTCCGTCTGGCGCAGCACGTCGATCAGCGACCAGTCGACGTACCGGCTCAGGGCGAGGGCGCACTCGGCGACGCGTTCGGCGAACACCGGGGACTGCTCAAGCAGCCGGGCGCCCATACCGGCCCACTGCGCGCCCTGGCCGGGGAAGACGAAGACCGTCTTGCCCTCGGCGTCCGCCACGCCCTGGATCACACCCGGCGCGGGCTCGCCCGCGGCCACCGCGCTCATCGCGGCGGAGAGCGACTCGCGGTCACCGCCCACCGCGACCGCGCGGTGCTCGAACGCCGACCTCGACGTCACCAGCGAGAAGCCCACCGCGGCCGGATCGAGCTCACCGCGGCCGGCCCCCTGATCGACACCGTGGTCGGCGAGCCGTCGCGCCTGCGCGCGCAGCGCCTCCGCCGTCCTGCCCGACACCACCCACGGCACCGCGCCGAGAGTGGGAACGGGAACGGATTCCGCGGCCGCGTAATCCGCACGGTCGTCGGGACCGGCGAGCGCGACCTCGCCGACCGGCTCCTCCGCGTCCGGCGCCTGTTCGAGGATCGTGTGGGCGTTCGTGCCGCTGATCCCGAAGGAGGACACGGCGGCCCGGCGCGGCCTTCCGGTCTCCGGCCACGGGGTGGCCTCGGTCAGCGGCTCGACCGCGCCCGCCGTCCAGTCCACGTGGGACGACGGCGTGCCCACGTGCAACGTCCTGGGCAGCGTCCCGTGCCGCATCGCCATGACCATCTTGATCACGCTGGCCACGCCCGCCGCGGACTGGGTGTGGCCGATGTTCGACTTGACCGACCCGAGCAGCAGCGGCCGCTCCCTGTCCTGCCCGTACGTGGCGAGGAGTGCCTGAGCCTCGATGGGGTCGCCCAGGCCGGTCCCCGTGCCGTGCGCGTCGATCGCGTCGACCTCGGCCGCCGACAGCCGCGCGCCCGCGAGCGCCCTGCGGATCACCCGCTGCTGTGAGGGACCGTTCGGCGCGGTCAGTCCGTTGGACGCGCCGTCCTGGTTGATCGCGGAACCGCGCACCACCGCGAGGACCGGGTGGCCGTTGCGCCGCGCGTCCGACAGCCGCTCCACCAGGAGCAGGCCGACCCCCTCGGCCAGGCTCATCCCGTCGGCCGCGTCGGAGAACGCCTTGCACCGGCCGTCGGCGGCGAGCGCCCGCTGGCGGCTGAACGCCACGAAGGCCGCCGGGGTGGTCATCACCGTCACGCCGCCCGCCAGGGCGAGCGAGCTCTCGCCCTCGCGCAGCGACTGGCAGGCCAGATGCAGCGCCACCAGCGACGACGAGCACGCCGTGTCGACCGTGACCGCAGGACCTTCCAGGCCCAGTACGTACGACAGCCGGCCCGACAGCACGCTCGGGATGGTGCCGGTGACCTGGTGCCCCTCGGCGTCGGCGGAGTCCGAGCCGTACTCCTGGTAGCTGGAGCCGATGAACGTGCCGGTGGAGTGGCCGCGCAGCGTGACGGGATCGATGCCGGCCCGCTCGATGGCCTCCCACGCGGTCTCCAGCAGCAGCCGCTGCTGCGGGTCCATGGTCAGCGCCTCGCGCGGTGAGATACCGAAGAACCCGGGGTCGAAGTCGCCGGCGTCGTGCAGGAACCCCCCTTCGACCGAGTAGGTCGTGCCGGAGTGATCGGGGTCGGGGTCGTAGAGCCCTTCCGCGTCCCAGCCCCGGCCCGCGGGGAACCCGGAGATCGCGTCGCCCCCCTCGGTCACCAGTTCCCACAGCTGTTCCGGAGAGGCGACGCCGCCGGGGAAGCGGCAGGCCATCCCGATGATCGCGATCGGCTCGTCGGCACGGACGGCGATGGAGCCTCCGGCTGTGTTCTCGCCGTTCTCGCCGTCCTCCGCGCCCGCGACCCGCGACCGCAGGAACTCCACCAGCGCGGCCGGATTCGGGTGATCGAACACCAGCGTGCTCGGCAACGCCAGACCGGTCACCGCGACGAGCCGCTTTCTCAGCTCCACCGCGGTGAGCGAGTCGAAGCCCAGCTCTCGGAAGGCGCGCCGCTCGGAGACCGTCTCGGCCGAGGCGTGTCCCAGCACGGCCGCCACCTCGGCGCGTACCAGGTTCAGCAGCTCACGCCGACGCTCCTTGTCGGTCAGGCCACGTAGCCGCGCGACGAATTCCGGGTCGCCGGAGACCCCCGGCCCGTCCTCGCTCTCGCGCTGCGTCCTCACCTCCGCGAGCTCGCCGAACAGATTGCTGGGCCGGGTCGAGGTGAAGATCGGATAGAACCGGTCCCAGTCGACGTCGGCGACCGTCACCACCGCGTCCCTGCCGCCGACCGCCCGGTTCAGCTCGCCGACCGCGATGTCGGGGGGCAGCAGGGCCAGACCGCGCCTGCGCAGGTAACCGGCCATGCCCCCCTCCGCGGCCATCCCCTCGGCGCCCCCAGCGCCCCCGGCGTTCCCCTGCCCTGCCGTGTCGTCCGCCGCAACCGTGTTTCCCGTCGCGGCAGCGTCCCCTGCGCTGTCTCCTGCGGTGTCCCTCGCGAGGTCCCCCGCGACGGCCATGCCCGCTTCCGCCCACGCGCCCCAGGCCACCGACGTCGCGGCGAGACCTCGCGCGTGCCGGTGCTCGGCCAGCGCGTCGAGGTAGGCGTTGGCCGCCGCGTAGGCGCCCTGCCCCGCGCTGCCCCACACCCCGGCGATCGAGGAGAACAGCACGAAGAAGTCGAGCTCGCGATCCCCGAGCAGGTCGTCCAGGTTGGCGGCACCGGCCACCTTCGCCGTCGTCACCTCGGCGAGGGTCGCGGCGTCCGCCCGCTCAAGGGGTGCGACGGCCTGCCCCACCCCGGCCGCGTGGACGACCCCGGTGAGCGGGTACTCGGCCGGGATCGTGGCGAGCAGGGCGGCGAGCGCGTCGCGGTCGGCCACGTCACAGGCGGCGACGCTCACCTCGGCACCCAGCGCCAGCAGCTCGTCGCGCAGCTCCGGCGCCCCGGGGGCGTCCATGCCGCGCCGGCCGGTCAGCACGAGACGCGTGGCGCCGCCGCGTACCAGCCACCGCGCGGTGGCCGCGCCGAGGGCGCCGGTCCCACCGGTGATCAGCACCGTGCCACCGGAGCCCAACCCGGCGGGTCCGGAACCCGACACCCCACCGCCGGAACCCGACACGACAGCACCGGAACCCGACGCCGTATCACCGGAACCCGGCACGAGCGCACCGGAACCCGACGCCGCACCGCCGGAACCCCGCACGGCGGCACCGGTCGAACCGGCCTGGCCGAACGCGGCGGGGTGACGCCGCAACCGCCGCCCGAACACGCCCGATGCCCGCACCGCCACCTGGTCCTCGCCGTCCAGGCCCGCCAGCACGCTCGCCAGCCCCTGGGCGCAACGCCCCTCGACGACCTCGGGCAGGTCGACCAGACCGCCCCAGCGCTCCGGATGCTCCAGGGCCGCGACCCGGCCCATGCCCCACACCTGCGCCTGCACAGGACGGGTCACCCGATCGCCGGGAGCCGCGGACACGGCGCCACGGGTGACACACCACAGCGACGCGCCGATCTCCGCGTCGCCGAGCGCCCTCAGGAGCACGACCGTGAGCGCGAGACCGCTCGGCACCGCCCCGCCGTCCGCGACGGGCGCCTCCGAGGACGCGAGCATCGACACCACACCGGAGATCTCGTCCGGTTCCCCGAGCCGGGCCGCGAGCGACGCGGGATCGGTGTCCGTCCCCTCCAGCACGAGCCGTTCCACCCGTGCCCCGTGACCCTCCAGCGCGGCCACCACGTCGCCGTCCTGAATCCCGTCGGCGGTCACGACCAGCCAGGTGCCCGCCAGCACGGCGAGAGGGGGCGTACGGCGGGGCTTCCACTCCACCCGGTAGCGCCAGGAGTCGAGCGTCGCCACCTCGCTCCGGCTCCGCCGCCACGACGACAGGGCCGGGAGCAGGGCGTCCAGCGAGGCGGCGTGCTCGTCGCGCAGGCCGAGGATCGCGGCCACGTCCCCGGCGTCACCGCGCCCGACCGCGTCCCAGAGCCGCGCGTCGGCCGGATCGGCGACCGCCTCGTTCGCGACGGGCGGCGGCTCCGGCCAGAACGACTCGTGCTGGAACGCGTACGTCGGCAGGTCCACCCGGCGGGCCCCGCGCAGCAGGGCCGGCCAGTCGACACGCACGCCGTTCACGTGCAGCTCGGCCAGCGCGGTCATGAGGGCGGCGCCCTCGCCGCGGTCGCCGCGCAACACGGGCAGCAGCAGCGCTTCGGCCTCCTCGGGGAGGGCGTCCTGGGCCATCGCGGTCAGCACGCCGTCCGGCCCGATCTCCAGGAACGCGGTCACGCCCGTCCCGTGCAGTTCCCGCACACCGTCGCGGAACCGGACGGTCTCCCGCACGTGCCGCACCCAGTAGCCGGGGGAGCACACCTCGTCCGTGACGAACCCGCCGGTCACGTTGGAGATCATCGGGATCCGAGGAGGTGCGTACGACACCGTCTCGGCGACCGCCCTGAACTCCTCGAGCATCGGCTCCATCAACGGAGAGTGGAACGCGTGCGACACCCGCAGCCGCTTGGTCCTGCGCTCCTGGGCGGCCAACCCGGCGGCGACCTCCAGCACCGCGGCCTCGACCCCGGAGATCACCACCGACGCGGGGCCGTTCACCGCCGCGACGGACACCTCGTCCTCGCGCCCGGCCAGCGCCTGACGGATCTCCTCCTCACTCGCCTGGATCGCCACCATCGCGCCACCTGCGGGGAGCGCCTGCATCAACCGGCCCCGCGCGGCGACCAGCGCGCAGGCGTCCTCCAGTGTCAGAACCCCGGCGACGTGCGCCGCGGCGAGTTCCCCGATCGAGTGCCCCGCCAGCGCGGCCGGGCGTACGCCCCACGACTCCACCAGCCGGTACAGCGCGACCTCAAGGGCGAAAAGCGCCGGTTGCGTGTACGCCGTGCGGTCGAGCAGTTCGGCGTTGAAGAAGAGCGCCTCCCGCAGCGGCCGGTCCAGGTGCGGACTCATCCGGGGAGCCAGCGCCGCGAGCACGCCTTCGAGCGCCTCGGCGAACACCGGGAACCGCTCGTAGGTCTCCAGGCCCATGCCCACTCGCTGGGCGCCCTGGCCGGTGAACAGGAACGCCGGCCTCAGATCGTCCTTGGCCTGGCCTCGTACGACTCCCGGCGCGGTCAGGCCGCCGGCCAGCGCACGCAACCCGGCCAGCGCTCCGGCGTGGTCCTCGGCCCGCACGGCGGCCCGGTGCTCGAAGAGGGAACGAGTGGTCACCAGCGAGAACGCGATATCGGCGAGGGACGCCTCGGGACGGCCTTCCAGGTGGGACAGCAGCCGCGCGGCCTGCGCCCGCACCGCCCCCTCCGTCCTGCCGGAGACCGGCAGCGGCAGCGGCAGCGGCAGGCCCGTCGTCGGCGACCCGTCGGCCGACGGGGTCACCTCGGCGCCGTCCTGTTCGATGCCCTGCTCGATGATGAGGTGGGCGTTGGTGCCGCTGAAGCCGAACGACGACACGGCGGCCCGGCGCGGGTGACCCGTCTCGGGCCACTCCCGCGCCTCGGCCAGCAGCTCCACCGCACCCGCGGCCCAGTCCACGTGCGAGGACGGCGCGTCGACGTGCAGGGTCCTGGGCGCGACGCCGTGCCGCATCCCCATGATCATCTTGATCACGCCCGCGACACCGGCGGCCGCCTGCGTGTGGCCGATGTTCGACTTGATCGAACCCAGCAGCAGCGGCCGGTCCTGCGGCCGGTCCTGGCCGTAGGTGGCGAGCAGCGCCTGCGCCTCGATCGGGTCGCCCAGGGTGGTGCCGGTCCCGTGCCCCTCCACCACGTCCACCTCGGACGCCGACAGTCGAGCTCCGGCCAGGGCCTGACGGATCACCCGCCGCTGCGAGGGGCCGTTCGGCGCGGTCAGACCGTTGGACGCGCCGTCCTGGTTCACCGCCGAGCCCCGTACCACCGCCAGCACGTCGTGGCCGTTGCGCCGGGCGTCCGACAGGCGCTCAAGCACCAGCACCCCGACGCCCTCGGCCCAGCTCACGCCGTCCGCGCCGTCCGCGAACGACTTGCATCGCCCGTCGGCGGACAGCCCTCGCTGCCGGGAGAACTCCACGAAGGCCCCGGGCGTGGCCATCACGGTCACACCGCCGGCCAGGGCGAGCTCGCACTCCCCCGAGAGCAGTGCCTGTGCGGCCAGATGCACCGCGACCAGCGAGGACGAGCAGGCGGTGTCGACCGTCACCGCCGGACCCTCCAGGCCCAGCGTGTAGGACACCCGGCCGGAGACGACGCTCGCGGCGGTCCCGGTACCCCGATAGCCCTCGAACTCGCCCGCGCCCAGGATCCCGCTGTAGTCGGTGTACATCACCCCGGCGAACACGCCCGTCCGGCTGCCCCGGAGCGTGGCCGGGTCGATTCCCGCCCGTTCGACGGCCTCCCAGGAGGTCTCCAGCAACAGGCGCTGCTGCGCGTCCGTCGCGAGCGCCTCCCGCGGGCTCATCCCGAAGAAGTCCGCGTCGAACTCCGCCGCGTCGTGCAGGAAGCCGCCCTTTCTGGTGTACGAGCTGCCCGCGTGGTCGGCGTCCGGGTGGTAGAGCGCCTCCAGGTCCCAGCCGCGGTTGACCGGGAATCCCGTGATCGCGTCTTGGCCCTCCGCCACCAACCGCCACAGGTCCTCCGGCGAGGTGACGCCACCCGGATAGCGGCAGCCCATCCCGACGATCACGACCGGGTCGTCGGCGACCGGCGTGATCGTGGCCGGGACGGCGACGTCCCGCTCGCCCAGCGCCTCCTCCAGCAGGAACTCGGCCAGCACGGCGGGCGTGGGATGGTCGAAGACCAGCGTGGCCGGCAGGCGCAGCCCGGTCACCGTGTTCAGCCGATTGC
The DNA here is from genome assembly GCF_040299985.1 of Streptosporangium sp. NPDC000563. Taxonomy (NCBI): domain Bacteria; kingdom Bacillati; phylum Actinomycetota; class Actinomycetes; order Streptosporangiales; family Streptosporangiaceae; genus Streptosporangium; species Streptosporangium sp. NPDC000563. The sequence goes on along the minus strand of NZ_JBEPDA010000044.1, from coordinate 1,194 downwards.
GCAGCTCCACCGCGGTCAGGCTGTCGAAGCCCAACTCCCGAAACTCCCGCCGGACGTCCACCGCCTTCGGCGAGGTGTGCCCCAGCACCAGTGCCACCTCGGTACGCACCAGGTCCACCAGGAGCCGGACACGCTCGGCGGGCTCCACCCCGATCAGTCGTCCCACCAGCGCGCCGTCACCGGCCACGGCCGACGCCATCCCGGACACCGCCGACCTGCGGACCCCCCGCACCAGTCCGCGCAGCAGGTGCGGCACCTCACCACCCGCCCGCACCGCCGCCAGATCCAACCGCACCGGCACCACAGCCGGCCCACCGGAACCGATCGCCGCCTCGAACAACACCACACCCTGCTCCGGCGTGATCGCCGACATCCCCGCACGCGTCAACCGACGCGCCTGAACCTCGTCCAACCCACCCGTCATCCCCGCGCCCTGCTCCCACGGACCCCACCCCAACGACACCCCCGCCAGCCCCAGCCCGCGCCGATACTCCGCCAACGCGTCCAAGAACGCGTTCGCCGCCGCGTAGTTGCCCTGCCCCGCCCCACCGAACGTCCCCGCCACCGACGAGAACACCACGAACTCCGCCAGATCCTCGTCTTGGGTCAGCTCGTGCAGATGCCACGCCGCATCCACCTTCGGCCGCAACACCACATCCAGATCCTCGGCCGACAACGACGGGATCGTCCCATCGGCCAGCACACCCGCCGTGTGGATCACCGCCGTCAACGGGTGTTCCTCCGGCACCCCGGCCAGCAGCGCCGCCACCTGATCCCGATCGGCCACATCACACGCCGCGACCGTGACCTCGACCCCGTGCGCGATCAACTCCGCCCGCAACTCCACCGCACCCGGAGCATCCAACCCCCGCCGACTCACCAGCAGCAGACGCCGCACCCCACGCTCGGCCACCACATGCCGCGCGAACAAACCCCCCAGACCACCCGTACCACCAGTGATCAACACCGTCCCCTCCGGATCCCAGACCCGGCCCTCACCCAGATCAGAACCACCGACCAGAACAGAACCACCCCCCTCACCAAGACCCGAGCCATCCGCGAGACCACCCCCACCCCCGAAACCAGAAGCGGAGCCGGACGTCACCCGCGCCAGACGCGGCACCCGCACCTCACCCCCACGCACCGCCACCTGCGGCTCACCCGAGGCCAACACCCCCGCCAACACCGACGACG
>NZ_JBEPDA010000043.1:0-43064 GCF_040299985.1 Streptosporangium sp. NPDC000563 | reverse complement strand
GGTTCGCTCGGCAGCGGGGTTTGTCGGTGGATGGGCGGTGTCGGTCGTTCGCGGAGTCGGCCGATGGGGTGGGCTGGGCCGAGGGCGTGGGCATCTTGGTGTTGGAGCGGTTGTCGGATGCTCGGCGCAACGGCCACCAGGTGCTCGCGGTCGTTCGCGGATCTGCGGTGAATCAGGATGGTGCGTCGAACGGGTTGACGGCGCCGAACGGTCCGTCTCAGCAGCGGGTGATTCGTCAGGCGCTGGCGAGTGCGGGGTTGTCGGCGTCCGAGGTGGATGCGGTGGAGGCGCACGGCACCGGGACGACGCTGGGTGACCCGATCGAGGCGCAGGCGTTGCTGGCGACGTACGGCCAGGATCGGCCGGAGGACCGGCCGCTGCTGCTGGGGTCGATCAAGTCGAACATCGGTCACACCCAGGCGGCTGCCGGTGTGGCGGGTGTGATCAAGATGGTCATGGCGATGCGGCACGGGACACTGCCCAGGACGCTGCACGTGGACGCGCCCTCGTCGCATGTGGACTGGAGCGAGGGCGCGGTCGAGCTGCTGACCGAGCCGACGGAGTGGCCGGAGACCGACCGTCCGCGTCGGGCTGCGGTGTCGTCGTTCGGGATCAGCGGCACCAACGCGCACGTGCTCCTCGAACAGGAGCCGGCGGACGAGCGGGGCACGGCCGAAGAGCCCGTACGGGACCGGACGCCGGATGCCGAGACGGCGGATGTCGCGGTGGGATCGCCGGTGGTTCCGATGGTGGTGTCGGGTCGTACGGCGGAGGCGTTGCGGGCACAGGCCGGGCGGTTGGCGTCGTATGTGGGTGCCGATCCGGGGTTGGTGCTGGGTGATGCGGCGTTCTCGCTGGTGGCGACGCGGTCGGCGTTCGAGCATCGGGCGGTGGTGGTCGGTGATCGTGAGGGTGTGCTGGCCGGGCTGGGTGCGCTGGCCGGGGACCTGCCGGGCGCGGGTGTGGTGCGCGGGGTGGCCGTGGGTGAGCCGCAGCTGGCGTTCCTGTTCACCGGTCAGGGGTCGCAGCGGGCCGGGATGGGCCGGGAGTTGTACGACCGTTTCCCGGTGTTCGCGACCGCGTTGGACGAGGTGATCGCGGAGCTGGATCCGTTGCTTGAGGGGGTGGAGCGGGGATCGGCCGGAGGGTTGGGTGGCCGGTCGTTGCGTGAGGTGTTGTTCGCCGAGCCGGGGTCGGTGGAGGCGGGGTTGCTGGATCGGACCGGCTGGGCGCAGCCTGCGTTGTTCGCGGTGGAGACCGCGCTGTTCCGGCTGGTGTCCTCGTGGGGGGTGCGGCCGAACGTGCTGGCCGGTCATTCGATCGGGGAGATCACAGCGGCGCATGTGGCCGGTGTGCTGTCGTTGCAGGACGCGTGTGCGCTGGTGGCGGCGCGGGCGCGGTTGATGCAGGCGCTACCTGCGGGTGGGGCGATGGTGGCGGTCCAGGTCGCCGAGGAGCAGGTCGCCGAGCTGCTCGCCGGGCGCGAGGAGCAGGTGTCGGTCGCGGCGGTGAACGGCCCGTCCTCGGTGGTGATCTCCGGCGTCGAGGAGGCGGTGCTTGAGGTGGCCGCCGCCCTGGAGGAGCGGGGAGCGCGGACGAAGCGGTTGCGGGTGTCGCACGCCTTCCACTCCCCGCTGATGGACCCGATGCTGGAGGACTTCCGGGCGGTGGCCGGGTCGCTCTCCTTCAGCCCGCCGGAGATCCCGATCGTGTCCACGCTCACCGGGGAGCAGGCGACGGCCGAGCGACTGTGCTCGCTGGACTACTGGGTGGAGCAGGTCCGCGGCGCGGTCCGCTTCTCCGACGCCGTCCGCACCCTGCAGGCACAGGGCGTACGCGCCTACCTGGAACTCGGCCCCGACGGGGTGCTCACCGCGATGGCCGACGAGACCGTCACCGTGGCGGCCGAGACCGGTGCCGACGTGCCCGCGGATCCGGCGCGCGACGCCGAGGCGAGGTCGGCGGCCGATCCGGATGTGCTGGTACCGGCCCTGCGCAGGGGCCAGGACGAGCAAAAATCGATCATGATGGCGCTCGCCGCCCTGCACGTACGCGGGGTGCCGGTGGACTGGCGGGCGGCGTTCCCCGGCGCCCGTCGGGTGGAGTTGCCCACCTACGCCTTCCAGCGCCGACGTTTCTGGCCGGGACCCTCGCGCGGCCGCGTCGGCGATGTGACCGAGGCCGGGCTCGGAACGCCGGATCACCCCCTGCTGGGAGCCGCCGTCGAGCTGGCGGGTGGCGACGAGGTGCTCCTCACCGGCCGGTTGTCGGTGCGCTCCCAGCCGTGGCTGGCCGATCACGTGGTGTCGGGCCGGGTGGTGGTGCCTGCGACGGCGTTCCTGGAACTGGCGATCCGGGCGGGTGACGAGGTCGGCTGCGCCCGGGTGGACGAGCTGACCCTGGCCGCGCCGTTGCCCCTGCCCGAACAGGGCGGCGTCCGGGTACAGGTACGGCTGGGCGGACCCGACGAGAGGGGACAGCGGCCGTTGAGCGTGTACGCGCGGCCGGAAGGCGAGGAGGAGCGTCCCTGGACACGGCACGCGAACGGGCTTCTCGCGGTCGACGAGTCTCTCACCGTCCCCGACACCGCACCGGCGTTCGACACGACCGTGTGGCCGCCGGCCGGTACGACGCCGGTCTCGTTGGAGGGCTTCTACGAGGGACGGGCCGCGGACGGCTTCGACTACGGACCGGCTTTCCGCGGCCTCACCGCGGCCTGGCGCGGCGACTCGGACATGTACGCCGAAGTCAGCCTGCCCGAGCAGGACGTGGCCGAGGCGGGGGCGTTCGGCGTGCATCCGGCGCTGCTGGACGCGGTGCTGCACATGTGCCTGCTCCTCGACCTGAGCGAGGAGGCCCGGCGTAAGGTGCCCTTCGCGTGGGAGGGCGTGTCCCTGCACGCGGCGGGGGCGTCGACGGTCCGGGTGCGGATGTCCTGGGCCGGACCCGACGCGATGTCGATCGCGATCGCCGGCGTGGACGGTCCGGTGGCCTCGATCAGATCGCTGTCCCTGCGTCTCCTTTCCGAAGGACAGGCCGCCGGTCCGCGAGCGATCGGAAGGGACTCCCTGTTCAGGCTGGACTGGGTTCCGCAGGCAGCCCCGGCGTCGCCGGTGTCCGCGGTCTCGCCGGGCACCCTGGCGGTGGTGGGCACGGACGGCTGGGGGCTCACCGAGGCACTCGCCGCCTCGGTGGGTGGTCCCGTCGGGGTCGGTGCCGATCTGCGGTCGCTGGTAGAGGCGTACGACGGTGACGCTTCCGTGCCGCGTACGGTGCTGGTCCCGGTGGAGGCGGGCCAGGGTGACGAGGTGCCGACGGCCGCTCACGACCTGGCGTCGTCCGTGCTGGAGCTGGTGCGTTCCTGGCTCGCGGACGAGCGGTTCGCCGATTCGCGGTTGGTGTTCCTCACCCGGGGCGCGGTGGACGGCGACGACGTGGCGGCGGCGACGGTGTGGGGGCTCGTGCGTGCCGCCGAGGCCGAGCATCCGGGCCGGTTCGCGCTGATCGACCTCGACCTCCGGCTCGGCGACGCCCACGACCCGAGGGGAGTGCCGGCGACGTCGATCGCGGCACTGCCGTCGGCCCTGGCCGCCGCCGAGCCGCAACTGGTGATCAGGGACGGTGCCGTGCTGGCCGGTCGGCTTGCCCGCGTCTTCCCGCCCGCCGACCCGGCCGGTATGACCTGGGATCCGGAGGGCACGGTGCTGATCACCGGCGGCACCGGCGGCCTGGGTGGCATGCTGGCCCGCCACCTGGTGACCGAGCACGGCGTCGGCCACCTGACGCTGGCGAGCCGTCGCGGTGACCGGGCGGAGGGCGTCGAGGAACTGGTGGCGGAGCTCGCCGGACTCGGCGCCCGGACGAACGTCGTGGCATGCGACCTGGCGGACCGTGACGCCGTCGCCGCCCTGCTGGCCGGGATACCCGCCGAACACCCGCTGACCGCGGTGGTGCACGCCGCGGGCGTGCTGGACGACGGCGTGATCGGCACGCTGACGTCGCGGAGCCTGGAGAAGGTGTTCCGCCCCAAGGTGGACGCGGCCTGGCATCTCCACGAGCTGACCAGGGACGAGAATCTGGCGGGCTTCGTCCTGTTCTCGTCGGTGGCCGGGACGTTCGGGACGGCGGGGCAGGCCAACTACGCGGCGGCGAACGCCTTCCTGGACGCGCTCGCCCGGCACCGCCGGGCCGAAGGGCTACCGGCGGTCTCGCTGGGCTGGGGGCCGTGGGACCAGGTGAGTGGCATGACCGGCGCCCTGAGCGAGGCCGAGATGGGCAGGCTCGCCAGGCGCGGGACGCTCCCGCTCTCCCCTGAGCAGGGGCTGGCGCTGTTCGACGTGACAGTCACGGGCGAAGAGCCGGCCCTGTTGCCCGTACGTCTGGATCTGTCGGCGTTCCGCACCGGCGGGGACGTCCCGTTCCCGCTGCGAGGGCTGGTCAGGGCGCAGGCCCGCAGGCAGGCCACGACCGAGGTGGCGGCCACGCTCGTGGAACGCCTCGCGCCGCTCGGGGAGGGCGAGCGGATGGCTGTCCTGCTGGAGCTGGTGCGGGGCCAGGTGGCGCGGGCGCTGGGCCACGCGGACGGCGACTCGATCGAGCCGCTGGGCAGTTTCCAGAGCATGGGCTTCGACTCGCTGACGGCCGTCGAGGTGCGCAACAGGCTGGCCGCCGACACCGGGCTGAGGCTGCCGGCGACGCTCGTGTTCGACTACCCGAACGTCACGGCGCTGACGGAGTACCTCCTGGCGGAACTGCCGGGTGACCTCGGCGCCCCGGTGAGCGGGCGCGTGGTCGCGCGACCGGTCACACCGGTCGGCGACGACCCCGTGGTGATCGTGTCGATGGCGTGCCGCTACCCGGGTGGGGTGACCTCTCCCGAGGAACTGTGGCGGCTGGTCGAGGAGGGTGGGGACGCGATCTCGGCGTTCCCGACCTCTCGTGGCTGGGATCTGGAGTCGCTGTACGACCCCGGCCGCGAACGCCGGGGCACCAGCTACGTCCGCGAGGGCGGCTTCCTGCACGACGCGGGGGAGTTCGACCCCGGTTTCTTCGGGATCTCGCCCCGTGAGGCGCTCGCGATGGACCCGCAGCAGCGGCTCCTTCTTGAGGTGGCCTGGGAGGCGGTCGAGCGGGCCGGGATCGACCCGCTCTCGCTGCGCGGCAGTCACACGGGTGTGTTCGCCGGGGTGATGTACCACGACTACGCGACGAGCGCGGAGTTCCCGCCGGACGTGGTGAGCTTCATGGGCACCGGTACGGCCGGCAGCGTGCTGTCCGGGCGGCTGTCCTACATCCTCGGTCTGGAGGGGCCGGCGATGACGGTGGACACCGCGTGCTCCTCCTCGCTGGTGGCGTTGCACCTGGCGGCGCAGGCGCTGCGCGGCGGTGAGTGCTCGCTCGCACTGGTCGGTGGTGTGACGGTGATGGCGACTCCTGGGGCGTTCATCGACTTCAGCGCCCAGGACGGGCTCGCCGCCGACGGGCGGTGCAAGTCCTTCTCCGAGGCCGCCGACGGTGTCGGCTGGTCCGAGGGCGTCGGGACGCTGGTGCTGGAGCGCCTGTCCGACGCGCGGCGCAACGGCCACCAGGTGCTGGCCGTCGTCCGCGGTTCCGCGGTGAACCAGGACGGCGCCTCCAACGGGCTGACCGCGCCGAACGGCCCCTCACAGCAGCGGGTGATCCGCCAGGCACTGGCCGGCGCCGGACTGGCCACGGTGGACGTGGACGTGGTGGAGGGCCACGGAACGGGGACGAGCCTGGGCGACCCGATCGAGGCGCAGGCGTTGCTCGCCACCTACGGGCAGGACCGGCCGGCGGACCGGCCGCTGCTGCTGGGCTCGATCAAGTCGAACATCGGGCACACCCAGGCGGCGGCGGGCGTCGCCGGTGTGATCAAGATGGTGATGGCGATGCGCCACGAAGTGCTGCCGGGCACGCTGCACGTGGACGCGCCCTCGTCGCACGTGGACTGGGAGCAGGGGGCGGTGGAACTGCTGACCGAGCACCGCCCGTGGCCGGGGGGCGGATGGCCGCGCCGGGCCGGGGTGTCGTCGTTCGGCATCAGCGGGACCAACGCGCACGTCATCCTGGAGGAGGCGCCGCCGTCCGCGGACGCGACGGCCGGACGTCGCTCGCCGAACGGCTCACCGGGCAGGTCGCAGAACGGACCGCAGAACGGGGCGTCGGACGTATCACTGAACGGATCGTCGTCAGGCGTCCCGACCGGCCAGGCGCCGGACGTCGTGCCGGTGCCGGTGCCGGTGCCGGTGCCGGTGTCGGGGAAGACGGATGACGCGCTGCGGGCGCAGGCGGCACGCCTGCTGTCGCGGGTCCAGGACGATCCGGACGTCTCCTGTGCGGACATCGGCTTCTCGCTGGCGACGGGCCGTTCCGCGTTCGAGCACCGGGCGGTGGTGCTGGCCGGCGACCGGGACGGGTTGCTCGCGGGCCTGGCGGCGGTGGCCGACGGGCGCCCGGCACCGGGAACGGTGAGGGGACGTGGCGTGCGGCCGGGCAGGCTCGCGCTGCTGTTCACCGGACAGGGCGCCCAGCGGGCCGGAATGGGCAGGGAGCTGTACGAGCGGTTCCCGGTGTTCGCCGACGCCCTCGACGCCTTGCTCGCACACCTGGACCCCGAGCTGGACCGCCCGCTGCGCGAGGTGATGTTCGGCGGCGACACCGAGTCGCTGAACCGGACCGGATACACCCAGCCCGCGCTGTTCGCCCTGGAGGTGGCGCTGTTCCGGCTGGTGGAGTCCTGGGGCGTCAAGCCGGACTTCCTGGTGGGGCACTCGATCGGGGAGATCGCGGCCGCGCACGTGGCGGGCGTGCTCTCGCCTGCGGACGCGTGCCGGCTGGTGGCGGCACGTGCCCGGCTGATGCAGGCGCTGCCTGAGGGCGGCGCGATGATCGCCGTACAGGCTTCTGAGCGTGAGGTGCTGCCGCTTCTCGCCGGATGCGAGGACGAGGTCTCCGTCGCCGCGGTGAACGGTCCCGCCTCGGTGGTGATCGCCGGTGCCGAGGACGCGGTCGTCCGGATCTCCGACCTGCTGGAGGCGAGGGGACGCAGGACGAGGCGGCTGAGGGTGAGCCACGCGTTCCACTCGCCGCTGATGGAGCCGATGCTGGCGGAGTTCCGCGGGGTGGCCGAGGGCCTGGACTTCGCGGCACCGCGGATCCCGGTGGTCTCGACCGTGACGGGCGAGCTCGCGTCGGCGGAGGAGCTGTGCTCACCGGACCACTGGGTGGAGCAGGTGCGGCGCGAGGTCAGGTTCGCCGACGGCGTGGAGACGCTGCGGCGGCGCGGGGTCGGCGCGTACCTCGAACTGGGACCCGACGGGGTGCTGACCGCGATGGCCGAGGACACCGTCCAGGACGAGGCCGCGGTGCTGGTACCGGCGCTGCGCGGTGACCGCGGCGAGCAGGACGCGATCATGACCGCGGTGGCGACGTTGCACACGCATGGGCTCGCGGTGGACTGGCCGGCCGTGTTCGGGGCCGCGTTCGGCGACGCCCGCCGGGTCGACCTGCCGACGTACGCCTTCAGGCATCAGTGGTTCTGGCCGAGTGGGCGGCGGGTCGGGGACGTCAGGGATCTCGGGCTCGCGGCGGCGGCGCACCCGCTGCTGGGGGCCGCGGTGCGGCTCGCCGGGTCGGAGGGGGTCGTGCTCACCGGCCGCCTCTCACCGCGATCACACCCGTGGCTCGCCGACCACGCCGTCGGCGGGATGGTGATCCTGCCCGGCGCGGCACTGCTGGAACTCGCCGTCCGGGCCGGGGACCAGGTCGGCTGCGACCGGGTGGAGGAACTCACCATGGCCGCCCCGCTCGTGTTCGGCGAGGGGGAGGCGATGGACCTGCAGGTGTCTGTGGGCGCGCCCGACGCGTCGGACCACCGTGAGCTCGGCGTCTACGCGCGGCCCGCGGGCGCCGCCGACGACGAGACGTGGACACGGTACGCGACCGGTGTGCTCTCCGGCGGCGGACGCGAGGGCGCGGCCCTGGCCGAGGTCTTCGACACCGAGGTGTGGCCACCGAGGGGAGCGTCCGCCGTCGAACTGGACGGCCTCTACGAGCGGTTCGCCGAGGGCGGGTTCGTCTACGGCCCGCTCTTCCGGGGGTTGCGCGCGGCCTGGCGGCGTGACGACGAGGTGTTCGCGGAGATCGCCCTGCCCGAGCAGGCCGGCGACGCCGGCTCGTACGGCGTGCACCCGGCGCTGCTGGACGCCGCCCTGCACGCGGTGCCGTTCCTGGAGTCCGCCGAGCCGGAGGCGGGGCGCCTGCCGTTCGCGTGGGGCGGCGTGCACCTGCACGCGGCCGGCGCGACGACGCTGCGCGTGCGCGTGACCAGAACCGGCGAGGACACGGTGTCGGTGAGCGCGGTGGACACGGCGGGAGCGCCCGTGCTCACCGCCGAGTCGCTGGTGTCGCGTCCGGCGTCGCCCGGCGGCCTGGTCGCCGGCGGACGCCGGACATCGGGGGACGGGCTGTTCCGGCTGGAGTGGACGCCTCTGCCCCAGACGCCGGCCGACGCTCGGGAAGCGGAGGCGGAGGTGGTGTCGCTGGACGTGACGGCGGATCCCGGGGATCTCGTCACGCCGGGTGCCCCGCCGCGTGCCGCGGCCGTGTTCCTCGCCGCCGAGCCCACCGACCCCGCCGACCCCGCCGACCCCACTGACGTCATCACCGCGACCCGCGGGTCCACCGCTCGCGTACTCGGCCTTCTGCAGCGCTGGCTCGCGGAGGAGCGGCTCGGTGACAGCACCCTCGTCGTGATGACGTGTGGCGCGGTCGCCGTCCACGAGGACGACCGGGTGACCGACCTGCCGGGTGCCGCCGTGTGGGGACTGGTCCGCGCCGCGCAGGCGGAGAATCCGGGCCGGTTCGTGCTCGTCGATCTCGACGAACCGCGGGCGCCTTCGACGGCGCTGCTGCGGGCCGTCCTGGCCTGTGGCGAGCCGCAGGTCGCGGTGCGTGACGGGGGGCTGAGAGCGGCGCGCCTGGTGCCGGCCGCCATGGACGGGGACGGCGTACGGCGGTGGGATCCCGAGGGCACGGTTTTGATCACCGGTGGCACGGGTGGCCTCGGCGCCGAGGTGGCGCGGCACCTGGTGGGCGAGCACGGAGTGCGGCGGCTGCTGCTGGCCGGCCGCCGAGGTCTGGAGGCGCCCGGCGCCCCCGAGTTGCGGGCCGAGCTGGCCGCCCGCGGCGCCGAGGTCGTCGTCGCCGCGTGTGACGTCTCCGACCGGGGCGCGCTCGCGGACCTGCTGGCAGGCGTACCCGCCGATCATCCGCTGACGGCGGTCGTCCACGCGGCGGGGGTGCTGGACGACGCGACGATTCCCTCCCTGCGCCCCGAGCGGATGGACACCGCGCTGTGGCCCAAGGCGGGTGCCGCCTGGCATCTGCACGAGCTCACCCAGGGGGTGGAACTCGCCGCGTTCGTGCTCTTCTCGTCGATGGCCGGCGTGGCCGGCGGTGCGGGGCAGGGCAACTACGCCGCGGCCAACGCCTTCCTCGACGGACTGGCCCACCACCGCCGGGCCGCCGGGCTCGCCGCGTTGTCGCTGGCCTGGGGTCCCTGGGTGCGGGACGCCGGGGCGACCGGCGGAATGACCGGCGCCCTCGCCGACACCGACCGGCGGCGGATGGCGCGGGTGGGCATCCGTCCGCTGTCGGTGGAGCAGGGACTGCGACTGTTCGACGCCGCCGGAGGTGTGGACCGCCCGGTGCTGGTGCCGGTCAGGTTCGACCTGCCGGCGTTGCGGGCGCGTGAGGAGGTTCCGCCGCTGCTGAGAGGGCTGGTGCCCGCCGGAAGACGCCGGACGGCCGCGAGCGGGCGCCAGGAGCCGGACACCCTGGTGCACGGGCTGACCGCCCTCGGCGCCGCCGAGCGCGCCGAGGTGCTCCTGGATCTCGTACGGGGCCAGGTGGCGGCCGTACTCGGGCACAGCGGAACCGGCTCCGTCGAGCCGGACCGGGCGTTCAAGGAGCTGGGCTTCGACTCGCTCACCGCCGTCGAGCTGCGAAACAGGTTGACCGACGCCACCGGGCTGCGCCTGCCGGTCAGCCTGGTGTTCGACCACCCCACCTCGCTCGCCCTCGTCGACCACCTGCTCGACCGGCTCGGCCTGACCGAGCAGACGGGGTCCGCGGCGCTCCTCGCCGAACTCGCGAAGCTGGAGAGGGCGTTCAGCGGGATGGCCGTCGACCCCGAGGCGCACCGGCAGGTCGCGGCGCGCCTGGACGTTCTGAAGACGAAATGGGCGGCGCTCTCGCGTGATTCCGGTGATCCCGGCGATACGGAGCTCGACCTCGACTCGGTCTCGGACAGTGAGATGTTCGACATGCTCGACAACGAGCTCGGCCTGTCGTGACCCTGTCGTCGCTGTCGTCGCTGTCGTCGCCGTTTCGGTTCGTGCGTGAGCCGGCCACCTCATGAGGACACGAGGTCGGCTCGCGGCGGGCAGCCCGCACGCCGTCCCCGCGAGGGGTGGAAAACCCGCCGAGGGGGTCCGGCCGAGTGCCGGACGCTCTCGCCGGACCGGGCAGGTCCCGCCGACCTCCGAACGTGCCTCATGATCGAGGATCTACTGCCGGGAGAGGTCAGGTCATCGGAGGTGTTCGACGACTCGCGGCCCTGCGCCCTGTTCTTCGAGGAGGAGGCCGTGATCAGCAGGGCGGTGGAGAAGCGCCGCCGCGAGTTCACCACGGGACGCTGGTGCGCTCGCGATGCCCTGGGGCGTCTGGGCTACCCTCCGGTGCCGGTACCGCCCGGGGTGAAGGGCGCGCCGGTCTGGCCCTCGGGTGTCGTCGGCAGCATCACCCACTGTGCCGGATACCGGGCCGCCGCCGTCGCGCGGTCCGGTGACATCACGACCCTGGGCATCGACGCCGAGCCGAACAAGCCGCTGCCCTCCGGAGTGCTGGAGGTGATCACGGTCGGCGAGGAGCTGCGCCGTGTGACGTATCTCCTGCGGCGCGATCCGTCGGTGAGGTGGGACCGGCTGCTGTTCAGCGCGAAGGAGTCCGTCTACAAGGCGTGGTTCCCCCTCGCGCCGCTGCGGGAACCGCGCCTCGACTTCACGGAGGCGTCGATCACCTTCGATCCGGCCTGGGGCGGCTTCCACGCCCGGTTGCTGGCCGAGGGGCCGAGGCTGAGCGACGGTGTCGAGCTGAAGGAGTTCTTCGGCCGATGGCTGGTGGGCCGAGGGCTCATGATCACGGCCGTCGCGGTCGTGGCGGCACCTTCGGCCGCCAGGAACGCCGACGGGCACCGGCGGAGGCGGGGGAGCGCGCGGCCGGGCGGTGACGGCGCTGTCCGCCGCTCGGGCGAGGGGAACGAAGGGGACGTTCACGATTCTCCGGGTGCGTGAGTCCGGAGTAGGGGGAGGGGGAGTCCCGCCGAACGCCGGTGTCCTCCTGTCGCCGGACCCGGCGACGGGTCCTTTGACCTCATCCGACAGGGTGCCACCCCTGTCGATCTCCGTGAGGGAACCGGGCACGACCCGGTCGGCCTCGGCGAACGAACCGGGTGCCACCCCTGTCGGCCTCCGTGAATGAGGGGTTTCCAGGGTGAAGGGGCTCCTGAAGACTCCGCGGGAAAGGGGCTCACGCAGCCCGGGTCCTCCACGCTCAAGGAGATCTGATGAGCATGCGTCCGCTCGGTGTCGACGGTGCGTGGGTCTTCGAACCGAAGGTGTTCCCCGACAGCAGGGGCAGCTTTCACGAATGGTTCCACGACGCGCCCTTCCGTGAGGCCACCGGCCAGAGCCTGGCCCTGGCCCAGGCGAACTACTCGGTCTCGCGCCGGGGGACGCTGCGCGGTGTGCACTTCGCCGACGTCCCGCCCAGCCAGGCCAAGTACGTCAAGTGCGTCAGGGGAGCGGTCTTCGACGTACTCGTCGACATCCGCGTCGGATCGCCAACCTTCGGGAGGTGGGAGGCGGTGGTCCTCGACGACCGGGATCACCGCGCCGTCTACATCTCCGAGGGACTCGGCCACGCCTTCATGGCGCTGACCGACGACGCGACGGTGGTCTACCTCTGTTCCGAGGGGTACGCGCCCGGCCGTGAGCACGGCATCAACCCGCTCGACGCGGAGCTGGGGATCGAGTGGCCCGCCGGACTTGATCCCCTGCTGTCGGAGAAGGACGAGGCGGCCCCGACCCTCGCCGAGGCCCGGCGAAGGGGCATGCTCCCCACGTACGAGGAGTGCCGTGGCCTGTACGCCAAGCTTCGCGCGTGAGCGGCGCCGCCCTTCGTGTCCCGGCGTCGGCGCGTTCCCCCGCGCTCCGCGCCTCCGCCCCGGGCCGTCTCCGGGGCCCCGCACCATCCCCGGGCCGGTCTCCGGTGGCCCGAGGGCGGTGCGGGGCCCCGGTACGACCGTTGTGCGGGGACCCGCGCCGTACGGGGGCGGGAAGGACGGGTCAGCCGGTCCGCAGCCCCGCCTTGAGCGGCTCCCACCAGGCCCGGTTGTCGCGGTACCAGGCCACGGTCTCGGCCAGGCCCGTCGCGAAGTCCTTGCGCGGGCGGTAGCCCAGCTCCCGCTCGATCTTGGTCCAGTCGACGGAGTAGCGGCGGTCGTGGCCCTTACGGTCCTCCACGTAGGCGATGCTGCTCTCGTCCGCGCCCAGGGCCTCCAGGAGGAGGCCGGTGAGTTCCCTGTTGCTCAGCTCGGTGCCGCCGCCGATGTTGTAGACCTCACCGGGGCGGCCCGCCGTGCGGACCAGCTCGATGCCCCTGACGTGGTCGTCGACGTGCAGCCAGTCGCGGACGTTGAGGCCGTCGCCGTACAGCGGGACCTTCAGTCCGTCGAGCAGGTTGGTGATGAACAGCGGGATGACCTTCTCGGGGAAGTGGTGGGGCCCGTAGTTGTTGGAGCAGCGGGTCACCCGCACGTCCAGGCCGTGGGTGCGGTGGTAGGAGAGTGACAGCAGGTCGCCGGCCGCCTTGGAGGCCGCGTAGGGGGAGTTGGGGCTCAGCGGGTCGGTCTCCGGCCAGGACCCCTCTTCGATCGAGCCGTAGACCTCGTCGGTGGAGACGTACACGAAGGTCGCCGGCCCGCCGCGGAGTGCCGCGTCCAGGAGGGTCTGGGTGCCCACCACGTTGGTCCGCACGAACTCGCCGGCGCCGAGGATCGACCGGTCGACGTGGGACTCGGCGGCGAAGTGCACCACCTGGTCGTGCCGGGAGACGAGTTCGCCGACGAGTTCGGTGTCGCAGATGTCGCCCTGGACGAACGCGAAGCGGTCACTGTCGCGGACCGGGTCGAGGTTGGCCGGGTTGCCCGCGTAGGTGAGTTTGTCCAGCACGGTGACAGTCGCCGGGCCGTCCGTGCCGAGAAGGGTGCGTACGTAGTGGGAACCGATGAATCCGGCACCCCCGGTGACGAGAATTCTCAACGGAGATCCACCTCGCTGTGATCGCTGGACGGGAGACCCGCCCTCATGGCTGTGGGCGTCGCGGGGGCGGTGCCCTTCCGTGAATGCGCGGATGTTCGGAATTTCGGCACGCATGGTTTTTGGAGATGATTCGTCGGCGCGGAATTCCGGGGCCGCGGCTCCGACTGTAGGCGGTGAGATCCGGTGTGAGAAGCCCTGCCCACGGGCGATGAATTCGACCGGAGGAAATAGGGGGATTAAGGGAGACGGTAGGGGGTTGATGCCCCCTATGCGCCATGTGAGTCTTTTTGGTACCGGTCGGCTTCCTATCCGATTGACCACCGTTGGCCGACTTCGTCATGAAGGGCTTTTCCATGAAAGGCATCATTCTCGCGGGCGGCCACGGCACGAGGTTGTATCCGCTCACGCTCGCGGTCTCCAAGCAGCTTCTCCCCGTGAACGACAAGCCGATGATCTACTATCCGCTGTCGACGCTCATGCTCGCGGGCATCAGGGAGATCATGATCATCTCCACCCCCGCCGACCTGCCGCAGCTGACCCGCCTGTTGCGGGACGGGTCACACCTGGGGCTCGACATCAGCTACGCGCAGCAGGACGAGCCGAAGGGCCTGGCCGACGCCTTCGTCATCGGCGCAGACCACATCGGCGGCGATCCGGTCGCCCTCGTGCTCGGCGACAACATCTTCCACGGCAACTCCTTCTACGACATCCTCCAGGAGAACGTCGCGGACGTGGACGGCTGCGTGCTGTTCGGCTACCCGGTCAGCGACCCCCAGCGTTACGGCATCGGGGAGACCGATGCCGAAGGCCGGCTCGTCTCGATCGAGGAGAAGCCGGCGAATCCCCGGTCCAACAGGGCGATCGTCGGCCTCTACCTCTACGACAACGACGTGATCGACATCGCCAAGAACCTGCGGCCCTCCCCCCGGGGGGAGCTGGAGATCACCGATGTCAACCGCACCTACCTGCGAAGGGGCAAGGCGCGCCTGCGTGACCTGGGCAGGGGGTTCGCCTGGATCGACGCCGGCACGCCGGAGTCGATCCTGCAGGCCACCCAGTACGTGCAGGCGCTGGAGAACCGGCAGGGCGTACGCATCGCCTGCATCGAGGAGGTCGCGCTGCGCATGGGCTTCATCGACGCCGAGGCCTGCGACCGGCTGGGAGCCGAACTCTCCGCCTCCAGCTACGGCCGGTACGTACGCGGCGTCGCGGCCGAGTTCCGCTGAGCGTTCCAGGGGTCGGAGGCGCGGAAACGATCCGCGGCCACGGCGGCGGACCACATCCACCGAACACACAGACCGGAGGTATTCCAGATGAGCGTCTCCATCGACCAGGGCGGGCAGGAGAGCGGGGCGGAAGGGCAGGGCCATTCCGGATTCGCCGCATCGCAGCTCGAACGGACATATGTCGACGTCGTACTCGAAGGGGGTCCCGCTGATATCTCACGGACCTTTCGTGTCGACGACGCGACGGCGGCCTACGGAAAGATAAAGATTCCCCGGCACAATGGCTACGAGCACTTCGAGCGGCAGACGGAATCGGTTTCCGATGATTCCGGAGCGGCTGTCTTTCGTTGGACGACCCGGACCAGAATCGCCGAGTAGCGCAGTCCTCCGATGTTTTTCTTTCATACATGAACGACTTGCCGAAAAAAGGCTTTCCGGTGACGGTGAGTGATTCGCGTCCCGCGGGAGCCGTCGGGCTGGTCGCGGGGCGAATCCGGGTGCGTGCCCTACGCCCCCTTGTTCCGGCCCTCCACCAGGACGGCGACACCGTCGAGAAGGTGCCGCAGGCTGAACTCGAACCACTCGTCGATGTCGATCGGCTCGTCCTGTTGCGCGTACAGCCTGGACAGCATCGGGAACTGCCCGGACTCCAGGATCTCCAGGAGCATCGGCGTCTTCGACGCGCGCCACTGTCTCGTCGTGACGCCGGTGCGGCGCTCGGCCTCCAGCTCGTTCACCAGCAGCAGGGCCGCGCCCTGCACCTGGGCGCTCACCATCATGGCCACCCAGTGCATCGTCATCGGGTCGAGGCCGAGGCCGTCCATGGCGCGCATCGCCCACTCGACATCGGCGAGCACGTTCGGCCCGAGCGGCGGCTGGGGGGTGGCGATGACCCGCAGCGCCCAGGGGTGCCTGGAGTACATCCCCCACTCCCTTCGTGCCGCGATCTCCAGCCTGGTGCGCCAGCCTCCCGGTACGGAGACCGGATAGGAGGTCTCCCCGAAGACGACCTCGACCATCAACTCGACGAGCGCGTCCTTGCCCGACACGTAGCGGTACAGCGACATCGTGCCGGCGCCCAGCTCGGTCGCGACGCGGCGCATCGACAACGCGTCCAGTCCCTCGGTGTCGGCGATCCGGACCGCGGTGCGTACGATCCGCTCCGTGCTCAGGCCGCTCGGGGGTTCGTGGTGCATGGCCAGATCGTCGGCGCTCTGCCGGAGCGGGGCATGGTCCGCGGCGGGGGCGCATCCCGGCGCCACGGAGAGGGGGGCGTTGGGGGGAGCGACTCGCAGCGCGGAGGCCGGGGTCCGTCCGGCGGACTGCGCGGACCGCTCGGCGGTTCGGGCACGGTAGGCCCGCGCCTGACAGGCGCGGGAGCAGTACCGGGGGCGTCGTCCCCGAGGTGCGGCGTTCAAAGGCTTTCCACATTGTGTGCACGTCAACATGTGGTCCCCGTCCGATTCCAGATGCACAGCCGTGTGACGAAACTCTAGCACATGCTTTTTGTGACGTAATTGGCGATCCAAGCGTGATGAAATAACCAGTGGGAGCGAGGCGTCGTTAGGTGCTAACCCGCTGTTCTCTAGGGTTTATCTGGAACTTTTCAGAAGTCAAGGTCGATCTGAAGATGAGCCGTTGTGCTCTCCGAAGAGTTGTGCGTACGATGTATGCATCTATTTGATGTACGAAGTACCCAAGGAGTTGTAGTCATGACACAGGGCGTAGCCACAGCCGGGCGGAGGGAATGGCTCGGCCTCGCGGTGCTGGTCCTGCCCGTCCTGCTCATCTCCGTGACCGTGACGGTGCTGTACTTCGCGCTCCCCTTCCTGAGCGCGGACCTCGCGCCGACCGGTTCCCAGCTGCTGTGGATCGTCGACATCTACGCCTTCCTGCTGGCCGGTCTGCTGATTCCGATGGGCACCCTGGGTGACAGGATCGGCCGCAGGAAACTGCTGCTGATCGGTGCCACCGCGTTCTGTGTCACGTCGGCCGTCGCCGCCTACGCCCCCAGCGCCGAGCTGCTCGTCGTGGCCCGCGCCCTGCAGGGCGCGGCGGCGGCGAGCCTGATGCCGCCGACCCTCGCGCTGATCCGCAACATGTTCCATGACCCCGGACAGCGCCGGATGGCCATCGCCGTGTGGGCCGCGGGCTTCGCCGGAGGCAGCGTGCTGGGACCGATCGTCGGAGGCTGGCTGCTGGAGCGTTTCTGGTGGGGATCGGTGTTCCTGATCAATGTGCCGGTCATGGTCCTGCTCCTGCTGCTGGGACCGATCGTGCTGCCGGAGTACCGCGACCCCCGCCCCGGAAGGTTCGACCTGCTCAGCGCCCTGCTGTCGCTGGCGGCCCTGCTGCCGACGGTCTACGGGATCAAGCAGTTCGCCGCCGACGGCTTCGAACTCCAGGCCCTGACCGGCGTGATCGTCGGGCTGGCGTTCGGTGTCGTGTTCCTGCGCAGGCAGCGGTTGCTGCCCGACCCGATGCTCGACCTGAGACTGTTCTCCAGCCGGCCCTTCAGCATGTCGCTGATCACGAGCACACTCGCGATCTTCGCCCTGGTGGGGCTGTTCTACTTCATCGCCCAGTATCTGCAGATGGTGCTCGGACTGCGGCCGTTCACCGCGGGGTTGCTCACCCTGCCCGCGGCCGGTGCGGCCCTCGCCGGTTCCGTACTGGCCGCCGTGATCGCGAAGTGGGCGCGTCCGGGATTCATCATGGGCGGCGGCATGGCGCTCGCCGCCGGAGGCTTCGTCGTGATGAGCCTGATCGACGTGGACTCCGAGCGGTGGTTTCTCGTCAGCGGTCTGCTCCTGCTGGGATCCGGCATCGGAGCAGTGCAGGCGGTGGCATCCGACATGATCGTCGCTGCCGCCCCGCCGGAACGCGCCGGTTCGGCGTCCGCGGTCATGGAGGCCGCCACCGAACTCGGGGGCGCGCTCGGTATCGCGATCCTGGGCAGCGTCGGCCTGTCCGTCTACGGCGAGAGGTTCGCCGCCTCGGCGCCCGTCCTGCCCCCCGAAGACGCCGAGGCGGCGCGCGAGACCCTCGGCGGTGCGCTCGGGGTGGCCGCGAGGATGCCGGAGCAGACCGGGGCGGCCCTGCTCGACGCCGCCCGTTCGGCCTTCACCGGCGGCATGCAGGTGGCCGCCGTCCTCGGAGCCGTCATCATGGCGTTGACGGCGGTTCTCGCCACGATCCTTCTCCGATCGGTACGAGTGGACACCTCGCAGGTGGACGGTCGTACCGAGTGACCCTCGCCGCCCGTGCCCCCGGAAGCCCCGGCCGGACGGGCACGGGCGGCGAGCCGGTCATTCACATCTGCGAGAACTGCGCCGGCAGATCCCTGCGGCCTTTCACGTTGAGCTTGCGGTAGATGCGGGTCAGATGCTGCTCCACGGTGCTGACGGTGATGTAGATCTTTCTGGAGATCTCGCGGTTGGTGTAGCCGAGCGCGGCGAGCGAGGCGACGCGCTGCTCGGCGTCGCTGAGCACGTTCATGCTCTCCAGACCGTCGCCGCCGTCGTAGCCGTCGCTGTTGTGCCGTACGGCCTGCCGCAGCGGCTCGGCCCGGCACTCGCCGGCCACGCTGTCGGCACGGTAACCGATCATCCGTGCCTTGTTGGGCTCGCCGAGCTCGTTGAGGGTGTGGGTGAGGTCGACCAGCGCGTAGGCCATCTCCAGGCGGTCGCCCGCGCTCTGGAGCGTGTCGATCGCCTCCCGGAGCATGGACGGACGCTGCCTGAGGTCGCTGGTGGCGGCGAGGAGACGCTGTGAGATCCCCCGTGTCCTGAGCGAGTCGCCGCCGGACAGCTCGTAGGGCTGCTCCAGCAGGGTCCGTGCCTGTTCCCGCTGTTCCAGCTGGAGCAGGGCGGCCGCGGCGCCGTGACGCCACGGCACCAGCGCCGGGGTGTCCAGATTCCAGGCACGCATCAACCGCCCGCAGGTGGAGAAGTCGTTGAGCGCGGCGTGCGAGTGGTTCGTCGCCAGATAGTAGTGGGCACGGGCCTGCAGATAGTGGAGCCCGAAGTGGGTCTGGAAGATCGCGTTGGGCACCGGCCATCTGAGATGGCGCTCGGCGACGTCGTACTTACCCATCTCGGTGGTGGCGCGGATCAGTACGGCGAGTGGCAACGCGACGAGGACGCCCAGGCTCCGGGGCGGCAGGATGTCCAGTGCGGCACGCGCGTACTCCTCGGCGGTCAACAGGTCCCCCTGGCGGATGGCGATGCTCGCCCGCAGGGAGGCGAGCAGCGCCCGCCAGGTGGGGGAGCGGCGCCGCACGGCCTCCGAGTACAGGAGGTCGCACCAGAGCGCGGCCTTGTCGGGGCGGTCGGAGTAGACCAGGGCGAGGAGCGCCGCCCCCACGGTCTCCAGGTTCACGTCGTCCAGCGAGGTGGAGTGCAGCACGCGTTCGGCGGTCCTGAGCGTGTTCTCGTCCGGGCCGTCGCGCAGGACGCCCGCGAGCAGAGCCGCCGCCCGCGAGTGCGGACCGCTCTCGACCGTCGTCCACGTCGTCCACGCCGGCCTCGTCACGGAGTCGGCGCTCGCGACGACGCGGGCACGGGCGAGGACCGGGGGGTGGATGCACGACAGCCGGTGGCGGAGGACGTCGAGCCAGGCCGCCTCCTCGTCGGCGCAGGGTTCGCCTGCCAGCTCGGTCAGCCGTTCGAGCACCTCCACGGCCTCGTCGTGCTGCCCGTGCCAGAGCAGGAACCCCAGCAGGGTGTCCAGCTCGTCGAAGCCCAGCCTGTTCTCGCGGGCGTCCGCGACGAGCCGGTCGACGTACCGGTTGGCGGCGGCGGGGTTGAGGCGCCACTCCGCCCGGGCGAGCATCGCCGTGGTCGTCGTGCGCTGCCGGTCGTCGTCGCACAGCTGCAGGGCGAGCTTCAGGCACTGGACCGCGAACTCGTGCCGGTCGTTCGTGAGCGCCTGCTCGGCGGCCTCGCGGAGCTCGGCCAGTGCCCAGGACTCCCGGAAGCGGGGCGAGCCGATGAGATGTTCGGCGACCACGGTGGCCGCGGCCCCCTCCGCGTGGAGAAGCCGCGCGGCGAGCCGATGCATTTCCTGGCGCCGATGCGGGTCGAGGTCGTCGAGCACGGCGGACCTGGCCGCGGGGTGCCGAAAACGTAGCGAGTCAACAATGCCGATGACACCGAGACGGTTCAGCGCCTGGTTCACCATTGTCGTCGTGATGCCGAGTAACTCCGAGAGAAGAGTCGGCAGGGCGAGGTCCCCAAGTATCGCGAGCCCGTGGGCGACCAGCAACATGGTGGGATCGCTGCGGTGCAGGAGAGCCCGGACCGATCGGGAGAATGCGTCGGAGACGATGAGGTTATCCGGTTCGCCGGCACTCCTGTAGTCTTCCATTAATGCCTTGACCAGCAGCGGGTTGCCTCCACTCACATTGTGGGCCGCTGGGCCGAACTTGACCGCCGCAGTGTTGCCGACAAAAGCGGACAGTGTCTTGATGACGCCTCGCAGGGAAAGCGGTGCCAGTGTTATGCGCTCGTAGTGAGGATGGCGCATAAGGTTTATCTCGAGATGCGGATCCATTCCCTGAAGGCCCTCTGTGGCCGTCAGTAGAATAAGCACGTTGGCACTCTTCTGCCGATGGACGAAGTTGAGCAGAAGCTGCCAGGAAAGGGAGTCCGCGTATTCGATGTCGTCCACGGTGATGAGCACGGTATTCGACTTGGAGAGTTCGAGGACAATGGTCCACAGGCCCTGGGTGATACGGAGCCAATCGGACTCCTCGGGGCGCTCACCGGACGACTTCGCCCCGAGCACGGCGTCCTCGATGAGCTGTGCCGCTCGGAAGGCGTGGTCGATGGGGAGTGCCGCGTTGTGGAAGATCTGGCTCACCACGCCGAGGGGCACCTTCTGGTCCGCCCCTGAGCAGGTGGCGCTCAGCCAGGTGACCTTCGACTCGGCGGCACTGCGACCGAAGGCGTACACCAGCTCGGTCTTGCCGGTCGCGGTAGGGCTCGTGATCGTCGCCACCCGGCCACGGCCGCGCGCACAATCCGAAAGCAGGTTTGTGAGAAAAGTGGTTTCGTTGTCCCGCTCGATAAGTATCATAGGGCTCCCCGTCCACCCTAGATGAAAGCAGATGATGGAACGATAACACCCGGCTGGTAAGAGAAGGAAACCTATATTTGCCGGTAGGTGACGTCAACCTTTCCTCTTTTCCGACGGAACTGCCGACGG
Organism: Streptosporangium sp. NPDC000563; assembly: GCF_040299985.1. NCBI lineage: Bacteria > Bacillati > Actinomycetota > Actinomycetes > Streptosporangiales > Streptosporangiaceae > Streptosporangium > Streptosporangium sp. NPDC000563. The sequence goes on along the minus strand of NZ_JBEPDA010000043.1, from coordinate 22,228 downwards.
CGGTAGGATGCCATTTCAGAATTTCATCACGGCGCTGTCCATGATTTCGTCATTCTCTCGCACCTAATTTCATCACGGCATCCAGAATGCTTAACCGGGCGGTAACCCCGTATCCGCCCCAGCGGGATCATCTATGGCTCTCGGCGAAAATGCAAACCCCCTATTAACCCTTATCGATGGGGTTGATTTAGGGGGGCGCGAAGGGCTGCTTCCCTGGATCGTCGCAGGCGACCTTGGATATCCTTCCGCATGCCGACGGCCAGATGTTGCCGTAATGTGATTGGCGTATGACGGTGGGTGACGAATGCTTACGGGAGTGCAGGGCGAGATGGATTATATTCCTTCCGAGGTATTGATGTGAAAGAGGTCGGTGATTTTGGATCTATCGGAGACCTGATTCCGGCTGTCGGAAAGGACGCCGGTGACCGGTCGTCCTGGACGGCGGGATCGAGACGCGCCGGCCGGAACGCGATGGTCGAGACGGGGTGGGAGTCATGAGCGCGGTCAAGGACGGCGACGACATGTGGATCCGGCGCCTCCTTTTCGGGCAGGCGGGGGAGCGGGCCGAGCGGGCACCGGCCACGCTGGTCTGCTTCCCGCACGCCGGGGGCTCCGCGAGCTTCTACCTTCCGGTCGCGCGCCTCGCCCCGCCCACGGTCGAGGTGCTCGCGGTGCAGTATCCGGGCAGGCAGGATCGGCGCGCCGAGAGGTGTGTCGAGGACATCGACGAGCTGGCCGACCGGATCGTCGCGGCACTACCGGCCCGGGCCGTCACGCGCCCCCTGGCGCTCTTCGGGCACAGCATGGGGGCTCTCGTCGCCTTCGAGGTGGCCCGCAGGCTGGAGAGGCGCGGTACGGCGCCGCTGGAACTGTTCGTCTCGGGGCGGCGCGCCCCGTCGATCCACCGGGACGACCGGGCGCACCTGCGGCCGGACGACGGGCTCCTGGCCGAACTGCGCGCACTGGGCGGGACCGCCACGACGGTGCTCGGCGACGACGACTTCATGCGGGCGATGCTGCCCGTGGTGAGGAGCGACTACCGGGCCGTCGAGACCTACCGCCACCGGCCGGGGCCAGGGCTGTCGTGCCCGGTCACCGCACTGTCCGGCATCGACGACCCGAAGGCCCGCCCGGACGACGTGCGGGCGTGGCGCGACCATACGCGGTCGCGGTTCGAGGCGCGGTTCTTTCCCGGCGGCCATTTCTACCTCACCGACCACGTCGAGGAGATCGTCGCCCTCGTCGCCGGCCGCGTCTCGTCGGCCCTGCTCGCCGCGGACTCGCGCCGCTGAGGCCCTGCCCGGGGGCGTCACGCGCCCTCTCCGTGTTGAAATGACGTCTTTCGCTTTTCGTGTATCGCCCGCTCTGTGTTGAAATGGCCGCCCGCCGCGCGGAAACGACCGTGCCCTCGCGTCGAAACGCTTCGCCGCGCCCCCGTCCCGCGACCCTGTTTCGTGCCCTCGTCCCGCGCGCCCACCCGTGCTCGCGCACGGACACGCGCGGGCGTGGACGGGCATGGGCGGGCATGGACGGGCGACGTGCCCCGGCCACACGCCCCGACCATGTGCCCCGGCCACACGCCTCGTCCCCGCGCACAGACGCGAGAACGGCGCCGGACCGTGTCCAGGCGCCGTTCCAGGGAGCGGAAGGATATCAGGAGTAGACGTGGAATCCCCGGCCGGTCTTCTTGCCGAGGAGGCCGCCCTCGACCATGCGCAGCAGTATCGGCGGGGGCGCGTACTGCGGCTCCCTGAACTCCCCGTACAGCGCGCCGGCGATCGAGGCCACCGTGTCCAGCCCGATCAGGTCGGCGAGCCTCAGCGGACCCATCGGGTGCGAGCAGCCCAGCACCATCCCCTTGTCGATCACGTCGGCGGTGGCGAACCCCGTCTCCACCATCCGGATGGCCGACAGCAGGTACGGGATGATCAGGGCGTTGACCACGAAGCCCGCCCGGTCGGAGGAGCGGATCGCCTGCTTGCCGAGCGTTCCGGTGACGAACGCCTCCGCCCGTGCCAGGGGCTCGTCCTCGGTGAGCAGCGACCCGATCAGCTCCACCAGCGGCATGACGGGCACGGGATTGAAGAAGTGCACGCCGACCACCTGGCCGGGCCGCTCGGTGGCCCTCGCCATCCTGATGATCGGGATGGACGACGTGTTCGACGCCAGGATCGCGTCCGGATCCTCCACGATCTTGTCCAGGGCGCGGAACAGGTCGAGCTTGGTCGGCTCGTGCTCGGGGACGGCCTCGAAGACGATCTGCCGGTCGCCCAGATCGTAGAGGTCGCAGGTGAAGGAGACCCGTTCCAGCGCCTCGCTTCGCTCCGTCTCGGTGATCGTCGCCTTGCGCAGCCCGCCGTCGAGGGATCTCAGCAGCCGCTGCCGTCCCCGGTTCATCGAGGCGCCGCTGGAGGCCACGACCCGCACGTCCAGCCCCGCGCGGGCGCACACGTCGGCGATACCCGAGCCCATCAGCCCGCATCCGACGATACCGACCCTGTGGATGTCGCTCATCTCGTCTCCAGACGTGTGGTCGCCGACCAGCGAATCAGGCTCGTGCCCATCGACATGCCGCCGCCGAAACCGGCGAGCAGCACCAGGTCGCCGTCGCCGAGCATGCCCGCTCTGTTGGCCTCGTCGAGCGCCACCGGCACCGAGGCGCTTCCCATGTTCCCGTAGCACTCCACGGTGCGCGGGGTGTGCGCGCCGGTGAGCCCGCAGCGCTCCACCAGCTCGCCGAGCAGCGCCCCGTTGGCCTGGTGCGGCACGAAGGCGTCGACCTGGTCGAGGCCGTACCCGGCACCGACCACCAGCCTTTCCACCGCGGGCGGGACGTTCTCCATCACGAAGTCCCGCACCCCGCGGCCGTCCATCCTGAAGTAGTGCTCACCGGCCGCGACGGTCTCGTGCGAGGCCGGGAACCTGCTGCCCCCGGCCTTGACGCCGATGAGCCCGCTCGCCTCGCCCCGGCTGGACAGGTCACAGGCGATCATCCCGTACGGCTCGGGCACCATGCCGACCAGGGCGGCGCCGGCGCCGTCCCCGAAGAGCACCGAGGTGCGGCGATCGGTGAAGTCGAGACAACGCGAGTAGAGGTCCGCGCCCACCACGAGGGCGTAGGTGTCGGGCTGGAGCGAGAGCAGGGCCTTCGCCAGGGCGAGGCCGTACACGAACCCGCTGCACACGACGTTGATGTCGAAGCAGGCGGCGCCGTAGGCGCCGAGCGCGTTCTGCACGAGGTAGGAGGTGGGCGGTTGCGGGTGGTCACCCGTCGAGGTGGCGACGATGACGTAACCGATCCGGTCGACGTCGACGCCGGCCTGTTCGATCGCGCTCATCGCGGCCCGCGCCGCGAGGTCCGAGGTCGCCTCGTCCCGCGCGGCGTACCGCCGGAAGGAGATCCGGGTCTTGCGCAGTATCCATTCCGGGGTGACACCGGCTCGTTCCGCGATCTGCGCGTTGCCGACCTCCTCCTTCGGAAGGTACGAGCCGGTCGCCAGGATTCCGGCGGTTCGCCTGGTCACGGTCGCCTACACCTTTCCGGCGAGGAGGGGCGTGTCGCGCGAGGCCGACGGGTCTCGCAGCGGGTTCAGCCTCTCCTCGCCGAGCCTGGCCCGCAGTTCGGGATCGGTCACGCCGAGGCCGGGCTCGGGGGCCATGCACAGCACGCCCACCTTGCCCAGGTGGGTGTTGGTCTGCACCAGCCGGGCGGCCTCGGCGACCTCCGCGAGCGGGTACAACGACGACAGGGTCGGCACCAGCTTGCCGAGTTCGAACAGCCGCAGACACTCCCACAGCTCCTGCATGTTGGCCGCGTGGCTGCCGATGATGCGCTTGAGGTTCATCCAGAGATAGCGGTTGTCGAACCGGTGCTGGTAGCCCGTACTGGAGCCGCAGGTGACGACCGTGCCGCCGCGGCGGGCCACGAACACCGAGATCCCGAACGTGGCCCGGCCGATGTAGTCGAAGACGATGTGCGGGTCCCCGCCCGCCCGCTCCCGGATGATCTTTCCGAGGCGTTTGCCCAGCTCGATCGTCCGCTCCGGGCTGCCGGGGGCGTCGCCGCCCATTCCGATCTCGCCGCGGTTGATGACGATGTCGCAGCCGAGCCGTTCCAGGGCCGCGGCCTTCGACGCGGAGCCGACCACCCCGACCGGGATGCCGCCGCCGTTCTTCACCATCTGCACGGCGTATCCGCCGAGCCCGCCGGTCGCGCCCCAGATGAGGACAATGTCGCCCTGCTTCATGTCCGCCCCCTGGCGGCTGACCAGCATGCGGTAGGCCGTGCCGGCGCACAGCGTGATGCTGGCGGCCTCCTCCCAGGTGAGATGGGCGGGTTTGGGGATCAACTGGCTGGCGCGCACCACCGTGTAGTGGGCGAGCGCCCCGAAGTTCGTCTCGTAGCCCCAGGCGCGCTGCTCGGCGCCGAGCATGCCGTCGCCGTGCGTCGCCGGCTCCTGGTCGTCGACCTGGATCGGGCTCACCACGACGCGGTCGCCCACCCGCCAGCGGCGCACTCCGACGCCGGCCCGTACGATCACCCCGGCGCAGTCGGACCCCACGACGTGATAAGGAAGGTCGTGCCTGGTCGCGAACCCGCCGGTGGCGCCGAACCGCTTCAGGAAATTGAACGTCGGCAGCGGCTCGAAGATCGACGACCAGACCGTGTTGTAGTTGATGGAACTCGCCATCACCGCGATCAGGACCTCGTCGGGGGCGAGCTCGGGCATCGGCACCCGCCCGACGCGCATCGACTTGCGCACGTCCTTGTCCTCGATGCCGGTGAACATGTCGACGTCCTCGATCCGCAGGTGGGCGGCGAGGTAGTCCTCCGGCACCGGGGTCCGTGCCAGCTGGTCGGGGGACGCCCCGCCGAGCACGGCCTCGGCCATCGGATCCGCGGTGAGGGCCGCCGGAGTCGTCCGGCGTGGGAAGGGCAGGTCGGGGGAAACGGCGTTCATCGGAATCCACCGGCTCCTTTCGGTGTGGTGGGTCTGCCTGCGGCGACGGCCCTCTGCGGGCGGGCCCGCCTTCGGCCATGAAGTGGTCTTGCCGCGACGGTCACGGGACTCGAGGGAGAGATCGGGGGAGAGGTTCAGAGCGGGATGTTCCCGTGCCGGCCACGCCGGGCCGGGGCGGCGGCGAGGGCCTCGGCGATCCTGCGCCGGGTGTCCACCGGGTTGATCACCTCGTCGACGACACCGAGGGAGAGGGCGCGGTTCACCCCGCCCGCGGTACGGACGTGCTCGTCGACGAGCCGCAGCCGCAGCGCCTCGCGTTCGTCGTCAGGGGCGGCGGCGAGCCGCTTGCGGTGCAGCACGCCGACCGCGGCCTCCGCGCTCATCACCGCGACCTTCGCGTCAGGCCAGGCGAACACCGCGGTGGCGCCCAGGGACCGGGAGTTCATCGCGATGTACGCCCCGCCGTAGGACTGGCGGGTGACGAGGGTGACCCGTGGGACGACCGCCTCGGCGAAGGCGTGCAGGAGCTTGGCCCCGCGCCGGATCACTCCACCCCACTCCTGCCCGACACCCGGCAGGTAGCCCGGCACGTCCACGACGACCACCAGCGGCACCCCGAACGCGTCGCACATGCGAACGAACCTGGCCGCCTTCTCCGCGCTCAGCGAGTCGAGGCAGCCGCCCTTGCGCAGCGGGTTGTTGGCGACCACGCCGACCGACCCCCCGGCGAGCCGGCCCAGGCCGACGACCACGTTCGCCGCCCAGCGGGGCTGCATCTCCACGAAGGGGGCGCCGGGGTCGAGGATCTCGCGCAGCAGGGGGCGCACGTCGTAGGCCCGGCGAGGGTTGTCCGGCAGCAGTGCCCGAGGGTCCGTTCCCTCGCGCGCCGCGGCGACGTCGAAGACGGACCGGCGGGTGAGGAGATCGACGGTCCGGCGCGCCTGTTCGTAGGCCTCGGCCTCCGAGGCGACCACCACGTGCGCCACACCGGACTTGCCGCCGTGCGCGACGGTCCCGCCGAGGGATTCCATGTCGATCCGCTCACCGGTGACGGCGCGCACCACGTCGGGTCCGGTCACGAACATCCGGCCGGCCTCCGACATGATCACCACATCGGTGAGCGCGGGCCCGTACGCGGCGGCGCCCGCCGCCGGGCCGAGGACCACCGACACCTGGGGCACCCGGCCGGAGGCTCTGGTCATCGCGGCGAACATCCGGCCCACGCCGTCCATCGACTCGACGCCGTCGGCCAGCCTGGCGCCACCGGAGTGCCACAGGCCGATCACCGGTGCCCCCTCCAGCAGGGCCGTGTCGATGGCGTTCACGACCCTGGCGCTGCCCGCGGCGCCCATCGCGCCGCCCATGTCGGTGGCGTCGGTGCAGTAGGCGATCACATCGATGCCCGAGACGCGGCCCCGCACGGCGGACACACCGCTGGCGTCCGCCTCGTGCAGCGGGACCAGGGAGCCCGGGTCGAGCAGCCGTGCCAGGCGGACGGCCGGTGCGCGCTGGTCGAGCTCGGGCTCTCGGTGGGCGAGCTCGGGCTCTCGGTGGTCGAGTTCCGGTCCCCGCTGAGTGCTCGGATAGCCGACGGTCAGTGCCATAATCCATTCCCAAGAAAAGTCGACACGGTGAAGGGCGTTTTTCCTTGCACGTGGGGCACCCCCATCGAAATCAGGTACGGGCGCGATCGGCGGCCGGCGGCCAGGAGGGTTTCGCAGTCACCGCCACAGGGGTTCGCAGTTTTTACCCGTCATGTGGGGGAAACGCTATATGTCGTCCAGGTGAGCACCAACCCTTATCTCACCCCTAACGGATTGTCCATCCGAATGGCCGCGCCGCGCCGGTCGCGCGGCGCCGGATCCTCCCGCGGTGCCGGTCGGGGCCGGCCGGGGCCGGTCGGGGAGACCGAGCCCTCCGCCGGTGCACGTCAGCGGCCCCGGGCGGAGATGCCGGCACCTGTTCGCAGATCAGGAGCGTGCGGAGCCTCCGCCGCTGGCCGGCCCGTCGCGGACGCCGTGAGCTGAACGGTCCCGCGTGCCTCGTTAAGGGGCAGGTAGGGGTTGTCCCGCGCGGTGCCGCTGACAACCATGAACGGTGTCAACGAGAAACGGCGCCGGACGTGTGATCCAGTTCGCCGAGCCTCTGTGAAACACGTCCATCCCCTTCCGAAGGCAGGCGGCGGAAAGGCGGGGCACGAGAGGGGCCGGCGCGGAACACGTTTCCGGGAATGCCGATTCGCGATGAATTCGCATTCGACCGGGCGTGATTCGACGATGCGCGTTCCGATGGTGCGAGGAAAATCTCCGGTGACATCCGGAGAGACCGAGTGCGGTTTTTCTGCGTGTGGTCAGAGGCTTCGCGGGCCCGCGCGTGTTCCCCGGCACATGGCAGGCTCCCAGAAAGGTTCCGGACATGGAGATCCACCAGCTTGAGGTGGACGGCTCGTTCCTGATCAACCCTCAGATCTTCACGGACGACCGAGGGCTGTTCCTGGAGGTCTTCAACCAGCCCGCGTTCCACAAGGCCATCGGTCATCCGCTCTCGGTCGCCCAGGTCAACTGCTCGCTGTCCCGGCGCGGGACGATCCGCGGGTTGCACGCGACGGCCCTTCCCGGCCAGGCCCGCTACGTGACCTGCGCCCAGGGGGCCATCGTCGACATTCTCGTCGACATCCGGGTCGGCTCGCCCACGTACGGCAAGCACGTCGCGGTCACGCTGAGCGCCGAGAACCGCCACGCCCTCTACCTGGCGGAGGGCCTGGCGCACGGATTCGCCCCGCTGACCGAGCACGCCACGGTCGTCTACCTGTGCTCCAGCACCTGGTCACCCGAAGGTCAGATCCAGATCGACCCGCTGGACGAGGAACTGGCCCTGCCCTGGCCGCGGGGGCAGCGGCTGCTGCTGTCGGAGAAGGACCGGGTGGCTCCCTCGCTGCGGGAGGCCGCCGAGCAGGGCATGTTGCCGACGTACGCCGACTGCAAGGCGAGGTACGCGGAACTCGACGGCCTCGGCGCCCACGGCGAATACGCCTTCACCGGATGAAACACCGCGAAGTCTGGAGCCAGCGATGATCCCACTGTTCAGTGTGTCGATGTCCGCCGACGCCCCGGCCGCGGTCGCCCAGGTCCTGGGCAGCGGCAGGATCGGCCAGGGGGCCAAGGTCGAGGAGTTCGAGAGCGCCCTGGGCGCGGCCATCGGCAACCCCAGGGTGGCCACCCTCAACAGCGCCACGGCCGGCCTGCACCTGGCACTGCGCCTGGTCGCCGGCGACGGCCGGCCCGGTGGCGACCCCGAGGGCGAGGTGCTGTCCACGCCGCTGACCATGGAGGCCACCAACTGGGCGATCCTGGCCAACGGGCTGCGCATCCGCTGGGTCGACATCGATCCGGCCACCCTCAACGTCGACCTGGACGACCTGGCCCGCAAGATCTCGCCCAGGACGCGCGCCATCATGGTCGTGCACTTCGCCGGCTACCCGGTCGACCTCGACAGGCTGGGGGAGATCCTCGACGAGGCCGAGGCCAGGTTCGGGTTCCGGCCGGCGGTGATCGAGGACTCCGCGCACGCCTGGGGTGCCACCTACCGGGGCAGGCCGCTCGGCAACCACGGCAACATCTCCGTCTTCAGCTTCCAGGCCATCAAACACCTCACCTCGGGCGACGGCGGCGCGATCGTGCTGCCCACCGACGAGGCGCACGAGCGCGCCCGGCTGCTGCGCTGGTTCGGCATCGACCGCACCGCCGACCGGCTCCGCAACCCGCCCGACGTCCTGGAGTGGGGCTTCAAGTTCCACATGAACGACATCAACGCCTCGATCGGCCTGGCCAACCTCGCGGGCGTGGACCGGGTCCTGGCCAGGCACAGGGAGAACGCCGCCTTCTACGACCGTGAGCTCGCCGGGATCCCCGGGCTGGAGCTGACCGAACGGGCGGGCGACCGGGAGTCCTCCTTCTGGATCTACCCGATGAAGGTCGAGGACCGGGAGTCGTTCATGAAGCGCATGGACGATGCCGGGATCATGGTCAGCAACGTGCACGAGCGCAACGACCTGCACACCTGCGTACGCGAGTACTCGGCGCTGCTGCCCAACCTCGAACGCGTCGCCCCGCGCGTCGTGTGCGTCCCCGTCGGCTCGTGGGTCACCGACGAGCAGCGCGGCCACGTCGTCGACACGATCAGGAAGGGGTGGTGACGCCCCCGTCACCCGGGCGGCCGGGTGCCCCTCCGCCCGCGGAGCCGGATGCGCGAGGGCACCGGGCTCCCGGAGACCGCCGGGAGCGGGGAGGCGCCCGTCGCGCCCCGGCCCTGAGTCCGTTCCCGGCACGCCGATCCGGTGAGGGAGGTTCACATGTCCACAGCCCCCAGCGCCAAGGGAACCGTGCCGTTCGGTGAGCACCGGACCTGGTACCGGGTGACCGGCACTCCCAACTCGGGGCGGCCGACCGTGGTCGCCCTGCACGGCGGCCCCGGCAGCACCCACGACTACCTGGTCGGCATGGCGGTGCTCGCCGAGTCGGGATGGCCCGTCGTCCACTACGACCAGCTGGGCAACGGCGGCTCCACCCACCTGCCCGACGCGAGCACGGACTTCTGGACGCCGCGGCTCTTCCTCGACGAGCTGGACAACCTGCTGCGACGACTGGGCGTGGACGGCGACTACGTGCTGTTCGGCCAGTCGTGGGGCGGCCTGCTCGCGGCGAAGCACGCCTCCGCCCGGCCTGCGGGCCTGCGCGGTCTGGTGGTCGCCAACGCCCCCGCCTCGTATCCGCTGTGGCTGAGCGAGATGCGGGTCCTGCGCGACAGGCTGCCGCCCGGCGTCGACGACACGCTGCGTAAGCACGAGGCCGCGGGCACGACGGACTCCAAGGAGTACTTCGACGCCATGATGGTCTTCTACAACAGGCACGTCTGCACGCTCCGGCCATGGCCGCGCGAGTTCGTCGCCACGTTCATGGAGATCTACAACGATCCCACCGTCTACTACGCGATGAACGGGCCCAGCGAGTTCCACGTGATCGGCTCGCTGCGCGACTGGGGGGTCGTCGACTGCCTGCCCGACATCGAGGTGCCCACGCTGGTGATCTCCGGGCGGCACGACGAGGCCACTCCCGCCACGGTCCGGCCGTACGCCGAGCTCGTCCCCGGCGCGCGCTGGGAGATCTTCGAGGACTCCAGCCACACTCCGCACCTGGAGGAGCCGGAGCGTTTCATCGCGGTCATGATCGAGTTTCTCAAGAGTTTGGAATAGCCATATGGAGACCGGCGCCAAGGCCGTCACGGCGATCGTCTTTCCCGGCATGGGCCCCACCAGGTTCGCCGACGTCGCCGGGTTCATGCTCGACAACCCCTCGGCGCGGCGGCTGGTCGCCCTCGCCGACGACGCGCTCGGCTACTCGCTGGTCGACCGCTTCCGCGACTCGGGAGACGACTACACGGAGGCGGCCCAGGTCGCGTTCATGGTGAACTGCCTCGCCCTGGCCGACTGGGCGGAGCGGGAACTCGGCGTCGAGCCCGAGGTGTGCGCGGGCCCCAGCTTCGGAGGCAAGGCGGCCGCGGCCTACTCGGGCGCGCTTTCCTTCGAGGACGCCGTGCGCATGACCGCGGGGCTGGCCCGCGTCACCGAGGACTACTTCGGCCGCGAGCACACCGACGTCGTCACCCACTCCTTCGTCCGCGTCCCCGAGCCCGCGCTGAAGGAGGTGCTGGCGGAGCTGGACGCGGGGAACGAGTGGTACGACCTCTCCTGCCGTGTCGACCACGACTTCCACATGCTGTCCCTGCGTGAGCGGCGGGTCGAGTGGCTGCAGGGGCGGGTGCGCTCCCTCGGAGGTCTCTCCCTCTACACCATGCGGCCCCCGATGCACTCGGCCGCGTTCGAGCCGCTGCGGCGCAGGGCCGCGGAGGAGGTCCTCGACGGCCTGCGTTTCGCCGATCCGCGCCTGCCGGTCGTCGACGACCACGACGGGACCGTGCTGAGGACGGGGGAGGCGGTGCGGACGATGCTGCTGGACGGCTTCGTCCGGGCGCTGTGCTGGCCGGAGGTGGTGGCCACCCTCCGGGAACTCGGCGTGACCAGGGTCTGCGTCGCCGGGCAGGACAGCCTGTTCGGGCGGGTGCCGGTCACGACGAGGAACTTCACGGTGGTCCCGGTGAATCCCCGGGTGGCGACGATGTCGCAGCCGGTACGGCGCTCAGGTGCGTGAGAGGGCCCGCGGATCCGCCGGGAGGTGTCCCGCGGGCACCCTCACCGGTCAGGCGACGGGCCTGAACATCCCGGACAGCGCCTTCCAGAGGGTCCCCGGCGTCTCGAAGGTCTCCATGGTCAGCGCCTCGTCCCTGAACCTCACCCCGTACTCCTCCTCCAGGGTGGCCAGCAACTCGACGATGCCGAGGGAGTCCAGCCCGAAGTCGGCCAGGCCGGTGTCCTCCCGGATCCTCTCGTCGGCGGGCAGAAAGGGGAGCTGCCTGCGCAGGGTTTCCTCGAAACGATCGTCCCACATGGCAATCGATTTCCCTTCTCAAGGAGAGTCGCGATGAGCGGGCGTACGAAAAGGAGGGGAGCGGGGCCGTGGTTCGCGGAATTCGCCGTCGAAGCCGGTGCCCGTATCGGGAGACGCTGTGGAATCAGCCCTTCCGGTTTTGAATCTAGCGCGCGTGCGCTTCGATGTCCACCGGGCCGGCCGGAATCAATTGAATTATCTCCGCACTTTCCGTAAAGCGTATCCGAATAGCTACAGATACTCGTCGAGATCTTAGGATGGAAATGAACGGAGAAAGCTCGCACGCCCTCTACGCGCGTTTCCTGCGCGGCCTGGAGGCGTCTCCGGGACGGGCGGCCTTCCGTGTCGACGGTGCCGTCGCCACCTACGCCGAGGTCCACCGTTCGGCGCTGCTGTGGGCCGGCGCGCTGTCACTCCTGGCCCCCTCCCGGCCCGGGGCCGTCGGGGTGCTCGCCGCCAAGGGGGCCACCTCCTACACCGGCGTCCTCGCCGGACTGTTCGCCGGGGCGACCGTCGTGCCGCTGCAGCCGGACTTCCCCGCGGCCCGCACCCGGCAGATGATCGAGGCCGCGGGGGTCTCCACGCTGATCGTCGACGGTCGTGGCAGGGCGCGAGCCGCCGAGCTGCGCGAGGCGGGGCTGGACGTCGCGGTCCTCGAACCGGCGATCACCTCCTTCGACCCGGAGTGCGCGCTCGCGCGCCCGCGTCCGGTCGCCCCCTCCGACGTCGCGTACGTGCTGTTCACCTCCGGATCCACCGGGCGCCCCAAGGGGGTGCCGATCACCCACGGCAACACCGCCCACTACTTCGCCCTCCTTGACGCGCGCTACGACTTCACCCCGGACGACGTCTTCTCGCAGACCTTCGACCTGACCTTCGACTGCGCGATGTTCGACCTGTTCTGCGCCTGGGGCGCCGGGGCCACGGCGGTCGCCGTACCGCCGCACGCCTACCGCGACCTGCCGGCCTTCCTGCGGCAGCAGGGCGTCACGGTGTGGTTCTCCACGCCGAGCGCCATCTCCATGGTCCGCAGGACGGGTCGTCTGGAGCCGGGCGCGCTGCCCGGCCTGCGCTGGAGCTTCTTCGCCGGCGAGGCGCTGAAGTGCGCCGACGCCGCCGACTGGCAACGGGCGGCGGACGCCTGCGCGCTGGAGAACCTCTACGGGCCGACCGAGCTCACCATCACCATCGCCGGTCATCGCTGGGACCAGGAGACCTCCCCGGCTCTGGGCGTGAACGGCATGTCGCCGATCGGGACCGTCAACGACGGGCACGACCACGTGCTCCTGGACGACGAGGGCCGGCCCGCCGAGGTCGAGGGCGAACTGTGGATCACCGGGCCGCAGACCACCCCCGGCTACCTCGACCCCGCCGACGACGACGGCCGGTTCGTCGAGCGCGACGGGCGCACCTGGTACAACACCGGCGACCGGATCCGCCGGGCGGCCAACGGCGAGCTGGTCTACCTGGGCAGGGCCGACGCGCAGGTGCAGGTGCAGGGCTGGCGGGTGGAGCTCGCCGAGATCGACCACGCCATGTGCGGCTGCGAGGGGGTCGACGACGCGGTGACCGTGAGCAGCACCATCAACGGCGTCACCGAGCTCGTCGTGTTCTACACCGGGACGCCCTCGCGCCCGGCCGACCTCGCCGCCGGGCTCCGCCGGGTCCTGCCGCCGGGCATCGTCCCCCGCCACTACCGGCACATGGACGAGCTGCCGCTGAACCCCAATCGCAAGGTCGACCGCGCGGGCCTGCGCGACCGGGCCACCACCGTGCTCGCCGGTGCCGGCCGGTCCGTGTGACGGTCGCCGGAAACGGTGTGACCCATGGATACGGAATTTCACGCGCCAGGTCCCGCGACGCCGCACCCAATGGCGCACAGGACGGTGAATGTGTTCTCCTGAAAGCCGTCCCGGAAAAGGGGTCCGAGCATGCGTGGATGGTCTCGGAATCCTTTAGGGGGGCCGTAGGGGTGTGGGGTCAGGGGAGTGCCGGGGTAACGTTTCCATGTATTTGTTCGGCTCCTACTTATTGAGTAAGCGGTATGAGAGCCGGAGTGAATTCTTTTTTCATTCAGGAACGGGAGAGTCGCGTTGGAAGGCTTGGTACCCGGGACACCGCCGCTGCGGTCGGATCTCCTGCACCACCTGCTGGACGACGCCGCGGCCGCGGGCCCGGCCGATCCCGCGGTCCGCGACTCGCGGGGCGCGTGGAGCTATCAGCGGGTCGTCGAACTCAGCCACGCCTTCGACGGCTGGCTGGCGGACCGGGGGGTGATCCCCGGCGACCGGGTGATCGTCCAACTCCCCAACCGGCGTGAGGTGGCCCCCATCGTCTACGGCGTCTCCAGGCGCGGCGCCGTCCTCGTGCCGCTGAACCCCGGCATGAAGCCCTTCCACCTGGGATCGGTCCTGAAGGACTCCGAACCCGCGCTGGTCATCGGGACCGGGAACTCCGCGGAGACCGTGCGGGAGACCGCCGCCGAGGTGCCCGTACACGACATCGACGAGATCTGGGCCGAGATCGAGGAGCGGGCCGGCCGTCCCGCCGAGCACGAACCCGTCAAGATCTTCCCGGAGGACGTGGCGATCCTCATCTACACCTCGGGCAGCACCGCCGCACCCAAGGCCGTGGTGTGCCCGCACGCCAGGGTCACCTACGCCGCCTCCGCCATCAACGCGGTGCTCGGCTACCGGCGAGGCGACGTGGTCTTCTGCCGCCCGCCGATGTCCTTCGACTACGGCCTGTACCAGATCTTCCTGTCCGCCCTCGGCCACGCGGAGCTGGTGCTGGCCGGTGACGAGCCGGACCTGGTGCTGCTCCGGCAGATCCGCGAGTGCGGAGCCACGATCGTCCCGGTCGTCCCCTCCCTGGGCGCGATGATCGCGACGCTGGCCAGACGCGCCCCCGGCTCCGCGCCCACCGTGCGGATGTTCACCAACACCGGGGCGGCGCTGCCGGCCGCGACCATCGACAGCCTGCACGAGTCGTTCCCCGGCGCGCGGGTGGTCCGGATGTACGGCATCACCGAGTGCAAGCGCGTCACCATCATGGAACCGGAGCTCGACGCCGAGCGCCCCGGCGCGTCCGGCAGGCCGCTGCCGGGCACCCGGGTGCTCATCCTGGACGGCGAGGGCCGCCCGGTGCCCCCGGGGGAGGTCGGGGAGATCGTCGTGGCCGGGCCGAACGTGATGGCCGGCTACTGGCGCGACCCCGTCCTGACCGCGCGTGCCTACCGCCCCGACCCCGACACCGGCGAGGTGCGCCTGCACACCGGCGACTACGGACGGCTCGACGAGGACGGCTACCTCTACTTCCAGGGGCGGCGTGACGACATGTTCAAACGCAAGGGCACCCGGATGAGCACGGTGGAGATCGAGGCCGCCGCGATGGACATCCCCGGCGTCACGGCGGCGGTCGCGCTGCCCCCTGACGAGCACCGCGACCTCGTCGTGTTCGTGGAGGGCGACCTGCCCTCCCACGTGGTGCTGCGCGAGCTGGCCAGGCGGCTGGAACCGCCGAAGGTGCCCGCCGCCTGCCACGTGCTCGACAGGTTCCCCCTCACCCTCAACGGCAAGAACGAGCGCAAGCGGCTGGCGTCGCTGCTGGAGGAGAGCGCGCGATGACGCGGAACGCGGACCTTGTCGCCAGGTACGGCTCCCCGCTGTACGTCTACGACCTCGACCGTGTCACGGCCGCCCGTGACTCCCTGCTGTCCTCGCTTCCCGAGGGCTTCGAACTCTTCTTCTCCTTCAAGGCCAACCCGCACCCGCAGATCGCGCGGGCGCTGCGCGGGACCGGTGAGCGCGGCTGCCTGGCCGAGATCAGCTCGACCGGCGAGCTCACCGCCGCGCTGGAGGCCGGTTTCACCGGCCCCGAGATGCTCTACACCGGGCCGGGCAAGACCCACGAGGAGCTGCGGGTCGCGATCGGCGCCGGGGTCACCTCGTTCTCCGTGGAGTCGCCGAGCGACCTGCGGCATGTCGGAGAGGTCGCGACCGGGTACGGCGTGGTCGCCGACTGCCTGCTGCGCGTCAACAGCGCCACCTCCAGCGCCGCCACCAGCATCAGGATGACCGGCACGCCGTCGCAGTTCGGCATCGACAGCGAGACGCTGCCGGAGCTGATGCCCGAGCTGCGCGCGGTGCCCGGCACCCGGCTGTTCGGGGCCCACCTGTTCTCACTGAGCAACGCCAAGGACGAGGAGAGCCTCGTCGGCGAGTTCCGCCACACCATCTCCGTCGCCGCGCGACTCCGGCGGGAGGTGGGCCTGCCCGTCCACCTCCTGGACATCGGCGGGGGATTCGCCGCCCCCTACCTCTCGCCGGGAGAGCGGCCCGCCTACCCCAACCTCCGCGCGGAGCTGGAGGACGTCCTCGACGAGGAGTTCCCCGACTGGCGCCGCGGCGTCCCCCGGATCGCCTGCGAGTCCGGCCGTCACCTGGTCGGCGACTGCGGGGAGCTGCTGTGCACCGTGGTCAACATCAAGGAGAGCCGGGGCCGCAAGTTCGTCATCCTCGACGCGGGCATCAACACCCTCGGCGGCATGTCAGGACTGGGCCGGCTGTTGCCGGTGTCGGTGCGGCTGGAGGAGGCCGACCCCGCCGAGCGGGAGGTCGCGACCCTGGCGGGGCCGCTGTGCACGCCGGGCGACGTGCTCGGCAAGAACGTGCCGCTACCGGTGCTCGAGGTCGGCGACGTGGTGAGCATCCCCAACGCCGGCGCGTACGGGATGACCGCGAGCCTGCTGATGTTCCTCGGGCGCCCCGCGCCCACCGAGGTCGTCGTACGCGGCGGCGAGGTCGTGTCCGCCTCGCGCGTCGAGTTCACCAGGAAATACGACTGAGATCCCACCGGCCCCGACCTCGGTGGGCCGAGCCCCTGCTGAGCCCCTGCTGAGCCCCTGCTGAGCCCCTGCTGAGCCCCCGCCGGGCCCTGACCTCGGCGGCCCGAGTCCCGGCAGGGCGGAGCGGCGGGGCCGTCCGGCGCGGACCCGCGGTGGTCTCCGCCGACTTCGAAGATCTATACGGCTTTTCACACGACGTGGAGTGGACCGATGAGCGAGTCCGAGCAGTTCGTTTCCAGCACCTCCGACGCGGCGGGCGGCAGGCGGGGAGAACCTTCGGCGTTCGCGACATCCCTCGCGGACCTGCCCGTCGAGCGGCGGCTCGGCTTCCTGGTCGGGCTCGTGCACGACCTGACCGTCGAGATCCTGGGGAACATGCTCCCGTACGCGCCCGAGGAGGTGAACCCCGACCAGGCGTTCAGGGAGATGGGCTTCGACTCGCTCGCCGCCGTCGAACTGCACGACCGGCTGGCCGAGCGGATCGGCGCGGAGCTGCCGATGACGATCGCCTTCGACCACCCCACCCCGGCGGCCGTCGCCGCCTACCTGTTCACCGAGGTCCTCGACCTGGCAGGGGAGAGGATCTCCGAGGTCCACGCGGCCGCCGGCTCCGACGAGCCGATCGCGATCGTCGGCATCGGCTGCCGCTACCCGGGCGGCGTCGCCACTCCCGAGGAGCTGTGGCGGCTCGTCGCCGAAGGGCGCGAGACGGTCACCGGGTTCCCCACGGACCGAGGGTGGGACCTGGGCCGGCTGTTCGACGACGACCCGGCGAAGTCCAACACCAGCTACGCGCGCGTCGGGCACTTCCTGCACGACGCCGCGGAGTTCGACCCCGACTTCTTCGGGATCAACCCGCGTGAGGCCGAGGCGATGGACCCGCAGCAGCGCCTCGTCCTGGAGACCGCCTGGGAGGCCTTCGAACGAGCCGGTATCGACCCGCGTTCGCTGAAGGGCAGCCAGACCGGCGTGTTCATCGGCGCGGAGCCGCAGGACTACGGTCCCCGGCTGGACAAGGCGCCCAGGGAGGTCGAGGGATATCTCGTCACCGGCAACGCCACCAGCGTGGTGTCGGGCCGCATCGCCTACGCCCTCGGCCTGGAAGGCCCGACCCTCACCGTCGACACCGCCTGCTCCGCCTCCCTGGTCGCGATCCACCTCGCCTGCCAGTCGCTGCGGACGGGCGAGACCTCGCTCGCCCTCGCCGGCGGCGTGACCGTGATGTCCACCCCCGGTACCTACACCGCGTTCAGCCGGCAGGGCGTGATCGCCGCCGACGGCCGCTGCAAGGCGTTCTCCGCCTCCGCCAACGGCACCGGCTTCTCCGAGGGCGTCGGCGTCATCGTGGTCGAGCGGCTCTCGGACGCGGTGCGCGCCGGGCACCCGGTGCTGGCGGTCATCCGTGGCTCGGCGATCAACCAGGACGGTGCCAGCAGCGGGCTGACCGCGCCGAACGGCCCCTCGCAGGAGCGGGTCATCCGCCAGGCGATGGCGAACGCCGGACTGTCCAGCGGGGACGTCGACGTGGTCGAGGCGCACGGCACCGGCACCAAGCTGGGTGACCCGATCGAGGCGCACGCCCTGCTGGCGACGTACGGGCGCGACCGCGGCGACGCCCGGCCGCTCAAACTGGGCTCGATCAAGTCGAACATCGGCCACACCCAGGCGGCCGCCGGTTCAGCCGGTGTGATCAAGATGGTGATGGCGATGCGGCACCGCGTGCTGCCCCGCACCCTGCACGTCGACGAGCCCTCCCCGTACGTCAACTGGTCCGTCGGCGCCGTCGAAGTGCTGACCGAGGACCTGCCCTGGGACAAGTCCGGCGCCCCGCGCCGGGCCGCGGTGTCCTCCTTCGGCGTCAGCGGCACCAACGCGCACGTGATCCTGGAGGAGCCCCCGACCGCCGAGCTCGTCCCGGACGGCGTGGACGGCGAAGACGGCAAGGACGGCGTGGACGGCGAGATCACAGCGCCGGCCGCCGTCGCGCAGGAGCGGATCGAGCCCGCCGTGGTGCCCGCCGCGGTGCCGGTGGCGCTGTCGGCCAGGGGAGGAAAGGCGCTGCGCGACCAGGCCGCGCGCCTCGCCGCCCACGTGGCGGCCCACGAGGACCTGGGACTGGTCGACATCGGACACTCCCTGCTGACCACACGGTCGGTGTGGGACCACCGCGCCGTGGTCGTCGCCGGGGACAGGCAGGAACTGCTCGCCGCCCTCGCCGCCCTCGCCGAGGGCGAGTCGGCCCCCGGCGTGGTCGAGGGCGTCGCCTCCACCGGGGAAGGCCCGATCTTCGTCTTCCCCGGCCAGGGGTCCCAGTGGGCGGGAATGGCCGCAGAGTTGCTCGACTCCTTCCCCGTCTTCGCGCGGAGCATGGCGGAATGCGCGGCGGAGATCGAGACCCACGTGGACTGGAGACTGCTCGACGTGCTGCGCGGCGCACCGGACGCGCCCTCCCTGGACCGGCTGGACGTGGTCCAGCCGGTGCTGTTCGCGGTGATGGTCTCGCTCGCCGCGCTCTGGGAGTCCTACGGGGTGAGGCCCGCCGCCGTCGTCGGCCACTCGCAGGGCGAGGTGGCCGCCGCGTACGTGGCCGGAGGACTGTCGCTGGCCGACGCGGTACGCGTGATCGTGCTGCGCAGCCGGCTGTTCACCGAGACCCTGCTGGGCAAGGGCGGAGTCGCCGCGGTCGCGCTGCCCGCCAACGAGGTCGAGCGGCGGCTCGCCCGCTGGCACGGCAAACTGTCCGTCGGAGGCAAGAACGGCCCCTTCTCCTCGACCGTGGTCGGCGACGCCGGCTCCCTGGCCGAGCTGGTCGCCGAGTGCGAGGCCGAGGGCGTGCGCGCCCGCGTGATTGCCTCCTCGGTCGCCTCACACTGCGCCCAGGTCGATCCGCTGCGCGAGCGGCTGCTGGAACTGCTCGCCCCGGTCTCCCCGAAGACCGGCCACACCCCGTTCTACTCGACGGTGACCGGCGGCCTGCTCGACACCGCCGAGCTGACCGCCGAATACTGGTTCGGCAACGCCCGCTACCCGGTGGAGTTCCACCAGGTGGTCCGGACGCTGCTGGCCGAGGGACACCGCGTGTTCCTGGAGTCGAGCCCGCACCCGGTGCTCGTGATGAGCGTCCAGGACACGATCGACGAGGCCGGCGTCGACGCCTCCGCCTTCGGCTCGCTGCGCCGCGACGAGGGCGGCCCGCGCCGTTTCCTCGCCTCGGCGGCCGAGGCCCACGTCCGCGGCCTGAGCGTCGACTGGGAGCAGGCGTTCGCCCCGTACGGCCCGCGGCGGGTCGACCTGCCCACCTACGCCTTCCAGCACCGACGCTTCTGGCTGGACGCCGGCGTGTCCGGAGGCGACGTCACCTCGGCGGGGCTGGTCGCCGCCGAGCACCCGCTGCTGGGCGCGGCCGTGATGCTCGCCGACTCCGACGGGGTGCTGTTCGCCGGCCGTCTCTCGCTGCAGACCCACCCCTGGCTCGCCGACCACGCCGCCTCGGGCACCGTGCTGCTGCCGGGTACGGCGTTCGTGGAGCTGGCGGTGCGCGCCGGTGACCAGGTGGGGTGTGGGACGGTGGACGAGCTGGCCCTGGAGGCGCCGCTGCCGCTGGGGGACGACGGCGTGCAGGTACAGGTGTCGGTGGGGGCGCCCGACGGGTCGGGCCGCCGTCCGGTCGCCGTCCACTCGCGCTCGGAGAGCGCCCCGGTCGACGCCCCGTGGACCCGTCACGCGACCGGTTTCGTGATCCCGGCCGGATCTCCGGAGGTGTTCGATCTCGTCGAGTGGCCTCCGGCGGGTGCGACGCCGGTGGAGGTGGACGGCCTGTACGAGCGGCTCGCGGGCCAGGGGTACGGGTACGGCCCGGTGTTCCAGGGGGTGCGGGCGGCCTGGCGGCGCGGTGAGGAGATCTTCGCGGAGGTGGACCTGCCCCAGGGGGTGGCCGCCGACGCCGGGAGGTTCGGCCTGCACCCGGCGCTGCTGGACGCCGCCCTGCACGCGGAGTCGCTGCTGGAGGGCGAGCAGGAGGCCGCGGGGCGTGGCGTGAGCCTGCCGTTCGCCTGGAGCGGGGTCTCCCTCTACGCCACAGGCGCCTCCACCGTGCGGGTGCGGCTGTGGTCGGAAGGCCCGGACACCGTGTCGCTGCGGCTGGCCGACACCTCGGGGGCCGCCGTCGCCTCCGTACGCTCGCTGGTCTCGCGCCCCGTCTCCGCCGAGTCGCTCTCCGCGGCCGCCGCCTCGCACCACGACTCCCTGTTCCGCCTCGACTGGGCGGTGCTGCCGGTGGTGGAGACGTCGGGGGCGACCGGGGCCGCCCTGCTCGGCCCCGACACGCACGGCCTGCGGACGGCGGGCGTGGTGAGCGGGGAGTTCGCCGACCTGGCCTCGCTCGCGGGCACGGACGCGGTTCCCGACCTGGTGTTCACCTCCTTCCCGGGAACCGGGACCGACGCGGATGTGGCGGGCGAGGCACGACAGGCCACCCGCCGGGCGCTGGGGCTGGTGCGGAAGTGGCTCGCCGAGGAGCGGTTCGGGTCGGCGCGGCTGGTGGTGGTGACCAGGGGCGCCGTCGCGACCGGGCCCGGTGAGGACGTGCGCGACCTGGCGAACGCACCGGTGTGGGGCCTGCTGCGGTCGGCGCAGTCGGAGAACCCGGATCGCATCGTGCTGGTGGACCTCGACGAGCACGACGTGCCGGGCGCGGCCCTGCTCGCGGCCGCGGGCTCCGGCGAGCCGCAGCTGGCCGTACGGTCCGGCACGGTGCTCGTCCCCCGCCTGGCGCGGGCGGCGGGTGGGGACGGGCTCGCGGTGCCGGCGGGGGTGGCCGAGTGGCGGCTGGACGCGCCGGTCAAGGGGAGCCTGTCGGACCTGGCGCTGGTCCCGGCACCCGAGGCGGCGAGGGCACTGGAGGCCGGCGAGGTGCGGGTCTCCATCCGCGCGGCCGGGCTCAACTTCCGGGACCTGGTCGTCACCCTGGGCATGGTGCCCGAGAACGACGAGCCCATCGGCGGAGAGATCGCCGGCGTGGTGCTTGAGGTCGGTGCCGGGGTGGACGACCTGGCGCCGGGTGACCGGGTCTTCGGTCTGCTGGACGGCGCGTTCGGCCCGGTGGGGGTGACCGACCGGCGGCTGCTCGCGCCGATTCCCGAGGGCTGGACCTTCGAGCGGGCCGCGTCCGTCCCGGTGGTCTACCTCACCGCCTACTACGGGCTCGTCCAGCTCGGCGGCCTGAGCTCCGGGGAGTCGGTGCTGGTGCACGCGGGTGCCGGTGGGGTGGGTATGGCGGCGGTGCAGTTGGCGCGGTATCTGGGGGCGGAGGTGTTCGCGACGGCGAGTCCTGCCAAGTGGGGGGTGTTGCGGTCGTTGGGGCTGGATGAGGAGCACATCTCCTCGTCGCGGGATCTGGACTTCGAGGAGCGTTTCCTGGGGGTGACGGGTGGTCGCGGGGTGGATGTGGTGCTGAACTCGCTGGCGCGTGAGTTCGTGGACGCCTCCTTGCGCCTGCTGCCCCGAGGCGGCCGCTTCCTGGAGATCGGCAAGACCGACCTGCGCGCCCCCGAGGAGGTCGCCGCCGCCTGTCCCGGAGTCGACTACATCCCGTACTCGCTGATGGAGGCGGGGCTCGACGGCCTGCGCGACATGTTGGCGGAGGTGCTCGATCTGTTCGGGCGGGGGGTGTTGCGGCCGTTGCCGGTGCGGTCGTGGGATGTGCGGCGGGCGGCGGAGGCGTTTCGGTTCCTGGCGGGGGCGCGGCATGTGGGCAAGGTGGTGTTGCGGATGCCGCAGGTGTTCGGTCCGGGGGGGACGGTGTTGGTGACGGGTGGTACGGGGTTGTTGGGGGGGTTGGTGGCGCGGTATCTGGTGGGGGTGTGTGGGGTGGGTCATGTGGTGTTGGTGAGTCGGCGGGGGCGTGGGGCGGAGGGGGT
>NZ_JBEPDA010000042.1:0-43492 GCF_040299985.1 Streptosporangium sp. NPDC000563 | reverse complement strand
CTGGCCCGGTTGCGGGCGGGGGAGCGGCTGCTGGTGCACGCGGGCACCGGTGGTGTGGGTATGGCGGCGATTCAGCTGGCGCAGCGGCTCGGGGTGGAGGTCTTCGCGACCGCGAGTCCGGCGAAGTGGGACGTGCTGCGGTCGATGGGCATCCCGGATGATCACATCGCCTCGTCGCGGAGTGTGGAGTTCGAGGAGCGGTTCCGCGCGGTGTGTGGTGAGCGGGGCGTCGATGTGGTGCTCAACTCGTTGACGGGTGAGTTCATCGACGCCTCGGCGCGTCTGCTGCGTCCGGGTGGCCGGTTCGTGGAGATGGGCAAGCTCGACATTCGTGAGCAGGAGAGTTTCCCGGGGTTGGAGTATCACTGGTTCGATGTGATGGATGCCGGCTCTGAGCGGCTGGAGCGGATTCTCGCCGAGTTGATGGAGTTGTTCGCGGCGGGTGAGTTGCGGCCGTTGCCGGTGACGGCGTGGGATGTGCGCCGGGGCCGGGAGGCGTTCCGGTTCATGAGCCAGGCGAAGCACACCGGCAAGATCGTGCTCACCATGCCTCGGCGCTGGGACGCGCAGGGCACGGTGTTGATCACCGGCGGCACGGGCGGTCTGGGCGCGGAGCTGGCCCGGCACCTGGTGGCCGAGCACGACGTACGGCACCTGCTGCTGGCCAGCCGCCGAGGCGCGGAGGCGGCCGGCGCGCGGGACCTGGAGCGTGAGCTGGCAGCGCGAGGCGCTCAGGTGACCGTGGCCGCCTGTGACGTGGCCGACCGCGATCAGGTGGCGGCGCTGCTGGCGGGGGTTCCGGAGGAGCATCCGCTGACGGCGGTGATCCACACCGCGGGTGTGCTGGACGACGGCACGATCGCCTCGCTCACGTCGGAGCGGCTGGCCGGGGTGCTGCGGCCGAAGGTGGACGCCGCCTGGCACCTGCACGAGCTGACCGAGGGCATGGATCTGGCCGGTTTCGTGGTGTTCTCCTCGCTCGCCGGGCTGATGGGCGGTGCGGGTCAGGGTAACTACGCGGCGGCGAACGCCTGGCTGGACGCGTTGACGGCGCGGCGCCGGGCTCAGGGATCGCCGGGGCTGTCGCTGGCCTGGGGACTGTGGGCGCAGACGACCGGGATCACCGAGGGCATGTCGCAGGCCGACGTGCAGCGGATGACCGCGGCCGGGTTGCCGCCGATCACCACCGAGCAGGGGCTGGCGCTGTTCGACGCGGCGATCGGGTCTGACTCACCACTCGTGATCCCGGTGCGGCTGAACCCGCCGACACTGCCGCAGGAGCAGGTGCCGCCGTTGTTCCGCGGCCTGGTGCGCGGCACCCGCCGTACGGCCGCCGCGCTCTCCGAGACCGGCGGTGACGGCGCGGGCGCGGCACTGTCCCGGCGACTCGCCGACCTGCCCCACCCCAAGCGGATCCGCATGCTGATCGACCTGGTCCGAGCCCAGGCCGCCGCCGTACTCGGACACCCCGACTCCACGGCGGTGGAGGTACGGCGCGAGTTCCGCGAGCTGGGCTTCGACTCGCTGACCGCGATCGAACTGCGCAACCGCCTCAACACCGCCACCGGGCTGCGGCTGCCCTCCACCCTCGTCTTCGACTACCCCACCCCCACCGTGCTCGCCGAACATCTCCTCGCGGAGATCGCTCCCGGAGAGACCGAGGTCGCGAAGCCCTCGTTGCTGGAGGACCTCGACCGGTTCGAGGCAGCCCTTTCCGAGGACACGATGGACGAAATCACTCGGAACGGCATCGCGACCCGGCTTCGGCAGCTGCTGGGCAAGGTGAGCGGCAGCGGCGCAGGAACTAGTGAAATCGCTGTCGCAGACATGCTCGAATCAGCGAGTGCCGAGGACCTTCTCGGCATCATCGAAAGCGAACTGGGTCACTTGAAAGAGCTGTGATCCCGGCTCGCCTCGGAGTACTTCGGAGGTACGCGCCGATGTCGCAGGACCGGAAGCTCGTTGACTACCTGAAGTCGGTCGCCGCCGACCTGCGCGAGACCCGTCGGCGGCTCCAGGAGGTCGAGTCGGGCAGGCACGATCCGATCGCGATTGTCTCGATGGCGTGCCGCTTCCCCGGGGATGTCAACTCCCCTGAGGACCTGTGGCGTCTTGTGTCCGAGGGTGGGGACGGGATCGGGGAGTTCCCGACGTCGCGTGGCTGGGACCTCGGGATGGTGTACAACCCGGACCGGGAGAGCCGGGGTACCAGTTATGTGCGTGAGGGCGGCTTCCTGCACGACGCGGGGGTGTTCGATCCCGGGTTCTTCGGGATCTCGCCGCGTGAGGCGCTGGCGATGGACCCGCAGCAGCGGTTGCTTCTTGAGGTCTCCTGGGAGGCTTTCGAGCGGGCCGGGATCGACCCGGTCTCGCTGCGCGGCAGCCACACGGGCGTGTTCGCCGGTGTGATCTACCACGACTACGGTCCGAGCGTCGAGTTCCCGCTGGACGTGCGGGGCTTCGTCAGCACCGGCACCGCGGGAAGCATCGCCACCGGGCGTATCGCCTACACGCTGGGCCTGGAGGGGCCGGCGGTGACGGTGGACACCGCCTGCTCGTCGTCGCTGGTCGCGCTGCACCTGGCCGCGCAGGCGCTGCGCTCGGGCGAGTGCGACCTGGCCCTGGCCGGAGGCGTGACCGTGATGGCCACGCCCGGAATGTTCATCGACTTCAGTGCGCAGGGCGGCCTGGCCGGTGACGGGCGGTGCAAGGCGTTCTCCGACGCGGCGGACGGCACGAGCTGGGCCGAGGGCATCGGCATGCTGGTGCTGGAACGGCTCTCGGACGCCCAGCGCAACGGCCACGAGGTGCTGGCGGTGGTGCGGGGTTCGGCGATCAACCAGGACGGCGCGTCCAACGGGTTGACCGCGCCGAACGGTCCTTCCCAGCAGCGGGTGATCCGCCAGGCGCTCGCCGGCGCCGGACTCACTCCCGCGAACGTGGACGTGGTGGAGGCGCACGGCACCGGCACCACGCTGGGGGACCCGATCGAGGCGCAGGCATTGCTGGCGACGTACGGCCAGGATCGGCCGGAGGACCGGCCGCTGCTGCTGGGGTCGGTGAAGTCGAACATCGGTCACACGCAGGCGGCGGCCGGTGTGGCGGGTGTGATGAAGATGGTGCTCGCGATGCGGCACGGGGTGCTGCCTCGGACGCTGCACGTGGACGAGCCCTCCTCGCACGTGGACTGGGCCTCGGGAGCGGTGGAACTGCTGACCGAGAGCAGGCCGTGGCCCCAGGTGGATCGGCCGTGGCGGGCGGGTGTGTCGTCGTTCGGTTTCAGCGGCACGAACGCGCACGTCATCATCGAACAGGGGCCGGGAGCTCCTGACGCCGTGCCTGGCGCGGATGAGCGGGCACCGGCGGGCGCGGGTGTGGTGCCGGTGGTGGTGTCGGGTCGTACGGCGGGGGCGTTGCGGGCGCAGGCCGGGCAGCTCGTGTCGTTCCTGGAGGGTGAGCCCGGTCTCGGGTTGGCCGATGTGGCGTTCTCGCTGGCGACGACGCGGTCGGCGTTCGAGCATCGGGCGGTGGTGCTGGCCGATGGTCGTGAGGGTGTGCTGGCCGGGCTGGGTGCGCTGGCCGGGGACCTGCCGGGTGCGGGTGTGGTGCGCGGGCTGGCCGGGGCGCAGCCGGAACTCGCGGTGTTGTTCACCGGTCAGGGCAGTCAGCGGGCCGGGATGGGCCGGGAGTTGTATGCGCGGTTCCCGGTGTTCGCGACCGCGTTGGACGCGGTGATCGCCGAGCTGGATCCGCTGCTTGAGGGGTCGTTGCGTGAGGTGCTGTTCGCCGAGCCGGGATCGACGCAGGCGGAGGCGCTGGACCAGACAGGGTGGGCGCAGCCGGCGCTGTTCGCGGTGGAGACGGCGTTGTTCCGGCTGGTGGAGTCCTGGGGGGTGGCGCCGGATGTGCTGGCCGGGCATTCGGTCGGGGAGATCGCCGCGGCGCATGTGGCCGGTGTGCTGTCGTTGCAGGACGCGTGTGCGTTGGTGGCGGCGCGGGCGCGGTTGATGCAGGCGCTGCCCGCGGGTGGGGCGATGGTGTCGGTGCGGGCCTCCGAAGAGGTGGTCGTCGAGCTGCTGGCCGGGCGGGAGAAGGAGGTGTCGGTCGCGGCGGTGAACGGTCCCGCGTCGGTGGTGATCTCCGGTACCGAGGAGGCCGTGCTGGAGGTGGCCGCCGCCCTGGAGGAGCGGGGGGTGCGGACGAGGCGGTTGCGGGTGTCGCACGCGTTCCATTCGCCGTTGATGGATCCGATGCTGGAGGAGTTCCGGGCGGTGGCGGCGACGCTGTCCTACGACCCGCCGCGGATCCCGGTGGTCTCGACGCTGACCGGGGAGCTCGCCACCGACGAGCAGCTGTGCTCACCGGAGTACTGGGTGGATCAGGTGCGTGGGGCGGTCCGCTTCGCCGACGGCGTGCGCACTCTGCACGGCCAGGGTGTGCGGGCGTATCTGGAGCTGGGCCCCGACGGGGTGCTCACCGCGATGGCCGCCGACACCCTCGCCACCGACGCGGAGGCGCGCGAGCCGGACGCCGTGTTCGTGCCGGTACTGCGTAAGGACCGCGACGAGCACACGGCGGCGATGACGGCGCTCGCCGAGCTGCACGTGCACGGTGTGCCGGTGGAGTGGCGTTCGGTGCTGCCGGGCGGGCACCGGGTCGACCTGCCCACCTACCCGTTCCAGCACGAGTGGTACTGGCCCCGCGAACGGCGGATGGGTGACGCCAGAAACCTGGGACTGGCCGCGGCGGGGCACCCTTTGCTGGGCGCCGCCGTGGCGCTCGCCGCCTCGGACGGCGTACTGCTGACCGGCCAGTTGTCGTTGCGGTCGCAGGCGTGGCTGGCCGATCACGTCGTGGCCGGAAGGGTGCTCTTCCCCGGCACCGCGTTCCTGGAGCTCGCCATCCGAGCCGGTGACCAGGTCGGCTGCGACCTGGTGGAGGAGCTCACCCTGGCGACGCCGCTGGTGCTGGGCGAGACCGACACCGTCGCGGTGCAGGTGTGGGTGGGCGCCGAGGAGTCCGGCCGGCGCGACCTGAGCATCTACACCCGGCCGGCCACGGCCGACGACGACGAGCCGTGGGTACGGCACGCGGTCGGTGTCCTCGCCGCCGGCGGCCAGGTCGCCGAGCGACTCGACACCGACGTCTGGCCGCCCCGGGGCGCGTCCGCGATCGAGCTGGACGGGCTGTACGAGCAGCTCGCCGAGGGCGGACTGAGCTATGGGCCGCTGTTCCAGGGACTGCGGGCGGCCTGGCGGCATGATGACGAGATCTTCGCCGAGGTGAGCCTGCCGAGCCGGCTTGAGTCGGACGCCGGTTCGTTCGGCGTGCATCCGGCCCTGCTGGACGCGGCACTGCACGTGGTGACCTTCGCGGGACTGGACGATGCCGAAGGCACCCGCCTGCCGTTCTCCTGGGGTGAGGTGTGCCTGCACGCCGGTGGGGCGTCGGCACTGCGGGTACGACTGGCCAGGACCGAGGGCGACGCCGTCTCGTTGACGGTGGCCGATGTCACGGGTGAACCGGTGCTGACGGCGCGGTCACTCGTACTGCGCCCGATCGCGGCGACCACCGGCGAAGGCGGCCGCCGGAGCGAACAGGACCCCCTGTTCAGGGTGGAGTGGACGGCGCTGCCGTCGGCGCGGGTGGCACCGGTGGCCGACCCCGCGCCCAGGGTGACGGTGGCCGCCCTTGACGCGCTCGACCTCGCGGATCCGTCGACCTTCGGGGACACGGACCGGGCACCGGGGGTCGTGGTGACCGAAGTGGTCTCCGATCGGGCCGGCGCGGTGGTGGACGCGACGCACCTCCTCACCACGCGTGTTCTCGACCTGCTGCGCCAGTGGCTCGCCGACGAGCGGTATCGCGATTCACAGCTGGTGTTCGTGACCCGGGGTGCGGTCGCCGCCGAAGACGGTGAGGTGGTGTCGGATCTGCCGGCCGCCGCGGTGTGCGGATTGGTGCGCAGTGCCCAGTCGGAGAACCCGGGCAGGTTCCTGCTGGTCGACATCGACGAAGACCAGGAGTCGCTGGCGGCTCTGCCCGGGATGCTGCCCATGGTGTTCGCCTCCGGTGAGCCGCAGGTGGCGGTACGAGCGGGTGGGGTGCGGGTGCCGAGGCTGGTGTCGCTGACCTCGGGTGCGGGTCTGTTGCCTCCGGTCGGTGCGGGTTCGTGGCGGTTGGGCAGCCGGGCCAAGGGCAGCCTGGACGCGCTGGAGTTGCTTCCGTTTCCGGCGGCGGCCGAGCCGCTGCAGAGCGGGCAGGTTCGGGTGGCGGTGCGTGCGGCGGGGGTGAACTTCCGTGACCTGCTGGACGGGCTGAACGCACTCGGCTGGTTCCAGGACAAGGTCGGCCTGATGGGCAGCGAGGCCGCCGGAGTGGTCCTTGAGGTCGGTCCCGGTGTCGAGGACCTGCGCGTGGGTGACCGCGTGGTCGGCCTGGTCGAGGGTGGTTTCGGCCCGGTGGTGGTCGCCGGTGCCGGCGGGTTGGTCAAGATTCCCGACGGGTTCTCGTTCGAGCAGGCCGCGACGATCCCGGTGGCGTTCCTCACCACCTACTACGGGCTGATGGATCTGGCCGGTTTGCGCGAGGGCGAGTCGCTGCTGGTGCACGCGGGCGCCGGTGGGACCGGGATGGCGGCGATCCAGCTGGCCCAGCGGCTCGGGGTCGAGGTCTTCGCGACCGCGAGTCCGGCGAAGTGGGATGCGCTGCGGTCGATGGGCATCCCGGACGATCACATCGCCTCGTCGCGGAGTGTGGAGTTCGAGGAGCGGTTCCGCGCGGTGTGCGGTGAGCGGGGCGTCGATGTGGTGCTCAACTCGTTGACGGGTGAGTTCATCGACGCCTCGGCGCGTCTGCTGCGCCCCGGGGGCCGGTTCGTCGAGTTGGGCAAGCTCGACATCCGCGACCAGGAGAGCTTCCCGGGGCTGGAGTACCACTGGTTCGACGTGATGGACGCCGGGCCCGAGCGGCTGCGGCAGATCCTGGCCGAGTTGATGGAGTTGTTCGCGGCGGGTGAGCTGCGGCCGTTGCCGGTGACGACCTGGGACGTGCGCCGGAGCCGGGAGGCGTTCCGGTTCATGAGCCAGGCCAGGCACACCGGCAAGATCGTGCTCACCATGCCCCGGGTCTGGGACCCGCAGGGCACGGTGCTCATCACCGGCGGCACCGGCGGTCTGGGCGCGTTGTTCGCGCGGCATGCGGTGGCCGAGCACGGGGTACGGCGCCTTTTGCTGGTCAGCCGCCGGGGTCTGGAGGCTCCGGGCGCGGTGGAGTTGCAGGCCGAGCTGATCGCGCACGGAGTCGAGGTCACCGTCGCCGCCTGCGATGTGACCGACCGAGGTCAAGTCGAGGACCTGCTGGCCGGGATCGATGCCGATCATCCGCTGACCGCGGTGATCCACACCGCCGGTGTGCTGGACGACGGGACCATTCTCTCGCTGACACCGGAGCGGCTGGATGCGGTGCTGCGGCCGAAGGTGGACGCCGCCTGGCATCTGCACGAGCTCACCCAGGGCCTGGATCTGGCCGAGTTCGTCATGTTCTCGTCGGTGGCGGGTGTGATCGGAGCTCCCGGGCAGGGCAACTACGCCGCGGCGAACTCGTTCCTCGACGCGCTGGCTCAGCACCGTGGGGCCGCCGGGCTGGCCGGGTTGTCACTGGTCTGGGGTGCGTGGGCTCAGGACAGTGGGATGACGGGCACCCTGAGCGACGGCGACATGGAGCGGCTGGCCCGTGCCGGCACGCCACCGATCGCACCGGAGCAGGGCGTCGCCCTGTTCGAGGCGGCGATCCGTTCCGGCGAACCGGTCGTGGCCCCGGTCCGGCTGGATCTGCCGGTGCTCCGCGCGCAGGGCGAGGTTCCGCCGCTGCTGCGCAAGCTGGTGCGGGGAAGGCGCCGGTCCGCCGCGGGGAGGTCGGAGGCGGCCAGCACGCTGCTCCAGCGACTGGCTCCGCTCACGGTGGCCGAACGCGCCGAGGTCCTGGTGGACCTGGTACGTACCGAGGTGGCCCTGGTGCTGGGGCACGTCTCGCCGGAGACGGTGGAGGTGCGGCGGGAGTTCCGCGAGCTGGGGTTCGACTCGTTGACCTCGGTGGATCTTCGCAACCGGCTGAACGGCACGACCGGGTTGCGGTTGCCGGCCACGCTGGTGTTCGACTACCCGACGCCGGCCGTGCTGGCGGAGTTCCTGCTGGCCGAGTTGCTCGGTGAGCACGCGGACGTGGTGGCTCCCAGCGCGGTCCGGCCGGTGGCCGACGACCCCATCGTGATCGTGGGCATGGCGTGCCGCTATCCGGGCGGGGTCACCTCTCCGGAGGACCTGTGGCGACTGGTCACCGAGGGCACGGACGCGATCTCGCCGTTCCCGACCACGCGTGGCTGGGATCCGGCGGCGTTCTACAGCCCCGATCGGGAGAACCGGGGCACCAGTTACGTGCGTGAGGGCGGTTTCCTGCACGAGGCCGGGGAGTTCGATCCGGGGTTCTTCGGGATCTCGCCGCGTGAGGCGCTCGCGATGGACCCGCAGCAGCGGTTGTTGCTGGAGACGTCGTGGGAGGCGATCGAGCGGACCGGGATCGACCCGGCGTCGCTGCGCGGCAGCCGTACCGGCGTGTTCGCCGGGGTCATGTACCACGACTACGCGACCAGCGTGTCGTTCCCGCCGGAGGTGATGGGGTTCGTCGGCACCGGCACCGCCGGAAGCGTGGCGACCGGTCGCCTTTCCTACACCTTCGGGCTGGAGGGCCCGGCGGTGACGGTGGACACCGCGTGCTCCTCCTCGCTGGTGGCGTTGCATCTGGCATCGCAGGCGCTGCGGAGCGGTGACTGCTCGCTGGCGCTGGCCGGCGGTGTGACCGTGATGGCCAACCCGGGACCGTTCATCGACTTCAGTGCCCAGGGCGGGCTGGCCGATGACGGCCGGTGCAAGTCGTATTCGGATGCGGCCGACGGGGTCAACTGGTCCGAGGGTGTGGGCATGCTGGTGCTGGAGCGGCTGTCGGACGCCCGCCGCAACGGCCACCAGGTGCTGGCGGTGGTGCGGGGTTCTGCGGTGAACCAGGACGGCGCGTCGAACGGGTTGACGGCGCCGAACGGTCCCTCCCAGCAGCGGGTGATCCGTCAGGCGCTGGCCGGGGCGGGGCTCTCGGTGTCCGAGGTGGACGCGGTCGAGGGCCACGGTACGGGGACGACGCTGGGTGACCCGATCGAGGCGCAGGCGTTGCTGGCGACCTACGGTCAGGATCGGGACGAGGATCGGCCGCTGCTGCTGGGGTCGATCAAGTCGAACCTCGGTCACGCCCAGGCGGCGGCGGGTGTGGCCGGTGTGATCAAGATGGTCATGGCGATGCGCCATGGGGTGCTGCCCAGGACGTTGCACGTGGACGAGCCGTCGTCGCATGTGGACTGGGCCTCGGGTGCGGTGGAGCTGCTGACCGAGCAGGTCGAGTGGCCTCAGACGGGTCGTCCGCGTCGGGCGGGTGTGTCGTCGTTCGGGATCAGCGGCACCAACGCGCACGTGATCTTGGAGCAGGGGCCGGAGGTTCCTGAGCGGGAGTCGCGTGACCAGGGCCAGGCGCCGGGTGCGGTGCCGTGGGTGGTGTCTGCGAAGACCGAGGAGGCGTTGCGCGAGCAGGCGAGCCGTCTGGGTGCGCTGGTGGAGACGGCCGACGAGCTTGACCCGGTGGATGTGGGGTCGTCGCTGGTGGGGTCGCGGTCGGTGTTCGAGCACCGTGCGGTGGTGGTCGGCGGGGATCGTGGGGGTTTGCTGGCGGGGTTGGGTGCGGTGGCTTCGGGTGAGCCCACGGCGGGTGTGGTGTCCGGGGTGGCCGATGTGGTGGGCAAGTCGGTGTGGGTGTTCCCGGGTCAGGGGGCGCAGTGGGTGGGGATGGGTGCGGCTCTGTTGGAGGAGTCGGCGGTGTTCGCGGCGCGGATGGCGGAGTGTGCGGCGGCGTTGGAGCCGTTCGTGGACTGGTCGCTGCTGGAGGTGATCCGGCAGGTGGAGGGTGCGCCGGGGCTGGATCGCGTGGATGTGGTCCAGCCGGTCTCGTTCGCGGTGATGGTGTCGTTGGCGGCGGCGTGGGAGTCGCTGGGAGTGCGGCCGGACGCGGTGGTGGGGCATTCGCAGGGGGAGATCGCGGCGGCGGTGGTGGCCGGTGGCCTGTCGTTGCAGGACGGCGCCCGGGTGGTGGCGCTGCGCAGTCAGGTGATCGGGCGTGGGCTGGCGGGGTTGGGGGCGATGGCGTCGGTCGCGCTCCCGGTCGAGCGAGTCGCCGAGCGGGTGGCTGCCTGGGACGGGCGGATCTCGGTGGCGGCGGTGAACGGCCCGAACTCGGTGGTGGTGGCCGGTGAGATCGCAGCCGTCGAGGAACTGGTGGAGCAACTGGGCACTGAAGAGGTGCGGGTGCGGCGGATCGCGGTGGATTACGCCTCGCATTCGGCGCAGGTGGATCTGATCGCCGAAGAGCTGGCCGAGGTCCTGGCGGGGGTGGCGCCGCAGCCGGTGCGGGTGCCGATGCTGTCGACGGTGACCGGCCAGTGGCTGGAGGGCCAGGAGCTCGATGGCGGGTACTGGTGTGACAATCTGCGGCGCACGGTGGGCTTCGCTCCGGCGGTCGGGCAGTTGCTGGAGCAGCGGTATCGGGTGTTCGTCGAGGTGAGCTCGCATCCGGTGCTGACGGTCGGGGTCGGTGAGTGCGTGGACGCGGCCGAGGTGGAGGCCGTGATCGCCGGGACGCTGCGCCGCGATGAGGGCGGCCTGGAGCGGGTGCTGACGTCGGCGGCCGAGCTGTTCGTGCGCGGCGTGGCAGTGGACTGGCAGCAGGTGCTGCCCGGTGGCCGGCGGGTGGATCTGCCCACCTACGCCTTCCAGCATGAGCGGTTCTGGCCGGTGGGAGCGGGTTCCCAGGTGGGCAACGTGGCCGCGGCTGGGCTGGCGGTGGCGGGGCATCCGCTGCTGGGCGCCGCCGTGGGCCTGGCCGACTCCAACGGTGTGCTGCTGACCGGGCGGTTGTCGCTCTCGTCGCATCCGTGGCTCGCCGATCACGCGGTGGCCGGAACGGTGATCTTCCCGGGGACCGGTTTCCTTGAGCTGGCGGTGCGTGCCGGTGACCAGGTCGGTTGTGACCTGGTGGAGGAGCTCACCCTGACGGCGCCGCTGGTGCTGGGTGAGACCGACGCCGTCGCGGTGCAGGTGTGGGTGGGGGCCGCGCAGGAGACGGGTCACCGGAGCGTGAACGTCTACGCCCGGTCGGCACAAGCCGCCGACGATGTGCCGTGGGTGCGGCACGCCACCGGCACGCTGGCCGTCGGCGCCCCGGCCACCGGTGCTCCCGATGCCGGGCCGTTCGACGCGACGGTCTGGCCTCCGGCCGGCGCGACCGCGATCGGGCTGGACGGGGCGTACGAAGGGCTGGCCGCGGGCGGGTTCGAGTACGGCCCGGTGTTCCAGGGGCTGCGGGCGGCCTGGCGTGGTGCCGATGGTGAGGTGTTCGCCGAGGTCGCGCTGCCCGAGCAGACGGCGTCGAGCGCGGGTTCGTTCGGGGTGCATCCGGCGCTGCTGGACGCGGCGCTGCACGCGGTGCCGTTCGTGGGGCTGGAGCCGGTCGAGGGCGGCCGGTTGCCGTTCTCCTGGGGGCAGGTGAACCTGCAGGCCACCGGAGCGGCGATGCTGCGCGTGCGACTGCTCCGGACGGGTGATGACGCCGTGTCGCTGACGGCGGTGGACGCCGCGGGCGAGCCGGTGCTGTCGGCGCGGTCGCTGGTGCTGCGCCCGTTCACGCCTGATCAGCTCGCCGTCGGCGGCGGTCAGGTGGCGGAGCGGGATGGGCTGTTCCGGCTGGACTGGACCCCGCTTTCCGAGATTTCGGTGGCTGACCCTGCGCCGGTGGCGGTGGTCGGTTTCTCCGGGTTCGAGCCGGACGCCCTGGGCCTCGTGGCGATGTGGGAGTCGGCCGGGCACTCGGTGCCGGTTCACCGTGATCTGTCGGCGTTGGGCGAGGCGGGGGCGGTGCCGGGGACGGTGCTGGCCGGGGTGGTGGCCGATTCCGCCGGGGACGCGGTGGCCTCGGCGCGTGCGGCGACGGCCGGGGTGCTGGCTCTGTTGCAGGGGTGGCTGGCCGACGAGCGGTTCGGCGATTCGCGTCTGGTGTTCGTCACCCGGGGCGCGGTCGCGGCCGGTGACGATGAGACGGTCTCCGATCTGGCGGCAGCTGCCGTGTGGGGGCTGGTGCGTAGTGCGCAGTCGGAGAACCCGGGCCGGTTCGCGCTGGTCGATCTGCGCCATGGTGAGTACGGAGACGAGTATCCGGACCCGGCTGCGGATGAGACCTCGCCCGATGCGCCGAGGGTTGCGCTTCCCGTGCTTCCCGCACTGCTGAGCGGGGTGCTGGCTTCCGGTGAGCCGCAGGTGGCGGTGCGTGAGGGTGGGGTGCGGGTGCCGAGGTTGGCGTCGCTGACCTCGGGTGCGGGTCTGTTGCCTCCGGCCGGTGAGAAGGCGTGGCGGTTGGGCAGCCGGGCCAAGGGCAGCCTGGACGCGTTGGAGTTGCTGCCGTTCCCGCAGGCGAGCGAGCCGCTGGAGGCCGGTCAGGTTCGGGTGGCGGTGCGGGCGGCGGGGGTGAACTTCCGTGACCTGCTGGACGGGTTGAACGCGCTGGGGTGGTTCCAGGACAAGGTCGGCCTGATGGGTGGCGAGGCCGCCGGTGTGGTGCTTGAGGTCGGCCCCGGGGTGGAGGACCTGCGCGTGGGTGACCGCGTGGTCGGTCTGACCGAGGGCGGTTTCGGCCCGGTGGTGGTCACCGGTGCCGGCGGGGTGACCAGGATCCCCGACGGAGTCTCCTTCGAGGAGGCCGCGACGATCCCGGTCTCGTTCCTCACCACCTACTACGGATTGATGGATCTGGCCGGCCTGCGCGAGGGCGAGTCGCTGCTGGTGCACGCGGGCACCGGTGGGACCGGGATGGCGGCGATCCAGCTGGCGCAGCGGCTGGGGGTGGAAGTCTTCGCGACCGCGAGTCCGGCGAAGTGGGACGTGCTGCGGTCGATGGGCATCCCCGACGATCACATCGCCTCCTCGCGCACCCTGGAGTTCGAGGAGCGGTTCCGCGCGGTGTGCGGTGAGCGGGGCGTCGACGTGGTGCTCAACTCGTTGACGGGTGAGTTCATCGACGCCTCGGCGCGACTGCTGCGCCCCGGGGGCCGGTTCGTGGAGATGGGCAAGCTCGACATCCGCGACCAGGAGCAGTTCCCCGGCCTGGAGTACCACTGGTTCGACGTGCTGGACGCCGGGCCCGAGCGGCTGCGGCAGATCCTGGCCGAGTTGATGGAGTTGTTCGCGGCGGGTGAGTTGCGGCCGTTGCCGGTGACGGCGTGGGACGTGCGCCGTGGCCGGGAGGCGTTCCGGTTCATGAGCCAGGCCAGGCACACCGGCAAGATCGTGCTGACGATGCCCCGGGTCTGGGACCCGGAGGGCACGGTGTTGATCACCGGTGGGACGGGTGGTCTGGGTGCGGAGGTGGCCCGGCATCTGGTGGCTGAGCACGGGATGCGGCATCTGCTGCTGGTCAGCCGCCGGGGTCTGGAGGCTCCGGGTGCGGTGGAGCTGCAGGCCGAGCTGATCGCGCACGGGGTCGAGGTCACGGTCGCGGCGTGCGACATGGCCGACCGGGACGCGGTCGCGGCGCTGCTGGCCGGGGTGGACGCCGATCATCCGCTGACCGCGGTGATCCACGCGGCCGGTGTGCTGGACGACGGCACGATCGCCTCGCTGACGCCGGAGCGGCTGGATGCGGTGCTGCGGCCGAAGGTGGACGCGGCGTGGCATCTGCACGAGCTGACCGAGGGCATGGATCTGGCCGGGTTCGTGGTGTTCTCCTCGCTCGCCGGGCTGATGGGCGGTGCGGGTCAGGGTAACTACGCGGCGGCGAACGCCTGGCTGGACGCGTTGACGGCGCGGCGCCGGGCGCAGGGACTGCCGGGGCTGTCGCTGGCCTGGGGACTGTGGGCGCAGGCCACCGGGATGACCGGGGCCATGTCGCAGGCCGACGTGCAGCGGATGACCGCGGCCGGGTTGCCGCCGATCACCACCGAGCAGGGGCTGGAGCTGTTCGACGCCGCCATCGACTCGGATGCGCCGCTGGTGGTCCCGGTGCGGCTGAACGTACCGGCGATGCCCGCTCAGCTGGTGCCGCCGCTGCTGCGCGGCCTGGTGCGCGGCACCCGCCGTACGGCGGCATCGGCGCCCGCCCTGGGCGAGGGCACCCTGTTGCGGCAGTTGGCCGGGTTGACGCAGGCCGAGCGGACCCGGTTCGTGACCGACCTGGTCCGCACCCAGGCCGCGGCCGTCCTCGGGTACCCCTCGCTGGAGGCGGTGGACGTCAGGCGGGAGTTCCGCGAGCTGGGCTTCGACTCGCTGACCGCGATCGAACTGCGCAACCGCCTCAACACCGCCACCGGGCTGCGGCTGCCCTCCACCCTCGTCTTCGACTACCCCACCCCCACCGCGCTGGGAGAGTATCTGCTGAGCGAGGTGCTCGGCGCGCACGGCGACGCCATCCTGCCGGTGGCCACGGTCTCGGTCGGGGACGACCCGATCGCGATCGTCTCGATGGCCTGCCGCTACCCCGGCGGGGTGAACTCCCCGGACGACCTGTGGCGGCTGGTCATCGAGGGACAGGACGCCATCACCCCGCTGCCGACCGACAGAGGCTGGCAGACCCACGGTGACATCGACCTGAAGGGCGGATTCGTCTTCGACGCGCCCGAGTTCGACGCGGAGTTCTTCCGGATCTCGCCACGTGAGGCGCTCGCGATGGACCCGCAGCAGCGACTGCTGCTGGAGGCGGCCTGGGAGGTCCTGGAGAACGCGGGCATCGACCCCGACTCGTTGCGCGGCAGCGACACCGGCGTGTTCATCGGCTCCGTCGGCTCGGGCTACATGCCGGGGGAGGAGTCTCGCGGTCACATCATGACCGGGCAGCTGGCCAGTGTGGCCTCCGGCCGGATCTCCTACACCCTGGGCCTGGAAGGTCCGGCGGTGACGGTGGACACCGCGTGCTCGTCGTCGCTGGTGACCATCCACATGGCGGCACAGGCCCTGCGCAACGGGGAGTGCTCGCTCGCGGTGGCCGGTGGCGTCACCGTCATATCGACGCTCGCGGCGTTCGGAGAACTCGGTGAGCAGGGCGGCCTCGCACCGGACGCCCGCTGCAAGGCGTTCTCCGACTCGGCGAACGGCATCGGATGGTCCGAGGGTGTCGGCCTGGTGATGCTGGAGCGGCTGTCGGACGCCCAGCGCAACGGCCACCAGGTGCTCGCGATCGTTCGCGGGTCGGCGATCAACCAGGACGGCGCGTCCAACGGCCTGACCGCGCCGAACGGCCCCTCGCAGCGGCGGGTGATCCGCAAGGCCCTGGCCGTCGCCGGGCTGTCCGCCGACGAGGTGGACGCGGTCGAGGCGCACGGCACCGGCACCGCCCTGGGCGACCCGATCGAGGCGCAGGCGCTGCTGGCGACGTACGGCCAGGACCGGCCGGAGGACCGGCCGCTGCTGCTGGGTTCGGTGAAGTCGAACATCGGTCACACCCAGGCCGCCGCGGGCGTCGCAGGTGTGATCAAGATGGTGATGGCCCTGCGGCACGGCATGCTGCCCCGGACGCTGCACGTGGACGAGCCGTCCTCGCACGTGGACTGGGCCTCGGGTGCGGTGGAGCTGCTGACCGAGCCGGTCGAGTGGCCGCGGAACGGTCACCCCCGCCGGGCGGCGGTGTCGTCGTTCGGCATCAGCGGCACCAACGCCCACATGATCCTTGAGCAGGGCCCCGAGGCGGCGGAGCCGGCGGCCGAGGAGCCCGCCGGACCGGCGGGCGGCGTACTGCCCTGGGTGATCTCGGCTCGTACGGCCGACGCGGTACGGGCGCAGGCCGGGCGGTTGGCGGCGCATGTTCGGGCCAGGGGCGAGCTCGACCCGGTGGACGTGGGCTCGTCGCTGGTGTCGTCGCGGTCGATGTTCGACCACCGCGCGGTGGTGGTCGGGGGCGACCGGGAGGAGCTGTTGGCAGGGCTGGCGGCGGTCGTCTCCGGAGACTCCACGGCGGGCGTGGTGCGCGGCTCGGCGGACGTGAACGGCCTGACGGTGTGGGTGTTCCCCGGTCAGGGGGCGCAGTGGGCGGGCATGGGCGCCGCCCTGCTGGAGGAGTCGGCGGTGTTCGCGGCTCGGATGGCCGAGTGCGCGGCGGCGCTGGAGCCGTTCGTGGACTGGTCGCTGCTGGACGTGATCCGGCAGGTGGAGGGTGCTCCGTCACTGGAGCGGGCGGACGTGGTCCAGCCGGTCTCGTTCGCGGTGATGGTGTCGCTGGCGGCGGTGTGGGAGTCGCTGGGGGTTCACCCGGACGCGGTGGTGGGTCATTCGCAGGGCGAGATCGCGGCGGCGGTGGTGGCCGGTGGCCTGTCGTTGCAGGACGGCGCCCGGGTGGTGGCGCTGCGCAGCCGCCTGATCGCCGAGCGGCTGTCCGGGCACGGGGTGATGCTGTCGGTGATGGCGCCGGTGGAGCAGGTGCGTGCGGCGCTCGCCGAGGACGGCCTGCTGGACCGGATCTCGATCGCCGCGGTCAACGGGCCCAGGGTGGTCACCGTCGCCGGCGACGGGGAGGCCATGCGGGTGCTGGAGCGGCGCCTGTCGGCCGGAGGCGTCATGCGCTGGCAGCTGGCCGGCGCGGACTTCGCCGCGCACTCGCCCCAGGTCGAGCGGTTCCGTGACGACCTGCTGGCGGACCTGGCGGAGGTGGCGCCGCGTGCGGCGCGGGTGGCGATGTTGTCGACGGCGACCGGGCGGTGGCTGGACGGCACGGAACTGGACGCCGGCTACTGGTACGAGAACGTGCGGCGGACGGTGGAGTTCGCCCCGGCGGTCGAGCGGCTGCTGGAGGAGCGGTACCGGGTGTTCGTCGAGGTCGGCCCGCACCCGCTGCTGACGCTGGGAATCGAGCAGGCCGTGGACGCGGCCGGGGTGGCCGCGGTGGTCGCCGGGACGCTGCGCCGCGACGAGGGCGGCCTGGACCGGGTGCTGGTCTCGGCGGCCGAGCTGTTCGTCCGGGGCGTGACGGTGGACTGGCAGCAGGTGCTGACCGGCGGCCGGCGGGTCGACCTGCCGACCTACGCCTTCCAGCATCGGCGTTACTGGCCGAGCGGGGTGCGGATCGCCGACGCCCGAGGGCTCGGCCTCGTCGCGGCCGGGCATCCGCTGCTGGGCGCCGCGGTCGGGCTCGCCGACTCCGACGGCGCGCTGCTCACCGGCCTGATGTCGGTGCGCGCGCACCCCTGGCTCGCCGACCACGCGGTGGCCGACACGGCGCTGTTCGCCGGCACCGGCTTCCTCGAGCTGGCGATCAGGGCGGCGGACCAGGTCGGCTGCGACCGGGTGGAGGAGCTCACCCTGGCCGCCCCGCTGGTGCTCACCCGGGACGGCGCCGTCGCCGTCCAGGTGGTGGTGAGCGCGTCCGACGAGACGGGCCGCAGGAACATCGCGATCTACGCGCGGCTCGCCGACGCGCCGGACCAGCCCTGGGTACGGCACGCGGCCGGTGTGCTGGGGGTCGGAGCGCGTACGGCGCGGTTCGACACGGCCGTCTGGCCGCCCGAGGGCGCGGCGCCCATCGCGCTGGACGGGCTGTACGACGATCTGGCCGAGGGCGGCGTGGTCTACGGACCCACCTTCAAGGGACTGCGGGCGGCCTGGCAGCGCGACGGGGAGATCTTCGCCGAGGTCGAGGTGCCGGAGGAGGTCGGCGACGTCGGTCTGTTCGGCCTGCATCCCGCGCTGCTGGACGCGGCGCTGCAGCCCGCCTCGTTCATGGATCTGACGGAGCCGGGCCAGGGGCGGCTGCTGTTCTCCTGGAGCGGCGTCTGCCTGCACGCCAACGGCGCTTCGGCGTTGCGGGTGCGGCTGGTCAAGACCGGAGGCGGTTCGGTGTCGCTGGCGGCGGTGGACGCCGAGGGCGCGCCGGTGCTGACGGCGGAGTCGCTGGTGTTCCGGCCGGTGTCCGCGGACCAGATGCTCGCCTCCGGCGGCCAGGGACCGGAGCGGGACGCGCTGTTCACCCTGGAGTGGGTGGTCGCGCCCACGGTCGTCTCTCCGACGGACGCGGTGGCCGGCCTGGACTGTGTCGAGCTGGACTGGTCGGAACCGGGCCGTCCGGAGCTGAGCGAGCTGCGCTGGGCCGAGCCGGGTCAGGCCGAGCCCGGGGCACTGGACCGGGTGCCGGACGTCGTGACCGTCGAGATCGGCTCGCCCGCCGAGGCGGCCGAGGCGGCCGGGGCGGCCGGGGCGTCGGCGGCACGGGAGCTGACCGGCCGGGTGCTGGAACTGCTGAGGCAGTGGCTGGCCGACGACCGGTTCAGCGAGTCGAGGTTGGTGCTGGTCACCCGAGGTGCGGTCGACGGCGGGGAAGACGAGATCGTCACCGATCCGGCGGCGGCCGCGGTCTGGGGCCTCGTACGCGTCGCGCAGGCCGAGAACCCTGGACGCTTCGTACTGGTCGACGTGGACGAGCGGGAGACCGGGCTGTCGGCACTGCCCGAGGCGCTGGCCTGCGGCGAGCCCCAGATGGCGATCCGCGAACACGTGGTCCGCGTTCCCCGGCTGGTCCGCCTGACCCCGGGTGAGGACGGCGCGCGGCGGCCGGACCTCGAAGGCACCGTTCTGATCACGGGTGGTACGGGCGGTCTGGGAAGCAACCTGGCCCGGCATCTGGTGGCCGAGCACGGGGTCCGGCACCTGCTGCTGACCAGCAGAAGAGGGCTGGACGCTCCGGGCGCGGTGGAGTTGCAGGCGGAGCTGATCGCGCACGGGGTCGAGGTCACCGTCGTCGCCTGCGACCTGGCCGACCGTGACCAGGTGGCGGAACTGCTCGCCGGCGTGCCGGCGGAGCACCCGCTCACCGCGGTCGTCCACACCGCGGGCGTCCGTGACGACGGCATGATCCCGTCGCTGGACGCCCGGCG
The DNA here is from genome assembly GCF_040299985.1 of Streptosporangium sp. NPDC000563. Lineage (NCBI taxonomy): Bacteria > Bacillati > Actinomycetota > Actinomycetes > Streptosporangiales > Streptosporangiaceae > Streptosporangium > Streptosporangium sp. NPDC000563. Next base: position 24,495 of record NZ_JBEPDA010000042.1, on the reverse strand, counting down.
GCTGGCCAACGTGTTCGGGCCCAAGGTCGACGGCGCCTGGCACCTGCACGAGCTCACCCGGGACCTCGACCTGACCGCCTTCGTCATGTACTCCTCGATGGCCGGGCTGGTCGGCGGCGCGGGACTGGGCGGTTACGCGGCGGCCAACGCCTACCTGGACGCCCTCGCCCAGCACCGCCGGGCCCAGGGCATGGCGGGCCTGTCCCTGGTGTGGGGACCGTGGGCGGCGGACGCAGGCATGGCCGGAGAGCTCTCCGAGACGGACCTCCGCCGGCTGACGGCCGCGGGATTCCAGCTCTTCTCCTTCGCCGAGGGGCTGGCGCTGTTCGACGCGGTCCTGGGCTGCGACACGCCGGTGGTCGCGCCGGTCCGGCTCAACCTGCCGGCGCTGCGGGCGTTCGGTGAGGTACCGCCGCTGCTGCGCTCGCTGGTGCGGGGCACCCGCCGTACGGCGGCGGCCCCGGTGTCGGGCGCGGACGGGGCGCTGCTGCGGCAGCTGGCCGGGCTGCCCCCCGCCGACCGCGGCCGGCTGGTGACCGAGCTGGTCCGAGCCCAGGCCGCCACGGCGCTGGGACACGACTCTCCGCAGATGGTGGAGGTGCGGCGGGAGTTCCGCGAGCTGGGCTTCGACTCCCTCACCGCCGTCGAACTGCGCAACCGGCTCAACGCCGCCACCGGACTGCGGCTGCCCGCCACCCTGGTGTTCGACTACCCGACCCCCGTGGTGCTGGCGGAGTTCCTGCTGGCCGAACTGCTGGGTGAGCACGGTGACGTCGTCGTTCCGACGGCGATCGCGTCGGTGGCCGACGACCCGATCGTGATCGTGTCGATGGCCTGCCGCTATCCGGGTGAGGTGCGCTCTCCCGAGGATCTGTGGCGGCTCGTCACCGAGGGGCGCGACGCCATCTCCCCGCTGCCGGTCGACCGGGGCTGGCAGGTGAACGGCGAGCTGGACTTCCACGGCGGCTTCATGTCCGACGCCGCGGACTTCGACGCCGGGTTCTTCGGGATCTCGCCGCGTGAGGCCCTGGGGATGGACCCGCAGCAGCGCGTCCTGCTGGAAACCACCTGGGAGGCGTTCGAACGCGCCGGAATCGACCCGCTGTCGCTGCGGGGCAGCGACACCGGTGTCTACGTCGGCGCGAGCGGTTCCGGCTACATCCCGTCGGACGAGGCCCGCGGTTTCATGGTGACGGGCCAGGCGGGAAGCGTGACCTCGGGCCGGCTGTCCTACACGCTGGGGCTGGAGGGCCCGGCGGTGACGGTGGACACCGCGTGTTCGTCGTCGCTGGTGGCGATGCACATGGCGGCGCAGGCGCTGCGCTCGGGCGACTGCTCGCTGGCACTGGCCGGCGGTGTGACCGTGGTGGCCACGCCGATGGGGATCGTGGAGTTCAGCGCTCAGGGCGGGCTCGCCGCCGACGGACGCTGCAAGTCCTACTCCGACGCCGCCGACGGCACCAGCTGGGCCGAGGGCGTCGGCATGGTGGTCCTGGAGCGGTTGTCCGACGCGCGACGCAACGGCCACCAGGTCCTGGCCGTCCTGCGGGGTTCCGCGGTGAACCAGGACGGCGCCTCCAACGGTCTGACCGCGCCGAACGGCCCCTCGCAGCAGCGGGTGATCCGCCAGGCCCTGGCCGGTGCCGGCCTGACCCCCGCCGAGGTGGACGCGGTCGAGGGCCACGGCACGGGCACCGCGCTGGGCGACCCGATCGAGGCCCAGGCGCTGCTCGCCACCTACGGCCAGGACCGGCCGGAGGACCGTCCGCTGCTGCTCGGATCACTGAAGTCGAACATCGGTCACACCCAGGCGGCCTCCGGCGTGGCCGGTGTGATCAAGATGGTCATGGCGATGCGGCACGGCGTGCTGCCCAGGACGTTGCACGTGGACGAGCCGTCCTCGCACGTGGACTGGACCTCGGGCGCGATAGAGCTGCTGACCGAGCCGGCCGAGTGGCCCTCGGCCGACCACCCCCGCCGGGCGGCGGTGTCGTCGTTCGGCATCAGCGGCACCAACGCGCACGTGATCATCGAACGGCCGGAAGAGCGGGACGAGAAGTCCGAGGGCACGGAGTCCGAGAACCGCCCGCCCGTGTCGGACGGCGCCGTCCCGGTCCTGGTCTCCGGCCGGTCGGCGGAGGCGCTGCGGGCACAGGCGGAGCGGCTCACGGCGTACGTGGACGACGAGCCCGGTCTGCGTCTCGCCGACGTGGCGTACTCGACGGCCACCACGCGCTCGGCGTTCGAGTACCGGGCGGCCGTGCTGGCCACCGACCTCGAAGGTCTGGGCGCCGGCCTGCGGGCACTGGCGGAAGGCCGGTCCGGTGCGGGCGTGCTGCGGGGGTCGGCCACGGCCGAATCGAAGCCTGCGGTGCTGTTCACCGGTCAGGGCAGCCAGCGCGCCGGGATGGGCAGGGAGCTGTACGACCGGTTCCCGGTGTTCGCCGAGGCGCTGGACGCGGTGATCGCCGAGCTGGACCCGCTGCTTGAGGGGTCGCTGCGGCAGGTGCTGTTCGCCGAGCCGGGGTCGGCGCAGGCGGAGGCGCTGGATCGGACCGGGTGGGCGCAGCCCGCGCTGTTCGCGGTGGAGACGGCGCTGTTCCGGCTCGTCGAGTCGTGGGGAGTCCGCCCCGAGATCATGGCGGGACACTCGATCGGCGAGATCACCGCGGCGCACGTGGCCGGGGTGTTGTCCCTGCCGGACGCCTGCGCGCTGGTGGCGGCGCGCGGCCGGTTGATGCAGGCGCTGCCCGCCGGTGGGGCGATGGTGTCGGTGCGGGCCTCGGAAGAGGAGATCGCCGAGCTGCTGGCCGGGCGTGAGACCGAGGTGTCGATCGCGGCCGTGAACGGCCCGGCGTCCGTGGTGATCTCCGGGGATGAGCGGGCCGTTCTCGAGGTCGTGGCCGCACTGGAGAAGCGGGCGGTCAAGACCCGGAGGCTGCGGGTGTCGCACGCCTTCCACTCGCCGCTGATGGACCCGATGCTGGAGGACTTCCGCGCGCTGGCCCGGACGCTGACCTTCAGCGCGCCACGGATTCCGATCGTCTCCACGGTGACCGGTGAGATGGCCACGGCCGAGCGGCTGTGCTCGCCGGACTACTGGGTGGAGCAGGTGCGGAGCGCGGTGCGCTTCGCCGACGGGGTGCGCACGCTGCACCGGCAGGGTGTCACGGCCTACGTGGAACTCGGGCCGGACGGGGTGCTCACCGCGATGGCCGCCGACACCCTGGCCGAGCTCACCGCCCAGGACTCGCCCGCCCAGCTCTCCGGCGCCGACGCGGTACTCGCGCCGGTGCTCCGCGGCGACCGCGACGAGCAGTCGTCGATCATGACGGCCCTGGCCGAGCTGCACGTGCGCGGAGTGCCGGTGGACTGGCGGGCGGTGCTCCGGGGTGGGCATCGGATCGACCTGCCGACGTACGCGTTCCAGCGTCAGCGGTTCTGGCCCGACGTGGTCGGCTCCCAGCCGGGGAACGTGGCGGCGGCTGGCCTGGCCTCCGCTGGGCACCCGCTGCTGGGCGCCGCGGTCGGTCTGGCCGACTCGGCCGGAGTCCTGCTCACCGGCAGGCTGTCGCTGCGGACGCATCCGTGGCTGGCCGACCACGCGGTGGCCGGAACGGTGATCTTCCCGGGTACCGGGTTCCTCGAGCTGGCGATCCGTGCCGGTGACCAGGTCGGCTGCGACCTGGTCGAGGAGCTCACCCTCACCGCGCCGCTGATGCTGGGCGAGCGGGACGCCGTCGCGGTGCAGGTGTGGGTGGGCGCGGCGGCGGAGTCCGGCCGCCGCAACCTGAGCGTCTACGCCCGCCCGGCCGAGGCCGCCGACGACGAGCCGTGGGTGCGGCACGCCACCGGCGTACTGGCCGTGGCCGACGGCCGCTCTCGCTCGCTCGCCGACATCGCGGCCGGCTTCGACGCGGCGGTGTGGCCGCCGCGTGACGCGACGGCCATCCGGCTGGACGACCTCTACGACCGGTTCGCCGCGGGCGGGTTCCACTACGGGCCGGTGTTCCAGGGACTGGGCGCGGCCTGGCGGGGCACGGACGGCGCGGTGTACGCCGAGGTCGTCCTGCCCGAGCAGGCGCAGTCGAGTGCGGGTTCGTTCGGGATGCATCCCGCGCTGCTGGACGCGGCGCTGCACTCGGTGAGTTTCGTCGGCCTGGACGACTCCGAGAGCGGCCGGATGCCGTTCTCCTGGGGTGAGGTGTGCCTGCACGCCGGTGGCGCGTCGGTGCTGCGGGTGCGGGTGGCCAGGACCGGTGGTGACGCGGTCTCGGTGATCGCGGTGGACGGCGCGGGGGAGCCGGTGCTGTCGGCGCGTTCCCTGGTGCTGCGACCGGTCGCGGCCGACCAACTGACCGTCGGCGGCGGCGACCTGTACCGGGACTCGCTGTTCCAGCTGACCTGGACGGCGTCGTCCGAGACGACGACGGAGGACGGCACCGGGCTCGACCCGGTCGAGCCCGTCCTGGATCTGGCGTCGGATCCGGCGGCGGCGCTGGCGGCGCTGGAGACCGTCCCGGAGACGGTGACCGTCGCGGCCGGTTCCACTGAGCGGGGCGACGTGGTCGCCGGGGTTCACGAGCTGACCGCCGCGGCGCTGGGCCTGCTGCAGGCATGGTCGGCCGACGACCGCTGCCGCCGTTCCCGGCTGGTCTTCGTGACCAGGGGTGCCGTCACGACGAGCGAGGGCGAGACCGTCGCGGACCTGGCGGCCGCCGCGGTGTGGGGGCTGGTGCGGTCGGCTCAGTGGGAGGACCCGGGCCGCTTCGTCCTGGTCGACGTCGACGACGAGCCGTCCTCGTCCGTACTGGCCGCAGTGCTGGCCTCCGGCGAGCCGCAGGCGGCGGTCCGTGAGGGCGGGGTGCGGGTCCCGCGCCTGGCGCGGGTGGCACCGGCCGATGAGGCCGGACAGCCCTGGGACCCGGCCGGCACGGTGCTGATCACCGGTGGTACCGGTGGTCTGGGAGCGCAGTTCGCGCGGCACGTGGTGGCCGAACGCGGGGTGCGGCACCTGCTGCTGACCAGCCGCCGGGGCCTGGACGCGCCCGGTGCGGTGGAGTTGCAGGCGGAGCTGGTCGCGCACGGCGTCGAGGTCACGATCGCGGCGTGCGACATGGCCGACCGTGACGCGGTGGCGGCGCTGCTGGCAGAGGTGCCGGCCGAGCACCCGTTGACCGCGGTGATCCACACCGCCGGTGTGCTGGACGACGGCATGATCACCTCGCTCACGCCGGAGCGGCTGGCAGGAGTGCTGCGGCCGAAGGTGGACGCGGCCTGGCACCTGCACGAGCTGACCCGGGACCTGGACCTGGCGGCGTTCGTGCTGTTCTCCTCGCTGGCCGGGGTGATGGGCAACGCGGGACAGGGCAACTACGCCGCAGCCAACGTCTTCCTGGACGCGCTGGCCCAGCACCGGCGGGCCGAGGGACTGCCCGCGCTCTCGCTGGCCTGGGGCGCCTGGACCCAGGACGTCGGAATGACCAGCACGCTGGACGACACCGACATGCGCAGGATGGCGCGGGCGGGGATGCCGTCGCTGTCGCTGGAGCAGGGCCTGGCCTTGTTCGAGGCCGCCGTCGCGCTTGAACAGGCGGTGCTGGTTCCCGTCCGGCTGCACCTGCCGTCGCTGCGGACGCAGAGTGACGTGCCGGCGCTGCTGCGCGGTTTGGTACGGGGTGGGCGCCGGTCGGCGGCGTCGGGCTCGGTGGTGGCCGCGACGCTGCTGCAGCGGCTCGCCCCGCTGGGCCTGGCGGAGCGCACCGAGGTCCTGCTGGATCTGGTGCGTACCGAGGTGGCGGTCGTGCTCGGGCACGCGTCGCCGGAGACCGTGGAGGTGCGCAGGGAGTTCCGCGAGCTGGGCTTCGACTCCCTCACCGCCGTCGAACTGCGCAACCGGCTGAACACGGTGAGCGGGCTGCGCCTGCCGGCCACCCTGGTGTTCGACTACCCGACGCCGGCCACGCTGGCGGAGTTCCTGCTGTCCGAACTGCTCGGTGAGGACGCCGACGTGGTCATCCCCGCGTCGGTGGTACCGGTCGCGGACGACCCGATCGTGATCGTGGGCATGGCCTGCCGCTACCCGGGCGGGGTCACCTCTCCGGAGGACCTGTGGCGACTGGTCAGCGAGGGCGGGGACGCGATCACCCCCTTCCCGACGACGCGCGGCTGGAGCCGCGGCTCTCTGGAGGGGAGCACCGAGAGCCGGGCCGTGAACTACGTGGAGGCGGGCGGCTTCCTGCACGAGGCGGGAGAGTTCGATCCCGGCTTCTTCGGGATCTCGCCGCGTGAGGCGCTCGCGATGGACCCCCAGCAGCGGCTGCTGCTGGAGACCACCTGGGAGGCGATCGAGCGCACCGGGATCGACCCGACCTCGCTGCGCGGCAGCCGCACCGGCGTGTTCGCCGGGGTCATGTACCACGACTACGCGACCAGCATGCCGTTCCCGGCGGACGTGGTCGGCTTCATGGGCACCGGCACCGCGGGCAGCGTCGCGACCGGCCGCATCTCCTACACGCTGGGCCTGGAAGGGCCTGCGGTGACGGTGGACACGGCGTGTTCGTCGTCGCTGGTCGCGCTGCACCTGGCCGCGCAGGCGCTGCGCGGCGGTGACTGCTCGCTGGCGCTGGCCGGCGGTGTGACCGTGATGGCCACCCCCAGCCCGTTCATCGACTTCACCGGTCAGGGCGGCCTCGCCGGCGACGGGCGGTGCAAGTCGTACTCGGACGCCGCCGACGGCGCGGGCTGGTCCGAGGGTGTGGGCATGCTGGTGCTGGAGCGGCTGTCGGACGCCCGCCGCAACGGTCACGAGGTGCTCGCGGTGGTGCGGGGTTCTGCGGTGAACCAGGACGGTGCGTCGAATGGTCTGACGGCGCCGAACGGTCCCTCGCAGCGGCGCGTCATCCGTCAGGCGCTCGCCGGGGCGAGGTTGTCGCCGAACGAGGTGGACGCGGTCGAGGGCCACGGGACCGGTACCGTTCTGGGTGACCCGATCGAGGCTCAGGCACTGCTCGCCACCTACGGCAAGGACCGGGACGAGGACCGTCCGCTGCTGCTGGGGTCGATCAAGTCGAACCTCGGTCACACCCAGGCGGCGGCGGGTGCGGCCGGTGTGATCAAGATGATCATGGCGATGCGGCACGGGGTGCTGCCCAGGACGCTGCATGTGGATGAGCCGTCGTCGCATGTGGACTGGGCCTCTGGCTCGGTGGAGTTGCTGACCGAGGCGACGGAGTGGCCGCAGACGGGTCGTCCGCGTCGGGCGGGTGTGTCGTCGTTCGGGATCAGCGGCACCAACGCGCACGTGATCATCGAGCAGCTTGAGGCCGCGACGGTGGCCCGTCCGCAGGACGGTGACGTGCCGCCCGGTGCGGAGACTGAGCCGCCGGCGGTTCCGCTGGTGGTGTCGGGTCGTACGGGTGAGGCGCTGCGGGCGCAGGCCGAGCGGCTGGTCTCGCATGTGGAGGGCCATCGTGAGGTGGCGCTGGTGGATACGGCGTTCTCGCTGGTGGGGTCGCGGTCGGTGTTCGAGCACCGTGCGGTGGTGGTCGGTGCGGGTCGTGAGGGTTTGCTGGCGGGGTTGGGTGCGGTGGCTTCGGGTGAGTCGGTGCCCGGTGGTGTGGTGTCCGGTGTGGCGGATGTGGATGGGAAGTCGGTGTGGGTGTTCCCGGGTCAGGGGGCGCAGTGGGTGGGGATGGGTGCGGTTCTGTTGGAGGAGTCGGCGGTGTTCGCGGCGCGGATGGCGGAGTGTGCGGCGGCGTTGGAGCCGTTCGTGGACTGGTCGCTGCTGGATGTGGTCCGGGGTGTGGAGGGTGCTCCGTCGCTGGATCGGGTGGATGTGGTCCAGCCGACCTCGTTCGCGGTGATGGTGTCGTTGGCGGCGGTGTGGGAGTCGCTGGGTGTTCGTGCGGACGCGGTGGTGGGTCATTCGCAGGGTGAGATCGCGGCGGCGGTGGTGGCCGGTGGCCTGTCGTTGTCCGATGGCGCCCGCGTGGTGGCGTTGCGCAGTCGGTTGATCGGTGAGCGGTTGGCGGGGTTGGGGGCGATGGCGTCGGTGGCGCTGCCGGTCGAGCGGGTTGAGGCCGCCTTGATCGAGGGGGTGTCGGTGGCGGCGGTCAACGGCCCCAGTTCGGTGGTGGTGGCCGGTGAGGTTCAAGCCGTCGAGGAGCTGGTCGAAAGCCTTTCCGCTGAGAATGTTCGGGTGCGGCGGATCGCGGTGGATTACGCCTCGCATTCGGCGCAGGTGGATCTGATCGGCGAAGAACTGGCGCAGGTGCTGGCGGGGGTGGTGCCGCAGTCGGTGCGGGTGCCGATGCTGTCGACGGTGACCGGTCAGTGGCTGGAAGGGCCGGAGCTGGAGGCCGGGTATTGGTGTGAGAACCTGCGGCGCACGGTGGGCTTCGCTCCGGCGGTCGGAGAGTTGCTGGAGCAGCGGTATCGGGTGTTTGTCGAGGTGAGTCCGCATCCGGTGCTGACGGTCGGGGTCGGTGAGTGTGTGGACGCGGCCGAGGTGGAGGCTGTGATCGCCGGGACGCTGCGCCGTGACGAGGGCGGCCTGGAGCGGGTGCTGACGTCGGCGGCGGAGCTGTTCGTGCGTGGTGTGACGGTGGACTGGCTGCAGGTGCTGACCGGTGGCCGCAGGGTGGATCTGCCCACCTACGCCTTCCAGCACCAGTGGTTCTGGCCCGAGAGCACCGGTTCCGGTGCGGGGAATGTGGCCGCGGCCGGGCTGGCAGCGACGGATCATCCGCTGCTGGGCGCGGCGATGGGTCTGGCCGATTCCAACGGGGTGGTGTTGACGGGCCGGTTGTCGCTCTCGTCGCATCCGTGGCTCGCCGATCACACGGTGGCCGGGATGGTGATCTTCCCGGGTACCGGGTTCCTTGAGCTGGCGGTGCGGGCCGGTGACCAGGTCGACTGTGACGTGGTGGAGGAGCTGACGCTGGCGGCGCCGCTGGTGCTGGGCGAGGACGACGCGGTCGTGGTGCAGATCGCGGTGGGTGCGCCGGAGGAGAGTGGCCGGCGTGCGGTGAACGTCTATTCCCGGTCGGCGTCGGCCGCCGACGATGTGCCGTGGGTGCGGCACGCCACCGGCACGCTCGCCACGGGCGGGCGGGCCGCCGTGCCGTTCGACGCGTCCGTGTGGCCCCCGCAGGGTGCGACGGCGATCGAGCTGGACGGGCTGTACGACGAACTGGCCACTCGGGGGCTGGGCTACGGTCCGGTGTTCCAGGGGCTGCGGTCCGCGTGGCGGCGCGATGGGGAGATCTTCGCCGAGGTCGCCCTGCCGGAGCAGGCGACCTCGAGTGCGGGTTCGTTCGGGGTGCATCCGGCGCTGCTGGACGCGGCGTTGCACGCGGTGAGCTTCGCAGGTCTCGACGTGGTCGAGGGAGGTTGGCTGCCGTTCTCCTGGGGTGAGGTGAGCCTGCACGCGGGCGGGGCGGCGCTGCTGCGGGTCCGGCTGACCAGGACGGGTGCCGACTCGGTCTCGCTGACGGCGGTGGACCTGGCGGGAGAGCCGGTGCTGTCGGCGCGGTCGTTGATCGTGCGTCCCTTCACCCCCGACCAGCTGGTCGGCGCCGGTGGGGGGCGTGGTGTGGAGCGGGACTCGCTGTTCGGGGTGGACTGGGTCTCGTTGCCGGAGGCGGGGGATGCGGAGCCCAGGGCGGACGTGGTCGAGCTGAGTGGAGAACTCGCCTCGCTGGATTCGGCGCCGGATGTGGTCATGGTCTCGGTGGGGTCGGCCGATGCCGAGGACGTGGTGGGGTCGACGCACGCGGTGGTCGCGCAGGTCCTGGGGTTGTTGCAGGAGTGGTTGGCCGATGGGCGGTTCGTCGGTTCGCGGTTGGTGTTCGTGACTCGGGGTGCGGTCGAGGCGCGGGATGGTGATGTGGTCGTTGATCTGGCGGCTGCGGCGGTGTGGGGGTTGGTGCGGTCGGCGCAGTGGGAGAATCCGGGCCGGTTCGTGCTGGTCGATGTCGACGTTGATGGTGATGGTGGGTTGTCGTCGTCGGTGCCGGCGGGGGTGCTGGTTTCGGGTGAGCCGCAGGTGGCGGTGCGTGAGGGTGGGGTGTTGGTGCCGCGTCTGGTGCGGGTGGCGCCTGCTGAGGAGGTGGGGCGGTCGTGGGATCCGGAGGGGACGGTGTTGATCACTGGTGGTACCGGTGGTCTGGGGGGGAGTCTGGCTCGGCATGTGGTGGCCGAGCGTGGGGTGCGGCATCTGGTGCTGACCAGCCGTCGGGGCTTGGAGGCTCCGGGTGCGGTGGAGTTGCAGGCGGAGTTGATCGCGCATGGGGTCGAGGTCACGATCGCGGCCTGTGACATGGCCGACCGCGACCAGGTGGCGGCTCTGCTGGCCGGGATCGATGCCGACCATCCGCTGACCGCGGTCATTCACACCGCCGGTGTGCTGGAAGACGCGACGATCCCGTCACTGACCCCGGAGCGGCTGGGCAGGGTCCTGCGGCCCAAGGTCGACGCCGCCTGGCACCTGCACGAACTCACCCGGGAACTGGATCTGGCGGCGTTCATCACCTACTCGTCCCTGTCGGGTGTCATGGGAGCACCCGGCCAGGGCAACTACGCGGCCGCGAACACGTTCCTCAACGCCTTGGCGCAGGCACGCAGGGCCGAAGGGCTGCCCGCGCTCTCACTGGCCTGGGGAGCCTGGACCCAGGACACCGGAATGACCGGCACGCTGAGTGACGCCGACATGCGGCGGATCACCCGTACGGGCATGCCGCCGCTCTCGGTGGAGCAAGGACTGGCACTGTTCGACGCCGCCGGACGGGTGGCCCGGTCGGTGGTGATCCCGCTCCGGTTGGAGCTCGCGGTGCTGCGCGCCCACGGCGAGGTGCCGGCGTTGTTGCGTGGTCTGGTGCGGGGTGGTCGGCGGTCGGCGGCGTCGGGTTCGGTGGTGGCCGCGACGTTGTTGCAGCGGTTGGCTCCGTTGGGGGCGGCCGAGCGGGCCGAGGTGCTGGTGGACCTGGTGCGTGTCGAGGCGGCGATGGTGCTGGGTCATGCCTCGTCCGACATGGTGGAGGTGCGTCGGGAGTTTCGTGAGCTGGGCTTCGACTCCCTGACCGCGGTCGAGTTGCGTAACCGGCTGAACGCGGCGACGGGGCTGCGGTTGCCGTCCACGCTGGTGTTCGACTACCCGACACCGACCGCGCTGGCGGACTTCCTGCTGGCCGAACTGCTCGGCGAGCACGCTGACGCGATCATTCCGGCACCCGTCATGCCGCTGAACGACGATCCGATCGTGATCGTGGGCATGGCCTGCCACTTCCCGGGCGAGGTCGACTCACCGGAGGATCTGTGGCGGCTGGTCTCCGAGGACGGAGATGCGATCTCCGAGTTCCCGACCACGCGAGGCTGGGATCTGGGGGCGCTGTACAACCCGGACCGGGAGAGCCGGGGCACCAGCTATGTGCGCGAGGGTGGCTTCCTGGAGAGCGCCACGCAGTTCGACCCCGGGTTCTTCGGGATCTCGCCGCGTGAGGCGCTGGCGATGGACCCGCAGCAGCGCCTGCTGCTGGAGACGTCGTGGGAGGCGATCGAGCGGACGGGTGTGGACCCGATCTCGTTGCGCGGCAGCCGCACCGGCGTGTTCGCCGGTATCTTCTACCACGACTACGGGATGAGCGCGGAGTTCCCGCCGGAGGCGATGGGCTTCCTCGGTACCGGTACGGCGGGCAGCGTCGCGACCGGCCGGATTTCGTACGCGCTGGGCCTGGAGGGTCCTGCGGTGACGGTGGACACGGCGTGTTCGTCGTCACTGGTGGCCCTGCACATGGCGGCGCAGGCACTGCGCTCGGGTGACTGCGACCTGGCACTGGCCGGTGGCGCGACCGTGATGGCCACCCCGGCGGTGTTCATCGACTTCAGCACCCAGGGAGGGCTGGCAGGCGACGGCCGGTGCAAGTCCTTCGCCGACACCGCGGACGGCACCAGCTACTCCGAGGGTGTGGGCATGCTGGTGCTGGAGCGGTTGTCGGACGCCCGCCGCAACGGCCACCAGGTGCTGGCGGTGGTGCGGGGTTCGGCGGTGAACCAGGACGGTGCGTCCAACGGGTTGACGGCGCCGAACGGTCCTTCTCAGCAGCGGGTGATCCGTCAGGCGCTCGCCGGCGCGGGCTTGTCCTTCACCGAGGTGGACGCGGTCGAGGGCCACGGCACCGGCACCACGCTGGGCGACCCGATCGAGGCGCAGGCGCTGCTGGCGACCTATGGGCAGGATCGGGACGAGGACCGTCCGCTGCTGCTGGGGTCGATCAAGTCGAACTTCGGTCACACTCAGGCGGCGGCCGGTGTGGCGGGTGTGATCAAGATGGTGATGGCTCTCCAGCACGGTGTGCTGCCTCGGACGTTGCACGTGGATGAGCCGTCGTCGCATGTGGACTGGGCCTCTGGCTCGGTGGAGTTGCTGACCGAGGCGACGGAGTGGCCGAAGACAGGTCGTCCGCGTCGGGCGGGTGTGTCGTCGTTCGGGATCAGCGGCACCAACGCGCACGTGATCATCGAGCAGGGGCCCGAGGCTCCGGCGGTGGCTCCTTCGCAGGACCTGGTACCGGCTGCGGACGTGGTTCCGATGGTGGTGTCGGGTCGTACGGGTGAGGCGCTGCGGGCCCAGGCCGGGCGGCTCGTGTCGTACCTGGAGGGCGAGCCCGCTCTTGGGCTGACCGATGTGGCGTTCTCGCTGGTGTCGTCGCGGTCGGCGTTCGAGCACCGGGCCGTGGTGGTCGGCGGGGATCTCCTGACAGGGCTGGGGGCGGTTGCCTCGGGTGAGTCGGTGCCCGGTGTGGTGTCCGGTGTGGCGGATGTGGATGGGAAGTCGGTGTGGGTGTTCCCGGGTCAGGGGGCGCAGTGGGTGGGGATGGGTGCGGCTCTGTTGGAGGAGTCGGCGGTGTTCGCGGCGCGGATGGCGGAGTGTGCGGCGGCGTTGGAGCCGTTCGTGGACTGGTCGTTGCTGGATGTGGTGCGGGGTGTGGAGGGTGCTCCGTCGCTGGATCGGGTGGATGTGGTGCAGCCGACCTCGTTCGCGGTGATGGTGTCGTTGGCGGCGGTGTGGGAGTCGCTGGGTGTTCGTGCGGACGCGGTGGTGGGTCATTCGCAGGGGGAGATCGCGGCGGCGGTGGTGGCCGGTGGGTTGTCGTTGCAGGACGGCGCCCGGGTGGTGGCGTTGCGCAGCCGGTTGATCGGCGAGGAACTGTCCGGGCGTGGGGCGATGGCGTCGGTGGCGCTGCCGGTCGAGCAGGTCACCGAGCGGGTGGCGGCGTGGGACGGGCGGATCTCGGTGGCGGCGGTCAACGGCCCCAGTTCGGTGGTGGTGGCCGGTGAGGTCGCGGCGGTCGAGGAGCTGGTCGAAAGCCTTTCCGCTGAGAATGTTCGGGTGCGGCGGATCGCGGTGGATTACGCCTCGCATTCGGCGCAGGTGGATCTGATCGCCGAAGAGCTGGCCGGGGTTCTGGCGGGGGTGGCGCCGCAGCCGGTGCGGGTGCCGATGCTGTCGACCGTGACGGGTCAGTGGGTGGAGGGTCCGGAGTTGGGGGCCGGGTATTGGTGTGAGAACCTGCGGCGCACGGTGGGCTTCGCTCCGGCGGTCGGGCAGTTGCTGGAGCAGCGGTATCGGGTGTTTGTCGAGGTGAGTCCGCATCCGGTGCTGACGGTCGGTATCGGTGAGTGTGTGGACGAGACCGATGCCACCACCGTGATCGCCGGGACGTTGCGCCGTGACGAGGGCGGTTTGGAGCGGGTGCTGGTCTCGGCGGCGGAGCTGTTCGTGCGTGGTGTGACGGTGGACTGGTTGCAGGTGCTGACCGGTGGCCGCAGGGTGGATCTGCCCACCTACGCCTTCCAGCACCAGCGGTTCTGGCCGAACGCGCGGCAGAGCGGTGATGCCCGTGTTCTGGGCCTGGCCGCGACGGGTCATCCGCTGCTGGGCGCGGCGGTGGGCCTGGCCGATTCCGACGGTGTGTTGCTGACGGGCCGCTTGTCACTCTCGTCGCAGCAGTGGCTGGCCGACTACGTGGTGGCGGGCTCGGTGCTGGTGCCCGGTTCGGCGTTCGTGGAGCTGGCGGTGCGTGCCGGTGACCAGGTCGGCTGCGAGGTGGTCGAGGAGTTGATCCTGGACGCTCCGCTGGTGCTGGGCGAGGACGACGCGGTCGTGGTCCAGATCGCGGTGGGTGCGCCGGAGGAGACCGGTCGGCGGAGCGTGAGTGTCTACGCCCGTTCGGCGGATGCGGCCGAGGAGGTGCCGTGGGTGCGGCACGCGACCGGCACGTTGGCGACCGGTGCTTCCGAGGTCGTGCCGCTCGACGCGGCGACGTGGCCGCCGGTCGGCGCTACCGAGATCGAGCTGGACGGCTTGTACGAGGAGCTGGCCGAGGACGGTTTCGCCTACGGTCCGGCGTTCCAGGGGTTGCGGGCGGCGTGGCGTCGCGACGGTGAGATCTTCGCCGAGGTGAGGCTGCCCGAGCAGATCGGTGGAGCCGCTTCGTTCGGGGTGCATCCGGCGCTGCTGGACGCGGCGCTGCACGCGGTGACCTTCGCCGGGCTGGAGCCGGTGGAGGGGGGCCGGTTGCCCTCCTCGTGGGAGCGGGTGTGCCTGCACGCGGGCGGGGCGTCGGTGCTGCGGGTGCGGCTGGCCAGGACAGACACGGATGCGGTGTCGCTGCTGGCGGCGGATGTGACGGGTGCGCCGGTGCTGTCGGCGCGGTCGGTGGTGTTGCGGCCGGTCCCGGCCGAGCAGCTGGGGGTCTCCGACGGTCGCGGAGTCAGCCAGGATGCGTTGTTCCGGGTGGAGTGGGGGCTCGCGGGCACTTTGCCGGAGGCCGGTGAGGTGTCGGTGGGGATCCTCGGCCCGGACACTTTGGGTGTCGCCTCCACGCTGCGGGCGGACGGGGAGCCGGGTGGCCTTCCGGTGCACGCGGATCTGTCGTCGCTGGCCGAGGCGGGCCCGGTGCCGGCGGTGGTGCTGGCCGAGGCGGTCTCCGACCCGGCGGTCGGGGTGGTGGAGTCGGCGCATGCGCTCACCGCTCACGTTCTGGATGTGGTGCAGCGGTGGCTGGCCGAGGAGCGGTTCGCCGAGTCGCGGCTGGTGTTCGTCACCCGGGGCGCGGTCGCGGCGGGCGACGGCGAGACGATCACCGATCTGCCGGCTGCGGCGGCGCGAGGGCTGATCCGTAGCGCTCAGTCGGAGAACCCTGGCCGGTTCGGCTTGGTCGACGTGGACGGACAGGAGTCCTTGCCCGGTGTGCTGCCGGGAGTGTTGGTCTCGGGTGAGCCGCAGGTGGCGGTACGCGAGGGTGGGGTGTTGGTGCCGCGTTTGGCGCGGGTGGTGTCCGGTGAGGTTCCGGCAGAGGTTTCCGGTGAGGATGTCGGTCGGGTCTGGGATCCGGAGGGAACCGTTCTGATCACCGGTGGTACCGGTGGTCTGGGTGCGCTGTTCGCGCGGCACGTGGTGGCCGAGCGTGGGGTGCGTCATCTGGTGCTGACCAGCAGAAGAGGGCTGGACGCTCCGGGTGCGGTGGAGTTGCGGGCGGAGTTGATCGCGCACGGGGTCGAGGTCACGATCGCGGCCTGTGACATGGCGGATCGGGACGCGGTGGCGGCTCTGCTGGCGCAGGTGGACGACGAGCACCCGCTGACCGCGGTGATTCACACCGCGGGTGTGCTGGATGACGGCACGATTCCGTCGCTGACGGCCGAGCGGCTGGACGCGGTGCTGCGTCCCAAGGTCGACGCGGCCTGGTATCTGCACGAGCTCACCCGTGACGCGGATCTCGCGGCGTTCGTGGTGTTCTCGTCGATGGCGGGGGTGATGGGCAACGCGGGTCAGGGTAACTACGCGGCGGCGAACGCGTTCCTCGACGCTCTGGCCCGGCAGCGCCGGGCCGAGGGGCTGGCGGGGCTGTCGCTGGCCTGGGGCCTGTGGGCGCAGGAGACCGGGATGACCGGCACGCTGGGCGCGGTCGATCTGCGGCGGATGGCGCGGGCGGGGATGCCGGCGCTCTCGGCCGAGCAGGGGCTCGCGGCGTTCGAGCGGGCGGCGGTGTCGGATCACGCGGCTGTGGTGGCGGCGCGACTGGAGCTGTCGGTCCTGCGCACACTCGCCGAACTGCCGCATCTGATGCGTGGCCTGGTGCGTGCGGGCCGTCGGTCGGCGGTTTCCGTCCTCGCGGGTGGGGATTCGGAGTTGTTGCGGCGGTTGGCGGGGTTGGGTGAGGCCGAGCAGGTTCGGCTGGTGGTGGAGTTGGTGCGGGCGCAGGCGGCGGTGGTGCTGGGGCACGCTTCGGGGGAGGCGGTTCAGCCTGGGCGGGAGTTCCGTGAGCTGGGCTTTGACTCGCTGACGGCGGTGGATCTGCGTAACCGGCTGAATGTCGCCACGGGGTTGCGGTTGCCGGCGACGTTGGTGTTCGACTATCCGACGCCGACCGTGCTGGCGCGGTTCTTGGTGTCGGAGTTGCTGGGCCGCCAGGAGGTGGCGGTCGGGTCGGGTGTGGTGGCCGGGCCGAGGGTGTCGGTGGCCGATGATCCGATCGTGATCGTGGGGATGAGCTGTCGCTTCCCCGGTGGGGTGAACTCGCCGGAGGGGTTGTGGCGGTTGCTGGTCGAGGGTGAGGACGCGATCTCGCCGGTCCCGGCCGATCGAGGCTGGAATCTGGGGATGTTGTCGGGGACGGGGGTGGATGTCCAGGGTGGGTTCCTGGCGGATGTGGCGGGGTTTGATGCCGGGTTCTTCGGGATCTCGCCGCGTGAGGCGCTGGCGATGGATCCGCAGCAGCGTCTGTTGCTGGAGGGGGTGTGGGAGGCGGTCGAGCGGGCCGGGATCGACCCGCTCTCACTGAAGGGCAGTTCCACCGGGGTGTTCGTGGGCACCAACGGTCAGGACTACATGAGCCTGATGATGAACACCCCGGCAGATGTGGAAGGCCACGCCATCACCGGTATGTCGGCCAGCGTGCTGTCGGGCCGCCTGTCGTACACGCTGGGCCTGGAAGGTCCTGCGGTGACCGTGGACACGGCGTGTTCGTCGTCGCTGGTGGCGATGCACATGGCGGCACAGGCGCTGAGGTCGGGTGAGTGCAGCCTGGCGCTGGCCGGCGGTGCCACGGTGATGACCACCCCGATCGGGTTCATCGGCTTCAGCGCGCAGGGGGGATTGGCCCCCGATGGACGGTGCAAGGCGTTCTCCGACACCGCGGACGGCACCACCTGGTCCGAGGGCCTGGGCATGCTGGTGCTGGAGCGGCTGTCGGACGCCCGCCGCAACGGGCACGAGGTGCTCGCGATCGTTCGCGGATCGGCGATCAACCAGGACGGTGCGTCGAACGGCCTGACGGCGCCGAACGGTCCGTCTCAGCAGCGGGTGATCCGCCAGGCGCTTGCAGGCGCCGGGCTCTCGGCGTCCGAGGTGGACGCGGTGGAGGCGCACGGTACGGGTACCAAGCTGGGTGACCCGATCGAGGCCCAGGCCCTGCTGGCGACCTACGGCAAGGACCGGGACGAGGACAGGCCGCTGCTGCTGGGTGCGATCAAGTCGAACTTCGGTCACACCCAGGCGGCTGCCGGTGTGGCCGGTGTGATCAAGATGGTGCTGGCTCTCCAGCACGGTGTGCTGCCCAGGACGTTGCACGTGGACGAGCCGTCGTCGCATGTGGACTGGGCCTCGGGTGCGGTGGAGTTGCTGACCGAGGCGACGGAGTGGCCGCAGACGGGTCGTCCGCGTCGGGCGGGTGTGTCGTCGTTCGGGATCAGCGGCACCAACGCGCACGTGATCCTTGAGCAGGGGCCGGCAACCCTGCGTATCGAAGCCGAAACGGTGGCGCGGGACGATGCGCCGGCCGCGGGTGCGGATGTGCTGCCGGTGCTGGTGTCGGCTCGTACGGCAGGGGCGTTGCGGACGCAGGCGGATCGGCTGGCCTCGCATGTGGAGGGCCGTCGTGAGGTGGCGCTCACCGATACGGCGTTCTCACTGGTCACGACCCGTCCGGCGTTCGAGCATCGGGCGGTGGTGCTGGCCGATGGTCGTGAGGGGGTGCTGGCCGGGCTGGGGGCGTTGGCCGAGGGTCTGCCGGGTGCGGGTGTGGTGCGCGGGGTGGCCGCGGGTGAGCCGCAGCTGGCGTTCCTGTTCACCGGTCAGGGGTCGCAGCGGGCCGGGATGGGCCGGGAGCTGTATGGGCGGTTCCCGGTGTTCGCGGCGGCGTTGGACGCGGTGATCGCCGAGCTGGATCCGCTGCTTGAGGGGTCGTTGCGTGAGGTGCTGTTCGCCGAGCCGGGGTCTGCGGAGGCGGAGGCGCTGGATCGGACCGGGTGGGCGCAGCCGGCGTTGTTCGCGGTGGAGACGGCGTTGTTCCGGCTGGTGTCCTCGTGGGGGATCCGGCCGGATGTGCTGGCCGGTCACTCGGTTGGGGAGATCGTCGCTGCGCATGTGGCGGGGGTGTTGTCGCTGGCCGATGCGTGTGCGTTGGTGGCGGGTCGGGCGCGGTTGATGCAGGCGCTGCCCGAGGGTGGGGCGATGGTGGCGGTGCAGGCCTCCGAGGAGCAGGTCGCAGGGCTGCTCGCCGGACGCGAAGACCAGGTGTCCATCGCGGCGGTGAACGGCCCCACCTCGGTGGTGATCTCCGGGGCTGAGCAGCCGGTCCTCGACATCGCCGCAGCCCTGGAGGAACGAGGGGTGCGCACGAAGCGGTTGCGGGTGTCGCACGCGTTCCACTCGCCGCTGATGGACCCGATGCTGGAGGACTTCCGCACGTTGGCGAGCAGGCTCACCTACGGGGCGCCGAGGACCCCGATCGTGTCGACCCTGACCGGACAGGCGGCGACAGCCGAGCAGTTGTGCTCGCCCGACTACTGGGTCGACCAGGTCCGCGGCGCGGTGCGGTTCGCCGATGGCGTGAGCACTCTGCGTGCGCAGGGTGTGCGGGCGTATCTGGAGCTCGGCCCCGACGGGGTGCTCACCGCGATGGCCCAGGACACGCTGACGACCGACCCGGACCCGACTGCCGCGACGTCCGGTTCTGACGTGGAGCCGGACCCGGACGTGGTGCTGGTGCCGGTACTGCGCAGGGACAGAGACGAGCACGAGTCCGTTACCGAGGCGCTGGCCCGTCTGCACGTACACGGGGTGCCGGTGAACTGGCAGACGGTGCTCCCGCGCGGGCGCCGGGTCGATCTGCCGACCTATCCCTTCGAGCACCAGCGGTACTGGCCCGAGGGGGCAGGCTCCTCGGTGGGCAACGTGGCCGCGGCCGGGCTGGCTACAGCCGGACACCCGCTGCTGGGCGCGGCGGTGGGCCTGGCCGATTCCGACGGGGTGCTGCTGACCGGACGCTTGTCGCTCTCGTCGCATCCGTGGCTGGCCGACCACGCGGTGGCCGGAACGGTGATCTTCCCGGGCACAGGTTTCCTGGAGCTGGCGATCCGTGCCGGTGACCAGGTCGGTTGCGACGTGGTCGAGGAGCTCACGCTGGTCGCGCCGCTGGTGCTGGGCGAGAGCGACGCCGTCGCGGTGCAGGTGTGGGTGGGGGCCGCGCAGGAGACGGGCCACCGGAGTGTGAGCGTCTACGCGCGGCCGGCGCAGGCCGCCGACGACGTGCCGTGGGTGCGGCACGCGACCGGCACGCTCGCGACCGGGGCTTCCGAGGTCGCGCCGTTCGACGCGTCCGTGTGGCCCCCGCAGGGGGCGACCGCCATCGAGGTGGGCGGGCTGTACGAAGGGCTCGCCGCGAGCGGGTTCGAGTACGGCCCGGTGTTCCAGGGGCTGCGGGCGGCCTGGCAGGGCGCCGACGGTGAGGTGTTCGCCGAGATCGTCCTGCCCGAGCAGGCGCAGTCGAGTGCGGGTTCGTTCGGGGTGCATCCGGCGCTGCTGGACGCGGCGCTGCACGCGGTGGCCTTCGCCGGGCTGGACGATTCCGAGGGCGGTCGGCTGCCGTTCTCCTGGAGCGAGGTGAGCCTGCACGCCGGTGGCGCGGCGATGCTGCGCATTCGGATGAGCCGGACCGCTGCCGACTCGGCCACGCTGACGGCGGTGGACGCCGCAGGGGAGCCGGTGCTGTCGGCGCGTTCGCTGGTGCTGCGCCCGTTCTCCCCCGGTCAGCTCGCCGCCGCGAGCGGTGACCACGCGACGGAGCGCGACGGGCTGTTCCGGCTGGAGTGGACCGCGCTCTCCGAAGTCACCGCTGCAGACCCGGCGCCGATGGCGATGGTCGGCTTCGCGGCGTTCGAACCGGGTCTCGCGGGTACGTGGGAGTCGGTCCCGGTTCATCGTGACCTGTCGGCGCTGGCCGAGGCGGGCGCGGTGCCGGGTGTGGTGCTGGCCGAGGTCGAGACCTCGTCGACCGCGGACGCGGTGGCATCGGCGCATCAGGTGACGGCCGGGGTGCTGGGGCTGTTGCAGGAGTGGCTGGCCGATGACCGGTTCGCCGAGTCGCGACTGGTGCTCGTCACGCGGGGCGCGGTCGCGGCGGGTGAGGGCGAGGCGGTCACCGATCTGGCGGCCGCGGCGGTGTGGGGTCTGGTGCGCAGCGCGCAGTCGGAGAACCCGGGCCGGTTCGTGCTGGTGGACGTGGACGAGGAGTCGGTGCGACTCGGTGCGCTGAGCGGATTGCTGGCCGGAGTACTGACCTCCGGCGAGCCGCAGGCGGCGGTGCGCGGAGGCGGGGTCTGGGCGCCGAGGTTGGCGTCGCTGACCTCGGGTGCGGGTCTGTTGCCTCCGGTCGGTACGGCGTGGCGGTTGGGCAGCCGGGCCAAGGGCAGCCTGGACGCGCTGGAGCTCATCTCGTACGCGGAGACGGCCGAGCCGCTGCAGGCCGGTCAGGTGCGGGTCGCGGTGCACGCGGCGGGGGTGAACTTCCGCGACCTGCTGGACGGGCTGAACGCACTCGGCTGGTTCCAGGACAAGGTCGGTCAGATGGGTGGCGAGGCCGCGGGCGTGGTGCTTGAGGTCGGCCCCGGCGTCGAGGACCTGCGCCCGGGGGACCGGGTGGTCTGTCTGACCGAAGGCGCGTTCGGCCCGGTGGTCACCAGCGCCCACGTCCTGTCCAAGATCCCCGACGGCATCTCGTTCGAGCAGGCCGCGACGATCCTGGTGACGTTCCTGACGGCCTACTACGGCCTGATGGACCTGGCCAGGCTGCGGGCGGGCGAGCGGCTGCTCGTGCACGCCGGCACCGGTGGCGTGGGTATGGCGGCGATCCAGCTGGCGCAGCGCCTTGGCGTGGAGGTGTTCGCCACCGCGAGTCCGGCCAAGTGGGAGGTACTGCGTTCCCTGGGCATCCAGGACGACCACATCGCCTCCTCCAGGACTTCGGAGTTCGAGGAGCGCTTCCGCGAGGTCTGCGGTGAGCGGGGCATCGACGTGGTGCTCAACTCGCTGACCGGGGATCTCATCGACGCCTCGGCGCGACTGCTGCGTCCCGGGGGCCGGTTCGTGGAGATGGGCAAGCTGGACATCCGCGACCAGGCGCAGTTCCCCGGCCTGGAGTACCACTGGTTCGACATGCTGGACGCCGGCGCCGAGCGGCTGCGGCAGATCCTGGTCGAGCTGATGGAGCTGTTCGCGACCGGTGAGCTGCGGCCGTTGCCGGTCACGGCGTGGGACGTGCGCCGGAGCCGTGACGCCTTCCGGTTCATGAGCCAGGCCAGGCACACCGGCAAGATCGTGCTGACCATGCCCCGGCGCTGGGACCCGCAGGGCACGGTGTTGATCACCGGCGGTACGGGTGGTCTGGGTGCGGAGCTGGCCCGGCATCTGGTGGCCGAGCACAAGGTGCGGCACCTGCTGCTGACCAGCCGCCGAGGTCTGGAGGCTCCGGGGGCGGTGGAGCTGCAGGCCGAGCTGATCGCGCACGGCGTCGAGGTCACCGTCGCCGCCTGCGACATGGCCGACCGGGACGCGGTGGCCGACCTGCTGGCCGGGATCGATGCCGATCACCCGCTGACCGCGGTGATCCACGCGGCCGGAATCGTGGACGACGGAGCGATCACCTCGTTGACGCCGGAGCGGGTGGACAACGTGCTGCGGCCGAAGGTCGACGCCGCCTGGCATCTGCACGAGCTCACCCGGGACATGGACCTGGCCGGATTCGTGGTGTTCTCCTCGCTCGCCGGACTGATGGGCAACGCGGGGCAGGGCAACTACGCGGCGGCGAACGCCTGGCTGGACGCGCTGATGGTCCAGCGGCAGACGCAGGGGCTTCCGGGGCTGTCGCTCACCTGGGGACTCTGGGCGCAGGCCACCGGGATGACCGGAGGACTGTCGCAGGCCAGCGTGGAGCGGATGGCCGCCGCCGGGATGCCGGCGATGACCACCGAACAGGGGCTCGCCCTGTTCGACGCGGCCCTGGGCTCGGACTCACCGCTGGTGGTCCCGGTGCGGTTGAACCTGCCGGCGATGCCCGCTCAGCTGGTGCCGCCGCTGCTGCGCGGCCTGGTGCGCGGCACCCGCCGTACGGCCGCCGCGCTGTCGGCGGCCGGCGGCGGTGGCGCGGGCGAGGCACTGTCGCGGCAGCTGGCCGGCCTGGACCACCCCAAGCAGCTCCAGGTGCTGATCGACCTGGTCCGGGCTCAGGCCGCCGCCGTACTCGGGCACCCGTCGCTGGAGGCGGTGGACGTCCGGCGGGAGTTCCGCGAGCTGGGCTTCGACTCGCTGACCGCGCTTGAGCTGCGCAACCGGCTCAACGGCGCCACCGGGTTGCGGCTGCCCTCCACCCTCGTCTTCGACTACCCCACTCCCACCGTGCTCGGCGAGTACCTGCTCAGCGAAGTGCTCGGCGTGCACGGCGACGCGATTCTCCCGGTGGTCGCCACCTCGGTGACCGACGACCCGATCGTCATCGTCTCGATGGCCTGCCGCTACCCCGGAGGGGTGAGCTCTCCGGAGGATCTGTGGCGACTGGTCGCCGAGGGGCAGGACGCCATCTCCCCGCTGCCACGGGACCGAGGCTGGCAGGCACGCGGCGAGCTGGACTTCGACGGTGGATTCCTCGTCGACGCGACCGACTTCGATCCCGGGTTCTTCGGGATCTCGCCGCGTGAGGCGCTGGCGATGGACCCGCAGCAGCGGCTGCTGCTGGAGGCGTCCTGGGAGGCGATCGAGCGAGCGGGGATCGACCCGACCTCGCTGCGCGGCAGCCGTACCGGCGTGTTCGCCGGGGTGATCTACCACGACTACGGGTCGAGCGCCGAGTTCCCGCCGGATGTGATGACCTTCGTCAGCACCGGTAACTCCGGAAGCATCGTCACCGGTCGTGTCGCCTACGCACTGGGTCTGGAGGGCCCGGCGGTGACGGTGGACACGGCGTGTTCGTCGTCGCTGGTGGCGATGCACATGGCGGCGCAGGCGCTGCGCTCGGGTGAGTGCTCGCTGGCACTGGCCGGTGGTGTGACGGTGATGGCCACGCCGGGGGTGTTCATCGACTTCAGCGCCCAGGGCGGACTGGCCGCCGATGGGCGGTGCAAGGCGTTCTCCGACACCGCGGACGGTACGAGTTGGTCCGAGGGCGTGGGTGTCCTGGTGCTGGAGCGGCTGTCGGACGCCCGCCGCAACGGCCACGAGGTGCTCGCGGTGATGCGCGGGTCGGCGATCAACCAGGACGGTGCGTCCAACGGCCTGACCGCACCGAACGGTCCCTCGCAGCAGCGGGTGATTCGTCAGGCACTTGCCGGCGCCGGGCTGACCGCCGCCGAGGTGGACGTCGTGGAGGCGCACGGTACGGGGACGACGCTGGGCGACCCGATCGAGGCGCAGGCGCTGCTGGCCACCTATGGTCAGGACCGGCCGGAGGACCGGCCGGTTCTGCTGGGGTCGATCAAGTCGAACATCGGTCACACCCAGGCCGCGGCCGGTGTGGCGGGTGTGATCAAGATGATCATGGCGATGCGGCACGGGGTGCTGCCCCAGACGCTGCATGTGGACGCGCCGTCTTCGCACGTGGACTGGGCCTCGGGCGCGGTGGAACTGCTGACCGAGGCCAGGGAGTGGCCGGAGGCCGGGCGCCCGTGGCGGGCGGGTGTGTCGTCGTTCGGGATCAGCGGCACCAACGCGCACCTGATCCTTGAGCAGGGACCGGAGGCTCCTGAGGCGGAGTCGCGTGACGAGGATGAGGCCCCGGCCGCGGGTGTGGTGCCGTGGGTGGTGTCGGGCAAGAGCGAGGAGGCACTGCGGGCGCAGGCAGGTCGCCTGGCGGCGTTCGTGGACGCGCGCGACGAGCTGGGCCTGGTGGATACGGCGTTCTCGCTGGTGGGGTCGCGGTCGGTGTTCGAGCACCGTGCGGTGGTGGTCGGTGCCGGTCGTGAGGGGTTGCTGGCGGGGTTGGGTGCGGTGGCTTCGGGTGAGTCGGTGCCCGGTGTGGTGTCCGGTGTGGCGGATGTGGATGGGAAGTCGGTGTGGGTGTTCCCGGGTCAGGGGGCGCAGTGGGTGGGGATGGGTGCGGCTCTGTTGGAGGAGTCGGGGGTGTTCGCGGCGCGGATGGCGGAGTGTGCGGCGGCGTTGGA
>NZ_JBEPDA010000041.1:0-44330 GCF_040299985.1 Streptosporangium sp. NPDC000563 | reverse complement strand
GACCAACCGGTCCGGCAGAACTCCGGGGCGTTCGTTTTATTCTGTTCTTTCGTTGTGCCTTTATTCTTTCAGGCCCGCTTTTTCGTGTCAAACCGGCTCGTTTTAATCCGGTTGATTCGATCTGGCAGATCCTGATGGAATTCAGGCGGCTCCGTTTCCAGAGCAACCCCTCAAACTTACCAGCCTCTGAGCAGCTCTGCGAACCGAGCTCCGAGGCCGTTGGCTTCAAAGGGATTATCGGCGAACACGACGCAAGCCATACGGAAGTCACCGGAGTGATCAAAGTGGTTTGCGCCGGACCTCGCCGACATCGAAAGATTAGCAGCCCTCGCGGACCGCTCAGGACACAACGACGAACCTCGCGGCCGTATTCCCCGGACTCCCCGAGCCGGGAGGAGCCGGCGAGCCGAGGGCTGAGAGCTCAAGTCCCCGAGGGCCTCGGCCGAGCGTGCCCGCGCGGAGGGACAGACCAAGCGCGACAGGCAGCGCCAAGGGGGACCCGGCGAAACCGGATGGGACGAAGCGCGACGACCGAGCGGGTACACCCGAACAGGCACCGGCGGAAACATAGACTCGGCCGAGTGAGCAGCCAGACGCCGCCGACGGCGAAGAAGGTTCCCAGCGAGCGCGTGCACCACGGGGACACCGTGGTCGATGACTACGCGTGGCTGACGGTCAAGGACGACCCGGAGGTGGTCGCCTACCTGGAGGCGGAGAACGCCTACACGCAGGAGGCGACCGCCCACCTCAAGCCCCTGCGGGAGACGCTCTTCCAGGAGATCAAGGCACGCACCCTGGAGACCGATCTCTCGGTTCCCACCCGCAAGGGCGGCTGGTGGTACTACTCGCGGACGGAGGAGGGCAAGCAGTACGGCATCCAGTGCCGGGTGGCCGCGGACGGCGAGACGCCGCCCGAGCTGAAGGCCGGGGAGTCGCTTCCCGGCGAGGAGGTCATGCTCGACGGCAACGAGCTCGCCGGAGACTCCGACTTCTTCTCGATCGGCACCAGCTCGGTCAGCCCCGACGGCACCCTGCTGGCCTACTCGACCAACTTCACCGGTGACGAGCGCTTCACCCTGAAGGTGAAGAACCTCGCCACCGGCGAGACCCTCCCCGACGAGATTCCCGGCATCTTCTACGGCGGCGCCTGGTCCGCCGACGGCACGACGTTCTTCTACACGACGGTCGACGACGCGTGGCGCCCCAACCAGGTCCACCGGCACACGATCGGA
Organism: Streptosporangium sp. NPDC000563; assembly: GCF_040299985.1. Classification (NCBI taxonomy): domain Bacteria; kingdom Bacillati; phylum Actinomycetota; class Actinomycetes; order Streptosporangiales; family Streptosporangiaceae; genus Streptosporangium; species Streptosporangium sp. NPDC000563. The sequence goes on along the minus strand of NZ_JBEPDA010000041.1, from coordinate 43,098 downwards.
AGCCCTGCCGAGGACGACGTGCTCGTCCACGAGGAGTCCGACGAGCGGTTCTGGGTCGGCATCGGGCTCAGCCGCAGCGAGCGCTACCTGGTCCTCTCCGCCGGAAGCAAGATCACCAGCGAGGTGCGCATCCTGGAGGCCGACAACCCCTCCGGTGAGTTCCGCGTCGTCAGGCCCCGGGAGACCGGTGTCGAGTACGGCGTCGACCACGCGGGCGACCACTTCCTGGTCCTGCACAACCGGAACGCGGAGAACTTCGAGCTGGCCACCGCGCCCCTCGACGCCCCCGGCGACTGGACGCCGCTCATCGAGCACCGCGCCGACACCCGGCTGCTCGACGTCGAGGCCTTCGAGGGCCACACCGTCGTGCACTTCCGCAGGGACGGCCTCACCGGCATCCGCATCCTGCCCCGCGGCGGGGAGGCGTACGAGATCCCCTTCCCCGAGCCGATCTACGACGTCGCCCCTTCCGGCAACCCGGAGTTCGTCACGGGACGGCTGCGGCTCGGCTACACCAGCATGATCACCCCGCCGTCGGTCTACGACTACGACCTGGGCGCGGGCGAGCTGGTCCTGCTCAAGCAGAAGGTGGTGCTGGGCGGTTACGACCCGGCCGACTACGAGCAGTTCCGCGAGTGGGCGACCGCCTCGGACGGCACCCGCGTGCCGATCTCGATCGTGGTCAAAAAGGGTACGGAGCGGCCCGCTCCCACCGTGCTGTACGGCTACGGAAGCTACGAGATCTCGATCGACCCCTCGTTCTCCGTCGCGAGGCTCAGCCTGCTCGACCGGGGCTTCGTCTTCGCCGTCGCGCACGTGAGGGGCGGCGGTGAGATGGGCCGCCACTGGTACGAGAACGGCAAGTTCCAGCAGAAGAAGAACACGTTCACCGACTTCGTCGCCGCCGCCGAGCACCTCTCCGCCTCCGGCTGGTCGAGCGCGATCATCGCGAGGGGTGGCTCCGCGGGCGGGCTGCTGATGGGCGCGGTCGCCAACCTCGCACCGGAGACCTTCGCGGGCGTGGTGGCGGAGGTGCCGTTCGTGGACGCGCTGAACACGATTCTCGACCCGTCGCTGCCGCTGACCGTGATCGAGTGGGACGAGTGGGGCGACCCGCTGCACGACCCCGAGGTGTACGCGTACATGAAGTCGTACACGCCCTACGAGAACGTGGACGGCCGGGTGTATCCGCCGATCCTCGCGATCACCAGCCTCAACGACACCCGGGTCTTCTACCACGAGCCCGCCAAGTGGGTCGCGAGGCTCCGCGAGGTGGCGCGCGGCGGGCCGTTCCTGCTCAAGACGGAGATGGGCGCCGGACACGGCGGCCGCAGCGGCAGGTACGACTCCTGGCGCGAGGAGGCCTTCACCCTCTCCTGGATCCTCGACACGGCAAAGGTGGCTCAGTGACGTACATCGCGGCGAACGACAGGTACGACGACCGTCAGCCGTACAACAGGGTCGGCAAGAGCGGGCTCAAGCTGCCCGCCGTCTCCCTGGGGCTCTGGCACAACTTCGGCGACGACAAGTCCTTCGAGGTCCAGCGGGACATCCTCAGGAGGGCCTTCGACCTGGGGGTGACCCACTTCGATCTTGCCAACAACTACGGCCCGCCGCCCGGGAGCGCGGAGACCAACTTCGGGCGGCACTTCCGCGAGGACTTCGCCCCGTACCGGGACGAGCTGGTCATCTCCACCAAGGCGGGCTACGACATGTGGCCGGGCCCGTACGGCGAGTGGGGTTCGCGCAAGTATCTGCTGTCCAGCCTGGACCGGTCGCTGGAGCGGATGGGGATCGACTACGTCGACATCTTCTACAGCCACCGGTTCGACCCGGACACCCCGCTCGAGGAGACGATGGGCGCGCTGGACCACGCGGTCCGGTCGGGCAAGGCGCTGTACGCGGGCATCTCGTCCTACTCGCCCGAGCACACCAAGGAGGCGGCACGGATCCTGCGGGAGATGGGCACGCCGCTACTGATCCACCAGCCCTCGTACTCGATGTTGAACCGGTGGATCGAGGGCGGGCTGCTCGACGTCCTGGAGGAGGAGGGCGTGGGCTGCATCGCGTTCTCGCCGCTGGCGCAGGGCATGCTGACCGACCGCTACCTGAACGGGATCCCCGAGGGGTCGCGGGCCTCGCAGGGGCGCTTCCTCACCCCGGAGATGCTCACCGACGAGACGATGCGGCACATCCGCATCCTGAACGAGATCGCGAACCGGCGCGGTCAGTCGCTGGCGCAGATGGCGTTGGCGTGGGCGCTGCGCGACAGGCGCGTCACCTCGGTGCTGATCGGCGCGAGCAGCGTCGAGCAGCTGGAGAACAGCCTCTCCGCGGTGGAGAACCTGTCGTTCGACGACAGGGAGCTGGAGACGATCGACAAGGACGCGGTTGACGCGGGCATCAACATCTGGGCCAGGTCCAGCGAGGTCTGACCCGTCCCGCCCGTCCGCGCGTTTCCGAGGAGGCCGCCGGTCCAGGTGACCGGCGGCCTCCGCCTGTCGGAACCGTTCTCGAAAGCGGAAAGCCCAGGACGAACGCCGAGGTCAGAGCGCCTCGTTTCGCTGCAGGTACGTGAACGAGGCCCAGCCGGGCAGGACCGGCAGCCAGAAGGTGAGCAACCGGAACAGCAGCACGGCCGGGGCCGCCACCTCGCGCGGCACACCCGCCAGGGTGAGGCCGGCCGTGAGGGAGAACTCGACGGCTCCGAGCCCGCCGGGAGTCGGGGCGGCCGAGCCGATGGCGTTGCCCGCGAGGAAGACGATGGCGACGGCGGCGAAGTTGATGGAACCCCCGAAGGCGCGGACACAGGCGTCCAGGCACATCACGAAGGACAGGGTGAGCATCAGGGTGCCGCCGAAGCCCTCGATGATCTTCTGAGGTGACTGGAGGATGTCGAGCAGACGCGGGACGACGCCGGAGAACAGTGAGCGGAGCCGTGCGGTGATCAGGCGGCGCAGGCGCGGGACGCTCAACACGACCAGGGTCAGTACGGCCACGGCGAGCAGCGTGATCACGAGCGTGCGCGACGGGGTGAACGACGAGGCGGTGTTGGAACCGGTGACGTAGGCGAAAAGCAGCAGCAGGCCGACGTGGAAGGCGAGCCCGATGAGCTGGGAGGCCCCTACGCTGGCCACCGCCTGCCCCGGAGGGATACCCCGTTTTTGCAGGTAGCGGGTGTTGACCGCGACCCCGCTCACCGCGGCGGGCGCGACGAGCTTGACGAACGACCCGGCGAACTGGGCGAGAACGGTACGGCCGAGGGGCAGCTTCTCCGGGACGAACCCCCTCAGCATGAGGGCGGCCGCGACGTAGCTCAGCATCGCCGCGGCGAGCGCCACTCCGGTCCAGCTCCACTTCGCCGACGTGATCATGTTGAGGTTGATCTGGGTCAGGTAGTAGACCAGGAAGTACGCGGCGAACGCGGTGCCGATGATGGTGATCAGGGTCCGGGGACGGAAGCGCTCCAGGCGCACCTCCTCGGCCTCGACCTTCGGCTTGAGCTCGACGATCCGGTCGCGGATCTCGGTGAGCAGCTCCTTGTTCCTGGTGAGCGCGGCCCTGGTCTCGCGGGTCAGCGCGATCCGCTGGAGCAGGGGGAGCGCGTCGGCGAGCACGCCGGACCCGGCCACGGCCGCGGCGGCGGCGACCGCCCGCTGGGCGCCGACGCGCAGGCTGAGGTAGGTGAGCAGCTGGGCGACGTCGAGACGGAGCAGCAGGTCACCGGCGGCGATCTCGCCGCTTCGGGCGTCCATCAGGACGACCCGGCCGTCGCCGTCGACGTGGATGCTGTCGCCGGTCAGTCGCCGGTGGGCGAGCCGCTGGACCTGCAGCAGCAGGACCTGCTCCCAGATCTGGGCGAGCAGGTTGTCGTCGATCTCGTTGTCGGGGATGTCGTCGAGCGCGCGGGTGGGAACGTGCTCGTAGGCGAGCAGTGCGGCCTCGCTGCCGATCTCGCTGGTGGCGACGAGCCTGGGGGTGCTCGCTCCGGCCGCCTGCGCGGCGTACGCCATGAGGGCCTCGCGCTCCAGCTCGGCGCGGAGCGAGCGGATGGCCTTGCGGCGGGTCTCGGTGTTGAGGCGCATGCGCCGCCAGAGGCGGTAGAGCACACCGGCGACCTGGCGGTCACGGTCGAGGACGGTGACGTCGAGACGGCTGCCGTCCCTGAGGTCGACGGCGTAGCGGCGGCTGCTCTGGTGGTCGTCGTCGAGCCTGCGGGCCTTGACGGGGACGAAACCCAGCTTGCGGAGCGCCGCGACGACCGTGCTGCCCGGGGGGCGGGTGTTGGGGCTGCCCACGCCGTACAGGGTGGCGTAGCCGACGGCCAGCCCGATCAGGATGGAGACGACGATGCCGAGGATCGTCGCGGCGAGCCCCGCGAACAGGGCGACGGCGTTGAGCGCGACCGCGCTCCACAGGGCCGCCCGCCAGGTGGGGCGGCGGGATATCCGCACCGCGGTGACGTAGGCGATGATCGGGGTGAGCAGGGTGTTGATCGGCTCGACCCCGGCCCGCCCGCCGGTCAGCAGGACCCGCAGGTCCTCGGGACCGGCCTTGAGGATCCACTCGCCGAGCGCGAAGGAGAACACCATCGCGGCGATCGCCGCGAAGAGCCCCTCGGCCACCCTGAGTCCGTCGCGGTGCAGCACTCTCTCGATGGCGAAGGCGACGGGCACGCCGAGCATCGCCGACGCGCTCAGCACCCCGGCCAGACCGCTGAGCAGGAACGGTGCCCGGCTGGTGCCGTCGGCGACGTCGCCCTCCAGGCCGTTCAGGGTCTTCTTGGCGACGAGGGCGAGCAGGACCACGGCCGTGAGCACGAGCAGGGTCGCCAGGAACCGCAGCAGGTCGGAGGGACGGCGGATCCGCTGCGGGAGCAGCGGCTCGACGACGTGCACGGCGAGATCGTCGTCTGCCGGCGGCCGTGTGCCGTCGACGGACGCCGTTTCGTCCAGTTCCTTGATTTCCGTCACCGCCTGCGATTCTGCATGTTCCGCATTACAGGTGCGTCACCGATCTTCTCGTTGAGTGTTCACAATCAGAGTCATGCGCATCTCGGTCGCCTCTGACAGTCTTGACGGTGTGGCCTCCATCTTGGTCTCCGAAATCGAAAAACGAGGCCACATGGTGATACCTCACGGCGCCCTGGCCGACGAGCGGGCCGACTGGGCGTGGTGCTGCGCGCGTGCCGCCGCAGATGTGGCCTCGGGGGTGGCCGATCAGGCGATCGTGTGCTGCTGGACCGGGACGGGCGCGTCGATCGCGGCGAACAAGGTGCCCGGCGTACGGGCCGCGCTGTGCGCGGACGCGGCCACGGCGGACGGGGCACGTCGCTGGAACGACGCCAACGTGCTGGCGATCAGCCTCCGGTTGATCTCCGCCCCGCTGCTCGGGGAGATCCTGGACGCCTGGTTCGCGGGGAGTCCCAGCCTCGACGAGAAGGACCGGGCGAACACAGCGTACCTGTCGCAGATGGAGAATTGACCGTTCTACCTGCGAGAACAATCAATTCGATGGGTGAAGGGCTGGAAGGCTGAACACCATGTTCCGTCACCCGCTCGCGTCCCGCCGAGTCGCGTCCGAGGGGCGGGAAGCCCCTTCCGTCGTCCCCAGGAAGTTGATGACCGCGATCACCGCGGTCTCGGTCCTGTCCCTGGCCACCGTGTCCGCCGAGGTGTCGGCCGCGACCCCCGCCCCGGCCGACGCGGCACCCGTCGCGGGAGGCCCGGGACCCGTCGTGGCCGACGCGGCATCCCTCGCGGGAGACGTGACACCCGTCACGAAGGGCTCCGCACCCCTCGCGGGAGGCGACGACTCCGAGAGGGCCGCCGGGGCCGTCATCCCGGCCGGCGCGGCACCTGTTTCCGGGGGCGGCGACTCCGCGCCGCCGGCCGGGAGCCCTCTGCCGCCGGAGGCGAAGGCGTTCGGGGCGTCGATCAAACTCGCCGCCCTCAGGGGGCACCTGGAGAGGCTCCAGAGCATCGCCGACGCCAACGGCGGCAACCGGGCGGCGGCCACACCCGGCTACGCCGCCTCGCTCGCCTACGTCGCGGACAGGCTCCGCGAGGCCGGATACAAGCTCACCTCGCAGGAGTTCAAGATCTCCTTCTTCCGCGAGGTCGCGACACCCGTGCTCAAGCGGACACGGCCCCTGGCCAAGAGGTACGTGCCCGGGACCGACTTCAGGACCATGACGTACTCCGGTTCGGGGGAGGTGACAGCCCCGGTTCAGGCGGTCGACCTGGTCCTGCCGCCGAAGAAGGGGCATGAATCCACCTCGGGGTGCGAGGCGAGCGACTTCTCCAGATTCGTCCGGGGCAACATCGCGCTGATCCAGCGCGGCACCTGCAGCTTCCAGGCCAAGGCGGAGCGGGCCGAGGCCGCCGGCGCGTCCGGCGTGATCATCTTCAACGACGGCCGGGCCGAGGGAGCCGACACCCACAAGGGCCTGTTCGGCGGCTCGATCAACACCTCCACCGTGCGCATCCCGGTCGTCAGCGCCGACTTCGCGACCGGTGAGCAACTGGCCGCCCGGGGAACGACGGCGGCGCTCGTCGTGCGGACCGAGATCGCCCCCGACCGCAGGACACGCAACCTCATCGCCGAGAGCACCTGGGGTGACCCCGACAGGGTCGTCATGCTCGGCGCCCACCTGGACAGCGTCATGATGGGCCCCGGCATCAACGACAACGGCTCGGGCACCGCCGGCGTCCTGGAGACGGCGCTGGCGGCGAAGTCGCTGCGGACGAAGAACAGGCTGCGCTTCGCCTTCTGGGGCGCCGAGGAACTGGGCCTGCTCGGGTCGAAGTACTACGTGTCCGCCCTGCCCCCCGCGGAGCGGGCGAAGGTCAAGCTCTACCTGAACTTCGACATGATCGCCTCACCGAACCACGTTTTCGGGATCTACGACGGCGACTCGTCGGGCAACGTGATCAGCGCGACCCCTCCTCCCGGCTCCGGCCAGATCGAGAAGCTCCTCCAGGCGTACTTCGAGGCGGTGGGCGAGCCGTACCAGGACGCCGACTTCAGCGGCCGATCCGACTACGGCCCCTTCATCGGGATCGGCATCCCCGCCGGCGGGCTGTTCACCGGCGCGGAGGGCCTCAAGCGCACCGAGGAGGCCAAGAAGTTCGGCGGCACCGCCGGGGTCGCGTACGACAAGTGCTACCACCAGGCGTGCGACACCATCGCCAACATCAACGACAGGGCCCTGTTGGTGAACAGCGGCGCGATCGCGGCGGCGGCGTTCACCTACGGGTACGCCGACGACCTCCCCCACGCTCCCAACAGCCCGCCGAACGCCGGTGATTCCCCGGGTTCCAGGGGTTCCAAGGGCTCCGGAGTGCCCGGGGTGCCCGGCAAGGGGGCCGTCGTCCCCGGCAGGCCGGGCACCGGCGCGGGCGGCCTGGAATCCGGCCACGACCACGACCACGACCACGGCGGCCTCCTCAGGTAGCACGGGGGCCGCGTGGCGTACGGCCACGAGGGTGCGGGGTGCCGGACACGGGAAACGACGGGATATGGAGGGCCGGGCGGACCGCGGAACTCGGGACGCGGGGAGCGGGGAGCGGGGAGCGGAGGGGAACGCGCGTGCACCCCGCGCGGAGAGCGCGGCTACAGTCGGGACATGTCGTCAGGCGAATTGCGAGTGCTGGGGGCGTGCCCGCTGGACTGCCCGGACACCTGTTCCTGGGTGGTGACCGTCCAGGACGGCAGTGCCGTCAAGATGCGCGGCAACCCGGACCATCCCTACACCCGTGGCGCGCTCTGTGTGAAGGTGAACCGCTACCTGGAGCACACCGGGGCGGCCGACCGCATCCTGCACCCGATGCGGCGGGTCGGCCCCAAGGGGTCCGGCCGATTCCAGCGGATCAGCTGGGACGAGGCCCTGGAGGAGATCTCCGTACGGCTGCGCGGCATCGTCGACGAGCACGGCGGCGAGGCGATCTGGCCCTATGTGGGCACCGGAACGCTGGGATACGTCCAGGGTTCTGAGGGGATCGCCGGGAGGCGGTTCTGGAACGTCCTCGGCGCGTCGAGGCACTTCCTGAACATCTGCGCCTCGGCCGGAAACCACGGGCTGCAGCAGGTCTACGGCACGCCGGGCGGCATGGATCCGGAGACGTTCGCGCTGTCCAGGCTCATCCTGCTGTGGGGGACGAACACGCTGACGACCGGGCACCACCTGTGGAAGTTCATCCAGGACGCCCGCGCGGCCGGGGCGCACGTGGTGGCGATCGACCCGATCCGCACCCGCACCGCCGAGCAGGCCGACGAGCACCTGCCGATCCGGCCCGGCACCGACGCCGCCCTCGCCCTGGGGCTGATGAACGTCGTCCTCGCCGAGGGCGCCGAGGATCGCGACTACCTGGAGAACCACACGAACGGCTGGGAGAACCTCCGCGAGGAGATCCTGCGCCACCCTCCGGCGCGTGTGGCGGAGATCACCGGGCTGCCCGAGGCCGACATCCGGGCTTTGGGGACGCGTCTGGCGCGTACGCGGCCCACCGGCATCCGGGCCACCATGGGCATGCAGCGGCACGCGGGCGGCGGCACCGCGATGCGTACGATCGCCTCCATCCCCGGTGTGACGGGCGACTGGCGCCACCCGGGCGGCGGGATCGTGTACTCCACCAGCGGGCACGTCCACCTGAACATCGACACCCGCGACGACCTGCTCCCCGGGCCTGTCCGAACGCTCACGATGACGCGGCTCGCCGACGAGCTGGACGAGTCGGTCAAGTGCCTGTGGGTGTACGCGGCCAACCCGATGGGCTCCACCTCCGGCCAGAACCGGATCCGCGAGCGGCTGCTGCGCGAGGACCTGTTCACCGTCGTGATGGAGCAGTTCCCGACCGACACCGTCGACTACGCCGACATCGTCCTTCCCGCCACCATGCAGATCGAGCACGCCGACCTGCACGCGGGGTACGGGCACATGTACCTGATGTGGAACGAGCCCGCCGTCGAGCCGCCCGGCGAGTGCCTGTCCACCACCGAGACGTTCCGCCGCCTGGCACGGCACATGGGGCTCACCGAGCCGTCCCTGTACGACTCCGACCTGGAGCTGGCCGAGGAGCTGCTCACCTCGGGGCACCCGTCCTTGGATGGGATCACCCTCGACCGGCTGCGCAAGGAGGGCTGGGTCCGCCTCAACGTCCCCCAGCCGTTCGTGCCGTTCACCGACGGTTTCCCGACGCCCTCCGGCCGGATGGAGTTCGGCTCGGGACCGGCCTACGTCCCCCCGCACACGGCCTCGGCCGCGTCGGGGCCGTACCCGCTCGCGCTCATCACGCCCGCCTCCCACACCTTCCTCAACACCACCTTCGGCAACAACCCCGAGCTGCTGAGGCGCTCGAAGGGCCCGCGCGTCCTGGTCAACCCCGAGGACGCCTCGCGGAGAGGGCTGAGCGAGGGGCAGCGGGCGCGGGTGTTCAACGACGAGGGCGAGTTCGAGGCCGTGGTCGAGATCACCGAGAGGGTACGGCCCGGCGTGGTCGCGTCCACCAAGGGCCACTGGCGCAAGCTCAGCCCTGGGGGCGCGACGGCGAACGCCGTGGTGGCCGCCCGCGACGCCGACATGGGCCGGGGCGCCCTCTACCACGACAACCTGGTCGAACTCGCCCCCTGCACCACCACGGAATGACCGGCGGCCCTGCACTCGTGGCCGATCGTCACGAACACCTCGACGGCCAGGTCAGCGTCATCCTGTGGCGATCCACCGGCTGATCAGGTCAGCGCGATCTTGTACCCCTCGTGGGACGCGACGAAGCCGAGGGAGTCATAGAAGCGGTGAGCGTCCTTGCGGGACTTGTCCGTGGTCAGCTGGACCATGGCGCATCCCCTGGTCCTGGCTCGGTCGAGTGCCCACTCCATCATCGTGCGTCCCAGCCCTCGCCCTCGCAGGCCGGAGGCGATCCGCACCGCCTCGATCTGCATCCGGAGCGCGCCACGACGGGAGATGCCGGGAATGTAGGTGAGCTGCATGGTGCCCACCACCTCGCCGTCCAGTTCCGCGACGATCAGCTCGTTGCCGGGGTCGGCGTCGATGGCCTCGAAGGCGGCGCGGTGCTCGTCGCCGAAGGCTCCCTGGCGCGCGGCCGCGACGGCGTCGTCGGCGAGCATGGCAACGATGAGCGGGACGTCCTCGGCACGGGCGATACGGAATTCCACCGGCATGACGGCCAACCTACCCGGAACCGTTGACCTCCCACGCTCTCCCACCAGCGGTGCGGACGGCCTCCTCCGATGCGTCGTCTCGGGGGACAATTCAGGGTTGCTCCCCGATGTGAGCAAGGGGAGGCGAGGGGCACCCTGGAGGCATGAACGACGAACTGACTCAACGTGACGAGATGTCCCTCGCCGGAGCGGCGCTGCGCGGTGCTCCCTGGAAGGCCGCGGCGGTGACCGGCGGTGCGGTGGCGGCGGCCAGCCTGGGGATGGACCTGCTCTTCGCCGGAGATCTGGATCTTACGTGGGCGATGGTGGTCGGTATCGGCCTGTTCTCGCTCATCGCGGCCATCGGCTCGGTCAGCAAGCCCGACGTCGGCGACCGGGTCACCCGGCAGGCCCGGCTCTGGGCGTTGCGCCATCCCTGGAAGTTCTCCCTCTATCCCGCACTCGGCTCCGCGATCCTGATGTATCCGGTGCAGCTCGTCTTCGACGGCGAGGGCGTGTTCGGGGCGGCGCTGGACGCGCTCCAGGGTGGTGTCGTGGTCTATCTGATCACGGCGATCGTCGCCCTCACGCTCAAGGGACGCGGCCAGACCTCGCTCCCCGGTGGCCGCTGAACCCCACGACCCGGCTGTCCGGCTCCCGGGTGACCGTCCGGCTCCCGGGCGGGCGTTCAAGGTCCCGACGAGTGCTCAAGATCTCCGGTGGACGTTCAGGCTCCGATGGGTGTTCAGGGGCCACGGCGAGCGGCCGGGGCGTGTGTGTCGCCCGGTCTCGCGGCCCGGCCGGGCCTTCCCGCGTGACCGGGCCAAGGGCGTCCGGAGACGCTAGACCCTCTCGTGCTCGGCGCGGCAGACGCAGAACTCGTTGCCCTCGGGGTCGAGCATCGTGACCCAGCCGCCGCCTTCGGGGTCGCGGTGGTCCTCGGAGACCGTGGCGCCGAGTCCGGCCAGGCGCTCGACCTCCTCGTCACGGGTGGTGCCCGCGGAGCCGGTGAGGTCCAGGTGGACGCGGTTCTTGACCGCCTTGTCCTCGGGGACCTTGATGAACAGCAGGTCGATCTTGCCTCCCTGGAGAAGGACCTCGTCGTCGTTCTTCTCCGTATCCGGGTGAAGCTTTCCACCGGTGGCGTCGCGCCAGAAGGTCGCCAGCTCGTACGGCTGGGCGCAGTCGAAGGTCACGCAGTGAACGTCAATCATCGCTCCACCCAACCCGACACCACCAAAGCCGTCAAGCAGGTTTCCGGATAGCCCGGTTCGGTTCCGGCGGGTCACGCCGTCGAACCCACGCGTTTCGGTTCTCGCCGGTCACGTCGCCGGGTGCACGGGTCACGTCACCGGATGTACGCCTCTCGGTTCTCGCCGGTCGAATGACCGGACGTACCGGTCCGGTCGCCGAGCGCGCGGATCGGGTTGCCGAGCGCGCGGATCGTGACGCCGGATGTACGCGTACAGCCCGCCGGGACGTCCGGGTGCGCGGTCAGTGGCCGCCGGCGGCGAGGTTGAGCCCGACGACGCCCGCGACGATGAGCAGGACCGAGGCGATCTTGAGGGCCGACGCGTCCTCGCCGAGGGCGACGATGCCGAGTGTGGCGGTGCCGACGGCTCCGATGCCCGTCCAGACGGCGTAGGCCGTACCGACCTCCAGGGTCTTCAGGCCCAGGGCGAGCAGACCGAAGCTGAACGCGCCGAAGACCAGGAAGCCGATGCTCGGCAGTGGCACGGAGAATCCGTTGCTCAACTTGAGTGAGTACGCCATCGCGACTTCGAAGAGACCGGCGACCACGATGAAGATCCAGGCCATGACAACTCCCCCTTGATCAGGAGCGTCGTCTTTGCCTACCGGGTACGGCGCGTCTCGTCCGGAAACGCTCCTTTTGAGCGTTGTGACAGTGGAACGTAGCAGAGCCTCACTTTGATTCCCACCAGATTGTGAACCACTGGTCGCGGGGCACCGGCCACATGTCCAGCTCGACCACCGCCGCGATGACCTCGTCCGCCCGCTCCCGTCCGAGGCAGAGCCTGCGGCAGGCGCTCTCGGCGAGGTCTTCCAGGCGGGTGAAGCGGGGCAGCGGGGCCACGCGCCGCTCGTGGCGAACCTCGTGGCCGAGGCCCTCCGCGATGGCGATCACGTCGTGGGCCGTGGGCCCGCTGGGGCGGGTGATGCCGTGGAAGTGCTGCCAGAGGGGGTTGAGCCAGCTCATCGGGTGCCGGCCGGTGAGCTCCAGGACGACCCGGGCGCGGGCGTGGCGAGTGAGTTCTGCAAGGAATCCCGCCAGTCCGGGCACGTTGTAGACGACGTGGGCACAGACCGCGACGTCCGCCACCGGTGTCCGCGCCGCCACGTCGGGCCAGCGGCCGTTGACGACGAGGGTGGGAACGCCGAGCGCCTCGGCCCTGACGGCCAGCTCGGCGAGCATCGCCTCCGAGGTGTCGACAGCGATCAGCCGCCCGAGGTCCCGGCCCAGCGGCAGGGAGGCGGCCCCGGTCCCCGCGCCGACGTCCAGCACGCTCCCGCCGGGTGGGAGCGCCTCGGCGATCCGCGCCAGGGTGGGTCCCTCGGGGGCCGCGAGGGCGAGGTCGGTGCGTTCGGCGAACCTCGCGGGAGAGTGGCCCCAGGGATCGGCCGGCGCCCTCGCCGCGATCTCCGCGGGAATGCCCCACATCCCGAGGTCGGCCCGCCACTGCTCGTCCATGGGAAGAGCCTAGAAGAGCCCTCCCCTCCCCGTCGATCGGCGTCACCCGGGCACCGTTCCAGCAGTACGGAGGCGTGATGAACGTCCCAGTCAGGGGTGTTTTCTAGGGGTTACCCGCGGGTAGCATTACCGGTAACGTTACTGACGAGTATGGAAAGTTCCGGATCCCCCGGTTTCAAGGAGCAGACCCCATGGGCCACTACAAGAGCAATGTCCGTGACCTGGAGTTCAACCTCTTCGAGGTCTTCGGACGCCGGGACATCCTGGGCAGCGGTCTTTACGCCGATCTGGACGAGGACGTCGTGCGGAGCCTGCTCGACGAGGTCAACCGCCTCGCCACGGGCGTGCTCGCCGACTCCTTCGAGGAGGGCGACCGCACCCCGCCGGTGTTCGACCCCGCCACCGGGACGGTGACGATGCCGGAGGGCTTCAAGAAGTCCTTCGCCGCCTACCGTGACGCCGGCTGGACCAACCTCAGTCTCCCCGCCGAGCTCGGCGGCCCCGGTCTGCCCAGCAGCGTGAGCTGGGCGCTGGCCGAGATGGTCCTCGGCTCCAACCCGGCCATCTGGATGTACTCCAGCGGCCCGGCCTTCGCCCACGTGCTCCACGTGATCGGCACCGAGGAGCAGAAGCGCTACGCCGAGCTCGCCATCGAGAAGCAGTGGGGCGCCACCATGGTCCTCACCGAGCCGGACGCCGGCTCCGACGTGGGCGCCGGCCGCGCGAAGGCCGTGCGTCAGGACGACGGCACCTGGCACATCGAGGGCGTGAAGCGCTTCATCACCAGCGCCGAGCACGACCTGTCCGACAACATCTTCCACCTCGTGCTCGCCCGCCCCGAGGGGCACGGCGTCGGCACCAAGGGCCTGTCGATGTTCCTGGTCTCGAAGTACCACGTGGACCTGGAGACCGGCGAGCTCGGCGAGCGCAACGGCGTGTACGTCACCAACGTCGAGAAGAAGATGGGCCTCAAGGTCTCCACGACCTGCGAGCTCACCTTCGGCGGCGAGCACCCGGCCGTGGGCACGCTCATCGGCGAGGTACACGAGGGCATCAAGCAGATGTTCATGATCATCGAGCACGCCCGGATGATGGTCGGCTCGAAGGCGATCGCCACGCTCTCCACCGGCTACCTCAACGCCCTCGAATACGCCAGGCAGCGGGTGCAGGGCGCCGACCTCACCCAGATGGCCGACAAGTCGGCCCCCCGCGTGACGATCACCCATCACCCGGACGTACGCCGGGAGCTGATGCTCCAGAAGTCGTACGCCGAGGGCATGCGCGCCCTGGTCATGTTCACCGCCACCTACCAGGACGACGTGCTGCTCGCCGAGCACGAGGGCCGCAGGAACGAGCACGCCGAGGCGATGAACGACCTGCTGCTCCCGCTGGTCAAGGGCGTCGGCTCCGAGCGCTCGTACGAGCTGCTCGCCCGCTCGCTGCAGACCCTGGGCGGGTCCGGCTACCTGCAGGACTACCCGATCGAGCAGTACATCAGGGACGCGAAGATCGACTCCCTCTACGAGGGCACCACCGCGATCCAGGGCCTGGACCTGTTCTTCCGCAAGGTCCTGCGCAACCAGGGGGCCGCCCTCGGTTCGCTGTACGCCGACGTGAAGGCCTTCGCCGCCTCCGAGGCGGGCAACGGGCGGCTGAAGGAGGGGCGCAAGCTCCTGGACGAGGCCGCCGACGAGGTCAAGGCGATGGCCGACACGATGGCGGGCTGGGCGATCGGCTCGCTGGAGACCCCGCAGGAGGTCTACAAGGTCGGTCTCAACACCACCCGGTTCCTGCTCGCCCTGGGCGACCTGGTGATCGGCTGGCTGCTGCTGCGCCAGGCCGAGGTGGCCCTGGCCGCGCTCGGCTCGACCGCCGAGAGGAGCGACCACGCCTTCTACAGCGGCAAGGTCTCCGCGGCCTCGTTCTTCGCGCAGACCGTCCTGCCCCGCATCGCCGCCGAGCGCCGCACGCTCGACGCCACGGACCAGGACCTGATGGAACTGCCGGAAGAGGCCTTCTGACCCGCCTCATCCCGGCCTGATCCCCGTCGGTTCAGGCCGCATGATCACCTGCTCCCGCGGCAGGCACGACGAGGGACCGGCCCCGCTCTCCCGGGGCCGGTCCCTCGTCCGTTTTCCGCTTCTCCGCCAGGACGGATCACCGCGAAGTTCTTGACAGCGGCCCTCTGTTATTCTCATACTGAGTTTGTCTCAACTTGAGAAGGACATGGGATGGATGAATCGGAGTTCCTCGCCGGCTATGACCCTCGGGCATACCCGGCGGTCGCGGTGACGGTCGACGTGGTGGCGCTCACCATTCGCGGGGGCGGGTTGCGCGTTCTGCTGATCAGGCGGGCCGAGCAACCCCATGCGGGGCTGTGGGCGCTGCCCGGGGGGTTCATCCGGCCGGGAGAGGACCTGCCACAGGCCGCGGCGCGGGAGCTGGCCGAGGAGACGGGGCTGTCCGACCGGTCTGGGCCGTTGGGCCGAATCCACATCGAGCAGCTCGCCAGCTACGGGGCTCCCGAGCGTGACCCGCGGATGAGGGTCGTGTCGATCTCCTACCTCGCCTTCGCCCCCGACCTGCCCGATCCCCGGGCGGGCTCGGACGCGGCCGACGCCTCCTGGCACCCGGTCGACAAGCTTCCTGAGCTCGCGTTCGACCACGACCGCATCCTGGCGCACGGGCTGGAGCGGGCGCGCGGCAAGCTGGAGTACACCCCGCTCGCCACCGCGTTCGCCGGTGAGAGGTTCACGATCTCCGAGCTGCGCGGCGTCTACGAGACGGTCTGGGGGGTGCAGCTGCACGCGGGCAACTTCCACCGCAAGATCCTGTCGGTTCCCGGCTTCGTGGAGAGCACGGGCGAGACCACCGAGAGCGGCGGGGCCAGGGGCGGGCCGCGCGCCAAGCTCTATCGGGCCGGTGACGCCCGGCTCCTGCACCCCGCCCTGTTGCGACCGGCCAGGGAGGAGCAGATCCGATGACCACGGCCGAGGCGATCGCGCTGGTGACCGCCGCTCACACGCCCGAGGACCTGTTCGGCGGGGACTCCCCCCACCGGGCGTACCGGAGGCTCGCGAGGCTGCTCCACCCCGACCTCGCGCCGGGAGCGGAGGCCGCCGTGGCGTTCACCCGGCTGGCGGAGCTGTGGGCGGCCCGCGAGGACGCCTCGAAGGGGGCTTCTGAGCGGGCCAAGGAGGTGGTGATCACCACCAGGCGGGGCACCTACCGGATCGGGGGTGTCTTCCGGCGGGGCGCGTCGGCCGTGCTCTACGAGAGCGGCACCGACACGCTGCTCAAGCTCCCGCGCAGCCACGCGGACAACGACCTCATACGCCGTGAGGCGGAGTCGCTGAGGACGATCGCGCACGACGGCGACCCGTTGCTCCTGCCGTACGTGCCTCGTCTGGTGGAGTCGTTCCGGCACCGTTCCGACGGGGTCGAGCGGCAGGCCAACGTGATCAGCCGGGTGCCGGACGGGTTCCTGAGCCTGGAGGAGGTCCGGCGGCGCCGGCCGGTGCTGGACGTGCGGGACGCGGCGTGGATCTGGCGGCGGCTGCTGGTGGCCGTCGGCGCGGCTCACCGGGCGGGGGTCGTGCACGGGGCGGTGTTCGGGCACCACGTCCTCGTCCACCCGCTCGACCACGGCCTGGTGCTCGTCGACTGGAGCCAGTCGGTCCCGCTCGGCACCCCGATCACCGCCCTGGTGGCCAGGCACCGCGACGACTATCCGCCCTGGGTCCTGGACAGGAAGCCCGCGACCCCGGCCACCGACATCCACCTCGCCACCCGCTGTGTGGCCGCCCTCATGGGCGACCGCGTCCCCACCCCGGTCAGGCACTTCGTCCGGGGCAGCCTGCTCAGCCCGCCGAACGACGCCTGGCGGCTCCTGGGAGAGCTCGACGAGCTGCTCGACGACCTGTACGGGCCGAGGAAATACCGGCCGCTCCATCTCTGACCCTCGAAATCTCCGCCTCTCGAAACCCTCGCCCCTTCGACCCTCGAAACCCTCGACTCCCAGAACGACCTTCGAAACGACCTTGACGACCTCAGGAACGACCTCATAGAACGTTCCACCTGATCCGAGGAGATCCCCCGTGGGAAGCGGAATCTGGTCCACCGACGTCTACTCCGCCGCCGCGAGCTACCGCGCGGCCAAGGGTTCGAGCGCCTTCGCCTACAGCGACAGCGGCGCCCGCTCCGCTCACCCCGACCTCGACCCGCACAAGGTCGCGCTCCGCGAGAGCCGCGACTCCGCCGAGCACCCCAACTCCCTCGCCGTGGCCGTCCTGTTCGACGTGACCGGCTCGATGCGCGGGGTGCCCCGCACCCTCCAGACCAAGCTGCCCGACCTGCTCGGACTGCTGCTCCGCAAGGGGTACGCCACCGACCCGCAGATCCTCTTCGGCGCGATCGGCGACGCCACCTGCGACCGCGCTCCCCTTCAGGTGGGCCAGTTCGAGTCCGACAACCGGATGGACGAGCACCTGGGCAAGATCCTGCTCGAGGGCGGGGGCGGCGGCCAGATGTCCGAGTCGTACGAGCTGGCGATGTACTTCATGGCCAGGCACACCTCGATCGACTGTTTCGAGAAGCGTGGCCGCCGGGGTTACCTGTTCATCATCGGCGACGAGCTGCCCTATCCGCAGGTCAAGCGGCGCGAGGTCGAGAAGGTGGTCGGCGAGCGGCTCCAGCGCGACATCCCGACCAAGGACCTCGTCGCCGAGCTGACCAGGATCTACGACGTCTACTACATCCTCCCCGCCGGATCGAGTTACGCCGGGGACGGCCGGGTGCTCGCCGCCTGGCGCGAACTGCTCGGCCAGAACGTGCTGGAGCTGGACGACCTGGACGCGGTCTGCGAGACCATCGCGCTCACCGTCGGCCTCGGCGAGGACGCCATCGACCTGCGAGAAGGGCTGGACGACCTCGACGAGATCGGCTCGAACGCCGGAAGCGCCGTGGGCAAGGCCCTCGCCAAGCTCGACCGGGGCGCCCTCGTGGTGTCCGACGGGCTCGACCTGGGCGGCGACAGCGGCGTGATGCGGCTCTGAGAACCTCCCCGCCGTGCGGCGGCCACCGCGAAAGCGGCGGGGAGTGCCACCACGAAGGGAGACGGTTCCTCCCCGGCGGGACGAAACCCGCCGGGGAGGGGCCTCGACGGGCCTCGACGGAGGAGACCGTCCTGGCGCCCCCGCTGACGCGAACCTTCGAGGTCCCTCCGGCGAAAGATACCGACGGCTCCGGCAGAGGGACCGGCAGGGGCTTCCGGCTGAAGAGACCGGCCGGAGAACGGCTCGTCCGGGAGAGAAATCCGGAAGAGAACCGGAAGAGAAACAGAGGAAGAGGAAGAGGAGACGAGGGTGAACGGGTGGCCGTATGCGTGAGCACGTGATCGTGACCGACCTCGGGTACGGCGACGCGGGGAAGGGCACCGTCGTCGACTGGCTCTGCGCCCGCGAGCCCGTCCAGGCGGTCGTCAGGTTCAACGGGGGCGCGCAGGCGGGGCACAACGTCGTCCTGCCCGACGGGAGACACCACACGTTCGCGCAGTTCGGGTCGGGCACGTTCAGAGGAGTGCCGACCCACCTGTCCAGGTTCATGGTCGTGGATCCGCTCTCGCTGGCCGGGGAGGCGGCCCATCTGGAGGCGCTGGGCGTTCCCGACCCGTTCCGCCTGCTCACCGTGGACCGGGACGCCCTGCTCGCCACGCCGTACCACGTGGCGGCGGGGCGGGCCAGGGAGCTGGCGCGCGGTGAGGACCGGCACGGGTCGTGCGGGATGGGCGTCGGGGAGACGATGGCCTACGCCCTGGAGCACCCCGATCTCGCGCCGGTCGCGGGCGACTGCGAGGAACCTGTCCGGCTCACCCGCAAGCTGCGCGCGCTCCGCGACGCCCTCGGCGGGAGCGGGCCGCCCGTGGCGGACTGCGTGGACGCCTACCGGGCGTTCGCCGAGCGGGTGATCCTGGTCGGCTCCTCGTTCACGGCGGCGCTGCTGCGCAGGCGGCCCGTGGTCTTCGAGGGGGCGCAGGGTGTGCTGCTCGACGAGTGGCACGGCTTCCATCCGTACACCACCTGGAGCACGACGACCTTCGCCAACGCGCTGGAACTGCTCGACGGGGTGCCCGCCACGCGGCTGGGCGTGCTGCGGACCTACACCCCGCGGCACGGCCCGGGACCGCTCGTCACCGAGGACGCGGACCTCGCGCTGCCCGAGGCCCACAACGGGACCGGCCCCTGGCAGGGCCCCTTCCGCGCCGGCCACTTCGACGCGGTGGCCCACCGCTACGCGCTCGCGGTCTGCGGCGGGGCAGACGCCCTCGCGCTCACCCACCTGGACGCGCCGGTGTCGCGGATGTGCGTCTCGTACGACATCGGCGAGCTTCCCGTGGGCGTGACGGGCGACCTCGACGGGCAGGCCCGGCTGACGGAACGGCTTCTGGAACCGCTGACGGGGGCCGGGCCGCGCTACGCCGACGGGATCGACGACTGGCCCGCGGCGGTGGCCGAGGCCCTCGGGGTGCCGGTGTGGCTGGGCTCGTCGGGACCCACCGCCGCAGACAAGGTCCTTCTCGGTGGTGTGATCACGCCGGAAAGGGTATGACCAATCCCGGACTCTCTCTTTGCCTGGCGTACAGCCTTTACCCGGAGGAACTCATGGGTGTCGGGGTCAGCATCTTCTTTCTCACGCTCGGCGCCATCCTCCGCTTCGCCATCGATCCCGACGTCCTCGGCGAGGCGGTGCACATCGACGTGATCGGCCTGATCTTCATGATCGTCGGGGCTGTCGGGATCGTGCTGAGCATCGTGATGTCCCCCAAGCGCGGGCACACGTCCGAGGACCGCCTGATGCACCGCGAGAACCACCCGCCGGAGGTCTAGGACCTCCGGGGGGCCTTTTTCGGCCGTGCCGGCCGTGTCGTTCTAGACCTCGAACTGCACCGCCGCCCGCGAGGCCACGATCGGCTTGATGTGCTCGACGACCACGGCCTGGTGCAGCGGGTGGTCGCGGTAGACGAGGAAGTCGTCGGCGCTGTCGAAGTCCGCGACGACGGCGAACTCGTGGTTGCCGGGGTTCACGCCCGCGTCGGAGCCGATGGTGTAGGAGCGGATCTCGGTGATGGCTCCGGGCAGCTTGGCGAGCTCCGTGGCGACCCTGGCCCTCTGCTCCTCGGTGGCCTCTTCCGTCCAGGTGAACAGCACGACATGCCGGAACATGATCTTCCCTTCCCTCGGGTATCCCAGGTGCCCTGAGCGCCCGGCCAGCGTACGGCCAGACGCGCCGGGACGCGGCGGCGCCCCCACGGCACGGGAGCCGATATCACGCGGGACGCGATGTGGACCCTCGACGGCGTCCGGCAGACTTGATCCTTATCCGGCCGGAGCGTCTCGGCACGGCTTCGAGCACGATCTTGTGGGCCGCCTCGGGGATGAACCTGAGGTCGTGGGTGATCAGGATGGTCGTGCGCCCGGCCATGAGCCTCTTGAGCGGTTCCATGATCCGCGCCGCCGTGGGCGCGTCGAGGCCCGTCATCGGCTCGTCGAGGACGAGGACGGGAGCGTCGCGCAGGATCGCCCTCGCGATGGCGATCCGCTGGCGCTGCCCGCCCGACACCAACCGGCCGCGCTGCCCGATCGGAGTGTCGTACCCGAGGGGGAGCGTGGTGACGAAGTCGTGGACGTCCGCCAGCACGGCGGCCCGCACGACGGCGTCCAGGTCGGCACCGGGACTTCCGTAGGCGATGTTCTCGCGTACGGTCCCTGAGAAGAGCAGGCTCTCCTGCTGCAGGATGGTGATGTTGTCACGCAGCGACTCGCGCGACAGGTCCCGGAGGTCCACCCCGTCGAGGAGGACGCGTCCCGCGGTGGGGTCGTGGAAGCGCAGCAGCAGCTTCGCGAGCGTGGACTTGCCCACGCCGCTCGGCCCGGTGCACACGACCAGTTCTCCGGGTTCGACGGTGAAGGACAGGTCCCGCAGCGTGGGTCTTCTCCTGTTCGGATAGGTGAAGCCGACTTCCTGGAACTCGATGCGGCCCCGTCCGCGCCCCAGGTGAACGGCGTCGTCGCGATCGACGACGGTCGGCCGGGTCGCCAGGATCTCGATGACACGGTCGGAGCCCGCCGCCGCCTCGGAGACGGTGAGGGCGATCTGCCCCAGGCTCTGCACCGCCGGGTAGAGGTAGGCGAGGTAGGCGGCGAAGGCGAGGAGGCCACCGATGGTGAGGCGCCCCGAGGAGATCTCCCAGGCGCCGAACCCGAGGATGATGACGAGGCAGGCGGTCTCGATGACCTGGACGACGGGTCCGTACAGGGAGGAGAGCCACGCCTGCGCCACGTTCGCCCGCATCCAGGTGTGTCCCTCGGAGTGCAGCCGCTCGGCCTCGGCGCCCTGGCGGTTGTACGCCTGGACGAGCGACTGGTTGGACAGGCCCTCCTCGATGACGCTGTTCATGATCCCGTTGCTGAGCCGCTCGCGCGCCGACACGATCCTGAACCTGCTCGCGAAACCCTTGGCGACCAGCAGGAAGGCCGGGACCAGCAGGAACGTCAGCAGCGCCAGGTCCCACCTGATGTAGAAGGCGGCACCGGCGAAGAAGACGACGCTGACGAGCGTGGTGAAGAGTTTGACCAGGCCGGAGCCGACGAGCTCCTCGATCGCCTCGATGTCGTCGGTGAGCCTCGCCATCAGGTCCCCCAGGCGGCGGTTGTCGAAGAAGTCGGGCGTGAGCGTCTGGATGTGCTCGAACACCCTGTCGCGCAACCTCAGCAGGAAGCGTTCGCCGCCCAGGGCGGTGAGGTAGGCCCCCAGGAAGGAGACCAGACCCGCGACGGCCGCGAGGCCGAGCCAGGCGGCGGCGGGGAGCCAGAAGGCCCCCAGGTTCTGTCTGCTGAGCACCTCGTCCGTGATGTACCCGAACAGGCCGATCGCGGCGACCTCGCAGACGGCCGCGACGACGGCGAGTACGCCACCGGCTACGAGCAGATGACGGAGGCCGCGGGTGTACGGCCAGAACTCCCGGAAGGTCCTGCGGATGGAGACCGTGGGTGCCACCGGAGGACGGCGTACGGTGGCCCTCGCTCCGTGGGGCGAGAGCGACTCTGAGAATGAGAGCCGACGGTTGACCCGCCGGCTCTCATTTGTTTCCGCTAGCACCGGATCCGGCTCACCACCACCATCCGCCACCGCACCCTCCGCCGCAGCGGCATCCACAGCGGCGGCGGCGACGGCAGCACCCCCAGCCGCCTCCCCAGTCCAGATAACGGCCGGCCGGGAAGAGCTGCTTGAAAGACATGGCTTCCCCCTTCGCATTGAGCTTGTCGCGCTTACCAATCACGACACTAACTCTCATACCCGGACAAACCGTCACATTTATCACGCATTCAAGATGTTTCGCCAAGCGATTCGTAAAGGCCGCAAACGGATCGCGAGTAAAGACCGCCTCGGCTTCCCGGCATCGCTCCGCCGCCCCGCCGGAGCCGGGGACGCGCACCTTAAAGATCGATCCGCAGGAGAAAAAAGGGGTTTCCCATTACCGG
This sequence comes from Streptosporangium sp. NPDC000563, assembly GCF_040299985.1. Classification (NCBI taxonomy): domain Bacteria; kingdom Bacillati; phylum Actinomycetota; class Actinomycetes; order Streptosporangiales; family Streptosporangiaceae; genus Streptosporangium; species Streptosporangium sp. NPDC000563. Next base: position 20,691 of record NZ_JBEPDA010000041.1, on the reverse strand, counting down.
CCGGGTGACGGCTCGTACCGCGTCCCGGCTGTTCGGTACGGACCCTCCCGAGGCGCCCCCTCGTTTTCCCACCGAGGTAATCGACTTGTGAAGCCGGGAAAGGGAAGGCGAGCACCGGGGGTATATCGCCCCTCTCTCTCCCACCCCACTTTCCCGACGGGCACGAAGGGAAAGGCGCCCTCACGGACATATGGGAAGGACCCCATCCCTCCTGACAGGCGGGAAAGAACCCTTACCCGCGCGGGGAAGAGACGCTCGCGGCCGCGGGAAATCCGCGCTCTCGGGCGCGGGAGGGAGTTCTCACCGCGGCGGGAGAGGACGCGCACGTGGTCTCCCCCTCCGTGGGAGGAGGGGGAGACCACGTCACGGGGTCACGACGTCGCCGAGTCACGACGTCACGGGGTCAGGCCCAGGCGAGCATGCGGAGAGGGTCCTCAAGCATGGCGCCGACGTCGCGCAGGAAGAGCGAGCCGAGTTGCCCGTCCACCACCCGGTGGTCGAACGAGAGGGCGAGCGTGCAGACCCTGCGCGGCACGACCTGCCCGTCCACCACCCACGGCATCTCCCTCACCTGCCCGAAGGCCAGGATCGCCGACTCCCCCGGGTTGAGGATCGGGGTGCCCGCGTCCACCCCGAAGACACCCACGTTCGTGATCGTGATCGTCCCCCCCGCCATGTCGGCGGGCTGGGTACGGCCCGCCCTCGCGGTCTCGGCGAGGGCTCCGAGGGCGGCGGCCAGGTCGGGCAGCGACAGGCGGTGGGCGTCCTTGACGTTGGGAACGAGCAGGCCGCGCGGGGTGGCCGCGGCGATGCCCAGGTTGACGCGGTGCTTGACCACGATCTCCTGGCGGGCCTCGTCCCAGGCAGAGTTGATCATCGGGTGACGACGGGCGGCGACGAGCACCGCCTTCGCGACCATGAGCAGCGGGGAGACCTTGACCTCGGCGAAGTCGGGCAGCCCGCGAAGGCGCCGGACCGCGTCCATGGTCGCCGTCATGTCCACCTGGAGGAACTCCGTCACGTGTGGCGCGGTGAACGCGGAGGACACCATCGCCTGCGCGGTCGCCTTCCGCACCCCCTTGATCGGGATTCGCTCCTCGTCCTCGCCCTCCCAGGTCGCGGCCGGTACTCGTGCCCTGACGTCGTTCCCGGGAGGGAGCCCGGTCTCGACGGCGTCCCCGGAGGTGGGGGCGGCGTCGAGGGCGGCCTGGACGTCACCCCTGGTGATCGAGCCGTGCGGGCCCGTCCCCACCAGGGAGGCCAGGTCGACCCCCAGGTCCCTGGCGAGCTTCCGCACCGGGGGTTTCGCCAGAACCGCGATCTTCCCCGGTGACGAGGCCGGACCCGCGCCGGGACCGGCCACCCCGGGACCGGCCGGACCAGGACCGTTCACACCGGACGAGGCAGGACCGTTCACACCGGGACGAGCCGGACCGTTCACACCGGACGAGGCAGGACCGTTCATACCGGGACGAGCCGGACCGTTCACACCGGACGGCGCCGGCTCGGCGGCCCTCGTCGTGGACGCCGTCCCCGTGGACGCACCCGCCGTACCCTCACCGGGCCGCGTCGCCCCCACCGCGGGGGACGTGCCGGGCGAGACCGGTTTGCGGGGACGACGCTTGGCCGCGCCCGGCTTCACGCCGTACCCCACCAGCACCGGCTGCCGGACCTCGGCCGGCGGGGTCGGCACCATGTCGTCGGCGAGGGCCTCCGTCCGCACCGCCGCCCCGTCAGGGGCCGTGGCCTGAGCGGGGGCCTGGGCGGGGGCCGGAGAGGCGCCCGTACCGTCGTCCACCGAGATGATCGGCCTGCCGACGTCCACCACCTCGCCCTCGTCCGCCATCAGCGCGGCCACCACGCCCTCGAACGGGCAGGGAAGCTCGACGACGGCCTTGGCGGTCTCGATCTCCACGATGATCTGGTTGACCTTGACCGGTTCCCCGGCCTTCACGTGCCAGCGGACGATCTCCGCCTCGGTGAGGCCCTCCCCCACGTCGGGGAGCTTGAACTCCTTCATCTCTCCGCCCCTCCTCAGAACGCGAACGCGCGGTCGACGGCGTGCAGGACCCGGTCCAGGTCGGGCAGGTAGTGGTCCTCGAGCCGCGAGGGCGGGTAGGGGGTGGAGGGTCCGCCGACCCTCAGGACCGGCGCCTCCAGGTGGTAGAAGCACTCCTCGGTGACGCGGGCGGCGACCTCGGCGCCGAAGCCGTTGAAGACGGGCGCCTCGTGCACCACGACGCAGCGCCCGGTCGCGCGCACCGACTCGGTGACCTTCGCGATGTCGAGCGGGTTGAGCGAGCGCAGGTCGACGACCTCCAGGGAGCGGCCGTCCTCCTCGGCCGCCTTCGCGGCCTCCAGACAGGTCTTCACCATCGGCCCGTACGCGAGCAGGGTGAGGTCCGTCCCCGGCCGCGCCACCCTGGCCTCGTCGAAGGGCGGCCAGCCGGAGGAGTCGACGTCCACCTCGGCCTTCTCCCAGTAGCGCCGCTTGGGCTCGAAGAAGATCACCGGATCGTCGCAGCGGATCGCCTGCTGGATCATGGTGTAGGCGTCGGCCGGGTTGGAGCAGGCCACGACGCGCAGGCCCGCGGTGTGGGTGAAGTAGGCCTCGGGCGACTCGCTGTGGTGCTCCACCGCGCCGATGCCCCCGCCGCACGGAATCCGTACGACGACCGGCAGCCTCAGCTTGCCCAGCGACCGCAGCGGCATCTTGGCGAGCTGCGTGATGATCTGGTCGGCCGCGGGGAAGACGAACCCGTCGAACTGGATCTCGCAGACCGGGCGGTAGCCGCGCAGCGCCAGGCCGATGGCCGTCCCGACGATGCCCGACTCGGCCAGGGGGGTGTCGATGACCCGCTGCTCGCCGAAGTCCTTCTGCAGGCCGTCCGTCACCCGGAACACCCCGCCGAGCTTGCCCACGTCCTCCCCCATCACGAGGACCTTGGGGTCGTCCTCCATGGCCTTGCGCATCCCCTCGTTGAGCGCCTTGGCCATCGTGAGAATGCTCATGCCTCGAACCCCTCCAGGTAGGTGGCGAACTCGGCACGCTCGGCGTCGATCAGGGAGTGCCGCTCGGCGTAGACGTGGTCGAAGATGGCCGACGGTTCCGGGTCGGGCAGTTCGAGACAGCGTTTGCGGACGTCACGTCCCAGCTCGTCGGCCTCGGCGTCGACCGCGTCGAAGAACTCCTGGTCGGCGAGCTGGTTCTTGAACATGTAGGCCCTGACCCGCTCGATCGGGTCCTTGAGCTTCCACGCCTCCAGTTCGGCGGCCACCCGGTAGCGGGTCGGGTCGTCGGAGGTGGTGTGGGCGCCCATCCGGTAGGTGAAGGCCTCGATGAGCATGGGCCCCTGCCCGGACCTGGCGTCGGCGAGCGCCTTGCGGGTGACGGCGAGGCAGGCGAGGACGTCGTTGCCGTCGACACGGACGCCGGGGAACCCGAACCCGCTCGCCCTGCGGTACAGGGGGATGCGCGACTGCTTCTCCAGCGGTTCCGAGATCGCCCACTGGTTGTTCTGGCAGAAGAACACCACCGGCGCGTTGAACACCGACGCCCAGATGAACGACTCGTTCACGTCCCCCTGGGAGGTGGCGCCGTCGCCGAAGTAGACGATGCTCGCGGCCTCGGCGCCGTCGCGCTGGATGCCCATCGCGTAGCCGACCGCGTGCAGGGTCTGGCTGCCGATCACGATGGTGTAGAGGTGGAAGTTGTGCTCGGCGGGGTCCCAGCCTCCGTGGTTGACGCCGCGGAACAGGCCGAGCAGGTTGACCGGGTCGACCCCCCTGCACCAGGCCACCCCGTGCTCGCGGTAGGTCGGGAAGGCCATGTCGGCCTCGGTCAGCGCCCGGCCGGAGCCGATCTGCGCGGCCTCCTGCCCGAGCAACGAGGCCCAGAGCCCCAGCTCGCCCTGGCGTTGCAGTGCGACGGCCTCCAGGTCGACGCGGCGGACCAGGACCAGGTCCCGGTAGAGCCCGCGGATCTCCTCGGGTGTCAGATCTATGTCGTAGTCGGGATGCTCGACCCGTTCTCCCTCGGGGGTCAGCAGCTGGATGAGCTCCGGAGGTGCTTCCGCACCACGAGAGGCGTCGGCTGTCACGTGCCACTCCTGTGTGCTCGGGGCCGTCTGGATGGGTTCTCCACCGTCGTCCGGCCGATTCGCGACGCGTTCGACCCTTCTGGTGGTGGTTCGTCCGCGCTTGTGGCCATCGTGGCAGAGGTCACATACCTGTGCGCAAGACCTGCCTCGACGTCCATATGCTCCCCGTTCCCCGCGCGTCCCCTTTCACCCACCCGTACCTCCACGCGAGATCCGGCGTATCGCCTGCCACGTCGGGGATCCAGGGGTGTCACCCGCCGCCGGGTCCCTTCATCCGCGAGATCCGCGACCGTTCACCGTCCGTGACCTCTCGCGCGGGATCCCTGGGTCCGGCCCCCGCACCGGAGCGCGGCCGGAGCCCGTTACTCTTGAGGCGCCGGACCGTCCCCGTCTCAACCAGGAGGAACACCGTGGCGCGCGTCATCGTCGACGTCATGCTGAAGCCCGAGATTCTCGACGCGCAGGGGCAGGCGATCGCCCGTGCACTGCCGCGGCTCGGCTTCGCGGGTGTCTCAGCGGTACGGCAGGGCAAGCGATTCGAGGTGGAGCTCGAAGGGCCCGCCGACGAGGCGGCAATTGCGGACGTCCGAAAAATGGCCGAGACCCTCCTCGCCAACACGGTGATCGAGGACTACACCGTCACCGTCGAGTCCTAGGCCATCACTCCACGCAGATCGACTGCACAAATCCGGTTATATCCGGCTTTAGGGGCGGAGCAATCCCACGGCTTGACCACCAGTCAATAACATTACGGTTATTTTGCGGTTAGCCCGGATTCTGCAGGGAAGCCTTCACAAGGTGACGTCTGACCCCGGGAGGAAACCGGTGGACATGGAGTTCTCGCTGGCTCTGCCACGACAGGCCGTCGGTATACCGATGGTCCGCAGGGCGCTCGGTGACTCCCTGCGCTCGCTCGGCGTCACCGAAGACTGCGTCTCCGACATCCTGCTGGCGGTGACCGAGGCGTGCGCCAACGCCGTGCGACACGGAGGTCCGGCCACCCGCTACGAGGTCGAGACCACCATCGGCCACGGCCGCTGCGACGTCCGCATCATCGACCGGGGCCAGGGCCTCGTCCGGGTGCCCGAGCACTACCCGCCGACCGACGCCGAGAACGGCAGGGGCCTGCTGATCATGCAGGCCGTGGTCGACGAGATCTCCTTCGACATCACTCCCGGCCGCGGGACCGTCGTGCACCTGTGCAAGCACCTCGACTGGGACCACGACGCCGCCTACCTCCGCGACCGGATGCTCGCCGCCGTCTGAAGGCCCGCCCGGCCGCGCACCCGAGGCCGTACAAGATCGTAGAAGGCCGTACGAACCCGGCCACCGCCCGCTGAGCTGTGCGATCGGACACTCCGCGGCTGAGCGCCCACCGGGAGCGGATAACCTGGGAGCACCGCCGCGGACCGACGTCCGAGTGTGTGAGACGCCGGCGCGGTGCTCGTTTGTGGAGGGGAACGCTGTCTTGACTTCTTCCCCCACGGCTGAAGCCGAAGGCAGGGTCTCCGCGCTGAAAGGAACACGATGAGTGCTGCCCGCGTGGGCGTGGTCACTTTTCCCGGAACTCTCGACGATCAGGACGCGGCTCGCGCCGTGCGCCACGCGGGCGGTGAGGCCGTCCCGCTGTGGCACGCCGACCCCGACCTCAAGGGAGTCGACGCGGTCTTCCTGCCCGGCGGATTCTCCTACGGAGACTACCTGCGCTGCGGGGCCATCTCCAGGTTCGCGCCGCTGATGGAGGAGCTGATCCCCGCCGCCAGGGCCGGGCTGCCGGTGCTCGGCACCTGCAACGGCTTCCAGATCCTCTGCGAGGCCCACCTGCTGCCCGGGGCGCTGATGCGCAACGCCGGGCTGCACTACGTCTGCCGCGACCAGGGCATCCGGGTCGAGAACACCGCCACCCCCTGGACCTCCGACTTCACCGAGGGTCAGGAGATCGTGCTGCCGATCAAGCACGGCGAGGGCCGCTACGTCGCCGACGAGGCGACCCTGAGCGCCTTGGAGGCGGGCGGACAGGTCGTCTTCAGGTACGCGGGCGGCAACCCCAACGGCTCCCTGAACGACATCGCGGGCATCCGCAACGAGGCCGGAAACATCGTCGGGCTCATGCCGCACCCCGAGCACGCCGTCGAGGACCTCACCGGCGCCCCGAGCGTCGACGGCCGCGGCTTCTTCTCCTCGATCCTGAAGAATCTGGTGAACGCATGAGTCTCGACACCGTCAAGCGGGCCGAGGACACCCCGGACGAGCGCCAGCCGTACGCCGAGCTGGGCATGAAGCTCGACGAGTACGAGCGGGTCCGCCAGATCCTCGGCCGCCGGCCCACCGGCTCCGAGCTCGCCATCTACAGCGTCATGTGGAGCGAGCACTGCTCCTACAAGTCGTCCAAGGTGCACCTGCGCCAGTTCGGCACCAAGGCTCCCAAATCGGAGGCGCTGCTCGTCGGGATGGGGGAGAACGCCGGGGTCGTGGACATCGGCGACGGCTGGGCCGCCACCTTCAAGATCGAGTCGCACAACCACCCGTCCTATGTCGAGCCTCACCAGGGCGCGGCGACCGGCGTCGGCGGCATCGTCCGCGACATCATGTCGATGGGCGCCCGGCCGATCGCGGTGATGGACGCGCTCCGTTTCGGCGCGGCCGACGCCCACGACACCCGCCGGGTGCTGCCCGGCGTGGTCGAGGGCATCAGCCACTACGGCAACTGCCTGGGCCTGCCCAACATCGGCGGCGAGGTCGTCTTCGACCCCTGCTACATCGGCAACCCGCTGGTCAACGCCCTGTGCGTCGGCCTGCTGCGCAAGGACCAGATCAAGCTCGCGGTGGCACCGGGGCCCGGCAACAAGGTCGTCCTGTTCGGCGCCCTCACCGGCCCCGACGGCATCGGCGGCGCGTCCGTGCTCGCCTCGGCCACGTTCGAGGACGAGTCGCAGGCCAAGCGTCCCAGCGTCCAGGTCGGCGACCCCTTCATGGAGAAGCTGCTGATCGAGTGCTGCCTGGAGCTGTACCAGGCGGACGTGGTCGTCGGCATCCAGGACCTCGGCGCCGCAGGCGTCTCCTGCGCGACCACCGAGCTCGCGGCCAAGGGCACCGGCGGCATGGACGTCAGGCTCGACCTCGTACCGCTGCGCGATCCCTCGCTGCGGCCCGAGGAGATCCTGATGAGCGAGTCGCAGGAGCGCATGATGGCGGTCGTCACCCCCGACGACATCGATGCCTTCATGGCGATCTGCGCGAAGTGGGACATCCCCGCGACCGTGATCGGCGAGGTCACCGACTCCAGCCGTCTCGTGATGACCTGGCACGGCGAGACCATCGTCGACATCCCGCCGGGCACCGCGGCCGACGAGGGCCCGGTCTACGAGCGGCCGTTCCACGAGCCCGCCGGCCAGGTCGCGCTGAACGGCGACGTCCCCGGCCGTCTCGCCCGCCCTGCCGACCTGCGCGCGGCGCTGCTCGAACTCCTCGGCTCGCCGAACCTCGCGTCCAAGGAGTGGGTCACCTCCCAGTACGACCGGTACGTCCGCGGCAACACCGTGCTGGCCCAGCCCGCCGACGCGGGCGTGTTGCGCATCAGCGAGGCGATGCCCGGCGCCGAGGAGACGACCAGGGGCATCGCGCTCGCCACCGACGGCAACGGCCGCTACACCCGCCTCGACCCGTACGCGGGTGCACAGCTCGCCCTCTCCGAGGCGTACCGGAACGTGGCCGTGACCGGCGCGACGCCGCTCGCGGTGACGAACTGCCTCAACTTCGGCTCCCCCGAGGACCCCGAGGTCATGTGGCAGTTCTCCGAGGCCGTGCGCGGTCTCGCCGACGCCTGCAAGACCCTCGGCGTCCCGGTGACCGGCGGCAACGTCTCGTTCTACAACCAGACGGGATCCGTGCCGATCCACCCGACGCCGGTCGTCGGCGTGCTGGGCGTCATCGACGACGTGGCCTCGCGGGTTCGCAGCGGCTTCACCGGCGACGGCGACAGGATCGTCCTGCTCGGCGAGACCGAGGAGGAGTTCGGCGGCTCGGAGTGGGCGCACGTGGCCCACGGCCACCTCGGCGGCCTGCCGCCCGTGGCGCGGCTGGAGTCGGAGCGCGACCTCGCCCTCGTCCTGACGGAGGCCGCCTCACAGGGGTTGCTCACCGGTTCTCACGACCTGTCGGACGGCGGGCTCGCCATCGCCCTCGCCGAGGCGTGCATCGCCCAGGGCGTGGGCTGCGAGGTCTCCTTGACGGGCGACGACGCGTTCGTCGACCTGTTCAGCGAGTCGTCGGCCCGCGCGCTGGTGACCGTCGCGCCGGAGTCGTTCGACGCCTTCGCGCAGCTGTGCGCGGCCCGCGACGTGCCCTGCTACGGCCTGGGCACCACCGGTGGCGACGCGCTGAAGGTGGAGGGCGTCCTGGAGATCCCGGTCGCCGAGCTCAGGGAGACCCACACGTCCACCCTGCCGGGCATCTTCGGCTGATCCTCGTACGAGATCCCAGGGATCCCTGGGATCTCGGAGGTTTTTGGGAGGTCGGGCCCCTCACCGTCGTGTGACGGTGAGAGGCCCGACCGATCTATGTGGATCACACGGTCGGCGTGGGGAGACGGCGTGATGAGGACGGTGAGTCCGCACCGCGCCGCCCGCCCTTCGCGTTCCCGCGAAACGAGTCGGGCGGATCACGTGGGTCGCGTTCCCGCGAAAACGGGTCGGGCGACCGGACGGATCACACGGACGGCGGCCGAGCACGAGGATTCCCCTCCGGTGACCTCCACCGGTGGCATCACCCGGTGGGTCGCGCGGCCGTCCGCGTTCTTCGGCGTTCCACGGCACGCGAGAGGCCCTGACGACCGTCCGGGATCTCTCACGTGCCGTGGAACGGAGATCAGGAAGTGCCCATGCAGAGCGCGTAGACGGTGCCGCTGGTGTTCTTGCCCGCCACAGTCCAGCCGCCACCGCTGGGCAGGCTCGCGTAGATCTGACCGGAACCGCTGCCGCTGCTGTTGAAGCCGCCGCCCGTGACGACCTTGCCCGGGCCACAGCTCACGCTCTTGTTTCCGCCCTGACCGCCGAAGCTGAAGGAGTCGGTGACGGTGGTGATGGTCGGGACAGCGCCCTTACCGTCCTTGCCATCCTTGCCGTCCTTGCCGTCCTCACCCGGGAGACCCCTGTCACCCTTGGGACCGGCAGGACCCGCGGGGCCGGCCGGACCGGCCGGACCGGTCTTGCCGTCCTCACCCTGGAGACCCTTGGGACCGGCAGGACCCGCGGGACCGGCAGGACCCTGCTTGCCGTCCTCACCCTTGGGACCGGTAAGACCCCTGTCGCCCTTGGGACCGGTAAGACCCTGGTGGCCCTTGTCACCCTTGGGACCGGCGGGACCCTGAAGGCCCTTGTCGCCCTTGTCACCCTTGGGACCGGCGGGACCCTGGGCGCCCGGCTTGCCCTCTTCACCCTGCGGACCCTGCGGGCCGGTGTTGCCCTTCTCCCCGTCGGCCCCCTTGGGACCCTGCGGACCCTGCGGTCCGGCCTCGCCCTTGGGACCCTGCGGGCCGGTGGCGCCGTTCTTGCCGGGGAGACCGCGCAGCCCCTGCGGACCCTGCGGGCCCTGCGGTCCGGCGTCGCCCTTGAGGCCCTGCGGACCGCGCTCGCCCTGCGGGCCGGCGCTGGCGATGCCCTGCTGCTGGGCCTCGCCCTGCTGCCCCCACCTGATCCGGATCTCGGTCGTCCTGCACTTGGCCGTCGCGTTGACGATCCGGGTGTAGCGCGTCTGCTTGTGAACGCACGCGTGAATCTCCGCGCCCGCCGACGAGGCGACGGCACTGCCGCCCGCGGTGAACAGCGTTCCTACGAGCACGCCAACGGTGACGGCGGCGAGCGAGCGTCCGCCCGGCAACCTGATAGCCACTGGGCTTCCTTTCTGCGACACCAGAGCCTGGTGTGATTGAAGAGGTACACGTAGTACACGTTTCAAGCGTTCCAAGGGTTGGCACGCCAAACATCACGCTTAGGCCTCGAAACCCTGCCGTTCGACTCGCCTGCCGACACCTGCCGCATACGGGATAATCGGGCCGTTCGGGGGAACCCGCCCGCTGGGCGCGGACGAACAAAGACAGGGAACCGACAGGGTTCTCCAGACGCGGAGGCCACCGTGCCGACCATCAACCCGGCAGACGCGGTCGCGGAAGACGCGAAAAACCGCGCCCGGCGGGAACCGTACCTTCCACCGGCGACCCAGCCGATCCGCACCGTGGTGTGGGCACTGCACCTGGCGCTGCCGATGCTCGGGCTCTGGCTGCTGCTCGCCGAGCCCGACCTGAACATCGTGTTGCAGGACAATCCCAGTCATTTCTGGCTGATCATCACCATCGCCGGGATCAACCTGGTCCTTGGGCTCATGGTCGGCGAGGCGTCGGCCCGGCGCTCGGACGCCCGCCTGCTGCTGGTCTCCCTGGTCTTCCTGAGTGGCGCGGGATCGTTCCTGGTGCACGGGCTGACCACGCCGGGGATCATCCTGGAGGGCACGAGCTACGGCTTCGACCTCTCCCATCCGGTCGGTCTTCTCGTCGCCTCGGTGTTCGCGTTCGCGTCGGCGCTGCCCCTGGGCGGGCGGGCGGCCGAGGCCGTGCTGAGAAACCAGATGTGGCTGCGCGGAGGACTCGCCGCCCTGATCATCGGGTGGGGAGTGGCCTGCCTGGTGCCGGACCTCACCCCGCTCAGCGGCTCGCCTCCCATGGGGACGGGCCTGGGCGGGCTGGAGTGGGCCGGGGTGGCTCTGTTCGCGGCGGCGTCGGCGATGATGTTCCAGCTGCACCGCAGGCGCCCGGCGGTCGTGCTGATCAGCCTGGTCACCGCGTACGCGCTCCTCGCCGAGGCGCTGGTCGCGGGGTTGTCCCACCGCAACTGGCACCTGTCGTGGTGGCTGTGGCACGCGCTGCTGACCACCGCGTTCGTCTTCGTCGCCTACAGCGCCTATCTGCAGTTCCGGCGGGAGGGCACCAGCGCGGGGCTGTTCGACTCGGTGGCGCTGTCGGCGACGGTCCGCAGGATCAGGGCCGACTACGAGGCCGCCCTGGAGGAGCTCGTCGGCCACCTGCGGCGCGGGGAGGAGAGCAGGGTCCCGATCGCGGACCGGCTGGCGGGCAAGTTCGGGCTCACCGAGTCGCAGGCGGCGGTGCTCGACCGGGCGGGTGAGGCGCTCGCCAACGAGCGGGAGCTGAGCGACCGGCTCGCGGCGCTGGCCGACATCGGCAGGCAGGCCCGGGTGGGCCTGCCGGAGAAGGAGATGCTCGCCCAGGGTCTCGACCGCGTCCGGCAGGCGTACGGGGACGTGCGGATCAAGCTGGTCGACAACGGCCGGGTCACCGTGAACTCCACGGAGTACGGCCGGCGGGACTTCCCCGAGGACCGGCCGATCCGGCTGGAGGGGAAGGTCGTCCACCCGCTGATGGTGAAGGGCAGGCTCGCCGGGGCGATCGAGGTGCCGGTCGGCAGGACCCCGCAGGACGAGGCGCTCGCCGCCACGCTCGCCGGCCAGATGTCCATCTCCCTGGAGAACGCCCGGCTCTACAGCGAGCTGGAGACCCTCTTCCGGCAGTACATGTCACCGGACGTGGCCCAGTCGCTGCTCGCCGACCCCCAGACCGCGGCGCTCGGTGGCGAGCTGGTGGAGCTCACCGCGCTCTTCGCCGACCTGAAGGGCTTCACGAGCTTCTCCGAGCGGGTGGCGCCCGGCGAGATCGTCGAGATGCTGAACCGCTACCACACCGCGGCCGTGCCCATCGTGCTCGGCAACGGCGGCACGATCGTGCAGTTCGTGGGTGACGCGCTGCTCGCGCTGTTCAACGCCCCGGCCCGGCAGGAGGACCACGCCCTCGCCGCGGTGCGGGCGGGCCTCGCGATGCAGCGGGCCGCCGAGGAGATCGCGGAGGGAATGCCCGGATATCCTCGCTTCAGAATTGGGATCAACACCGGTGAGGCGCTCGTCGGAAACATCGGCAGCCCCGAGTTGCGCGGTTTCAACGCGATGGGCGACTGCGTCAACGTGGCCGCCCGGCTTGAGGGGATCGCCGAGCCGGGCAGCGTCGTGATCGGCCAGAGCACCCTCGACCTGATCGGCTCCCGGGCCGAGACCCGATCGCTGGGCCCGCTCAGCCTCAAGGGAAGGGCGCAACCCGTCCATGCCTACGTACTGTCCGATCTCAGGTAAAAGTACCTTTCGCCGCGAGAGCGGCGCGCACACAATCGAAGTCGCCAGGAGGTGGTCATGATTTCTTCCCCCGAACCGGGCGAATTCATCACGTTGCTCACGGAGGACGAGGTGAAGGCCCTGTACGCCGCCGGGAGGCCCCGGCGCTGGGACAGGGGTGACACGCTGTGCACCGAGGGCGACGAGAGCGACTGGGTGCTCGTCCTCACCTCCGGCCGCGTCAAGGTCTCCTCGCACACCGCGGTCGGCAGTGAGGTGGTCCTCGCGGTACGAGGACCCGGTGCGCTGCTCGGCGAGTTCGCGGCGATCGACGGGCTGCCCAGGTCCGCCACGGTCACCGCCCTCGAACCCGTGGAGGGGATCACGGTCCGCGACTTCTCCTCGTACCTGCGCGACCACGGGAGGGTCGCCGTGCTGCTGATGCGGATGGTGATCGGCAAGATGCGCGACTCCGACCGCAAGCGCATCGAGTACGGCGCGTTCGACACCACGGGCCGGGTGGCCACCCGGCTGGTGGAGCTGGCCGAGCGGTACGGCGAGCCGGACAACGGCGGGGTGCGGGTGGCGTTGCCGCTCTCCCAGGACGAGCTCGCCGGCTGGACCGGGGCCTCCCGCGAGGCGGTCAGCAAGGCGCTGCGCTCCCTGCGCGATCGCGGGCTGATCGAGACGGGCCGGCGCCGCGTGATCATCCACGACATGGAGGGCCTGCGCAAACGGGCCCGCTGAGGGTCCGAGGGGCGAGGTGCAACGTCCGGCAGACTGGTAGGTATGGTCGCAATCCCCCAAGACCTACCCGGATCCCCCGAATACGCATCCAAGCTCCGCTACGCATGGCGGGTCTGCTCGGTCACCAGCCTCGGCCTGGTCTTGATCGGCATCTCCGGCAGCACCCTGAACGTGGCGCTTCCCACCGTGGTCAGGCACTTCCACGCCGACGCGTTCTCCGCGGGCTGGGTGCTGCTCGCCTTCCTGCTCGTCAACACCGCGACGCTGGTGTTCTTCGGCAGGGTGGCCGACCTGCTCGGGCGCCGGGAGATCTACCTCGCGGGGTTCGTCCTGTTCACCGTGGGATCACTGCTGGCCGGGCTCTCGCCGGGAATCTGGTTCCTGATCGCGATGCGCGTCGTGCAGGCGATCGGCGCCGCGATGATCCTCGCCAACGGCACCGTGATCATCACCGACGCCTTCCCGCCCGACCGGCTCAGCCAGGGCATGGGCGTCTACATCGGCACCCTCTCGGTCGCCCAGCTCGCCGGTCCCACCCTGGGCGGCCTCATCGCCGACACCGCGGGCTGGCAGTGGGTCTTCTGGATGAACGTGCCCGCGGGACTGATCGCCCTCGTCTGGGGCGCGTTCACGCTCCGCCACGTCTCGCGGGGGGCGCGCCGGCCGGTGGACGCGCTCGGCAACCTGATCGTGTTCGCCGCCCTCTCCGCGGCCCTGATCGCGCTGTCCGAGGCGGGATCGCGCGGCCTGTCGAGCCCCGTGGTGATCGTCGGCGCGGCGATCGCGGCGGTACTGGTGCCGGCGCTGGTCGTGGTGGAGCGCCGGGCCTCGCATCCCGTACTCGACGTGGGGCTGTTCGGCGAGCGCGTGCTCGCCTTCGCCAACCTCGCCTCCTTCTGCAACGCGCTGGCGCGCTCCGCGCTGATCCTGCTGGTCGCCCTCTACTTCCAGGCCGCCAGGGGCCTCGACGCCGTCACCGCGGCCCTGGGCGTGCTTCCCGTCCCGATCGGCATGGCCCTCGCCTCCCCGATCACCGGCGCCCTCGGCCGCCGCATCAGGCCGTACGCGCTCTCGGTGGGCGGCGCCCTGCTGAGCGCGACCGGGCTGGGCGTCCTGCTGCTGAACACCGCCCCCGCCACGCCGTACTGGATCATCGCGGTGGGCCTGTTCCTGTGCGGCTGCGGCAGCGGCACCTTCATGACCGGCAACACGACCCAGGTCATGTCCGCCCTGCCCGCGGGGAGCCTGGGCGTGGTGAACGGCTTCCGACTCATGATCATGAACGTCGGGATCGTGCTGAGCGTCGCCCTCACGCTCAGCGTCCTGACCGGCTCGGTCAGTGCCGGGCTGCGCGGCCAGGTCTACGCGGGCACGCTGTCGCGCCTCTCCCCCGTCGCCGTCGAGCACCTGATGACCGGCTTCCAGCGGACCTACGCCGTCCTGTTCGCCGTCGCGCTCACCGGTGTCCTCACGGCCGCCCTCGCCCGTCCCCGCCGCCCGGGACGCGCGAGGTCAGCGCCCTCCTGAACGGGCGGAAAGCAGCTCGATGCCGGAGACGAGGACGTCGACGCCGAAGGTGTCGTAGAGGTCGGGATCCCCGCCCTCGGAGAGGGGAACGGCCATCTCCACGATGTGCGGGTAGACGTCCGGCGGCAACGACTGGAGCCTGAGCCGCTTGAGGCGCATCCGCTCGGCCGCCTCCTGCTCGGAGACCCCGGGAGGGGAATGCCGCCCCGGCCCCGCCGCCAGCGCGATCGCCCCGCTGAGCAGGTACTGGGAGATCATGCAGCTCTCCTCGGGGGAGAACCCGCCGCGCTTGGCGAGACCGAGGGTCGTGTCCCAGACCTCCAGGAAGGTGGGCACCTCCGTGTGGTCCACCGCGTCCAGCACGTCCGCCGCGCACGGGTGGCGCCGGAGCACCCTGACCAGGCCCGCGACGAGCTCACGGAGCCCTTCCTGCCACGGGCCCGTGTAGCCCCCCTCGATCACGAAGTCCTCGATCAGGTGGTCCGCCATGCCGACGGTCAGCTGCTCCTTGTTCTTGAAGTGCCAGTAGAGCGCCATCGGGGTGACGCCCAGCTCCTGGGCGAGCCTCCGGATGGTCACCGCCGGCAGTCCCTCGGCGTCGCCGATCTCCAGCGCCTGCTCGACGACCGCTTCACGGGTCAGTTTCCCCATCACGCTTGACAACTATACGCCGTACGGGTTCCACTGTACGCCGTACATGTACGCCGTACATGTACGACGTATAAGTACAACGTAGAGGACGGGGAATGACGGACACCCGCAGGTGGTGGGCGCTGGGAGCGATCTCACTGGCCACTTTCATGACATATCTCGACAACAACGTGGTGAACGTGGCGCTGCCGACGATCCAGCGTGACCTCGGGCTGAGCATCTCCGGGCTGGAATGGATCGTGAGCGGCTACATCCTGGTGTTCGCCGGGCTGATGCTCGTCGGCGGGCGCCTGGCCGACGTCTTCGGGCGGCGGCGCGTCTTCCTGATCGGCCTCGTCGTGTTCACCGCGGCGTCGTTCGCGGCCGGGATGGCCACCGACGGCGGCGTGTTGATCGCCACCAGGGCGGTGCAGGGTGTGGGAGCGGCCTTCCTCACCCCCACGGCGCTGGCACTGCTCACCTCGACCTTCCCCGACGGCAGGGAACGCGCCACGGCGGTCGGCCTGTGGAGCGCGATCGGCGCGCTGGCCCTCGCCCTCGGCCCGCTGACCGGCGGGTTGATCAGCGAACGCTGGCACTGGGGCTGGATCTACCTGATCAACGTGCCGATCGGGGCCGTGACGCTCGGCCTCGCTCTCTGGGCGATCAGGACGGCCCCGCGGGAGACCGTACGGCGCGGTCTCGACGTCCCGGGCCTGGTGACATCGAGCCTGACGCTGTTCGCGCTGACGTACGCGCTCATCGAGGGCGCGGGTGCCGGATGGGCCTCGCCGGAGATCCTGGGCGCCTTCGGGATCGCCGCCGTGTCGGCGCTGGCCTTCGTGACGATCGAACTCAGGAGCCGGGAGCCGATGATCGACCTGTCGCTGTTCCGGTCGCGGGTGTTCAGCGGGGGCACGCTGTCGATGGGCCTGTGGTCCTTCGGGGTGTTCGGGATCTATTTCTTCACCGCGCTGTACCTGCAGAACGCGCTGGGCTTCTCGCCGATCGAGGCCGGGGCCGCGTTCGTGCCGATGGCGCTGGTGATGGCCGTCACCGCCACCCTCGCCCCGAGACTGGACAGGGCGCTGGGAACCGCGCGGACCGTGGCGGCCGGGCTCCTGCTGATGGCCGTGTCGGTGTTCGGGATCTCGTTCATCGGGGAGGACGGGTCGTTCGGCGACCTGCTGCCGTGGTTCCTGGTCTACGGGCTGGGCGGCGGCATGCTGGTGCCGCTCACCACGGCGATCCTCGGCGCGCTGCCCGCCGGCAGGACGGGAGTCGCCTCGGGGGTGCTGAACGTCTCGCGCGAGGTCTTCGGCCTGCTCGGGATCACGGTCCTGGGGGCGATCCTCAACGCGCGGCAGTCCTCGCTCCTGGCCGAGGGCGTGGGACAGCTGACCGCCTTCCTGGACGCGTACCGGTACACACTGGTCGTCGCCGCGGCCATCGTGCTGGTGGGCGTGCCGGTCAGCCTGCTCTCCCTGCGGGCCTCCCGGACCGCGAACCCGCCCATGGCCGCCGAGGAGCGTCCGGCCGTACCGGTGGGCTAGGGAGGCTCCCGCCTACCGAGACCGCACATCTGGAACGGCACCGGCCCGCGCCCCTCCCGAAGGGCGCGGGCCGGCGGCCTGGTCAGGAGCCGATCTTGTCGCCCTTCGCGTGCCAGGCGACCACGACCGACGGGCGGGGCTGGGAGGTGCCGCCGTCGGGCCAGCGGCTGCTGGGGGCCTCAGGGGTGGCGCCGTTGGTCTCACCGGGGTGCTGTACGGCGACGAAGACGCTGCGCTGGTCCTCGCTGACCAGCGGGCCGCAGGTCTCGGCGCCGACCGGCACGCTCAGGAACTGCTTCAGGTGGCCGCGCTCGGGACCGCGGACCGGCATGACGAACAGGCCGTCGTTGGCGCCGAGCTGGCTGCCGTCGGTGGCGATCCAGAGATTGCCGTCCGCGTCGAAGGCGACGTTGTCGGGGCAGGAGATCGCCGAGACCTTGGTCTTGTCGAACCCCGCGAAGTAGGTCGCCGGGTCGTTCGGGTCTCCGCAGACCAGGGGCAGGGACCAGGCGAAGGTGGTGGCCCCGGCGTCGTCGCGCCGTTCGACGATCTCCAGGACGTGGCCGTGCTTGTTGGCCGGACGCGGGTTGGCCTCGTCCACCTGGGCCGGGGTCCGGTTGGTGTTGTTCGTCAGGGCCACGTAGACGCCGCCGGTGACGGGGTTGCGCTCCACGTCCTCGGGACGGTCCATCTTCGTCGCGCCGACCTTGTCGGCCGCCGTACGCGTGTAGACGAGCACCTCCTCGGCCGTCATCCCGGGAACGTGCGAGACCTTGCCGGTGACGAGCGGGATCCACTCGCCCGAACCGTCGAACCGCCCGTCGGCGGGAAGCGTGCCGGTGCCGTCGATCTCGGCGGCCGGGCTGTCGCCGGTGAACCTCGCCACGTACAGCGTGCCGTCGTCCAGCAGGGTCCGGTTGTGCCGGTCGAAGCCCCGGATGTAGCGCTGCCGGGAGACGAACTTGTAGACGTACTCGAACCGGGAGTCGTCGCCCATGTAGGCGACCACCCGGCCGTCGGCGGCGAGGGAGGTGGTGGCGCCCTCGTGGGCCATCCTGCCCAGGGCGGTGCGCTTGATCGGGGTGGAGTCGGGGTCGAACGGGTCGATCTCCACGATCCAGCCGGTGCGGTTGATCTCGTTCGGGTGCTTGGCCAGGTCGAAGCGCTCCTCGACCCGGTCGAACCTGCGGTTGCCGCTCGGGATGCCCGCGGTGGTGCTCACCCCGTACCGGGCGAGGTACGGCTTCTGCGCCTCGGGCACGCCGTTGCCGTTGACGAAGTACTGGTTGAAGTTCTCCTCGCCGCTGAGCACCGTGCCCCACGGCGTGGTGCCGCCCGCGCAGTTGTTCAGCATGCCGATCGGCGTGGTGCCCCGGGGGTCGGCCGCGGTCTTCAGCAGGGCGCTTCCGGCCGCCGGGCCGGTGAACTTCATCGGGGTCTGCACGGTGATGCGGCGGTTGTAACGGCGAGCGCCGTTGGTGACCAGCTTCCACTGGCCGGAGTTCTTCACCCGCTCGATCTCGACCACCGAACCGCCGTGCGCCGCCAGCGCGATCCTGATCTGCTCCTCCGTCGCGGCGGTGCCGTCCGTGTAGCCGCGGAACATGAGGTTCTCGTCGGTGTACTCGTGGTTGACCCAGAGCAGCCCCCGGTGCTGCCCCATCGGGAAGAGGGTGACGTAGTCGCAGTTGTAGCCGAACTGCTTGGCCTGCGCGGCGGCCGTCTGTCTCTCGAAGTCGAACGCGGGGGCGCCGGGCAGAACCGGGTCGCCCCAGCGCACCACGGCCGCCGACAGGTAGCCCGAGGGGACCGTCACCTTGTCGTCGGTGTTCGGCGCGATGGCGGTGAAGCGGAGGCCGTCCTGCCGGCCGGGGCCGTGGCCCGGACCGTGGCCTCCGCCGAGGGTCTTCGCGTTCACATCCGTGTCCGGGTCGGCGAGGGCGGGGGCCGCCGTACCGAGCCCGACGCCGGCGACGACCGCGCCCAGGGCACCGGCGCGCAGCATGCCCCTGCGGGTCATCGCCTCGGCGACCACGTCGCCGAAGTAGGTGTTGTCGCTGGTGTTCACCACATCGTGGGCGCACTGGTCACCGCAGCGGAACCGGCAGGTGAGCGCGCTGCGGCCCCCCTTGTGCGGGCTCGTGAGCAGGGGGAGCAGTCGGCGCGGTGACGTGTTCGCCACGGGGTCCTCCAAAAAGGGGCGAGGTCTTCCGGCCCGGAGGCTACGTGCGCCGACCGAACCTGAGGTGAACGACGTTTGCCGGGATAATGAACCGTCTGTCCGAATGAGCTGTTCAGGTGAGCGTCACGCCCCGGACGAGTGGCCGGTACGGGCCGCTCCGACACCGTCCGGAAGGCGCGAGTGGGTCCGGAGTCGTCCGCGTCGTCCGTGGGCGCGGCTCGGGCGGGCATCATGGAGGGCGTGCCACCTCACAAACCCGACCCGGCCAAGGTCCGCGCCGCTCTCGACACCCAGCTGAGCGCCCTCGACGAACCACCCTACGACGGGCCGGGAGGGCTCGCGGCGCTGCTCGGCGCCTGCGTGAGCGTGGTGCTGCGAGCCTTCGCCCGGGAGGTCCGCCCGGAGCGGGACATCACCCGTTTCGCCGTACGGCACCTGCTGGACGAGCTCGCGACGGCGGCCCCCGGCAGGACCGTCGAGGTTCGGGTCCCGCCCTACGCGGCGGTGCAGTGCGTGGAGGGGCCTCGACACACCCGGGGCACCCCGCCCAACGTGGTGGAGACCGACGCGCGCACCTGGCTGGAACTCGCCACCGGCGGCCTGACCTGGTCGGAGGCGACGGCGGCGGGAAAGATCGCGGCGAGCGGCGCCCGCGCCGACCTGTCCGGCCACCTGCCCCTGCGGTAACCCCGGTCCGGCCACCCGCCCCTGCGACAACCCCCGGTCCGGCCACCCGCCGTTACGGGGCGGGCCGCACCTGGACGCCGAACCTGTCCTCGATGCAGCGCCGCTGGAGCTCGGGAGGCAGGTTCATGCAGTCGCCGACCTTGCTGTAGACCCAGCTCAGGAACACCGCCGCGATCACCAGGGTGAGCAGGCTCAGCACGATTCCCACCCAGGCCCTGCCGGGAGCCGACCGCTTGGCGAGCGCGACGATGCCGATGATCAGGCCGACGACCGCCACCAGTACGCCGAAGCCGCAGACGACGAGCGAGAGGATCGCGACGATCCCGAGCACGAGCGCGGCGGTGCCCAGCTTCCCGCTGGACCGGCGCTCCTCGTCCGGATACGCCGGATACGGCGTGGGGTACGGATAGGCGGGCGCACCCGGCGGCGCCGGATACGGGGTGCCGGCATGGGGCTGCTGGGAGGGGTCGATCCCGGATGGCGGCACTCCCGGACCACCGTAGGGCTGCCCGGCCTGCTGCGCCTCCCCGTATCTCGGCTGCTCGTACCCCGGTCCCGGCTGCTCGTAGCGCGAGGGCGGGGTAGGAGGCTCGGGGACCTCGGGGTGATGCGTCTCGGGCCTGCCGGACTCGCCGGAGGTCTCCGAGGCGCTCTCCCAGCCGGGGTAGGCGGACGGCGTGGTGCCGGGCACCGTGTAGGGCTGCCCCTCGGGCTCCCCGGCTCCCTCCGTCCCCTCCCGTGCTCCTTCGGGTGTCCTCTCGGGCGCCCCCTCGGGCGACGGGCCGATCGGCGCTCCCTGCGCCCCGGGACTTCCCGGGGTCCCGGAGGAGCCCGGCGTGACGTGCCGGCCGCTCCCCTGGTCGGGCGGGGGTACCTCGGGCGCGGTCGGCGTGTCCGGGTGCGGCGGCAGCCGCGGCTCCGTGGGAATGGAGGACGGTTTCCAGGTCGGCTCGTTGGGATCGGGCACGGGTGTTTCCGGGTCCGGCTCCTCCCACGGCTCGGGAACCGACGGCTCCCACGTGCCTCCCGGCTGGGACGAGTGGGACGTGCCGGTGCGCAGGCTGTACGAGGAGTACGGCTACACGCTCAACGAGAA
>NZ_JBEPDA010000040.1:12733-48441 GCF_040299985.1 Streptosporangium sp. NPDC000563 | reverse complement strand
CGTGAGTGGGGTGGGGTGCGGCGGGCGGGGGTGTCGTCGTTCGGGATCAGTGGGACCAACGCGCATGTCATCCTCGAACAGGCACCCGACGACCCGGAACCCGAGGACCTCCCTGACGATGAAGGCCCGGTGCCGCTCGTCCTGTCGGCGAAGACCGGGACGGCGCTGCGGGCGCAGGCCGGGGCACTGCACGATGTCCTCACCTCGGGCACGGCGCCCGGCCTGCGCGACATCGGCCTCACCCTCGCCAGGCGCCCCAGGTTCGAGCACCGGGCCGTCGTCGACGCCGACGAGGAGAACGCGGTGGCCGCGCTGGCGGCGCTCCGCGACGGCGAACGCCATCCCCGAGTCGAGGCAGGACGCGCACTTCCCGACCAGCGCCTCGCGTTCCTCTTCTCCGGGCAGGGCACCCAGCGGACCGGGATGGGCGCGGAACTGCTGGAGACATCCGCACCCTACGCGAAGGCGTTCGACGAGATCTCCGCGTCGATGGAGCCGCACCTACGTCTCGGCCTGCGGGAACTGGTCACCGGCGACGCGGACCGGCTGCGGCGGACCCGGTACGCACAGCCCGTGCTGTTCGCCCTGGAAGTCGCCCTGTACCGGTTGGCCGAGTCCCATGGGCTGCGGCCGGACTTCCTGATCGGCCACTCCGTCGGCGAGCTCGCCGCGGCCCACGTCGCGGGCGTCCTGGACCTGGACGACGCCTGCGCGCTGGTCACCGCGCGGGGCAGGCTCATGCAGTCCGGCAGGGAGGGCGGCGCGATGGCCGCCTTCTCCGCCACCGAGGCCGAGGCGGCGGAGCTGGCCGCCACCTCCGGCGGCAGGGTGGAGATCGCCGCGGTCAACGGCCCCGCGGCGGTGGTGCTGTCCGGTGACGCGGACGAGATCGACCGCCTGGTCGGGCGATGGAAGAAGACCGGGCACAAGGCCGCGCGGCTGAAGGTCGATCACGCCTTCCACTCCGCGCACATGGACGGAGTCCTCGACGAGTTCCGCCGGGTGGTGTCCGGACTCTCCTTCCACACCCCCCACCTCCCCGTCATCTCGACGGTGACCGGAACGCTCGCCGGCGAGGGGGAGATGTCGGCGCCGGACTACTGGGTCGCCCAGCTTCGCGGAGCGGTACGGTTCGCCGACGCGGTGCGCGCCGCACACCGGTCAGGGGTGACCCGGTTCGCCGAGCTGGGGCCGGACGGATCGCTCGCCGCGATGGCGCGGGAGAGCACCGACGGGGTGCTCGCCGTACCCCTGCTACGGCCAGGCCGACCGGAGGCGGCCACCTTCGGGGCCGCGCTGGGCGCGTTGCACGCGGCGGGGGTTCCGGTCGACTTCGGTCCGTTGCTGGCCGGTGGCCGGCTGGTGGACCTGCCCACCTACCCGTTCGAGACACGGCACTACTGGCTCCTGCCGGCCGAGGACGACGGGCGGCCCGCCACCTATGGGCTGGACGCCTCCTCACACCCGCTGCTCACGGCCTCGACCGAGCTGCCGGACGGCGCACGGCTCTTCACCGGCGCGCTGTCCGCGCGCAGACAACCGTGGCTGGCCGAGCACCGCGTCGACGGACGGCTGCTCGTCCCGGCCGCGGCACTGGCCGAGCTGGCTCTGGCGATCGGTGCGAGCATCGGCCGCCCCGCGCTGGGCGATTTCGTGATGCGCACGCCGCTGGAGTTGGACGGCGCCGCGGAGACCCGGCTCCAGGTGAGCGTGTCCCCGGCAGGGGAGCTCACCGTGCGCGGCCGCGCGGCGGGCACGGAATGGACCTCCCATGTCACCGCGATGCTCACCGACGCGGAGATCACCCCCGGCCGCGCGGCAACGCCCTTCGAGTCCGGCACCCGCCTCGACGAGGGCGGCCTTGAGGCGACCTACCGGCTGCTGGCCGGGCACGGCTACGAGTACGGGCCGGCGTTCCAGGGGTTGGGCGCGGCCTGGCTGAACGGGGCGGATCTCCACGCCGAGGCGGAGCTTCCCGCGCCGCTCCGGAGCGAGGCCACCCGGTACGGTCTGCACCCGGCTCTTCTCGACGCCGTCCTGCACACGATCTCGCTGCACGGGATCGACGGGCCGCGGCGCGTCCCCTACGCCCTGGACGGGGTACGGCTGCACGCCGCGCACGCGACCAGGGTGCGGGCCCATCTGACCCCGGTGGGCCCGGACACCTACCGGATCGACCTGACCGGCGACGACGGGCAGCCCGTGCTGACCGTGGAACGGCTGCGGCTGCGCCCGCTGCCGTCCGCGGCGGGGCTGTATCGCCTCCGCTGGGAGGCCGTGGCGCCGCCGGTGCCCACGACTGGTGACCTCACGGTGAACAGATCTCTCCCCGAGCGGCTCACCGGCACCGTGCTGCTCGCCCTCACCGACGACGGCGACGATCCGTACGCCGAGGTGGAGAGGGCGCGCCAGGCCGTCCGGCGTTGGCTGGCCGAGGCGGAGGACGGACTTCTGGTCTTCCTCACCCGAGGTCTCGCCGTCGACGACGGCGAGACCTCGCGCCCCTCGGCCGCCGCGTTGTGGGGCCTGGTAAGGGCGGCACGGGCCGAGCATCCCGGCAGGTTCGCGCTGCTGGACATCGGTGACGACGAGGCAGCCGATCCCGCGCTGCTCGTGGCGATCGGTACCGAACTGCCCGAGGCAGCGCTCCGTGACGGCGTACCGCGGGTCCCCAGACTGTCGCCCGAGCCCGAGCCCGAGCCCGAGCCCGAGACCGAGACCGGAGCGGGAGCCGAGCCCGATGCCGGAGCCGGGCTCTACTCCGGACTCAGGACCATGACCGAGTTCGGATCCGAGCCCGAGCCTGGAACCGAGTCCGGGGCCGTGGCGGACGGAGCGGCCTGGCCGCGCAGCGCCGCGGGTGGCACCGTGCTCATCACCGGCGGCCTCGGCGCGCTCGGCCGCCGGATCGCGCGCCATCTCGTCACCCGGCACGGCGTGAGAAACCTCCTGCTGGTCAGCCGTCGCGGCGAGGGACACCCCGACGCCGCCCACGTCGAGGCCGAACTGGCCGCACTCGGCGCCCGCGTCGCCATCCGGGCCTGCGACCCGTCCGACCGGGACGCCCTCGCCGATCTGCTGACCGCGCCGGACACCCCGCTGACCGGTGTGGTGCACGCCGCGGGCGTCGTCGAGGACGCGGCCGTCGAACGGCTTCCCGCCGACGCGCTCCGCCGGATGATCGAGGCCAAGGCCGTGGCAGCCGGCAACCTGGACGAGGCCACGCGCGGCACAGAACTCGACGCGTTCGTGCTGTTCGGATCGGTCGCCGGCGTCGTCGGCACCGCGGGGCAGGGCGGATACTGCGCGGCCAACGCGGCGCTGGAGGCGATCACCCACCGCAGGCGGCTGGCCGGCGGGCACGGAGTGACCGTCCACTGGGGGCTGTGGGACATCGGCACCGGCATGGGCGCCGGGCTCACCGAACGCGACGTCGCCCGCCTCGGCAGGGCGGGCATCAAGCCGATGGGCGAGGCCGAGGGGATCGCGCTGTTCGACCGTGCCCTGCGGCTGGACGCCGCCGCGGTGGTCGCGGCGCACCTCGACCCTCGGGCGGTGGAACGGCACCGCGGCCCCGTCGCCGTCCGGCGGGCACCGGACACAGCGAACACAGCGAACACGACGGACGCGTCGGCCACGCCGGCGCGGGACACCTCCCACCTGGTGCTCGACGCGGTCGCGGCGGTGCTCGGACACGCCGGCGGCGCGGAGGTCGACCCGGAACGCTCCTTCAGCGACCTCGGTTTCGACTCCCTGACGGCGGTGGAGCTGCGCGACCGGCTCAGTGGCGAGCTCGGTGTCCGCCTGCCGGGAACGATCGTCTTCGACCATCCGAACCCGGTCGCCCTGATCCGTTTCCTCGACGAGGTGACGGGCGCCGGAACGAGGGACGAGCCGAAGGACCCGGCCGTGCCGCGCGGTGCCGCCGACGACGCGATCGCGATCGTCGGCATGGCGTGCCGGTTCCCCGGCGGGGTGCGTACCCCGGCAGAGCTGTGGGAGTTGCTCGTCTCGGGGGGTGACGCCATCTCGGAGTTCCCCGCCGACCGTGGCTGGGACCCGGATCTGTTCGACCCCGATCCCGAGCGCTCGGGGACCTCCTCCACCCGGCACGGCGGTTTCCTGCGCGACGCCGCCGAGTTCGATCCCGGGTTCTTCGGGATCAGCCCGCGCGAGGCACTCGCCGTCGACCCACAGCAGCGACTGCTGCTGCAGACAGCGTGGGAGGCGGTGGAGGACGCGGGGATCGACCCGGCCGCCCTGCGCGGCACGCAGAGCGGCGTCTTCGTCGGCGTCATGTACTCCGACTACGGCGCGCGGGTGCACCAGCGCCGCGGTACCGCCGGGGATCTGGAGGGATACCTGGTGAGCGGCAGCGCGGGCAGCGTCGCCTCCGGCCGCATCTCCTTCACCCTCGGCCTGGAGGGGCCGGCGGTGACCGTGGACACCGCCTGCTCCTCGTCGCTGGTCGCGGTCCACCAGGCGGCTCAGGCGCTCAGGTTGGGCGAGTGCACTCTCGCCCTGGCCGGCGGCGTGACCGTCATGGCGAGCCCGGCCACGTTCATCGAGTTCAGCCGACAGCGCGGCCTGGCACCCGACGGCCGCTGCAAGCCGTTCTCGGCCGACGCGGACGGTACCGCGTGGGGTGAGGGCGTCGGGCTGCTCGTCCTGGAGCGGCTCTCGGACGCCCGCCGCAACGGGCACCGGGTGCTGGCCGTCGTCCGCGGTTCCGCGGTCAACCAGGACGGCGCCAGCAACGGCCTCACGGCGCCGAACGGACCCTCCCAGGAGCGGGTCATCCGCGGTGCCCTGCGCAGCGCGGGACTGCGGCCCGCGGACGTGGACGTGCTGGAGGCGCACGGCACGGGAACCAGGCTCGGCGACCCGATCGAGGCCGGCGCGGTGCTCAACACCTACGGTCGCGACCGCGAGGACCGGAGCCCGCTGCTCATGGGCTCGGTGAAGTCGAACATCGGGCACACGCAGGCCGCCGCGGGGGTCGCCGGGATCATCAAGATGGTGCTCGCCATGCGGCACGGGCAGGTCCCGGCCACCCTGCACCGGGGAAGGCTCACCGAGCACGTCGACTGGTCGGACGGCACCGTGTCCGTGCCCGCCGAGCCGGTCGCCTGGCCGGACACGCCGGGGCCGCGCAGGGCGGCGGTCTCGTCGTTCGGGATCAGCGGCACCAACGCCCACGTCGTCCTCGAGTCGGGTGAGGAGACACCCGTGGCGGCGGGCGACGGCGCCACCGACGGCGCCGTCGACGGGGCGGTGGTGCCGTGGGTGCTCAGCGCACGTGACGCGGCCGGGCTGCGGGAGCAGGCGGTCCGTCTCAGGCGGCACGTGCTCGCCACCCCCGGTCTGCGGGCCGTCGACGTCGCCCTGTCCCTGGCGACGACGCGGACCGCGTTCGAACGGCGGGCCGTGGTGCTCGGCCGCGACCGGAGCGAGCTGCTCGCCGGCCTCGACCACCTCGTCGACGGCACCGCGACGCCGCCCGGGGCCTTCCCTGCGGTGCTCACGGGCACACCGGCGCGCGGCGGGACCGCCGTGCTGTTCACCGGCCAGGGCAGCCAGCGCGTCGGCATGGGAGCCGCGCTGTACGGCTCGTTCCCGGCGTACGCGCGGGCCTTCGACGAGGTCTGCGCCGAGTTCCGCGGGGTGGACGGCACGGACGTGGCCGGAGTGGTGTCCGGGGACATCGCCGCGGGGCCGATCGACCAGACCCGGTACACCCAGGCCGCGCTGTTCGCGGTGGAGGTCGCGCTGTTCCGGCTGCTGGAGTCGTGGGGGTTGCCCGCCGACCTCCTCGCCGGGCACTCCATCGGCGAGATCACCGCAGCCCACGTCGGTGGCACGCTGAGCCTGCCCGACGCGGTGGCACTCGTCGCGACCCGCGGGCGCCTGATGCAGGAACTCCCCGCAGGAGGCGCGATGACCGCGGTCCAGGCCGACCTGCCGACCGTGGAACGGCTCGTCGCCGAGACAGGGGCGCGCGTTGACGTCGCGGCGGTGAACGCGCCCGGCTCCGTGGTGCTCTCGGGCGACACCGGAGCCGTCGAGGAACTGGCCGGCGTCCTGGCGGTGAACGGGCACCGCACCAGGTCGCTCACCGTCAGCCACGCGTTCCACTCCGCGCACATGGAGCCGATGCTCACGGCCTTCCGCGAGGAGATCGGCGACCTGCGCGCCGTACCGGGGACCCGCACCGTGGTGTCCACGCTGACCGCGCGAGAGAGCGGGGCGGACACACTCGGGTCGGCCGCGCACTGGGCCGCCCAGGTACGCGGGACCGTGCGGTTCGCCGACGCGGTCGGCCGGATGCGGGAGCTGGGCGCGGCGCGCTTCCTGGAGGTCGGGCCGGACGCCGCGCTGACCGCGATGGTCCGGCAGCACGACCTGGGAGAGGACGTCGTGGCGATCTCCGTGCTCGACCGAAGGCACGACGACGGGTTCGCGCTCTGGTCGTTCGTGGCGCGGGCCTTCATCGCGGGTGTCGCCTGGGACTGGCGGGCGCTGCTCGGCGGAAACGGCGAGAACGACAGAAACAGCGAGAACAGCGGAAACGGCAGGAACACCGGAAACGGCGGAAATGCCGTCATCGTTCCGCTGCCCACCTACCCCTTCAAGCGGGAGCGCCTGTGGCTCCTGCCGCCGGCCGAAGACGGGACCGCCGCCGGAATCGGCGCCGAGGATCCGGGCCACCCGCTGCTCACCGCCTCGATCGCCGTGCCGGACGGAGCACAGACCCTCTACACGGGAGTGCTCTCCCAGCGGCGGCAGCCGTGGCTGGCGGACCACGCGCTGGCGGGTACGCCGGTCCTCCCGGCCACCGCCCTCGTGGATCTGCTGGGATGGCTGGCGGATCGGCACGGCATGACGACGGTGCGGGAGCTCACGCTGCACGCCCCCGTCACGGTCGGTACGGAGGAGGAGGTGCACCTGCGGGTCACGGTGGCGGACGCCACGGTGCGGGTGCACGCGCGCTCCGGCGGGGAACAGGCCGACGGCGAGTGGACCCTGCACGCCGAGGCCGTGCTTGACGGTGACGGCCCCGTACCCGGCTGGTCGGGTCACCGCCCGCCCGAGGCACGCGCGGTGGACGTCACGGGGATCTACGAGGTCTTCGCCGAGCGCGGGTACGACTACGGCCCGGCGTTCCAGGGCCTGCGCGCACTGTGGACGACCGGGGACGAGCTCTACGCCGAGGTGGACACCGGCGGCGACCTCGTCCCGGGGCTGCTCGACGCCGCCCTGCACGCGTGGATCGCCGACGCGGGCGAGGTGGAGGGAGGCGTCCAGGTGCCGCACACCTGGCGGGAGGTGCGCGTGCACGGCCTGCCGCGCGGGCCGCTGCGGGTCAGGATCCGGCACACCGGTGAAGGGACGTTCGCCCTCGACGTGATCAACGCGGCCGGCGCGGACGACAGGGGCGGCGCCGCGGCGCGTCCGGTGCTGTTGGCCGGTGAGGTCCGGGTGCGCAGGGTCGAGGAGAGTGCCCTGTCACGCGGCGGGGTCTCGGCCCGGCCGTACGAGCTCGCCTGGATCCCCGCTCAGCCGGCCGCCACGGCACCGGCGGGCGAGGAGGGCGGCGGGCACGGCGAGGACACGATCGTGCTGACCTCCGGCGGGCACGGCCTGGACCTGCCGTTCGCCACGGTCTCCTACGAGGCGGAGCAGGACGACCCGGCCGCCGCCGTCCGCGCCTGCCTTCTGGCGGTCCGCGAGAGCATCCTCACGCTGCCCGAGCGGACACACCTGGTGGTGGTGACGCGCGGGGCGGTCGCGGTGGACGGTGACGACCGGCTGCCGGGGCTGGCGGAGGCCTCGCTGTGGGGCCTGGTCCGCGCCGCACGCAGGGAGTACCCCGGACGGATCAGCATCGTCGACGTCGACGGGCACGGGGAGTCGTCCGCGCTGCTGCCGCACGCGGTGGCGGCCAGGCCCGGTGAGCTCGCCATCCGCCGGGGAGAGGCGTTCCGGCCGCGCCTGCGCGCGGTGACGGGCTCGCCCGGCACCCCACCTGAGCTCGGGACGGGCACCGTGCTGGTGAGCGGCGCCGGCGGCGCGCTCGGCGCCGCGGTCGTCCGCCACCTCGTCGCCGAGTACGGCGCCCGGCATCTCCTGCTGGTCAGCAGGCGCGGCGACGCCGATCCGGCGCTGCGCGCCCTCGCCGGGGAACTCGGCGACCGGGCGCGGATCCGGACGGCCGCGTGCGACCTCGCGGACACGGCGGCCACCGAGGCACTGCTCGCCGGTGTCGACCAGGACAGACCGCTCGGTGCCGTGTTCCACATAGCCGGCACGCTCGACGACGCGGTGCTGGAGAACACGACCGGCGAGCGGCTGGAACGGGTCCTGCGCCCCAAGGTGGACGCGGCCTGGAACCTGCACCGCCTCACCGGGGATCTGCCGCTGACGGCGTTCGTGCTGTTCTCCTCGGTCGCGGGCGTGCTGGGCAACGCCGGGCAGACGGGCTACGCGGCGGCGAACGCCTTCCTGGACGCGCTCGCCCACCACAGGCGGGCGGCGGGCCTGCCGGGCGCGTCTCTCGCCTGGGGTTTGTGGGAGACCGGATCGGACACCGGGATGGCGGCCGGGCTCGACGGAGCGGCGCGGGCCAGGCTCGACAGGCTGGGCATCCGCGCGCTGCCCGTCGACGCGGGGCTGGATCTGCTCGACAGGTCGCTGGCGAGCGGCCTGGCCGTGGTGGTACCCGCCTGGTTCGATCGGGCGGCGCTCGCCCGCGGACAGGACGACCTTCCCGACGTGCTCGGTGACCTGGTCCCCGCCCGGCCCGCCGTGGCGGCCGTGCCGCTCGCCCGGCGCCTGCACGGCATGGACGAGACCGTGTCGCGCGCCGTGGTGCGCGACACGGTCGCCGGCCGGGTCGCGGAGGTGCTCGGGCTCGCGGGACCGGCGCAGGTTCCCGACGACCGGGGACTGTTCGACCTGGGTCTCGACTCGCTGACGGCGATCGAGCTGCGCGACCGGCTGGGCGCCGAGGCCGGTGAGCGGCTTCCCGCGACCGTGCTGTTCGACCACCCGACCGTACGGGCGCTGACCGAGCACCTGCTGGAGCACCTGCTGGAGCGCAGCGCCCTCGCCCGGCCCGCGTTCGACACCACGGCGCTGGACACCTGGGTCTCCTCGGCCTCGGACCTGGACCCCGGCCACCGGCGTCGCGTCGACCTGGTCCGGGCGCTGCGGGCCGCGCTGAACGCGCTGGACACCGGCGAGACCGCCGTGAACGGCGCGGGAGAGCCGCTCTTTGGCGTGGATTCAGCGTCCGATGATGAGCTGTTCGGGCTGCTGGACCGAGAACTGAGCGACTGATCCGACGTCTCGGGCACTTTCGAGGACGACCACGGGGAGCGGTTCACCGATGGCGAACGAAGACAGGTTCCGCGAGTACCTCCGGCGCACCACGGCCGACCTGATGCGCACCCGCGCGGCACTGGAACGACTGGAGCGGGCCGCCCGCGAGCCGCTGGCGATCGTCTCCATGGCCTGCAGGTACCCCGGCGGCGTCCGGTCGCCGGAGGACCTGTGGCGACTGGTGGAGGGGGGGACCGACGCGATCGGCCCGTTCCCGAATGACCGCGGCTGGCCGCTGGAGAAGCTGATCGACCCCGACCCGGACAGGGAGGGCACCAGCTACGCCGCCGAGGGCGGCTTCCTGTACTCCGCCGCCGACTTCGACCCCGAGCTGTTCGGCGTCAGCCCTCGCGAGGCGCTGACGATCGACCCGCAGCAGCGGCTGCTCCTGCAGACCGCCTGGGAGGTGTTCGAGCGCGCCGGGATGGACCCGCGCTCCCTGTCGGGGGAGCGGATCGGGGTGTTCGCCGGCGTCATGTACTCCGACTACGGTTCCCGCCACGTCCGCGCACCCGAGGGTTTCGAGGGGTTCGTCGGCACGGGAAGCGCGGGAAGCATCGCCTCGGGCCGCGTCGCCTACACCTTCGGGTTGCAGGGACCCGCGGTCACCGTGGACACCGCGTGCTCGTCATCGCTGGTGGCGCTGCACTACGCGGCGCAGGCGGTGCGCCGGGGAGACTGCGAGATGGCCGTCGCGGGCGGGAGCACGGTCATGGCCACCCCGGCGACGTTCGTCGAGTTCAGCCGCCAGCGCGGGCTGTCGCCAGACGGCCGCTGCAAGGCGTACGCCGCTTCGGCCGACGGCACCGGCTGGGCGGAAGGGGTCGGTCTGGTGCTCGTCGAGCGCCTCTCGGAGGCCCGGCGCAGGGGCCACCCGATCGTCGCGGTGCTGCGCGGCAGCGCGGTCAACTCCGACGGCGCGAGCAGCCGGCTGTCGGCGCCCAACGGGGTGGCGCAGCGGCGGGTGATCCTCGCCGCGCTGGCCGACGCCGGTCTCGACCCCGCCGAGGTGGACGCCGTCGAGGGGCACGGCACCGGCACCGGCCTGGGAGACCCGATCGAGGCGGGCGCCCTCATGGAGACCTACGGCCGGGCACGTCCGGCGACGGATCCGGTGTGGCTGGGCTCGCTCAAGTCCAACATCGGGCACACCCAGGCCGCGGCGGGCATCGGCGGTGTGATGAAGATGGCGATGGCGATGCGGCACGGGGTGCTCCCGGCGAGCCTGCACATCGACGAGCCGTCACCGCACGTCGACTGGGACGCCGGAGGGCTCGCCCCGCTCACCGGGGCGAGGGCGTGGCCGAAGCGGGACCGCCCGCGCCGGGCCGGGGTCTCCTCGTTCGGGATCAGCGGCACGAACGCGCACGTCGTCATCGAGGAGCCCGCGGAGGAGCCCCCGGAGGAGCCCCTGGAGAAGTCACCCGAGAAGTCACCCGAGAAGCGGTCCGGGGCGCCGGAGTCCTCGCGGACGGGCGGCACCGGGGCTCCGGCGCCGGTGGTGTGGACGGTGTCCGGGCACACCGAGCAGGCGCTGCGTGACCAGATCGGCCGGCTGCGGGCACACGTGGCGGAGAATCCGGGCCTGTCCCCGGCCGACGTCGCCCACAGCCTCCGCACCGGGCGCGCCGACCTGTCCCACCGCGCGGTCGCCGTCGGTACCGACCTCGACCGGCTCGCCGGGGAACTGGCGCTGGTGGAACAGGGGCTTCCCTCCCGGCGCGCGGTGCGGGGCGAGGCGACGGTGAACGGGCGGCCGGTCTTCGTGTTCCCCGGTCAGGGGTCGCAGTGGGCCGGGATGGCCCGCGATCTCCTCGCCGCCTCAGAACCGTTCGGCGACGAGATGCGGCGGTGCGCCGAGGCACTGGCGCCGCACGTCGGCTGGGACCTGCTGGAGGTGGTGTCCTCCGGTGAGGAGACCCTGCTCGGCCGGGTCGACGTGGTGCAGCCCGCCCTGTTCTCGATGATGGTCTCGCTCGCCGCGGTGTGGCGTTCCCTCGGGGTGGAACCGGCGGCGGTGGTGGGACATTCGCAGGGTGAGATCGCCGCCGCCCATGTCGCGGGAGCCCTGGACCTGGCCGACGCGGCGGCGCTGGTGGCCCGGCGCAGCGCCGCCCTCGCGGACATCGCGGGGAGCGGGGCGATGGCGTCGATCGGCCTGCCCGCCGGAGAAGTACGTCGCCGGCTCGGCGGCCGCGACGAGATCGTCGTCGCCGCGGTCAACGGTCCGGACGCGACCGTGGTGTCCGGGGAGGCGGGCGCGGTGCGCGACCTCGTCGCCCGCTGCGAGGCCGAAGGGGTGCGGGCGCGGCTCGTCCCCGTCGACTACGCGTCCCATTCACCGGCCGTCGAACCGCTGCGGGAGCCTCTGCTCGCCCGGTTCGCCGGTCTCCGCCCGCGGACGTCCGCCGTCGGTTTCTTCTCCACGGTCACGGCCGCCGAGATCGACACGAGCGCGCTCGGTGCCGGGTACTGGTACGACAACCTTCGCCGCCCGGTTCGCCTGACCGAGACCGTCACCGCGCTCCTGGAGGCGGGCCACCGGTGCTTCCTCGAGGTCAGCCCCCATCCGGTGCTCGTGGCTCCGCTGCGCGACACCTTCGACGAGGCCGGTGTGGAGGCGCACGCGCTGGCCACGCTCCGTCGCGGCGACGGCGGGCTGGATCAGCTGCTCACCTCGGCCGGGAGCCTGTTCGCGGCCGGTCTCGGCGTCGAGTGGGGGGCGGCCACGCTGGGACGCCGCGTCGCCCTGCCCACCTACGCGTTCCAGGAGCGGCGATTCTGGCTCGACACCCGCACCGAGGGGGCGCCGCTCTCGACCGGCCCCGCCGGGGCGGGGCACCCGCTCCTGGAGGTGGTCGTGGAGCCGGCGGACGGGCGGGCGGTGCTGTTCACCGGAGGTGTGCCCGGCGGGCCTGGCGGCTGGGCCCGCGAGCACCGGCTCGGAGAGCGTCCGGTGCTCGTCGGGAGCGCGCTGGTCGAGCTGGCGCTCGCGGCCGGAGAGCGTCTCGGCCTGCCGAGGGTGGACGACGTCGCACTTCTCGCCCCGGTGGACGTGCCGGACGGTCCCGTACAGGTCCAGGTGGAGGTGAACGCCGAGGACGGCGGCGCAGGTGCGACGTTCACGATCCACGCCCGGCCGGGAGGCGGGGACACCGGAGACCCCGGAGGCGCTGTGGAGCCGTGGAGGTTGCACGCCTCGGGCTCGCTGGGCGCGGGCGACGCCGACGTCGCCGACATCGTGGCGCGGGCGGGGATCTCGGAGGCGTGGCCGCCTGCGGACGCCGAACCCGTCGACGTGGACGCCGGTTACGCCCTCCTGGCCGACGCGGGCGTGCGCTACGGCCCCAGCCTGCGCCGCGTGGGTGCCGCCTGGCGCTCGGCCGGTGACGTGTTCGCCGAGGTGACCCCGCCGGACGGGGACGGAGGCCGGACCGGCGCGGGCGGCGAGGGCGGCGAGGGATTCGTGCTCCACCCCGCCCTGCTGGACGGGATGGCGCAGGTGGCCTTCCTCGACCGGGCGGCCGCTGCCTCCGACCGGGGTGAGCGGCCCGAGGCGGTCGTGCCGTTCAGCTGGAGCGGCGTACGGTCGTACGCCGCCGCGACGGGCCCGGTACGCGTCCGCCTGACCTGGACCGGGCCTGACGCCTTCTCGCTCGCCGCGTTCGACGCCACGGGCCGGACGGTGCTGAGCGTCGAGGAGGTGCGCGTCCGCCCGGCCGCCGAGGGGTCCGGCGAGGCGCAGGCCCCCGCTCCCGTCTCCGTCCCCTGGGCGCACCGCGCGGTGCGACGTTCTCGGGAAGGGGCCGGGCGGGCCGCTCCCGAGGACGCCGGGCCGGTGGACGTACTGGCGGGGCTTTCCGGGAGCGAGCGGGAGGAGCGGATGCTGGACCTGGTCGGGCGGGCGGTCGCCGGTATCCTCGGCTACGAATCCGCCCGGGACGTCCGCCCGGACCGGCCCTTCCGCGACCTCGGACTCGACTCCATGACGGGGGTGCGGCTCAGGGACCATCTGAGCGGCCTTCTGGGCCGCCGCCTGCCGAGCACGCTCGTGTTCGACCATCCGAGCCCGCGTGCCCTGGCCCGCCACCTGAGCCGTACCGCGCCGGAGGGCCCGTCCCACGCCGTGGCCCGGCGCGGGCGGGAGGCCGAGGACCCCATCGCGATCGTCGCGATGGCCTGCCGCTACCCGGGTGGCGTCAGCACCCCCGAACAGCTGTGGGAGCTGCTGGAATCGGGCGGGGACGCGGTCGGGCCGTTTCCCGACGACCGGGGCTGGGACCTGGGCGCCCTGTTCGACGACGACCCGGACAACCCGGGGACGTCCTACGCGCGCGACGGCGGGTTCCTCCACGAGGCCGCCGACTTCGACGCGGACTTCTTCGAGATGAATCCGCGCGAGGCCAAGGCCGCCGATCCGCAGCAGCGGCTGCTGCTGGAGACCTCGTGGGAGGCGTTCCAGCGCGCGGGCATCGACCCGGCCGGCCTGCGCGGCTCCCGGACCGGTGTCTACGTCGGCCTGATCTACACCGAGTACGGCGGCCGGGCGCAGGACGACCCGCGCGAGTACGGAGGGTATCTGGGCACCGGCAGCGCCGGGAGCGTGGCCTCGGGCCGGATCGCCTACACCTACGGCCTGCAGGGGCCCGCGATCACCGTGGACACGGCCTGCTCGTCCTCGCTGGTGGCGCTCCACCTGGCGGAGCGGGGGCTGCGCGACGGGGAGTGCGATCTCGCGCTGGTCGGCGGGGCCACGCTCATGGCCACACCCGCGACCTTCGTGGAGTTCAGCCGCCAGCGCGGGCTCTCACCCGACGGACGGTGCCGCGCGTTCGCCGACGCCGCCGACGGCACGGGCTTCAGCGAGGGCGTCGGGCTGCTGCTGGTGGAACGACTGTCGGACGCGCGGCGCAACGGGCATCCCGTGCTGGCCGTGCTCAAGGGGTCGGCGGTGAACCAGGACGGCGCCAGCAACGGGCTCACCGCGCCCAACGGCCCCGCCCAGGAACGGGTGATCGAGGAGGCCCTGCGCGTCGCGCGCCTCTCACCGGCCGACGTGGACGCGGTGGAGGCGCACGGCACCGGCACCACCCTGGGCGACCCGGTGGAGGCGCGGGCGCTGCTCGCCACGTACGGGGCGGCGCGCGGGGACCGCCCGCCGCTCATGCTGGGCTCGCTCAAGTCCAACGTCGGGCACACCCAGGCGGCGGCCGGCGTCGGCGGGATCATCAAGATGGTCATGGCGCTGGAGCGCGGGACGCTGCCGCGCACGCTGCACGTCGACAGGCCGTCGCGCCACGTCGACTGGGAGCGGGGCGGTGTCGCGCTGCTCACCGAGAACACCCCCTGGCCCGCCGGGGAGCGTCCGCGGCGGTTCGGGGTCTCCGCCTTCGGCATGAGCGGGACCAACGCGCACGTCGTCATCGAGGAGCCGCCCGCGCCCGAGGCCGCTCCCGCACCGGAGCCTTTCGGCGGACCGGTCCCGCTCGTCCTGTCGGCGAGGTCGGCACGCGCGCTCGGAGGCGAGGCGCGGCGGCTGCGCGCCTACCTGGAGCGGCATCCGCGGGTCGCCCTCGCCGATGTCGCGGCCGCCCTGGTGACCACCAGGGCCGAGTTCGGCCACCGCGCGGTCGTCGTGGCCGGCGATCGCGAGGAGGCGCTGGCGGGGTTGTCCGCCGTCGCGGACGGTGCGCCGTCGGCGTCGGCGGTGAGCGGGTACGCCGGGGACTCGCGCCTGCCGGTCCTTGTCTACCCCGGCCAGGGCGCGCAGTGGGAGGGCATGGCCCGCGCGCTGCTCACCGAGTCGCCGGTCTTCGCCCGCAGGATGGGCGAATGCGCCGACGCCCTCGACCCGGTGACCGGGTGGTCGCTGCTGGACGCGCTGCGCGGCGGCGTCGGCCTGGGGCGGGTGGACGTGGTGCAGCCGGTCCTGTGGGCGGTGATGACCGGGCTCACCGCGCTCTGGGAGTCCTTCGGCGTACGGCCCACCGCCGTCATCGGTCACTCGCAGGGCGAGATCGCCGCCGCGCTCGCCGCGGGCGCGCTGTCACTGGAGGAGTCGGCGGCGGTGGTGGCGTTGCGCAGCCGGGCCATCCGCAAGATCGCGGGCGGCGGGGCGATGCTGTCGGTCGCGGCCTCGCGGGAGCGGGTGCACGCGGTCCTCGAGAATCTCGGGCTCTCAGAGAACACAGAGAGCACGGGGAACGCGGGGAACGCGGGGAACGCGGGGAATGCGGGGAACGCGGGGAATGCGGGGGACGCAGGGGACGCAGGGGACGCGGTGTCGGTCGCCGCGCTCAACGGACCGGCCTCGACCGTCGTCGCCGGCGAGGCCGGGGCGGTGCGCCGCGTGGAGCGGGCACTGGAGGAGCTTGGCGTGCGGGTGCGGCCGGTGGACGTGGACTACGCCTCCCACTCGCCCCAGGTCGAGGCGCTCGAAGCCGAACTGCTGGAGATCCTGCCGTCGCCCGCGCCGGGCCGCGCGTTCACCGCCGGTGTCTTCTCCACCGTCACCGGCGCGGCGATCGAGCCGGGTGACGGCACCGGCTTCGGGAGCCCCGGCTACTGGTACCGCAATCTCCGCCGGCCGGTGCTGCTGCAGGCCGCGGTGGAGGCGGCGGCCGAGGCGGGGCACGAGGTGTTCGTCGAGGTGAGCCCGCACCCCGTCGTCGGGACGGGAGTCCAGGAGATCCTGGAGGCGCTCCCCGGGGTGGAACGGCCCGCCGTGCTGGGCACGCTGCGCAGGGACGACGGGGGCATGGCACGGGTGCTGGTCTCGGTGGCCGAGGCCTGGGTGAACGGGGTCCGGGTCGACTGGCCGGGGTATCTCGGCGAGCGCCGAGGGCGGGTGCCGGTCCTGCCGACCTACGCCTTCGACCGGCACCGGTACTGGCTGGACGCGCCGGTGCCCACCACCGGGATCCCCGCGGGCGCGCGGCCGGTCACGCATCCGCTGCTGTCCACGGCCGTGCGCGCGGCGTCCGAGGACGGCCTGCTGCTTTTCGGCAGGCTCTCCCTGGACGACCAGCCGTGGCTGGGCGATCACGTGGTGGACGGCGCGGTCCTGGTCCCCGGCACGGTCCTCGCCGAACTGGCGGGCCACGCGGGGGAGCTGGCCGGTGTCGCGCGGGTGGACGAGCTGACCCTCCGGCGCCCGCTGGTGCTCGACGACTCCGGCGCGGTCGAGATCCAGGTGACCGTGGGCCCGGCCGAGCGGGACGGTCTGCGCCCCGTCGGGGTTCACGCGCGACCGGCGGACACCGGTGACCCGCTGGGTGCGCCGTGGACGGTGTACGCCGCCGGCTCGCTCGCCCCGCTCCCCGCACCCGCCGCCCCGCCGGTTCGTGCCGAGTGGCCGCCACCCGGCGCGGTGCCCGTCGACGTCGGCGGGCTGTACGAGGACCTGGCCGCCAGGGGCTATCACTACGGCCCGGCCTTCCGCGGCCTGCGCGGGGCGTGGCGGTCGGGGGAGGAGGTCATCGCGGAGGTGTTCCTGGAGGGCCCGCCCGGGTACCGCGTCGCGCCCACGCTGCTTGACGCCGCGCTGCACGCCGTCGGGCTCGCGGGCCTGTTCCCCGACGACGGCGCCGTACGGTTGCCCTTCGCCTGGCGTGGCCTCACCCGGTACGCCGCCGCGCCCTCGGAGGTACGGGTACGCGTACGCCGCACCGGAGAGGAGACGGTCGCGGTCGACCTGACCACGGCCGAGGGCGACCCGGTGGCGGGCATCGAGGCGGTGACGTTCCGCGCGGCCGACCCGGCGGACCTCGCCGCGGCGGGCACGGAGGACCTGCTGTACGAACTCATCTGGGACCCTGTGCGCCCCGGCGCCGGTGTGCCGCGCGAACGCGTGCGAGTCCTCGGCGCTCCCGGAAACACCGGGGAGACCGCGGATGCCGAGGAGACCGCCCACCCGCGACTCGGCGCGGTGCTCGCGGCGCTGGACGCGGGAGAGCCCGCGCCCGAGGTGCTCGTCGTCTCGGCGGGCGAGGAGGCCGGGCCCGTACCGGAGGCGGTCCGAGCCGCCCTGCTGCGGGTGCTCGAAACGCTCCGGCGAGGGCTGGCCGACGACAGGCTGGCGGAAACGCTGTTCGTGGTGCGCACCTGCCGCGCCGTGGAGGCGGTTCCCGGCGAGCGCGCCGGCGCGCTCGCCGGCGCCGGAGTGTGGGGGCTGGTCCGCGGTGTGCAGGCCGAGGAGCCCGGCCGGGTGGTGATCGTGGACACCGAGACCGTCTCCACGCCGCTGTCGGAGGTCCTGGACGCCGTGGCGTCCGGCGAGCCGCAGATCGCGATCAGGGGCGGCGGGACACTGGTGCCCAGGCTCCGGCGACGCCGGCGCGACCCGGTACCGTCCGGCGCGGGCAACTGGCGGCTGGAGGCGGCCGAGAGCGGGGTGGCCGACGATCTGGCGTACCGGCCCGTCGAGGACAGGCCACTGGGCCGGGGAGAGGTCAGGGTCGCCGTCCGCGTCGCCGGCCTGAACTTCCGCGACGCGATGCTCACCCTGGGCATGTACCCGGGCGCGGCGGATCTGGGCACCGAGGGCGCCGGGGTGGTGCTCGCGGTCGGGGCCGACGTGACCGGTATCGGTCCCGGCGACCGGGTGATGGGTCTCATCTCCGGGGGGATAGGGCCCGAGGCCGTCACCGACCACCGTCTGCTGGTACCGATCCCGCAGGGCATGTCGTTCGCCCAGGCGGCGACCGTGCCCGCGGTGTTCCTCACCGCCTACTACGCCCTGCGCGACCTGTCCGGCGCCCGCAGGGGGGAGTGGGTCCTGGTGCACTCCGCCGCGGGCGGCGTCGGCGGGGCGGCGATCCAGCTGGCGCGCCACTGGGGGCTGACCGTGTTCGGCACCGCGAGCCCCGCCAAATGGCCCGCGCTCGAAGAGGCCGGACTGCCCCCCGGCAGGATCGCCGGCTCCCGGGACCTGGCGTTCGCCGGGGCGGTGCGGGAGGCGACCGGCGGGCGCGGCGTGGACATCGTGCTGAACTCGCTCGCCCGCGAGTTCGTGGACGCCTCACTCGAACTGCTCGCTCCCGGCGGGCGGTTCATCGAGATGGGCAAGACCGACGTACGAGACCCCGAGGAGGTCCGCGCCCGGCACGGCGTGCACTACCGGGCGTTCGACCTGGCCGAGGCGGGGCCGGACCGGATCGGCCGGATGCTCGCCGAGCTCGCGGACCTGTTCGAGAGCGGGATCCTCACGCCGCTCCCGGTCACCTCCTGGGACGCCGGGCGGGCGCCGGACGCCGTCCGCCATCTCGGACTCGCCCGGCACGTGGGCAAGGTGGCCCTCCGGATCCCGGGGCCGATCCGTGCCGACGGCACGGTCCTGGTCACCGGCGCGACCGGCGGTGTGGGCAGGCTTGTCACGCTGCACCTGGCCAGGGAACACGGCGTCGGGCACCTGCTGCTGCTGAGCAGGCGGGGCGCCCTCGCGGAGGGCGCCGAACGGCTCCGTGCGGAACTCGGCGGACTCGGCGTGAAGGTGACGATCGCCGCCGCGGACGTGGCGGACGCCGGCGCGCTGGCCCGCGTGCTCGCGGAGGTCCCCGACGAGCATCCCCTCACGGCCGTGGTGCACGCGGCCGGGGTCCTGGACGACGCGACGCTCGCCAACCTCGTCCCGGAACGGCTCGACGCGGTGCTGCGGCCCAAGGTGGACGGCGCCTGGAACCTGCACGAGCTCACCAGGGACCTCGACCTCGCCGCGTTCGTGCTGTTCTCCTCCGCCGCGGGGATCGTGGGCAGCGCCGGGCAGTCGGCCTACGCGGCGGCCAACGTCTTCCTCGACGCCCTCGCCGTGGCCAGGACCCGCGAAGGGCTCCCCGCCACCTCGATCGCCTGGGGACTGTGGCGGTCGGAGAGCACCATGACCGGCTCGCTCTCCGCCGTCGACCGGGCCAGGATGGCGCGGTCCGGGCTGCTGCCGCTGTCACCGGGACGCGGCCTGGCACTGCTGGACGCGGCGATGGCGGCGCCGGAGCCGACCCTGGCCGCGGTCCGGCTGGACCTCGCGAGGCTGGCGGGAGTCCCCGACCCGGCCCCGCCGCTGCGGTCCCTGGTGCGCGGCCGCGCACTTTCGGCGAAGGCCGACGGCTCCGGCGGGTCCGGCTCCGCCGAGCCCGCGCTGGCGCGGATGCTCGCCGACACCGAGCCGGCGCGCCGCGGGGAGCTGATGACCGAGACGGTCTTCCGGTATGTGGAGGCGGTGCTCGGGCGGGCTCCGGGGGAGGCGGCCGAGGAGGGCCGCAGCTTCAAGGAGCTCGGCTTCGACTCGCTGACCGCGGTCGAACTGCGCAACCGGCTCGGCAAGGCCACCGGGCTGCGGCTCCCGGCGACCATCGTGTTCGACCATCCGACCCCGGCCGCTCTCGCCGGCCACCTGCTCGGCCGGCTCGCCCCGGCCGAGCGGGAACCGGGCGTGCGGGAACCGGCCGTGCGGGAACCGGGCGTGCGGGAACCGGGCGTGGGGGCGGGCGAGGAGGTCCCGGCGACCGCCGAGGAGCTGTTCAGGTTCATCGACTCCGAGCTTCGATCCTAGGGATGGCGGGCGGTATGAGTGACGAGAAGAAGCTGGTCGAGTACCTCCAGTGGACGACCGGCGAGCTCGCCCGGGTGAAGAGGGAGCTGGCCGCGCTGTCGAACCCGGACCCGGTGGCCGTGGTCGCGATGGCCTGCCGCTACCCCGGCGGGGTTCGCTCGCCCGAGGACCTGTGGCGGGTGGTCGCCGACGGCGTCGACACCGTCGGCGAACCGCCGCGGGACCGCGGCTGGGACGCGGCCCTGCGGGAACGGGCGAGGGCCGGCGGCTTCCTGGACGACGCGGCCGGATTCGACGCCGCCTTCTTCGGGATCTCCCCCAGGGAGGCCGTGGCGATGGATCCGCAGCACCGGCAGCTGCTGGAGGTCTCCTGGGAGGCCCTGGAGCGCGCGGGGATCGTCCCGAGGTCGCTGCGGGGCAGCCGGACCGGGGTGTTCACCGGGGTGATCTACCAGGACTACGCGCCCGCGATCGACGACGCGCCCCCCGAGCTCGACGGCTACCTCATGACCGGCAACGCGGCGAGTGTGGCGTCCGGGCGGGTGGCGTACACCTTCGGCTTCGAGGGGCCCGCGCTCAGCGTCGACACCGCCTGCTCGTCCTCGCTCGTGGCGATCCACCTCGCCGCCGACTCGCTGCGCCGCTCCGAGTGCGACCTCGCGCTCGCCGGAGGGGTGACGGTGATGGCCACCCCCCGGGTCTTCGTGGAGTTCGGGCTCCAGGGCGGGCTCGCCGCGGACGGTCGCTGCAAGGCGTTCGCCGACGCGGCCGACGGCACCGGCTTCGGCGAGGGCGTGGGGGTGCTGGTGCTGGAGCGGCTCGGGGACGCCCTGCGCAACGGGCACCCGGTCCTGGCGGTGATCCGCGGTTCGGCGATCAACTCCGACGGGGCGAGCAACGGGCTCACCGCGCCGAGCGGGACCGCCCAGGAGAAGGTGATCGAGGCGGCCCTGCGCGGCGCGGGGCTGTCGCCGGCCGAGGTGGACGCGGTCGAGGCGCACGGGACCGGCACCGCGCTCGGGGACCCGATCGAGGCGGGCGCCCTGATCGCGGCCTACGGCACCGCGAGGCGACGACCGCTGTGGCTGGGTTCGGTCAAGTCGAACCTGGGGCACACGCAGGCCGCGGCGGGAGTCGCCGGTGTGATCAAGATGGTGCAGGCGCTGCGGCACGGCGTGCTGCCCGCGACGCTGCACGTGGCCGATCGGTCCACCCTGGTCGACTGGGAAGACGGCGGGGTGGCACCGCTGGAGCACGCCCTTCCCTGGCCGCGCGGCGACCGTCCGCGCAGGGCGGGTGTCTCCTCGTTCGGGATCAGCGGGACCAACGCGCACCTGCTCGTCGAGGAGGCGCCGGTGGCCGAAGGGGAGTCACCGGCCGCAGGGGCCGAGGCAGGGAACCCGCCGGTGGCCGTCCCCTGGCTCCTTTCCGGCAAGACGCCCGAGGCGGTGCGGGCACAGGCCGCCCGGCTGGGTGACCTCCTGCGCTCGGGAAGGGAGACCGATCTCGCCGCCGTGGCCCGCACCCTGGCGGGACGGCGCTCGGAGTTCAGGTACCGGGCGGTGGCGCTCGGCTCCGGCGCCGCCGAGCTCACCCGCGAACTGGACGCGCTCGCCGGGCCGTCCGGCCCGATCGTCACGGCGGGTGCGGCGCCGAAGGTGGCGTTCGTGTTCAGCGGCCAGGGGACCCAGCGGGCGCGGATGGGACGCGAGCTGTACGAGAGGTTCCCGGTCTACGCCGAGGCGTTCGACGCCGCCTGCGCCGCACTGGACCTGGCCAGACGGGTCCACCACGCCGAAGGCCCGCCCCTGGGCGAGGTGGTGTCCGCCGCGGCCGACGGCCCGCTGGGAGGGCTGCTGCGGCGCACGGAGTTCGCCCAGCCCGCGCTGTTCGCCACCCAGCTCGCGCTCTGCCGGCTCGCCGAGCACCTGGGCCTGGTCGCCCACGCGCTGCTCGGCCACTCCGTCGGGGAGCTCACCGCGGCACACGTCGCCGGGGCGCTCTCGCTGGAGCAGGCCGCGCGCCTGGTCGTGGTACGGGCACTGGCGATGCAGTCCGCGCCGGAAGGCGGGGGCATGGTGTCGCTGCGGGCCCCCGAGGCGGAGGTGCGGGCATCCCTGGCCGAGCTGGACGGACGGGTGTCCGTGGCGGCGGTCAACGGGCCGAGGTCGACCGTGGTCTCCGGCGACGCGGACGCGGTGCGGGGACTGGCCGCCCGATGGCGCTCCCGTGGGGTGCGTACGAAGGCGCTCGCGGTCGGCCATGCCTTCCACTCGCCGCACATGGACCCCGCGCTGCCGCGGCTGGTGGAGGCGGCGGCGGGACTGGACGTCGGCGAACCCGCGACCCCCCTGGTCTCCAACACCACGGGCCTGGTGGCGACGCGGGACGAGCTGGCCGCGCCGGACTACTGGGCCGCCCAGGTGCGCGGCACGGTCCGTTTCCACGACGGCGTGCTCACCCTGCGGGGCCTGGGCGTCGACACCTTCGTCGAGATCGGTCCCGACACCACGATGACCGGAATGATCGCGGACTGCCTGGCAGGGGAGCGGGACGGCGTGTCGGCGATCCCGCTGGTGCGAGACCCCGCAGCGGAGGCCCGGTCGGTGTTGCGCGGTGCCGCGCAGGCCCACGCGCGCGGCGTGCGGATCGACTGGGAGAAGGTGCTCGGCGAGGGGCCGGTCGCCGATCCGGCCACCGTGCCGACCTACCCGTTCCGGCACGAACGCTACTGGCTCATCCCGCCGAGAAGACACGGACGGGACCTGCCACCGTACGAGCCGACGACGGCACCGGCCGCCGCGTCGCCGGCGCCGTCGCCGGTGCCGCCGCCCGGCCTGCCCGAGGGCGAGCGCCACGACCTCCTGACGTCGCTGGTGCTGACGGCGGTGGCCGACGCGCTCGGCCACTCCCACGGCGCGATCGGCCCGGCGGACGACCTGACCCAGATCGGCATCACCTCCTTCGGCGCGCTGGAGATCGCCGCCAGGCTCTCCAGGGAGATCGGCGTCGACGTGCGGGTGGGGCTGGTGCTCGACCACGGCACCGCCCGCGAACTCGCGTTCCGGCTGGAGGAACTGCTCGGCCCGCAGAACGCGCCGGCACTGCTGGAGAAGCGATGACCTCCACGAGCGCCGAGGCGCGCGCGTGCCTGCGCTCGCTGCACCGCGAGGGGGCGCTCGCGGCGCGCTACGACGAGGTCGCGGCACTGCTGGCCGCGATGGACGAGGAGGACGCCGCCCGGTCGGCGCGGCTGCTGGAGCGGGTCGACGTGGAGGCCGCCCGCGAACATCATCCGGGGCTTCCGCTCGCGGCCGTGACCGTCACCGGACACGGCACGCTCGGTGCGCTGCGCACCGCGCTCATCGGCGAGCTGGCCCGCCACGGATATCTGCCGGACGTCCGGCTCGCCGACTTCGGCTCGTACGCGTTCGAGCTGGGCGATCCCGGCAGTGCCCTGTACGCCGGACGGCCCGACGTGACCGTCTGCGTACTCGACCACGCGGCCGTGTTCGACGAGGTCGGCGTGCCGTTCACGGTGGACGACGTGGAGCGCGTGCTGGAGGAGAAGCT
The DNA here is from genome assembly GCF_040299985.1 of Streptosporangium sp. NPDC000563. Classification (NCBI taxonomy): domain Bacteria; kingdom Bacillati; phylum Actinomycetota; class Actinomycetes; order Streptosporangiales; family Streptosporangiaceae; genus Streptosporangium; species Streptosporangium sp. NPDC000563. The sequence continues at coordinate 24,941 of NZ_JBEPDA010000040.1, read as the reverse complement.
GGCGCTGTGGCGGCGGCTGGCGGCGCGGTTCGGGGAGAGCGGGTCCGGCGCGCTCGTGTTCAACACCGTGCCGCTGCCCCGGGTGTGGCAGGCGCAGTTGCTGGACCATCCGTCGAGGGCGCGGCTCGGCGCGGTCTGGCGGCGGGCCAACGCCGAGTTGCTGGCGTTCGGCGAGTCGGTGGAGCGGGTCGTGGTGATGGACCTCGACCCGCTGCTGACGGCGCCGATCGAGCTGTCCGATCCGCGGTTCGAGGTCTACGCGCGGGCGCACCTGTCGGACGCCCTGCTCGGCGCGTACGCCCGTGAACTGGCCCATCTGGTGCGGGCCCGGACGGGGCGTGCCAGGAAGGTGCTCGCCGTCGACCTCGACCAGACGCTGTGGGGCGGAGTCCTCGGCGACGACGGGGTGGAGGGCATCGAGGTGGCCCACGGACGGCGAGGCGAGGCTTTCCAGCGGTTCCAGAAGGTGGTGGCGCAGCTGCAGTCGCAGGGTGTCCTGCTGGCCGCGGTGAGCAAGAACGACCAGGAGACCGTGCTCGCCGCGCTGCGGGGACACCCCGACATGGTGGTGCGCGAGGACGCCTTCGTCCGCATCCTCGCCAACTGGCGGCCGAAACCGGCCAATCTGCGCGTCCTGGCGCGGGAGCTGAACCTGGGCGGGGACAGCGTGGTGTTCGCCGACGACAGCGTCCACGAGTGCGCCGCGGTCGCGGCGGAGCTGCCGGAGACGGCGGTGATCCACCTGGACGGCGACCCGGCGCTGCACGTGACGCGGCTGCTGGCCGACGGCTGGTTCACCGTGAACGAGGTGACCACGGAGGACCGCGTCCGGACGCGGCGCTACCACGAGGAGGCGGCGCGCTCGGAGTTCCTGTTCGCGGCGGGGTCGGCCGAGGAGTTCCTGGGCGGGCTGGGGGTGTCCGTACGGCTGGCGCCCGCCACCGGCGCCGACGTCGCGCGGCTGTCGCAGATCACCTTGCGCACCAACCAGTTCAACCTCACCACCGAGCGCCTCTCCCCGGAGGCGGTGCGTGAGCGGGCGGAGCGGCCGGGGTCGCGGGTGCTGACGCTGTCGGCGGCCGACCGGTTCGGGAGCAACGGGATCGTCGGAGCGGTCTTCCTGCGGGCGCTGCCGGAGGGGTTGCTGATCGAGAACCTCCTGCTGAGCTGCCGGGTGTTCGCCCGGGGGATCGAGCAGGCGTGCCTGGCCGCGGTGCTCGGCCAGGCACGTGCCGCGGGTTTTCCTGCCGTGCACGGTGACTACGTGGCGAGCGCGAGGAACGCGAAGGTCGCGGACTTCTACCCGCACTACGGGTTCACCGCGACGGAGGTGACGCCGCGGCGGTCGCGGTACGCGCACGACCTCGGCGAGATCGTCGGCGTGCCGGGCCATCTCACGCTGGAGGTCGCGGGCCGGGTGGTGCCGGCCCCGGCCGGTCCCGCGGAGGCGGCGTTGACAAGCTGAGGCATCCTCGATTTAACTTGCGGACATAACATGAGGAAGCCTCCGTATATGTGTGAACGGGATGAGGGAGAGGGCATTGCCTGAGGGAATCGCGGTCTCGGTGCACGACACCGCGCCGGTCTGGCGAGGTGACACGGCGGGTGACGCGCTGCGCCGTTCGATCGATCTGGCCAAGGCCGTGGAGGCGCTCGGTTACCGGCGTTACTGGGTGGCCGAACACCACAACACGCCGGCGCTGGCGGCGTCGAGCCCCGCGGTGCTCGCCGGGCCCATCCTGGAGGCGACCTCCAGCATCCGGGTCGGCTCGGGCGCGGTGCTGCTGCCGAACCACTCGCCCCTGGTGGTCGCCGAGCAGTTCGGAGTCCTGGCCGGCCTCTATCCGGGCCGGGTCGACCTGGGGCTCGGGCGCGCCCCGGGCGGCTCCGGCGAGATCGCGGCCCGCATCGGCGACCCGCGCCGGCTGGACTTCGGCGACGCGCTGCACGAGCTGCGCGAGTACTTCGCCGGAGGCAGCGGCGGCGTGCGGGCGATCCCGGAGCCGGCGATCGCGCCCGAGCTGTGGATGGTGGGCTCCAGCACCGGCAGCGCCGCCTACGCGGGCCGGGCGGGCCTGCCCTACGTCTACGCGCACGCGATCGTGGGGGGCGGTGCCCCCGAGGCGCTCGACGCCTACCGCCGGGCCTTCCGGCCCTCGCCGTGGCTGTCCGAGCCGCACGCGTGCGTGGCGGTGATCGTCGTCGCCGCCGACACCGACGAGCGGGCCCACCGGCTGGCCGCCTCCTTCGTGTTCGGCCAGATCCTGATGCGCACCGTGGATCCGGGCACCGTGCTGCCCACCGAGGAGGAGACCGCGGCGCACACGTTCACCCCGCAGGAGGAGCGCTTCCTGCGGGACCGGATCGACCCGCAGTTCGTCGGCTCCCCGGAACGGATCACCCCCCGCCTGACCGAGCTGCTGCGCCGGACCCGCGCCGACGAGCTGTTCGTGCTCACCCAGGTGCCCGACCACGCCGCCCGGATCCGCTCGTACGAGTTGCTCGCCAAGATCGTCTCATCCCTGTAGGCCGCACGGGCCGGTGCGCCCGAGCACCGGCCACAGCTCTCCTCAGCCCGCGTTCAGCCCGGCTTTAGAACCGCCGAGCACTGTGTGTCTGTCCAGCCGGAGAACGACCTCCGGCGCACCCCGACGTTCGAACGATGAGGATGAGGATGGCTGCTGCTACGAGGTCCCGGTCACGCAGGCCCGCCACCATGGCGGGGGCCGCCACGTTGATGCTGGCACTGGCCACCGCGTGTTCCTCCGGCGCGGACGGCGCCACGACAGGGGAGGGGAGCGCCGCCGCGCAGCCCAGGAGCGGCGGCACGCTGCGCCTGGCCGTCGAGAAGGAACCCGAGTGCCTGGACCCGCACCAGAGCCCCACCGAGTCGGCCAGGGCCCTCACCCGGCCGATCCTGGACTCGCTGGTCCACCAGGACGCGCAGGGAGCCATCGGTCCCTGGCTGGCCACGCGCTGGGAGGTCTCGCCGGACCGGCTCACCTACACCTTCGACCTCCGTCAGGGCGTGACGTTCACCGACGGGGAGAGGTTCGACGCCCAGGCGGTGGTCGCCAACCTCGACCACGTGGTGGCTCCGGAGACGAAGTCGCTGCTCGCCGGAAGCCTGCTCGCGGCCTACCGGTCGGCCAAGGCCGTCGGCCCCTCCACGGTCGAGGTCAGGCTCAAGCGGCCCGACTCGGGATTCCTCGCCGCGCTGGCCCTGCCCAACCTGGGCATCCAGTCCCCGCCCACCCTCAAGGGCTCCCCCTCCGCGCTGTGCGCGAAGATCGTCGGAACCGGCCCCTTCCGCAGTGACACGGGGCTCGTGCCGCAGAAGGGCATCGACTACGTCAGGAACCCCTCCTACGACTGGGCGCCGGAACCGCGTCGCGGCCCGGCGCGGCTGGAGCGGATCGAGGTCAAGGTCGTGCCGGACAACGCCGCCCGGCTGGGCGCGCTCACCAGCGGCCAGGTCGACGCGGTCACCGGCCTGTCGCCGACGAGCCTCAACACGCTCAAGAGCACGCCCGGGTTCACCCTGCACTCGACGCCGTTCCCCGGGATCAACTACAGCTACTGGCCCAACACCGCGAGCGGCCCGCTCAGCGACGTCAACGTGCGCAAGGCGCTGCGTACCGGCATCGACTGGGCGCAGATCGTGAAGAACGTCTACTTCGGCGTGTACGAAGGCGCCCAGGGGGTGCTCTCGTCCGGCACACCGGGCTACGACGGCTCGCTCGCCCCGGCCTACGCCCACGACCCGGCCGAGGCGGAGCGGCTGCTCGACCAGGCCGGCTGGACCGGGCGCGACGCGGCCGGGTACCGCACGAAGAACGGCAAACGTCTCACCCTGCGCCACATGTGGTCCGACGGGTCCGTGGCCAACCTCGCCACGCAGATCCAGTCCGCGGCGAAGGGACTCGGCGTCGAACTGGTCGAGGAGAACCTCGACGGCGGGACCTTCGTCAAGCGCCTGCTGGACGGTGACTACGAACTGATCGACACCAGCTTCTCCGCGCCGGGGCCGGACGTGTTGCGCGTCCTGTTCGGCGCCGACAACATCCCCACGCCCAAGCGCGGGATCAGCAACAACATGGCACGCTACGACAACCCGGAGGTGGAGGCAGGCTTCCGGCGCGCGCTCGGCGCCGAGAACCAGGCCGAGCAGCACCGCGCCTACGCCGAGGTGCAGAAGCGCATCACCGAGGACGCCGCGGTCCTGCCGATCTACTCGCCCCTGTCCACGGTGACCGTACGCGAGGGCGTCCGGGAGGTCGGCTTCAACGCCGACGGCACCCCCGACCTGTACGGCGCATGGCTCGCGTCCTGAACGTGCCCGCCGCCGAGGCGGCGGACGCGGAGCCCTCACGCCGTAGAAGCGGGGCGGCGCGTCTCGTGCTGGTGCGCGTGGCCGCCTCGGTGGCCGTGCTGTGGGGAGCGGTCACGGCGACGTTCCTGCTGCTGCGGGTGATGCCGGGCGGCACCGCCGACGTGCTGCTCGCCCGCTCCGCCGTCACCCCGGAGGTGCGCGAGCGGATCATCGCCGAGTACCGGCTCGACGATCCGCTCGTGGCGCAGTACCTCGCCTACCTCACCAGGATCGCGCGGGGGGAGTTCGGCGAGTCGTACGTGCTGCGCAGGCCGGTGTGGGACGCGATCGGATCCCAGCTCCCCGACACCCTGCTGCTGGTCCTGGCGACCCTGCTGGTCACGCTGGTCGCCTCCGTCCTGCTCGCCGTGGTGAGCGCGAACCGCCGACGGTGGGTGCGCTCGTCGTTCTCCGCGACCGAGTCGCTGGTGGTGGCGCTGCCGCCCTTCTGGCTCGGGCTGCTGCTGCTGACGGTGTTCTCCTTCAACCTGCACTGGTTCCCGGCCATCGGCTCCTCCTCCCTGTCCGGCCTCGTGCTGCCGACCGCCGCGCTGGCCGCGGGGCCGGTCGCGGTGATGACGGGGGTGCTGCGCGACGGGTTGCTGCGCGCGCTGGAGGACCCGTTCGTGGTGACCGCCCGCTCGCGGGGCATCGGCGAGCTCGCGCTGCGCCTGCGGCACGTGCTGCGGCACGCGCTGCTGCCCGCCACCACGCTCCTGGGCTGGATCGCCGGCTCGCTCATCGGAGGCGCGGTGATCATCGAGATCGTCTTCTCCCGGCAGGGGATCGGACGGCTGGTGCTGTTCGCGGTGGAGAACAAGGACATGCCCGTGGTGATCGCGATCGTGCTGCTCACCGCGGTCGTGTTCGTGCTGGTCAACATCGTGGTCGACATCCTGGTCCGGGTGATCGACCCCAGGACGCGAGAGGCGGGGAGCCGGCCGTGACCAAGAGCTTCTGGCCGGGGGCGATCGTGCTGGCACTGCTGGCCGCGATGGCGCTCTTCCCGTCGCTGTTCACCGGGACGGACCCCGACGCGGCCGACCTGAACGCGACGCTGCGGCCGCCCGACGGCACGCACTGGCTCGGCACCGACCAGAACGGCAGGGACCTGTACGCCAGGATCGTTCACGGCGCCGGCCCCTCCCTGCTGATAGGCGCCGGCGCGGTCGGGCTCGCGCTGGCCGTGGGTGTCCTGGTCGGGGTCGCCGCCGCGCAGCTCGGCCGGACCATGGACCAGGTGCTCAGCAGGTCGCTCGACGTGATCCTCTCCGTCCCCGGCCTGCTGCTGGTGTTCCTGGTCGTCGCGGTGCTGGGACCCGGCGGCGGCCCGGCCAGCGTGGGCCTGGCGGTGATCTCCCTGCCGGGCTTCGCCAGGGTGACACGCGCGGAGGTGATCAGGCTGCGCACAGCGCACTACGTCGAGGCGGCCCACGGGTTCGGCTGGTCGCGCGTCCAGGTGGTCCTGCGGCACATCCTGCCCAACGCGCTCGGCCCGGTCATGGTGCTGGCGACGGTGACCCTGGGAGCGATGATCGTGGCGGGCTCCTCGCTGAGCTTCGTGGGCCTGGGCCCCCAGCCGCCGACCGCCGAATGGGGCGCGATGCTCGCCGACAGCCAGGAGTTCCTCGCGATCGCCTGGTGGCCGGCGGCGTTCCCCGGGGCCGCCATCACGATCGCGGTCCTGTCCATCACCGTCGTCGGCGGGCACCTGCGGCAGCGGATCGAACGGGGGCGGACATGAGCCTGGTATCCGGCGACACGACGGACACGAGCCCGGCGCCCGGGGACACCGGGGACACCGGGGACACCGGGGACACGAGGGAACTGCTGCGCGTCCGGGACCTCACCGTCGGCTTCTCGACGGGCCGCGGGCACGTCGACGCGGTGCGGGGCGTGTCCTTCCGCATCGACCGCGGGCAGGTGGTGGCGATCGTCGGTGAGTCCGGCTCCGGCAAGAGCGTCACCGCGCGCAGCCTGGTGGGACTGGCCGGCGACGGCGCCGACGTGCGGGCGGAAGAGCTCGCGTTCGACGGGCTCGACCTGCGCCGGGTGCGGGGCCGAGGCTGGCGTGCGCTGCGCGGGCGACGCGTCGGCTTCGTCCTGCAGGACGCCCTGGGCTCCCTCGATCCGCTGCGCCGCGTCGGCGCCGAGGTGGCGGAACCCCTGCGCGAGCACCGGACCGTGCCCTCGGGCGAGATCGGCGACGAGGTCGTACGGCTGCTCGACTCGGTGGGCGTCCCCCTGCCGGAGAGCCGGGCACGGCAGTACCCGCACGAGATGTCGGGCGGGCTGCGGCAACGCGCCCTGATCGCCTCGGCCCTGGCCGCGCGGCCCGACCTGCTGATCGCCGACGAGCCGACGACGGCGCTGGACGCGACGGTGCAGAGGCAGGTGCTCGCGCTGTTGCGCGAGCGCGCGGGCGACGGCACGGCGATCCTGCTCATCAGCCATGACCTCGGCGTCGTCGCGGAGATCGCCGACCACGTGTACGTGATGAAGGACGGGCGGTTCGTCGAGGACGGCCCGACGCGCGAGATGCTCCAGGCGCCCTCCCACCCCTACACCAGGGCCCTGGTCGCCGCCGCGCTCGGGCAGGGACGGGGCCTGGCGCGGGGCGCGGGGATCGCGTCGGCCGACCCCGATCCGCGTCCCGGTCCCGGTCCCGGACAGGTGGTGCTGAGCGCCGAAGGGCTGGTCAAGAGGTACAGGCTGCCGGGCAAGGGCGCGTTCACCGCGGTGGACGAGGTGTCGGTCGAGGTACGGGCCGGTGAGACGCTCGGCATCGTCGGAGAGTCGGGGTCGGGGAAGACGACCGTGGGCCGGCTGCTGCTGGGCCTGGCCGCGCCGGACGCCGGCCGGGTCGAGGTGAACAGGCGGACCTGGAGCGAACTGCGCGGCCCCGAACGGCGGGCGGCCCGCCGCCGGATCCAGATGATCTACCAGCACCCGCTCGCCTCCTTCGATCCCCGCTACACCGCGAGGCGGCTTCTGGAGGAGCCCCTGCGCGCGCAGGGCACCCCCGGCGCCGAACGCGCACGACGGGTGGCGGAACTCCTGGAGCACGTGGGCCTGGACGAGGAGGTGCTCGGCCGGCGGGCACGTGAGCTGTCCGGAGGCCAGCGGCAGCGCCTCGCGATCGCGCGGGCACTCGCCCCGCGACCGGACGTCATCATCTGCGACGAACCGGTCTCGGCCCTGGACGCGGTGATCCAGGCGCAGGTGCTCGACGTCCTGACCGACGTTCAGGAAAGGCTCGGCGTGGCCTACGTATTCATTTCCCACGACCTGGGTGTCGTCCACAGGATCAGTCACGAAGTGGCGGTCATGAAAGACGGAAAAGTGGTCGAGTCCGGCGACATAAGAAAAGTATTCGAAGCTCCGGAGCATCAATACACAAAGACCCTCCTGGAAGCGGTTCCCCGGCTTCACCGGGCCGCTCGGGGCAGCGCATAAGCAATTCTTAAACAACGCTGAACCGGCCTTGCCCAATATTTCGTTCCTGCCTAATGTCGTTGTCGTCGCACGGCACCGGCGGCGCCCTTTTCTTGTCTCGCCGAAGGATGAAGGAAATGACGGAAGCTCCGCCGTATCCGCAGAAACGCACCTGCCCGTACGAGCCGCCGCCCGGATATCGGGAGATCGGCGAGCGGGGGCCGGTGCTCAAGGTGACGCTCTTCGACGGCCGCGAGGCGTGGATGGTGACGGGGTACCGGGAGTCGCGGGAGATCCTCACCCACCCGAACCTGTCCTCGCAGCGCACCCACCCCGGGTTCCCCATCGTCGCCCCCCGCTTCCGCTCGCAGATCGCCCGCACCCTCGCGCTCATCGCGATGGACCCGCCCGTCCACGACATCTACCGGCGCTACCTCAACCCGCACTTCAGCCTCAAGACGGTTCGCGGAATGCGTCCCCAGCTTGAGGAGATCGTGTCCGGATACATCGACGCGATCATCGACCACGGCCCTCCCGCCGACCTGGTGCCGCTGCTCGCGGTGCCGCTCCCGTCCCTGGTGATCTGCCGGCATCTCGGCGTCCCCTACACCGACCACGACTTCTTCCAGGACGCCAGCGGCAAGGTGATGCTGGGCACCGAGCAGGAGTCGGCGACGGCGGCCCAGGACCTGGTCGACTACATCGACCGGCTGGTGGCCGCACAGATCAAGGAACCCACCGACGGCCTGCTCGGCACGCTGGTGAGGGAGCGGGTCATCCCCGGCGACGTCGGGCACGACGAGCTGGTCTCGATCGCGCTGGTGCTCCTGATCGCCGCTCACGAGACGACCTCCTCCTCTCTCGCCCTGGGCGTCATCACGCTGCTGGAGCACCCGGACCAGCTGGCGCTGGTGCTTCAGGACCCCTCCCGCCTGCCCGGCGCGATCGAGGAACTCCTGCGCTACATCGCGACCACGGACCTCGTCGCGACCAGGGTCGCCAAGGGGGACATCGAGATCGCGGGCCACCTCATCCGGGAGGGGGAGGGGGTGCTCGTCTCGGGCACCCTGGCCAACCGGGACGAGCAGGTGCACCGGCGGGCCCACGAGTTCGACGTCCTGCGCGAGGACACCCACCACCTCACCTTCGGGTTCGGCATCCACCAGTGTCTCGGCCAGAACCTGGCCCGGCTCGAACTGGAGGTCGCCCTGCACCAGCTGCTCACCCGGATCCCGGGGATACGGCTGGCCGTACCCGTGGACGAACTGCCCATCCTCGGCGCGGGCACCGTGCAGCGGGTGCTCCAGCTGCCGGTCGAATGGTGACGCCGGATGTGGGTGCGGGCGGATCGGGAGCGCTGCATCAGTGGCGGGCGCTGCATGGCCGCCACCTCCGAGGTCTTCGATCAGGACGATGACGGCCTGGTCGTCGTGCTCACCCCGCGGCCCGAGCCGCAGCAGGAGGAACGGGTCCGCAGGGCCGCCTTCCTCTGCCCGGCGCAGGCCATCCGGATCAGCGAGAAATCACCGGGGGACTGACCTCCCCACAGGTTCGGGCCGGCCCCGTACGAAGGCCGGCCGAAGAAAGCAGAAAAGATGACTCATTCGACGCACCCGTCGAAGGAGGCCGCGCGGCTCCCCTCGCTCACCGGGTTGAGATTCGTGGCGGCGTTCCTGGTGTTCGTGTGCCACGCCTGTGTCCTGGGTTTCTTCCACCGGGAGACCGCGGCCTTCCTGCAGACCTTCGCCTTCGCCTCGGGCTGGCTCGGTGTGGAGTTCTTCTTCGTGCTGAGCGGGTTCGTGCTGACCTGGTCGGTGCGGGAGGGACAGTCCAGGACGAGCTTCTGGCGCCGGCGCCTGGTCAAGGTCTACCCGGTCCACGTGGTGACCTGGCTGGCCGCGCTCGGCCTGGCCGTGTGGGCGGGCCAGGCCGTGGACCTGCCCAAGCTGCTGCCGAGCCTGCTGCTCGTGCACACCTGGTATCCCCGGATGGACGTGATCATCACGATCAACGTCGTCACCTGGTCCCTCGCCTGCGACCTGCTCTTCTATCTGGCCTTCCCCTTCCTGTACGCGCTCGTCCGCAGGATCTCCGCCCGGCGGCTGTGGTGGGCGGCCGGCGCCGTCGCCGCCGTGATCGCCCTGCTGCCCGCCGTCGCCCTCCTCGCCCTGCCGGGAACACCCCGGCTCCCGGGCCAGGACATGTCGTTCGTGCAGAACTGGTTCCTGGTCTCCTTCCCGCCGATCAGGGCACTGGACTTCGTCCTCGGCATCGTCATGGCCCGCATAGTGCTGACGGGCCGGCGGGTCCCGCTGGGCGTGGGCCGGGCGCTGCTGGTCCTGGCGGCGGGGTTCGCCCTGCAGATGTACCTGTGGCCGAGCGTCTACGGGCTCACCGCGACGATCGCGCTGCCGCTGGCGCTGCTGATCGCGGCCGTGGCCGCCGCGGACGAGCGGGGCGCGCCCACGCCGTTTCGCGGCCGGATCCTGCGCTGGCTGGGCGGGGTCTCGTACGCCTCCTACCTGGCGCACTTCCTGGTCCTGCACTTCGGGCACCTCGCGATCGGCGCGGAGCGGACATGGGACGTGCCGGCCGCCCTCGGTGTCATCGCGGTTCTGTTCGGGGTCACCACGGCGGTGGCGTGGGCACTGAACCGCCTCGTCGAGGAACCCGCCATGCGCGCGTGGGCACAGCCGCGCCCTCACCCCCTGTCGCCCGGCGGCGCGCTACGACCGGAGACCCCCGCCCCGGAACCGGCGAGCTGACCGCACCCTCACACCCGCGACGACGGACGGAAAAACGACAGGAGGCACCACATCGTGAACACTCCCATCCCGGCCGAGGACGAGCGGCTCTTCGCCTACCCCCAGGACCGGAGCTGCCCCTGGCAACCCTCTCCCGGATACCGGGGACTGGGGGAGCAGGGGCCGCTGCACCGGGTACGGCTGTGGGACGGAAAGTCCATCTGGATGGTGACCGGGCACGCGCAGGCACGGCGGTTGCTCGCCGACCCGCGTATGTCGGCCGACCGTTCCCGCGACGACTTCCCCGCGGTCCTGCCCCGGCTGGACGCCCCCATCTTCAAGCCCATCGCCATCATCGGGTTCGACCCGCCCGTGCACGACATCCACCGCCGCCTGCTCGCCCCCGACTTCAGCCTCAAGCAGGTGCGCGCTCTGCGCGCGAGCGTCGAGGAGCTCGCGGGCAGGCTGGTGGACGAACTGCTCCGCAAAGGGCCGCCCGCGGAGTTGGTCGAGGACTACGCGCTGCCGATCCCGTCCATGGTGATCTCGGAGCTGCTCGGCGTGCCGTACGACGACCACGCGTTCTTCGAGGCGATGACGAACGGGCTGCTCCAGGCCAAGAGCGCGCAGGACGCCGAGGCGGCGGGCCAGGCGCTCTGGGACTACCTGGACGGGCTGATCACCACCAAGGAACGTGAACCCGGTGGGGCGGGGGTGCTGAGCAGACTGGTGGGTCAGGTCGACGAGGACGGCGACCTGACCCGGGAGGACCTGGTGCGCATCGCGCTGGCGCTGCTGATCGGAGGGCACGACACGACGTCCCAGATGATCGCGCTCGGGGTGGTCACCCTGCTGGAACACTCGGACCAGCTGGCGGCGCTGCGCGCGGACCCGGGCGCACTGCCCGCCGCGGTGGACGAGTTGCTGCGGATGGTGTCGGTGACGGACGTCTCGGGAGTGCGGGTGGCGACCGAGGACATCGAGATCGACGGACACGTCATCCGGGCCGGAGAAGGGGTCCTGGTCTCCTCCTCGATGACCAACCGCGACCCCGCGGTCTTCTCCGACCCGTACCGGTTCGACATCCGCCGCGCCGGCGGGCACAACGCCGCCTCCGGCCGCCACCACCTCACGTTCGGGTTCGGCATCCACCAGTGCCTCGGCCAGAACCTGGCGCGGATGGAGCTGGAGGTCGCGTTCTCCGTCCTCTTCGACCGGATCCCGGACCTGCGGCTCGCCGTGCCGCTGGACAGGCTGCCCACGCGCGGCGGCGGCACGATGCAGGGCGTGCACACCCTGCCCGTCGAGTGGTGAGAGGAGAAACGATGAAGGTGACCGCCGACCGGCGTCGCTGCATGGCCGCCGGCCACTGCGCGATCAGCGCGCCCGCGGTGTTCGACCACGGAGAGGACGGCCTGGTCGTCGTCCTGGACGCGGATCCGGGAGAGGACGCCCGGGAGGCCGTGGAGACGGCCGAGGACCTGTGCCCGTCCCGGGCGATCGCCGTCGCGCCCGCGGGCGCCGAGCGGATACCGAGCGGGTGACGCCGGGATCGGTGCGCCGGTGTGGGGCCGGGGGGGGGGCGCCGGGCGGGCGCCCGCCCCCCCCCCCGGCAGCGCCACCCACAACACCCCCAACCCCACAAACAAAAAGAAAA
>NZ_JBEPDA010000040.1:0-12723 GCF_040299985.1 Streptosporangium sp. NPDC000563 | reverse complement strand
CGCGCCGCCGCCGCGGCGCGCGGCGGCCCGCCCCACCCCCCCGCCGCCCCCCCCCCCCCCCCCCACACCGGTCCCGTCCCTCAGCGGTCGACGAACCGCATGCTGTGCTCGTTCCAGCGCTCCCCGTAGACCTCATCGGAGGGAACGGCCGCCTCCACGGCGGCCAGGTCGGCCGGGGTGAGGCTCAGGAAGGCGGCGTCGATGTTCTCCTCCAGATGGGCGCGACGCCTCGTTCCCGGAATGGGGATCACGTCCGGCCCCCGGTGGTGCAACCACGCCAGCGCCAGTTGCGCCGCCGTGACCCGCAGCGAGGCGGCGAGCTCGACGAGACGGTCGGCCAGGGCGAGGTTGCGCGGCAGGTTGTCCGGGGCGAACCGGGGCAGCCCGAAGCGCCGGAAGTCGCCCTCCTCCAGCTGCTCGGAGGAACGGATGGCGCCGCTGAGGAAGCCCCGGCCCAGCGGGGAGTACGGCACCAGCGCGATGCCCAGCTCCCGGCACGTCGCCACGATCCGGCGCTCGATGTCTCGCGACCACAGCGACCATTCGGTCTGCAGCGCGGCGATCGGGGCCACCGCGTGGGCGCGCCGGATGGTCTCTGGCCCCGCCTCGCACAGTCCGATCTCGCGGATCTTGCCCGCGGCGGCGAGTTCGGCCATCGCGCCGACGGTCTCCTCGACACCGACCTCGGTGTCGACGCGGGTGAGGTAGAACAGGTCGATGTGGTCGACGCCGAGCCGCCGCAGCGAGGCCTCACAGCTGCGCCGGACGTAGCGGGCGTCCCCTCGGACGGCGGCGCCGACGCCCGGTCCGGGGCGCACCACGCCGAACTTGGTCGCCACGATCGCCGTCTCCCGCCGCCCGGCGACGGCCTTGCCGACGAGCTCCTCACCGGCGCCGTGGCCGTAGACGTCGGCGGTGTCCAGCAGTGTCGCCCCGAGATCGAGGGCACGCCGGATGGTCGCGATCGACTCGGCCTCCACCGTGGCGCCGTAGAACTCCGACATGCCGAGGCAGCCGAGGCCCTGCGCGCCCACGGTGAGGGATCCGATCCTGCGCGTGGGAAGTCGTGTCAGGGTCATCTGCGTTCTCCGTCCCGTTACCGCAGGTAGACGACGATCGACGACTCGTAGGTGTCGTGGGCGTCCTTGACCAGCGGCCGGAACTGGCGAAACCCGATGGCGCCGCGCAGCGGCCCCGCGACGACGACGGCGGGGAAGGTGGCGGCCTCGCCGGCGGTCAGCCGGGCGTCGTCGACCAGGCCGCCCGAGCGGATGACGTTGCCGTCGTTCAGCCGGATCTCCTCCCCGAAGTAGGCGATGAAATGGCCGTCGTGCTCCTGGCGGTAGAGCATGCGGCCCGCCCCTCTGGTGTGGCCGAGCGGCTCGCCGTCCGAGCCGAATATCTCAAGCCGCACGGTGGCGAAATCCTTCTCCGTGGGCGTCGTCCCGGTGGGGTCGGGATTACTGGAGTGGTATTCGACGACCTTCTCGGTGAGATCGCGCAGAATCAGCGACCGGCCCGGCCGGCCGAGGGCGCCGACCCTTTCCGAGGTGGTTTCCGGTGGCGCCGCCACGAGTGGCAGGGCCCAGGAGTTCACGGTGTCGAGCACCGGTGAGATCCGAGCGGAAAGCACGCGGAAATCCATGGTCGCCTCCTGGGCGGAATTCCGAGCCGCCGTCCGGAACGCGGAGGCTCGCAGGAACCGACATTAGAAAGAACGGCTCAAGTGGTCCTAAAAGCGCGTGGCGTAGTCGCGGCCGGCCGCTTTCCGCCGGGTCGCCAGGGCGAGTTCCATCCGGGAGCTGACACCGGTCTTCCGGTAGATCCGGGTCAGGTGAACGTCGACGGTCCGCATGCTGATGGTGAGCCGGTCGGCGATCTCGCGGCGCTTCATGCCCGTGCAGATGAGCAGCGCGATCTCACGCTCGCGGTGCGTGAGCCGGCCGAACATCTCCACGGGGCCGGTCTCGGGTTCGAGTTCCGCGGCGGACGGCCCGCTCGTCTGCCTGCCGAGCCAGTCGAGCATGGTCGCCGCCCCTGACCGGCGTGCCATCTCGGCGGCGAGCCTGGCCGTGCGGGACGACCGTTCGGCGTGTCCCAGCTCGCCGAGCGCGCGTGCGGCCTGTCCCAGCGCGTAGCACTGCTCGATTCCCATTCCCGCCGACGCGAAGCGATCGGCCGCGTCCTGGTAGCACCTCGCCGCCTCGGCGAGCGAGCCCCGCACGCGGTGCAGATGCCCTCGGGTGAGGTCCGCGTAGGCGAGGTTGTGCGGCATCGGAACGGCACGGGCGTGTTCCTGGCTGTTGCGCACCCAGCCGTCCAGGGGCATGCCGGCGTCCATTCCGGCGGCGCACAGCATCTCCCAGGCGGTGTTGCGGTAGGCCATCGGAATGGTCCGCAGCTCGGACCCCTTGCCCTCGTTGAGCAGGAGGGCGACGCAGTGCGCGGGGTCGTCGTCGAGCCACGCGCATCTGGCGAGGGTCAGCGCGGCGATCGAGGCGCTGCCGTTGACGTTGGCCTGCGACGGTGACTGCCTGGCCAGTGCCTGCTGGGCGAGGGACCTGGCCTTCCCGCTGCCCACCGGCTGCATCCAGACCTCGGCCGCGGACTTGAGCGCGACCGCCTGGGTGTGCCGCAGGGAGTTGTCAGGGCCGGACTCGATGATGGCGGCGTTGGCGGCCTCGCGGGCCTGTTCGAGCTGCCCGAGGTGGCGCTCGGCCTCACTGAGCAGGACCAGGAGCGCCGGGAGCAGGAAGATCCGCTGGCGGTGGCGGGCGACGTCGACGCCCCGCCGCACCTGCCGCTGGGCCTCCACGTAGCGGCCCAGATAGAGATGGGCGAGGACGACCACGAACAGGCTCTCCAGGTGACACGCCACCAGGTGCTCCGGGGCGCGGTCCAGCGTCTCGCCCGCGGCGGTCGCGTCGGCCAGTGCCCGGTCCACCTCACCGGAGAAGGTCGCCTCCAGCGCCCGGAGACCGAGCAGGCCCGCGGCGGTGAGGTCGTCGCGGCCGGTACGGGCGACCTGAAGGGCCTGTTCCAGCTCGGCCCTGCCCGGTATCCGGCCGAGCATGGTCGTGCGGAAACCCCGCGCGAACACCAGCCGCGGCCAGACCGGTGAGCGTCGCAGGTCCTGCCGGGCGAGATACTCGTTGAGCAGGCCGAGTGTCTGCGCGTCCTGGCTCAGCACGGCCTCGACCATCGACACGGAGGCGACCTGCCCGGCCAGCGTGAGCGGGTCCACCGAGCCACCGGACTCGTGCACCAGGAAGAGCAGGTCCCGGCTCTCGGTCATCCGCCCGATCCGCCCGAACGCGGTGCTCAGTGCCAGCCGGGCGCGCATCCCGATCTCGCTGGAGACGGGTGCCTCGGCGATCACCGGTGTGAGCCAGGAGACGCACTCGGCGACGTCCGTCTCCATGATCTCGTAGGACGCGTCCACGATCCGCGCCAGTTCGCTCGCGCGGACCCGTGACAGCGAGCTGACCAGGTGGAAGCCGAGCTGCTTGCCGGCCTGGCCACGGGCGGAGAGCAGGCCCAGGGCGCGCTGGTGGGCGCGGGTGGCCCAGCAGGGGTCGATCGTCCTGCGCAGCAGCGTGCCGAAGACCTCGTCGCGGATGGAGAACAGTGTGCCGATCGGCTCGACCCGCACCAGGTCACGCCGGACCAGGCCGCGCAGGGCGGCGGAGACCACCAGCGCGTCCAGTTCGGCGATCTCGGCGAGCAGTTCGACGTCGAACCGCGAGCGCAGGATCGCCGCGGCGTTCAGCACGTAGCGCTCGTTCAGCGTGAGGCCCCGGACCTCGGTGAGCACGGTGAACTCGAACGGGGCGACGGCGGTGTCACTTCCGGACCACGTGCTGTGGTCGAGGGCCTGCAGGGCGCGGAGGCTGAACGGGTTGCCGCGGCTACGACGGCGAAGATCGTACGGAGCGGGGACGGGCGTCATGGCGAGCATCTGCTCGTCGCCGAGCGGCGCCAGCTCGATGCGCGCGGTGCGGCCGAAGGCCACGCCGAGGGAGACGGCCTCGGCCAGCGCCTCGGGCGTCTGCCGGGGACGCAGCGACACGACCACGTCCACCAGCGGCGGGGAGGCGCCTTCGGCGATCCCGGCCAGTTCGTGGATGGTTCGCTCGTCGGCGAGGTGGGCGTCCTCGATCACCACCAGCTCGCGGTCCGGCTGCCGCCGGTGCCGTGACAGGCCGGCCACCCCCGGCGGTTGATGGCGTTCTGCGGACAGCCGGGCACGCCGCAGCATCCTCCTGACGCTGTTCATCGTGCCCTCTCTGTCGCCGCGCGAGCAGCGGTAGACGGCGGCGGGCAGGACGGTCCACTGCCGGTCCCGCACGAGTGCGGAGAGCAGGTGCGTCTTGCCGGCCCCCGGTTCGCCGAACACGGCGACGAGGCGCCCCTCGCCTCCTGGTTCCCAGGTCAGGTGCTGCAGTCTGTCCAGTTCGGCGGTGCGTACCACGGCGACGGAAGCGGTGTCGGAGAGGCTCTCTTCGTGCGAACTCATCTCTGTGAAGACCCCAGGCGTTCGTGAAGGAAAGACGGCGGGTGGCCCTGGCCGCGCTTCCTTGTGCGTACGGGCCGGTGTTTCCTGTGGTGACGGTTTGCGAGGTTCTGCTGCCGGTCCCCTGATCCGGCGATAACCACTATTAGCCTACCTAATTAGTTGGTTTTTATCACCACCTGTCGCCGATGGGGCGTGCGGGAGGCCGGTCGCCCGCCGTCGAGGGGATGGGTGGTCCGGTCGCGGGCCCGCTCAGGACCGGTGGTCGCGTGTGGTGATCCCCTCCAGGACGAGGCGCAGGAGGCGAGGGCTGTCGTCCCTGTCCGGCAGGGACTGCTCGCGCACCCAGGCGGCACCGCTGAGCAGGTCGAACAGTTCGCCGGGGGTCAGATCGGCGCGTACCAGGCCGGCGGCCTGTGCGGCGCGAAGCAGGTCCGCGCCGCCGTGATGCATCGCGTTGCACATGGCGTACGAGGGGGTCCCCTCGTCGTACATGCTCTGCGCGAGGATGCCGACCAGTCCTCGGAAGGTGCTGAAGTGCCGCACCGCCCGCTCCATCCACTCCGCCAGGGCCCCCAGCGGGTCGGGGGAGGAGAGCAGTCGCTCGGCGTGGGCGACGAGATCGGCCAGCCCGTCCCTGGTGGCGGCCTCCACCAGGGAGGCGCGGACGGGGAAGTGCCGGTACAGCGTGCCGATCGCCACGCCGGCCTGGGCGGCGATGTTCTCCAGGGACGCCTCGGAGCCGTCGGCCTCGAACGCCTTGCGGGCCGCGGCCAGGATCGCGTCGTAGTTGCGCCGGCCGTCGGCGCGTTTGGGGCGCTGGGCGATGTGGGGCGTGCCGGTCGTCATCGAACCTCCCGCTTGACATCCTGAGGCAGCCTCAGCTTGACTCTTCTCATCCAAGCTGAGACGTCCTCAGTATAGTTCCGGCCTCTAACCTGAGGATGCCTCAGTATGTGTCCGGGCGATCGGTATTGGAGGTTCCATGAGTACCGACAGCGTCTCCGACGGGATTCCGGCCAGGGAGGCCCCTGCCCGGCCGTGGGCGCTCACGCTCACCGCGATCGTCGGCGCGGAGTTCATGTTGCAGCTCGACGGCACCATCGTGAACGTCGCGCTGCCGACCCTGCAGTCCGACCTGGGACTCTCGATCACCGGTGGGTCGTGGGTGCCGAACGGTTTCCTCCTCGCCTTCGGAGGTCTCCTGTTGCTCGCGGGCCGGCTCGGTGACGTGCTCGGCCACCGCCGGGTCTTCCTCGCCGGAATCGGGCTGGTCGTCGTGGCCTCGCTGCTCGCCGGTCTCGCGCCCAACCTGGAGGTCCTGCTGGTCGGCCGGGTCCTGCAGGGGGCCGGCGCGGCGATCGCCGGCCCGACCGGCCTGGCGCTGCTCGCGATCGTCTTCGAAGGAGAGCGCCGCCAGCGCGCCTTCGGCCTGTACTCCACCGTCACCGGCCTGGGGGCCTCCGCCGGCATGGTCCTGGGCGGTGTGCTGACCTGGGCGGGGGACTGGCGCTGGAGCCTGCTGGTCAACGTGCCCATCGGCCTGCTCATCATCGCCGTCTCCGTCAAGGTGCTGGGTCTGCGTGACGAGGCCACCCGGCCGCGCCCGCTCGGCCTGCCGAGCGCCCTGCTGGGTACCGCAGCCGTCACCGCCGCCGTCTACGGGCTGGTGCGCGCCGCCGAGAGCGGCTGGGGCGACACCGGCGCGCTGAGCTCACTCGCGGCGGCGGTCCTGCTGGCGGCGGCGCTGCTGATATGGGACCGGCGCACCGAGGAGCCGCTTCTGCCGCTGGTGGTCTTCGCCGGCAGGCAGAGGGCCGGAGCCTTGCTGTGCCTGCTGCTGCTCGCGGCGGTGCTCACCGGTTTCCTGATCTATCTGGTCCAGTACCTGCAGGGTGTGCTCGGGCTGGACGCGCTGCGCAGTGGGCTGGCCATCCTCCCCTTCGGCCTGGCGCTGCTCGTCGTCACCCAGCTGCTCACCAAGCACATCGCGAGCGTGAGCCTGCAGACCCGAGCGGTGCTCGGCCTGGTCGTGGTGCTGGCCGGGGTGGCCTGGCTGACCCGCCTCGACGCCGGCAGCACCTACCTGACCGGTGTGCTCCCGGCGCTCGTCGTCATGGGACTCGGCGTCGGAGTCGCCATCATCCCGTTCAACATGATCATTCTGACCACCGCCCCGCCCGAGTACGCGGGCGTCACCGCGGGCCTGCTGCAGACGGCACTGACCGTCGGAGGGTCACTGGGCCTGGCGGCCCTGCTGATCCCGTTCACCGAAGGAGGCGGTGGCATCGCGGCGAACATCTCGTCGGTGTTCGTCTGGGCCTGCGCGGCGATCGTGCTGGCACTGGCGGTGGCGCTGCTCTTCTGGTTCGGTCCCGGGGCGCGCCGGGCCGCGGCCCAGGGCTGAGCGGGAGGTGAGCTCCGGCACCGTCCCGCGAGGGGGACGGTGCCGGAGGCATCAGCCCGCGATCGCGTAGTCGGTGTCCGCCTCGAGGATCGCGAACTGCAGCCTGCGCATCGTCCTGCGCGGATCGAGGCCGAGTTCCTCCCGCAGCGCCTGCCGGGCGGACTGGAAGACCTCCAGCGCCTCTGCCCTCCGGCCGGAGCGGTAGAGGGCCAGCATGAGGTGCTCGCGGAGGTTCTCGTTCAGCGGGTACTCCTCGACCCACGCCGACAGGTCACCGATCAGCTCCCGGTGCCTGCCGAGCCGCAGCGAGCAGCGCGCGACCGTCTCCAGGCACTCCAGTCGCACCTCCTCCGCCCACCGGGCGAAGGTACCCACAATGAGCCCGTTGTTGATCCCCGCCAGGACCGGCCCGCGAAACAGGCCGGCCGCTGCGGCGGAGACCTCCAGCGCCCGCTCGGGCTCGCTCTCCGGTACGGCCCGCGCCTCGGCGTGCAGGGCCCGCAGGAGGAACACGTCGACCGACGACCTCTCGACCTCCAGCAGGTATCCCTGCGCGTGGGTCCGGATCGTCGCGCCCTCGACCGCCGGCTGGACGAAATTCTTGCGCAGGTGGGAGATGTAGACGTGCAGCGCGGCACGAGCCCGCCGGGGCGGCTCGTTCCCCCACAACTCGTCGATCAGCTCATCCGTCGAGACCGGCTGGTTCGCGCGGATCAGCAGGGTGGCCAGCAAGGTCTCCACCTTGGGCGCGTTGACCGTGCGCGTTCTCTCGTCCACCAGTTGCAGCGGCCCGAGCAGTTCGTATCTCATCTGTCTCCCGAGTGGCTTGAGCCTGGCATCAAGTGGTGATCGACCCTTTTTTGCCGGGTAGCGCCATTCTTGCGACGGATGAGCGGGTTGCCATCAGCGGAAGTGCGTACGAACCCACCGGCGAGTGCGTAGTCACCGCCCCCGCCGGAACACGCCCGGCTCCCGCCCCGGGTGACCGGTGCGGGAGATCGGCCACCCGGGGCGGGAGCCGGGCGCGACGCCGTGGCCGACTCCCGGTGAGAACGGAACTCGGGAGCCGAGCCGGTTGTCCCGGGCGCCGGGACCGCACGCTCAGCCGGCGGCGCCGAACCACCTGGACAGCCCGCCGAGCAGTTCCTGCT
Source organism: Streptosporangium sp. NPDC000563 (assembly GCF_040299985.1). Classification (NCBI taxonomy): domain Bacteria; kingdom Bacillati; phylum Actinomycetota; class Actinomycetes; order Streptosporangiales; family Streptosporangiaceae; genus Streptosporangium; species Streptosporangium sp. NPDC000563. The sequence continues at coordinate 4,652 of NZ_JBEPDA010000040.1, read as the reverse complement.
GGTCCTCGCCGACCCACGCCACGTGGCCGTCCGGCCGCAGCAGCACGGCGGGCACGTCCAACTCCTCGCCGCCGTCGACGACGTGGTCGACCCGGTCCTCCCAGCCCGCCACCGAGAGCCGGCCGGTCTGGTCGAGCAGCAACCCGCGACCTTCGTGCGTCAACTCGTAGAGACGACCGTTCTTCAGCGCCACGTCCCGCATCCGCCGGCCGAGCAGTTCGTGCCCCCCGCCGAAGTCGTAGCGAATCCCGATCGCGACGATTTTTTCGATGAGATACCGGTTCACCTCCTCGAAGTCCATCAGTTCCGACAACAGGCGGCGTACGGAGCGAGGGCCGGGCTCGGTGGACAACAGCTCCATCTGGGCGCGGGTGTTGTCCAGCACGTCGGCGGCCACCGGGTGCCGTTCGGTGTGGTAGCTGTCCAGCAGTCCTTCCGGTGCCCAGCCGCCGACCTCGGCGGCCAGCTTCCAGCCGAGGTTGAACGCGTCCTGGATGCCGAGGTTGAGCCCCTGTCCGCCGACCGGGGGGTGGATGTGCGCCGCGTCACCGGCCAGCAGCACCCGGCCGGTCCGGTAACGCTCCGCCTGCCGGGTGGCGTCACCGAAGCGAGACAGCCAGCGCGGTGAGTGCACGCCGAAGTCGGTGCCGGAGAAGACCCGCAGCTGTCGCCTGAACTCCTCCAGCGACGGCGGGGCCGAGCGGTCCTCGACCACCCCCTCGGCCGGAACGACGACGCGGTACACGCCTTCCCCGAAGGGGCCGAGGCCGAACCGCAGGTTGGTCCTGCGGACCTCGGTGACCACGGCGGCGACCGTCTCCGGCGGCACGCCCACCTCCATCTCGCCCAGCAGCGTGTCGTTCCTGGAGGGCTCGCCGGGGAAGGCGACACCGAGCAGCCTGCGCACCGTGCTGCGGCCACCGTCGCAGCCGACGAGGTAGCGCGAGCGCAGCCGCGTGCCGTCGGCCAGCTCGGCGGTCACCCCGTCCTCGTCCTGGCTCAGCCCGACCAGCTCGTGGCCGCGCCGGATCTCCGCGCCGAGCTCGGTGGCACGCTCGGCCAGCAGGCGATCGGTGACGGGCTGCGGGATGCCGAGGACGTAGGGATGCGTGGTGTCCAGCCGGTCGGGCGCGGGCTTGGCGAGGCCGGCGAAGAAACCGCCGAGCGGGTGCTTCCTGCCGTGCGCGAGGAACCTCTCCAGCAGGCCACGCTGGTCCATCACCTCGATGCTGCGCACGTGCAGGCCGAGCGCGCGGACATACCCGGCCGGCTCCGCCTCCTTCTCCAGCACGAGCACGCGCACCCCGTGCAGCCGCAACTCGGCGGCGAGCATCAGGCCGGTCGGCCCGCCACCGGCGATGGTCACGTCGATCATGAAGATCCCCCATTCGACAGAGTTCGCTTTTCGGCCGGCTGCTCCGCGTGGTCCGGCGGCGCGCACACCCGCGTCCTCGCGCCGGGTGCCCGCGACCGCACCGCGAGTTCCACCGGTGGTCCGGCGTCTCGCATGACCCGTACGTCGATCGGCGAAGAACGCGTACTTCGCGGACCCCTGATCTCCCCGGGTTCCGGCCTCGGGCCATGATTCTGCGGCAAGACCCGGGTCTTGCCGCAAGCCCCCCGGTGCGCTATACGTTGAGAGTGGCAGGTAGTGGGTGATTTCCCGAACTTCGCCGTTTGTCGATTTCACCGGTCGTCGTTCGTCGCGGCCGCGCGGTCTTCCCCGAAGCGATGACGCGTCACGTACGGCGTCCGTCCAGCCGAGCCCGTTCGCCCAGGTCGTGGACGCTGTCGTCCTCCGACCTCGTCTCCCGCCCGTTGCCGGAACCCGCCGATCCGGCCGGGCGCCGAACCGGGCGCCGCGAGATTCACGGCGGTGTCGTCAGAGAGTCCTCAGGATGCGGCCCCGTCGGCGGAGCGGCGCGGGGCGGGGGCGGTCGTGAAGCGCAGGGAGATCGGGGGAGCGAGGAGAAGGTGCCGGACCGGGGTTTCGGAGTTGGCGATGCGCTGGATGAGCAGGTCGACGGCGTGGGCGCCGAGCTGGTCGGCGGGGACGTCGGCCGCGGTGAGGGGCGGGTGGAGGTTCTCGGCCCAGTGCTGGGCCGCGACGCCGGTGACGGAGAAGTCCCGGGGGATCTCCAGACCGGCGTGCCGCAGGGCCCGGTAGACGCCGGGGAGCGCGGCCTCGTTGATGGTGGCCAGAGCGGTCACCTCGGGGTGGTCGGCCAAAAGCCGCTCCACGCACGTGTGCCCCGCTGAGGCGTCGTCGGCGCAGCACAGTTCGACGCCTGTCAGGCCACGTTCGGCGATGGTCCTGGCGAAGCCCGCCTGGGCGCGGTGGCCCGGCCCGTAACCGGCGGCGACGAGTTCGGCGGAGCGGTTGACCAGCGCGATGTGCCGGTGCCCGAGATCGGCCAGATGCTGCACGCATCGGGAGATCAGCGTCTCGTAGTCGACGTCCACCCAGCACATGTCCTCGGGCTCGGCGGTACGGCCGATGCCGACGAACGGCAGGCCGGTCTGCTGGAGCCGGGTGACCCTGTCGTCCCGCAACCGGATCTCCATCAGGATGATCCCGTCCACCCGGCTGCCGGTGACGACCCGCTCGAAGGAGCGGTCGTGCTCGCCGCCGGACGGCGAGAGCAGGACGTCGAGGTCGGCCCGGGCCGCGGCGTCGACCACGCTGGCCACGAATCCCAGCTGCATGTCGGTGAGCCGCTGGCTGGCCGGTGGGATGACCAGGCCCAGCGTGCGGGTGCGGCCCTCCTTCAGCGCCCGGGCGCTGGCGTTGGGCCGGTAACCGAGCTCGTCGATGACGTCCTGGATGCGTCGCCGGGTCTGTTCCGACAGCGAGCGTTTGCCGCTGAGCGCGTAGGACACCGTGCTCCGCGATACCCCTGCCCGCCGGGCGATCTCCCCGATGTTCATCGAGACTCCTCAAAAATCCGGGTCGACACAGACACATGATAGGTCGAATCGGTTCACCCGGGGAAAGCGGCCGGACACGCCATGTGAACGACGTGGCGTACGGGCCTCCGATGTCCCGCCCTGAGGGGCGGGTGGAGGCGGGCAGAAACCCTCGGGGGCCATGCATGTCGGTCCAGGCACCCCATTGACCTTCGTCCCGGTGGGGCCTATGTTCATCGAATCGGTTCGACAAATCGATTCGACACGAGATCGAAACAATCCGGAAAAGTCCGTTGGCGGAAGGAAGACCCGATGAGATCAGCGGAATGGGGGCGGCGCGGCGCCGGAATGAGCCTGGTGATCTTCGTGCTCACGAGCGGTCTGGCCGCGTGTTCGTCCTCCGACGACCCTTCCGGCGGAACCTCCGCCGACGCCTCCGGTGGCACCTACACGATCTGGGATCCGTATCCGCAGTTCGACGGCACCTCCGAGTGGGTGAAACTGCTCACCAAGTGCGGCACCGACGCGGGAGTCTCGGTCACCAGGACCGGTTACGACACCAGCGACCTGACGAACAAGGCCCTCCTCGCCGCCCAGCAGGGCAACTCCCCGGACGTGCTGATCGTGGACAACCCGGTGGTCTCGACGCTGGCCGAGGCCGGAGTGCTCAGCACGACCGAGGAGGCGAAGATCGACACCTCGGCGATCGACCCCAACCTCCTCGCGGCGGGCCAGAGCGGCGGCAAGACCTACGGGATCCCCATCGGGGCGAACACCCTCGCGCTCTACTACAACAAGGCGGTGCTGAAAGAGGCCGACGTCGACATCGACACCGTGAAGGACTGGGCCTCGCTCACCGCCGCGCTGGCCAAGGTGAAGGACGCCGGCAAGAAGGGCATCACCTTCTCCGCCATCGGCACCGAGGAGGGCAGCTTCCAGTTCCTGCCCTGGTTCTGGGGCTCCGGCGCGAACCTCACCCAGCTCGACTCCCCGCAGGCCGTCTCCGCCCTGGCGCTGTGGACCGACTGGCTGAAGAAGGGCTACGCCCCCAACTCGGTCATCAACAACACCCAGACCACCAGCTGGCAGGAGTTCGCGACCGGGGACTACGCCTTCGCCGAGAACGGTACCTGGCAGCTGGCCAACGCCAAGGAGGCCGGCTTCGAGTACGGCATCATCCCGATCCCGGCCGCCGACGGCGCCACCGCGCCCGCACCGACCGGTGGCGAGTTCGTCAGCGTGCCGGTGCAGAAGGACGCCGGACGCTACGTCGTCTCCCAGAAGCTGGTGAGCTGCCTGACCAGCGCCGACAACTCGCTCACCACGACCACCACGCTGTCCTACATCGCCCCCACGGCGGAGGTTCAGGCCAAGCAGGTGGCCGCGACGGCCGACCTGAAAGTGTGGGTCGACGCGGTGAAGGCGGCGAAGGGCCGCACGAGCGACGACCTCGGCACCAAGTACCCCAAGATCTCGCAGCCGATGTGGACCGGGGTGCAGAGCGCCCTCAGCGGTTCGAAGACCCCGCAGGAGGCGTTCGCGGAGGCCCAGAAGGCAGCGTCCGCCGCCACGAACTGACCGCGTCGGAGACTCGGCGAAGGACGTCATGAACAACCCCACACAGACCGCGGCCTCCCGCTCTGTGCCCGAGCGTGGGGGGGGGGCGCGCGGCGCCCCCCCCCCCCCCCTCTGGGTAACGCGGCCCCGCGACACCCACGGGGCGGGCAGGGGGGTGCTCGCCCCGC
>NZ_JBEPDA010000039.1:0-49275 GCF_040299985.1 Streptosporangium sp. NPDC000563 | reverse complement strand
ACCGGGTCGATCCAGACCGGCCGCGGTGGCACGTCGACCTGGGTGGGCTGGTGTCGGCGCGCGATGGCCCGATTCGGCGTTCTGACTCCTGATAAATGTTTTTTCTCAGGAGCCAGACCATCACCATCACCGCCCTCTTCGCATCGCCCCCACGGAGCCCCGCATGGACGGCACGACGACCGACAGCACGCCCCACACCACCCCCGCGCCGGAGGCCTGCCCACCGTGGTGCACCGCCCAGCACGCCACCGCACACCTTCGCAGGTTCGGTTTCATCGACACCCCCGACGGCGGCCTCATCGCCGTCGAGGTAGCTCAGCCGGTCGCGGCGGCTGACCCGCCGGCCGTGCTGGTCACCATCGTCGACAACGAGCAGCCCGATCTGACTTTGTCACCCAGCCAGGCGCGTGGCGTGGCCAGCGCGCTGGCCGCCCTGCAGTCCTGTCCGATTGTGGAGCACACCAGGTTCCCCGAGGACAGCCTGGAGGAGACGGCAGCACTGTCCGCGGCCGCTGTGGCGGACTTCACCGCGGCACTCGATGCAGCCGCCGACTTCATCGACACCCTGACAACCGGGTAAGCGATGACGAGTCCATCTCTTCCCGCCCCGGCGCGAGTGAGGTCCGCCTCCCCTCCGGCCACGCAGCCGCCTGCGACGCACACCGACGTCGACCACCACCTCACCCCGGCCGCCCGCGCCGCCATCGAGGCCGGCGTGCCGCAGTCGACCCGCCGCGCCTACGCCACCGACTGGACGGCCTTCACCGCGTGGTGCACGGCGACTGGCCGCGCCCCGCTGCCCGCCACCGCCGCCACCGTCACCGAGTACACCGCGCACCTGAGCGCCGCACCCTCGGCGCGCACCGGCCGCCCGCTGGCCCCGGCCTCCATCGAGCGGGCCCTGGCCGCGATCCGCACCATGCACGCCGCAGACCAAGGGAGCACGCAAGGTGCTGGCTGGCTACCGCGAGATGCTGGCCACCAGCACCGACCCGGCCACCCGGGCCCGCTCGCGGCCCCGCCGCGCCGAACCGGCCATCCCCCAGGCGCTGCGCGCCATGCTCGCTACCGTAGATCGCACCACCCTGGCCGGGAGGCGCGACGCCGCGGCGCTGCTGCTCGGCTACGCCTGCGCCGCCCGGGTCTCCGAACTGTCCGCCCTGGACATCACCGACGTTCGCGAGACGCCCGACGGATTGCTGGTGGGCCTGTATCGGCGCAAGCTCAAGCGCCACGACGAGGTCGCGGTCCCTTACGGCGCTGACCCGGCCACCTGCCCGGTCCGCGCCGTACGCGCGCTGACCGCCGCGCTCGCCGAGGTCAGCCGCCCCGGCGGGCCGCTGTTCGTGCGCGTCGATCGGCACGGCCACCTGGCTTCGCCCCTGACGCGGCGCGGCCGCCCGATCGGGGATCCGGCCGGGCGCCTCAGCGCCGAGGCCCTGGCCGACGTCGTGACCCGGATCGCCGCGGCCGCTGGCCTGGAGGGCCGCTGGAGAGGCCACTCCCTGCGCCGGGGGTTCGCTACCGCCGCCCGCCGCGCCGGCGCCGACCTGGAACGCATCGGCCGCCACGGCGGCTGGGCCGACGGCTCCACCGCACTGCTCGGCTACATCGAAGAGGCCGACCGCTGGAGCGACAACCCGGTCACCGGCCTGTGAGGGACGAGTTGAGCTTTCTCACCGCCACGGCCGATTCGGCCACCGCCAGCTGACCTCCAGGCAGATCGGCGCGGACAATGTCGACATCGTCGATGCCAGGCACACCGCCCTACATCGCGCGCCTCATCGCCGAGCGGGAGATGGAGAAGGTAAGACGTAGCGCCATCGTTCCGACGTTTTTCAGCCCATGGGGGACGCAACAAGGTCTCGGAGAGAACTCTCTCCGAGACCTTGTTGTGCTGAGGCGGTGTCAGGCGGAACGGCGATGTCCAGATGGTTGGAATGGCGAGGGGATACCAGCGATCCACATGATGTCGGCGGGGCGCAGGACCGTGATGCTGCGATAGCCGGTGTGCACGATGCCGCGAGCTCGCCAACCCCGCAGACTGCGCTCCACGGTCTCTCGGGAGGCTCCGATCCAGGAGGCGAGTTCCGCCTGGGTCAGGGGGAGCACAATCTCGCTGGATCCTGTCCGCATCGCTTTGTTGTGGTCGATGAGCGAGGCCAGAGCTTTGGCGAGACGGCGGTTGGCCCCTTCAGAGGCCATCGTCGCGAGCCGCATCTCAGCCTCGTGGACCCGGGAGCCAAGCTCCTTGATCAACGCGAGCGATACGGAAGGGTGCCCCACCACGAAGTTGGCGAACTTCAGGGCGTCGATTGTGAGCGCTGTGGCGTATTCCAGGGCCATGGCGGTCGTTTCTCGTGTGGTCGTGCCTCCGCGTTGCAGTGCTTCACGTTCTCCGAGAACTTGGCCCGGGTACCTGATGGCGAGCATCCCCCCTGACCGGGTCCCGGCGTTCATCATCTTGACGTGACCTGACTGCAGGAGGAACACGTGACGATCTGTTTCTCCCTGGTAATAGAGAATCGTGTCAGGGGGTAGTCCTGCCGCCTGCCGAGACTGAGGAGCCCCTCTCGGTCTTCCTTGGTCAGCTCAGCCCAAAAGCTCCCGTGCTGAACCGCGTTTCCTCGCACGACTGCGTCGCGATCCCAGGCGATCATCGGCCCGACCCCCGAATGGCCCTGATGATTCGAGGAATCACAGCGAGCAGGGCGCACAGCCCCCCGAACATGCCCCCGATCACAGCGGGATCCGCCGTGCCGAGCGCCTTGAGCGCGTACGCCCCGAGGCCGATGACGGCCAACGCCACCAGCCCTGCCACACAAACAACGAACCAGTTGTCGATCTTCACGACCGAGGTCGCCTCCTTCGCCGAGCCCGAATTTCAGCCGCCCTGCTTGATCTCCTTGGTAAAGGGAAATCGGTACATCACAGGGGGCTACGTACTGCATTTACGATACGGGCACGCAAAAAGAAGGCAAAGGCGAGCGAAACTCGCCTTCCCTGGATTTTCGCCAATGCGGGAAGGTGGCGGGCCCTCCGGGCTACCACCCCCGGAGGGCTCCTGCCTGCAGCGATAGCCGGGCTCGGCGAAGAGTCACGGCTGCTGACCTCACAAGTATGTCAAGAATTCGGATCAGCAGCTTCCGGCATATGCCGGAAACTGCTGCGCTCGGCTCTTAAAAGGGCGATGCTGCGAACACCTGCTCGGGGACCAAAGATTGCATTGTGCCTGGCCACCGCAGCCGAGCCCGATGCGACTGGGCAGGTCGATTCGGGGAAACCACTGATGCTGGCCGAACACCTATTTCACGGTGAGTGATCTCGTGATACGACCGTGTACACACACGGTCGTATACGGACGAGCACGTTCAGACAGGCCAGCAAAACAGATGAGGCGTGGTGGAGATTGAGCTGGGGACCGCAGGACGCGGCGCGGGCAGTGAGATCGCATTCGTCGTGGGATCAATCAAGGTGAAGTGCGGATCTGCGGTGGAACTGAAGCTGGAGGCCCGGGCTGAGATCGGGGTCCCGGTGGGGATGTTCAGCGCCGATACCGAGGCATGTGGTGATGCAGGGCATGGTGGTGCCCGTCGTCGATGGGTTGGACGAATCCGGTGCCACCAGCGAGCTGGGGGGCGAGGACACGGAGGTGGGAGATGGATCCGGTGACGCTCATCGTCACGGCACTTACTGCGGGAGCCGCAGCCGGTGTCGGTGACGCTGCGACCACCGCAGTTAAGGATGCCTATCAAGGGTTGAAAGAACGCCTGTTCGCGCGGTTTTCCGGCAAGAACACCGCTGAGATCGTCTTGGCTGCACATGAGTCCGATCCGCAGACTTGGGCGGCCCCGCTGGCCAAGGAGCTCCTCGCCAGCGGGGCCGACACCGACTCCGATGTGCTCGAGGTGGCACAGCGGCTGCTGGCCCTTGTCGATCGGGAAGGTAGCGGCGCCGGCAAGTACACCGTAGATCTGCGTGGTGCCCGGTAGATGCCAAACCGGATGACACACGTCATGCTGCGTTGCTTGCCTGTAGGGCCTCCGTGGTCTCGATGGTGGCGGGTTGCGGCTCGTTGATCCACGCCTTCTCGGGCAGGGCGGGAGGGACGGGAGCCCGGCGGAACCGCTCGGGGTGGGCGGCGTGGGCCGCAGCGAGGACCTGAGCGCGTCGGCGCTGCACCTGGTGCGCGGTGCCGAAGTGGACGGACGCGGGCGTGTGCAACCCGATCCCGGAATGGCGATGCTCGTGGTTGTAATACTCAAAGAACTCTTGACAGAATTCTCGAGCGTCCTGGATGGAACCAAATCTGTCCGGGAACGCCGGACAATACTTCAAGGTTCTAAAGTTCGCTTCCGAGTACGGGTTGTCGTTGGACACACGCGGCCGTGAATGCGACTGGTCAATCTTCAGCTCGGCGAGGAACTGAGTGACGTTCTTGGACGTCATGGACGTGCCGCGGTCGGCATGGATCGTCCTGGGGGCGGCGCCTCCGTTCTTGATGATGGAATTCTCGATGAACCGTCTGGCGAGTTCACCGTTCTCGGTCGGCCAGATCTCCCAATGGATCACGTGACGAGAGAAGATGTCCAGCATCACGTACAGGTCGAAATAGACGCCTTTGGTCGGTCCTTTCAGTTTCGTGATGTCCCAGCTCCACACCTGTCCCGGCCCGTCGGCGACCAGTTCGGGCCGGACCTTGGGCGGGTGAGTGGCCTGGCGGCGCCGCTCCCCGCTCTGCCCGGCGGCGGCCAGTAGCCGGTACATCGTGCGGATGCTGCACAGGTAGACGCCCTCGTCGAGCAACGTCGCCCACACCTGGGCCGGCGCCTTCTCCCAGAACCGCTCGGAGTTGAGCACGGCGATGACCTGCTCGCATTCGGCCGGCGACAACTGCGCAGGATGCGTCACGGGTCGTGGCGGGCCATGCTTTTTCGGCCGGGGGTGGCGATGCCGGTACACGGTCGACCGGGATTTCCCGAGCGTGTCACACGCGAACGTGGTGTTGCTGATCGGCTCCAGCTCGGCGAATGCGGCGTCGATTACTTCTTGCGCTTCTCGTCGGAGTCCGCACTCTCGGAGAGCATTTCCAAGAGTGCGTGTGCTTTTCCCACGATTTCCAGGGCGGCTTTCGTCTGCGCGAGCTCCCTGGCGAGTTTCTCTTTCTCGGCGCGTAGTCTCTCGTTCTCGATTTCGGCCGGACTGCGCCCTGGTGTGCGTTTCCTGGACTCCAGTGCCTTGAGTGCCCCGCCCTTGCGGTCTCTGCGCCATTCGGAGATATGGGAGGTCAGCAGGCGTTCGCGGCGCAACAGCGCGCCTTTGCCGACGGTGTCGGCCTGGTCGTACTCCTCCAAGATTGCCAGCTTGTACTCGGCGGTGAAGGTTCGCCGCCTTGGCCGGTTCGAGCTGGATGCGCTGGAGGAAGTACCCATCGGCTCATCATGCCCCGCCGTGCCGGTCAGGTCGGTCATGCTCAACGTCACGATGAAGAAGGTCCTGTTCTCGCCCCACTCGTTCCGCTTAAGGTCTGTTTGTCCTTATGTGTCACACCAGTCTGGCAGAGAGGGGCCCGAACAGTAATGAGCATGTGAGTTCCCAAGGCGTCGGGTGAACCGCCCCGAGTTTGTGGACCATTTGGTGTGTCCCGACTCCACCGGACTCGGGACACACCACAGTCTCCACCAAACCCGGGACGATTCACTTCCCTGTCGCACCAGGATGGTGCGCTGCGGATGTTCAGTCGTCGTCGCCTTGCTCGTCCTCCCCTTGAGACTCATTTCTGTCTGCGGCCGATTGAGCCCGGCGATCGAAGTCGTCTTGGGCGCTGTCGCTGCCGGGATTCCTAGCGGCCGCGGACTGAATGCGGGCACTGGCTTCTTTGTCCATCGGTGTGTACTTGCTCATGCCCATCGCCGTACCCGCGCGTCGATTCTCTGAGGAGACAGCGCTCCCCAAGTCTTCGGCAAGGTGGCGGCCCTGTACCCGCTCGTCAACCGCAACCTGGTCCACTACGGCAAGGCCGTGCTGTGCACGCCGAACGACAAGTACATCACCGTGATGCGCGCCGAGCAGACCAAGGCGAAGCGAGAGTGGCTGCGCATCTGGTCAGGCCGGTGCGACACCACCAACGCCCCGACCCCGAATCCGACATCCGCGCCCACTTCGACGCCGAATTCGCCCTCGAGCGGCAACGATCCTCGCTCCCCCACGCGCATCGTCTGCGAGTGCTAATCCTGACTCCCTGAGCTCCCGCCCGTCACAGACGGGAGCTCACGAGATATCCGGTGAGGTATCGCTCGGCCTGCTTGTCGGCGACCTGAATCCCCAGCCGGTGGCCTTTACTCGCCGCGCAGGACTTCGCAGCCGTCGAACAACTCGCTGACCGAAACCTCGAGAGCGTCGGCGATCTGGAAGACGTTGTCCAGCCGAGGGCTGTACATGCCGTTCTCGATGCGGTTGATGGTCTTGCGGTCGACTTCGGCGAGTTCCCCGAGGCGTTCTTGGCTGAGTCCTTGACCTTCCCGCACGTCGCGTAGCCGCAGGCCGAACTGTCTGCGCAGCTCAGCGAGGCGTGGCGAGGTCGGGGCGGGCACTTACCCAAGGTGGCGTGCATGATCCTCAAAGGTCTGTACCAAGTTTGGTACATATAACGGAGGGTGATCAGCCTCCGTCCCGCGCAGCCGGGAAGCTGACTGCGACCCCTTTGCTCACCTCGGCAAACCTGAAGAGGCAACCATGATCACAACGGAGTCGCGTCATCCCGCACGCACGATCGCCGTACCACGCCGCAACCACCACGGCGGCCACTCCCCCGCCTGGCTGCTCGTCCAAGCCGCCCAGCTGTCATGGGAAATCAACTCCATCCTGTCCCTCATCCACGGCGCACGCCTCAACCTCACCGAAGAACTCTCCATCCAGCACGAGGCGACCCAAGCGTTGATCAACGCCGCGCACGCCGGCGTCATCGTCGAAGCCCGCCTACCACTCGCCCCCTCCTGGAGCAGCGGGGTACCGCGCCCGCGCTCGGTGTTCGCCCAAGCCCGCGAAGCCGGCAGCGATCCACAGACGGTCATCCCGGAGATGTACGCCCCCGCCAAACCCGACATCCCCGCCGAACACCTGCAAGCGCTGAGCGAGGCCTCCCGCCCCGACCTCTTCCCGCACGCCCAGTGCTCCGGCGTCAACCTCAAAGGCGCGCGCTGCGCCAAGCGCATCTTCACCGGCATCGGCGCCGAACACTGCCACGTGCACCTGACCACCGCCGAACAGCAACGACGCGAGCAACTGCGCGCCGCCCGCGACAAGGTCCGCCAGGCCGAAGAAGACGCCATCGAGTGCCAGCGGCTGACCTTGGCCCACGACTGGATCGACCGCTACGGCCGCCGCCCCCACCGGGTGGAACTGCCCACCTTGCCGACGCGGCCGCACCAGATCACCCTCACCCACCCCGACGTCCCACGGCCTACGGATGCGCCGCATGCGGTCATCGGGGTGTACGAGACCGGCTGGCTGACAATCTGCCCCCGCGCCGGTGAGATCATCAGGGCCTTCCTCGATACCCCGCGCGCCTCGGCGCAGGAGATCGCCGCACACGCCGCAGCCCAAACCCCTGGACGGTGGGCTGATGGTGAGCAGTGGCTGGGCTCCAGTATCTGGGACGGCATCCAGCCGCCCTTGGATTACCTACCGGCTACCGGGGAGGTGCCTGAGCTGGATGAATACCCTGGCATCTACACGTTGCGACTGCAGATGATCGGCGATGAACACAGCTGGGCTCACTGGGACAACGGATTCTCCGCACTGGTCCAAGCCTGCGGCCACCCGGAGGTGGAGACCATGGCGGATCTGCTGGCGTTCTGGAAGCACGTGGGCATCCTGACCCAAACGCAGGGCTCCGGCACCGACTCGTGCGCCGAACCTGAGCTGATGATCGGGACAACGGTGCGCTCGCCCTGGCGGATCCTGCACGCGGCGGGACGCCCCGAGACTCCGTACGCACTGATGCAGGCGGTGCGCTTCCTGACCGAGGTGGCCACCCCATGGGATCGAGAGATTTCTCCGAGGGAGGTTTTGGAGTTGGCCCGCGTCGCCATATAGGCGCGCACTGCGGGTATCACATCGGGCCGTGCGGCTCCCGGTGGGAACGTGGTGGGAACCGGGGATGGTGGGGTGAGGTCGGCTCAGGAGGCGCGGACAGGGTGGTGCGTGGCCGCCCAGGCATCGATGTGATCAAGAGCGATGCGCAGGGCGGCCCCCTGCTCGGTCAGACAGTAGGTGATCCGGGTGGGCGGCCCGTCTTCGACGATGCGCCGCACCAGCCCTTGGTCGGCGAGTTCACGCAGCCGCTCGGTCAGCACTCGGCGAGAAAGGCCCGGCACCGCCCGGGCCAGCTCACTGAAGCGGGCCTCGCCCTGGCACAACAGGTACAAAACCTGCAAGATCCAGCGCCGGCTGAGCAGATCGATCGCCGCGGCGGTCGAAGGGGGAAGCAGAAAGTTGGGAGATTTCGCAGAATCGGTAGCGCCATCATCACCGACGGTGTTCACTTCCAATGAGTTACTCCAGATAACCAGGTGATCAGAGATACCCCCTCGCCGGGGTGGTCTGCGCCTGTGACCGGGCGGCTGTCGGCGCACACCAGCTTAGCTACCACGGTCGCAGACAGCGGGATCCCCACGGGTTGACCGATCACCCAGTACACGGGGGTATTCGGTGAGCACGCACACGCAGCACCCGGCGACATCAGCACACGCTCCGCGCGTGACAACGGTCAGCCGCCTGTCCGTCCTGGACGAGCGCAAAGAACTCACTACCGTTCATGTGCGCCTGTCGACTCGATGCGTCGGCGTGACCGCGCACACCATGTGGCGCCAGCTTAAACGAGCCCGAACCACCGGGCACTGCACCGCCCCAACCCGCCAGCACTTCACCATCGACACCTTCTTGCGTCGTGAACCGATCTGCCATCGGGGCAACGTCGCCAGCATGTACCGCGATCTGATCAACTCCGCGGCGTATGCGAGGTGCCGGGCTCGCGGCTTGTCCAGTGTGCGTCGGGCCATCCGTCCAGAACTCTCTCTCGCGGAGCGAGCGGGCCTGCGTCATGGCGAAGGCGCCACACACGGCTTCGGTATGTTCGGCCCTCTCAAGGAAGTCCCGGCATGAAAGGGCCCGTACAGTGCGGTTCCGTCTGGCAGGTCGATCACCAGCAGGCCCCTGTCGAAGTCGATGTCGGCGGCGGGATGCTCGTCAAGCCGTGGATCATCTGGTTCGTCGACAGCACTACCAATGCCATCTGTGGGATTACGGTCGCTCCCGGATCGCCCAACCGCGCCAGCATCCTGGCGGCACTGCGCTTCGTACTGCTGGAGCAAGAACCTTACAACCCGACGGGCACAGCGTCCATCATCGTGTACGTCGATCGTGGCAAGGACTTCCTGTCACCGACGGTCGCTAGCGCTCTGAGGGGTTTCGGCGCCACCGTCGAGTTACTTCCCGCTTACAGCCCTTACCTGAAAGGCGCGGCAGAAGTGACCAGCCGCGCGATGGAGGTAATGCTGCTGTCGTCCATGCCGTGCTACAGCAGCGGCCGAAAAACCGTCAACAACATCCCTGTCGATCTCGACCAGCTTGCGCTGTCGTTCGAAGACTTCGTCTGTGCAGTATTGAACTGGGCAACGTGGTGGAACTCCAGCCGCCGAAACCTTGCCCTCGGCGAGAGCGCTCCGTTGCAGGCCTGGCAACAAGGTCCCGCCTCGATCGAAAGTGTTGAGACCTCTGCCGACAACATACGAGCTCATAGAGATGAAAATTGACATATCAACAAGCTCGCCAATACAACTGCCCCGGTTGTCCGTGCGGGCTTTGCCGCGCTCACTACCTCCCGTGGCGAACGAGACAATCGGTTCTTTTGTTGCACGCCTCGCTTTCGTAAACCATATCAATTGCCGTGATTTAATAAGAGTTTTAGCTCCTACGTGTCGGAGTCAACTACGGGCCCCAGAAAAGATAGTTCGCCTTCACTTGCTGGCCGGCGCAACCGGAATAAAGTCCACACATCTGGCCTATGCGTTACCAGAAATCAGGGGTCAGCTCCTCGATCAAGGCGTCTCCGGCCTTAAAGGCATGACCATCGCCGGTCATCCAAATCGAATACATCCGGCATGCCGACTATGTATGGGCGCCAAAAACGTCGTTGGCCGCGTTTCCGTGTGGAGACGACCGGATCAGAACATCTGCCTGCGGCACGGAATATGGATCGGCCGGGACGTGACCACCCCTGCTGACCAGTTTTGCGTGAACGACCTGCCGGAAATGCTTCAGGCTCAACGACGCCACGGCAAGCTGATCAGCAGATACGGGCACCGCGCAGTTAACTACCACTATGGGCACGCGCACAACATCGTTGACGTATCGAGCCGACTCCCCTCCCCCACCAAAAGATGGAGCCGAATGCTCTATTTTTTCGAACGCGAAAAAGTAGAGCGTCTTCCGCGTAGCTATAGCAGTGCAGCCATGTATCCAGAGGCTGTTGCGCTCACCAACATACTGATATCACCTTATTGGCGGCACTCCGCAGTCCATGGTTCCCCCATTGAGCAAGATAAATTCTTTCGCCATATTCAGCTTAAAGATCTGACGAATGGGCCCCCGAATCTCGACAGGTCTCTATGGGGGTGGATCCGCGAGCATCAACCACAGCCCTGGAGACATACCGGGCAACAGTTTCTCGACCTTCGCACCCACCTGCGATCACCGGTGGCCGAATGAGATGCTCCAGCGCAGATCTTCATCCACGAACCGTACGGCAACCCCCGACATACAGAGCGAATCTCTTCAGACGGCAACGCCTAGAAACCTTTCCGGGACTTCGGGCCAGGAGGTCAGCGTGAATCAGGTTCGACACAGCACATCGTCTCGCGTTATCACGTCAGCTCTGCCTGCCAATGTCGATCTGCTCTATCTGCGACCTGGGAAACGTGGCACGGTCGAGCACCGGGAGCCGCTGATGCAGTGTTGGAGTATGAGATTCGAAAACTCGCCGCCCGTACGGACATTCCCCTCCCGCCTAGGCCGATCAAGTTTTCCAGGAAAGTGGTGGTCGGCCACCACCGGCGAGCATGTCGCATTTGAATCCTGGTCGAAGCGCGATCAGCTCATGATGCTTGACTTCTCCTCCGCGGTCACCGGGTTTTCCTACCAGCCGTTTTGGCTCCTATGGTCGACAAACGGCGAGGTGCGCAGGCATGCTCCAGACTTCTTCGCCAGGCGGCGCGACGGCACAGGCGTGGTGATCGACACCCACCTCGCAGAGCCGACCGATCTCAAGGACGACGAGACCCGCTTAGTGACCGCCGCGGCGTGCGCGTCAGTGGGATGGAGCTATCGTCAGCTCGGCGCCCTGGACCCGGTACTAGCGGCGAACATGCGATGGATCGCAGGCTATCGGCATCCCCGATACAGCAACGAGATCCACCGCCTGCGCCTGCAGGAGGCGTTCGCAGACCCCACGCCCCTGCTGCACGGAGCCGACGCCGCAGGCGATCACATCGCTGTGCTTCCGGTGCTCTTTCACCTGATATGGACCGGAGTGCTCATCACCGATCTCACCTTAGCTCCGCTGAGCGGCCGGTCATTAGTCCACACCCGTCAGGACACACCATGAGCGTCTCACGGCCGGCACACCTTCGGATCGGAGACGAGGTACGTCTGGCAGATCGAACCTGCACCGTCACGAGCGTGTTCGAGAACCATGTTCAGCTGACCGACGTGGTGGGGGCCGAAGTCACCTACACCTGGGCTGAATTGTTTCGCGCCCCCGGCTTCTCCGTCATCTCCCAAACCAGGGCACCATTACCACCACAAGGCCTGCTTGATGGCCTGCCCCCGGCCGTGGTCGAGCAGGCTCGCTGGTGGGAACACCATATCGTCGAAGTACTCACCGGTATCCCGCCCGAAACTGGGCCGGCGGCCGCGACGCAGCCGCAGTACGACCCGGCATCCTTGACATTGCGCCAGCGGGAAGTCGCCAAAATCGACGAGCTCAGCGCTGCCGGGCACTCGATCCGGTTGACCACCTTCCAACGGCTGCGGTTCGACTACGAAAAGCACGGCATCTGGGGCTTGGTCGATCACCGCATCACCCGCACCCAAGACGTCCGAACCGACGAACGGGTGCTGGAGGCCATCAGGCAAGCGGTAGCCGAGGAGACAAACGAGTCCACCGGCACCGTCGAAAGGCTGCGCCGTCGTGTCGAGCGCATCCTCATCTCCCAGTACAAGGTGGAACCGGTATCGGTGATGCCCTCCCGCGCGACGTTCTATCGGCTGGTGCAGCGCGTATCGGCCGGCAAGCACACCTTCGGATCAGCCCGTACCCGCCGGTCATTGGCCAAGCAACCGGCCGGGCCGTTCGGAACAGTGACCGTGCTGCGGCCCGGCGAATGGATGCAGATCGACTCCACACCGTTAGACGTCCGCGTGGTCTTGGACAACGGCATCGTCGACAAGGTCGAGCTCACCTGGCTCATCGACCTGGCCACCCGCACCATCGCCGCGGCGGTGCTCCGCCCCACCACCAAAGCCGTGGACGCCGCCCTGCTGTTGGCCCGATCCCTGACGCCAGAACCGATGCGCCCAGGGTGGGCCGATGCGCTGCGCATGTCTCGCTCGGTGCTGCCGCACCGGCGCCTGACCGACATCGATCAGCGTCTGGAACACGCGGCGGCCCGCCCGGTAATCGTCCCAGAAACCATCGTGTGCGACCACGCGAAGGTCTACATGTCACAGAACTTCCGAACCGCCTGCCGAGCCATGGGCATCAACTTCCAGCCCACCCACAAAGGATCCCCCTGGGAAAAAGGCACGGTAGAGAAAAGCTTCAGCTCCGTAGGAACACTCTTCGCCCAATACGTGGCCGGCTACGTCGGCAACAGTGTCGAAAACCGTGGAAAAAACGCCGACCAGAAAGCCGTCTGGTCGATGATCGAGCTGCAGGAAATTTTAGACGAATGGATCGTCGTCGACTGGCAGAACCGTCAGCACGACGGGCTGCGCCACCCGTTGATAGCCGCCAAGGCAATGACACCCAACGAGCAGTACGCCGCGCTGATCGAGATCACCGGATACGCGCCGGTGCCCTTGTCAGCCGATGACTACGTTGAACTGCTGCCAGCGAAATGGCGGGTCATCAACTCCTACGGCATCAAAATCAAGAACCGCAAGTACGACGGCAAAGCCCTCAATCCCCACCGCCGCGAACACTCAGGGGTCACCGCGGAAAATGGCCGCTGGGAGATCCACTACGACCCCTACGACGTCTCTCGCATCTGGGTCCGCAACCACCGTGGCAAGGGATGGATCTGTGTTCCCTGGACGCACCTGCGCAGCACACCCGTTCCTTTCGGGGAACAAGCATGGGATCACGCCCGCCAGATCCTCGCGCGCCGAGGAGAAAACCCGGCGACCGAGAAGGAGATCGCCGAAGCCGTAACAGCCCTGCTCGACAAAGCCGGCGATGGCCCCTCAGGGGGCAGCCCCTCCGTCAAGACCTCGCGGGTAGCGGGCCGCACCCGCGCGATGCCCCCCACCAGCAGCCCTGAACTCCCTTCAACCGATCCATCCCCGCCAGAACACGTCACCGTCCCTGCCGACGTCATGGCCAACCTCATCGCCGCAGACGAAGAAGACGATGACCAGCTCGCCGATGTCATACCGCTCAAGGTTTTTGACCCTAACAAGGAGGCCAAGAAATGGTGGTGAACACCTCACCCACCAACTTGGGTGAGACAGCCGATGTGCTGGACAACGTCCTGGACGCCGACCGGCGAGAGCCCACCATGACCCTGACCGGCTGGCGACGTTTCGTCGAGGCTCCCGTCGCCAGCATCGACCTGCTTCCCGAGCAGCAATGGGCGGACCTGACCGATGACCTCAAAGACGCCTACGACGAAGCGAGGATGAGCTACCACTCCGAACTCGTCGTGGTCTCCACCGCGACCGTCGAACAGGTCAACCGACAAGGACGGCTGCTGACGCGGTTGAACCGGCGTGAGATCAGCGCCCGCCGAGGGCTGATCGTGTCCGGACCGCAGACCACCGGAAAGAGCACCGCCCTTAAACAACTCGGCCGTACTCACGAGCTGATGATTCGTCAACGATACCCAGGACGAGCCATCGACCGTATCCCCGTTGTCTATGTCACCAGCCCACCTAAAGGCTCTCCTCGCAAGCTCGCGCTGGAGTTCGCCCGCTTCCTGGGCCTGCCACCGGTCAAACGCGCCTACAACACCACCGACATCGCCGACATCGTCTGCCAGATCCTCATCGACGCGAAGGTCGACTTGGTGCTCGTGGATGAAGTCCACAACCTCAACCAGGCCACCTCCGCCGGGGAGGACATGTCGGACCACCTGAAATACTTCACCGAGCATCTACCGGCCACTTTCGTCTACGCCGGCATCGACGTCGAGCGCACGCTTTTGACCGGAGTACGCGGCAAGCAGATCGCAGGACGATGCGTGCTCATCAACACCGGTCCGTTCCCCTACAACGATGACTGGAAATCGATGATCGCCACCCTCGAACAAGCACTGCGGCTGCACCGCCACAAACCCGGAACGCTGTTGCGAAACGCCCGCTACCTGCACCAGCGCACCGCAGGAATGATAGGCAGCCTGTCACACCTGATTCGCGGGGCAGCTCATCTGGCGATCTTGGACGGCGAAGAGGCCATCACCCGGAAACTCATGAACGACGTCCTTATCGATCATGTCGCCCAATCCGGTGAATAAAAATTATAACGGATATGGGTAAACCAGCGGAAAACCACGCCGACACGCAAAAGGCTAGCCGACCGTACACATCCCCCACGATGCTTCTGCGTCCGCTTCCTCGCACTGTCACCCCGTTCCCCAACGAAACAACGCAGTCTTACCTGAACCGACTCGCCCGCGCCAACCACCTTGACGGCGACCATCTGCGTTTCTACCTCACCGAAAGCCGAAAAAAGTCCTCGAAGGTACCCGCAGATCGTTTATCCGTACTCAGCGGCATTCCCGAAGTCACCCTTCTCCGAGCCCTTGACGACCTCCACGGCGAAGCAGATCCGATCTCCGCGACTGATGCTCAACCTCGTCGCGTAGCCTTAGGAAGAAGACCCTGCCAACTGTGTGCAGCAGGACGGGAATTCGGCGAGAGAATATATTGTCAGGGATGGCAGGACGTCGTGATCTGCCTTCTCCACCGCCGATGGATCGGCCCCGGGGACATCAGGTACGGCCACTCACAACCCGACCTCACCAACCAGCCGGACATCCTCCAAGCCACCAAACGCTATCGGCGCATCGTCAGACGCCATGGCCGCGTCAACGCCGCCCGCGCCTATGCGGAGGCAAGCGGTATCTGCCACCAATGGCGTCAATCAACCACCTCCGACGACGCCTTCATTCATAGAATGCAGATATTCCACGGAGAAGAGTGGAGCGTCCCCTGGGATGACGTCACAGTTCATGCCGCCATATATCCGCAAGTTATCGCATTGACTAGGATTCTAGTCTCGCCATATTGGCAGTCCATTACCCTGCAAGAATTTCCTATCCCGCACCGTTTTGTTAAGGAGGTCCAGCGCACTGTAAATCCTCTATATAATTGGGATTCTCCGTTTCATTCCAGGCGCCACGAGCCGCTCATTGACTGGGTCAATTCACAACGAAACCAAATGGGTAAGCTGAAAGAAAATTACCAGACGGCCGCGAATTCCGTCATACCCGACACTCTACGATCTGGATAACTTCATGGAAGATAAAGCGTCTTGCGGCTTCCCCGGGGGGTCGTCAATGAGCTCGATCACCGCTATCCCGGGTCTGCAGCTGCTTCATCCCCCCAGTGACGAGGATGACGTCCATATCATCGACAGCCTGACCGGCAACAGCTGGCACATCACCGCCTGCTGGCTGAAATCCGCCCCCACAATCAGCACCCGCCAGAGGCGACTCAACGCATTGGCCAGATTCCTGCGCTGGCTCAACCACCTCAGCCCCGGCATCGACCTGCTTTCAGTGGATGAAAGTCATTTGATCGCCTACCGCGACGCTCTGACAGCTGGCACCGCCACCGGAGTACGCCATCCCGGCCAGCCGCTGAAGCCTGCCACCATCGCCTGGCATCTGGCCATGCTCTCCAGCCTATTTCGCCACGCCCTGTGCCACTGCGTCATTAACGTCAACCCCGCCCAATACCTCCAGCGTCCCATCCCCTCACCGACGACTCCCAGCATCACCTCAACTCTCACATTCGAAGAACATCACGCCATAGTGGCTGGCATACAGGCCTTGGCCGCCACCCATCCGAAAGACGCCGCCGCAGTGGCCTTGCTGACCGACTGCCTGCTGCGCGCCAGCGAACTGATCCGGCTCACCGTGAACGACATCATCGATACCGGTGAACGTCTCCTCATCACCGTCAGCCGCCCCGTCAACGGCACCGTAAGCCATCGCACCGTGTCAGTGCCCGTCCGGACGTTGGCGTTACTGAAACCACTGCGAACCGGACGCGCCCCCGACGAACTGTTGCTCACCAAACACGACGGCCGTCCAATTGACCGCTGTTGGCTCACCACCGCACTCCGCAACGCCGCACTCGCCGGCGGCATCCCCGCTGACCGGGTCCTGCAGCTACATCCGAAGATCACCCGGCCAACCGCGATCGCGCTGCTGGAACACGAGACGAGCTCGCCGGAGTACCCGTGGAAGGTCACCGACTATGCATCACCGGGTGCCCTCGTACGCCACAAACGCCAGGTCCACAGCGGGAACAAACATCCTCTCTACGGGCAGGAGGGGTCGATCTTTAACCTGCTGGACGACCTCATCCGAGGAGCTTCCCCTCCCGAACCACCCATGAGCACTCCCCCACCCTTAACCGGCCGTGGTGACCGTTGAACGGAACGCTCCTCGCAAGGAGCGCGACGAACTGCAGCGCCCTCGGGACGCGTAGATCACCCCGACAAGAATGAGAAATTTCACCAGGCCCTCGCCGAGGTCGCTGTGGGTACCGAGCACGTGCGACACACCGATCACAAGTAGGGCAGCGATTGGCCGCCGCAACCTCGACCCAGGTTGGCCGTGGCCTCTCAAGGAGCAGGATCGAGCGTCGCGCAGGATCGCGAGCCAGCGCGCCCACTGACACTGGCCGATACACCCAAAACGAGCAAGTCTGGCCGGTACGCATGATTTTACGTGTAGCGACGCCGCGAGACCCTTGAGCGTAGAGAATTACGCCATGCCCGGAGATGTGTTCGCCTTCCATGTTCACCGCCTGTGCAGGATCCGAGGCGAGCATGCTGCGGCAGAAGAGTGGATCCCACGGGAATCCGAGGCTTTCCGGGCGGAACAACAACGAGTGGTCACCGATCCGGAGCGGTTGTCCGAAGGAGACCTGGCGACCCCGGAAGTCATCGCGGCGACCGGTGCCATGGTCGTCCTTGGTGAGCCAGGCGCGGGAAAGACCTCTGTCTTGAAAAGCCTGACCGACGCGGTACCCCGCGTCACGGGCATCTGGGAGGAGGACTCCGACGCATGCCTCTGGATCTCAGGTGGCGATCTTACCGAGAGTTCCTACGAAGCGGAACTCGGAAGCCATCTCAGTTCGCTTCCACCAGCGGAGGTCCCCCAGTCGGGACGGGGCACCCTGCTTGTAGTCCTGGACCAACTGGACGAATGCGGCCCCTTCCTGAAGCACCTGCCTAGGCGCCTGACACGATCGCTGCGCGGCAAAGTCGCCAGTCGCCTGCGCTTTCTCGTAGCTTGCCGGACAGCTGACTACCCGACGGCAATGACGGATGCGTTGACCAAAATTGTCGGTGCATGCCGCTGCGTCGACCTGGCCCCACTGAGTCGCGCTGAGGCGGTGGAACTGGCTGACAGCGCCGGCGTTCCAGGCGAAGCGTTGGTGACAGCCGCCGAAGTAGCCGGAGCCGCGGTGATGGCAAGCGTTCCACTCACGCTGGAACTGTTGGTCGTGACCTACCGGGCAGACGGTCACCTGACCGGCAAGCCGACGGACCTCTTCGCCCGAGGCGTCGAAGCGCTCGCACAGGAACCAAATCGCGATCGAGTCATCACATCGACGGTTACCACCAGCCATCAACGCCTGGCCATCGCCCAACGCATCGCGGCCTGGACGCTCCTTTCCGGCCATCGAAACGTCTGGCTCGGACGGACTCTCGAAGCGAGCGCCTTCGATCTGCCCGGTGACGTACTGGCTGACGGTACGGAAGCCACTGCCGGAGGTTCTTTCGACGTCACGTACGAGGCCGTGCGAGAGACGCTCGCAACGGCACTGTTCACCAGTTCCGGTGACAATCGGGTGGCGTTCCGTCACTCATCGGTGGCCGCGTACCTGGCGGCGCGGTATCTCACCGATCGGAAAGTCGGTCAGCGTCAACTGGAAAATCTCATCCTCGTCGGCACACCGGATGGTGACACTGCGAGCATTCCCATGCCACTACGCGAGACCGCCGCCTGGCTGGTGGCCCTGCGTCCTCATGCCACCGCCTGGTTGGCGTCCGCCGACCCCGAAAGTCTGGCGGTGCACAGTGCGATAGTGCGCTCAGACGAGGTACGGCGTCTCACAGTGGACCGTCTTCTGGAGCGAGCGCTGCAGGTGGAACTCGGTGACAGCCGTTGGCAGTTGTCCCGCTGGGATCTGCGTCATCCGCTTCTCGGAGCCCAACTCGCCGACGCACTGGAGACCGCTCCCGCCGAAGAACCCACGGATTGGGCGGTCACCGCGCGAGTCCGTCTGGCCATGCGCATCGCCGAACATGCCGCGATTCCTGATGCGAGGCTGGCGGCCGCGTTGCTTCGCCTGGTCGAGAACGACGCGTGGCACGCAACCGAACGTCGGCTTGCCGCGAGCGCCGCTTTCGCTTGCGGGGACAGCTGGGCGATGCCCGTCCTCAGGAGGACTCTGGCCTCGCTCAACGATGCCGATTACGCGGGACGCGTCGACTCGGAGCATGACCTGCGAGGCACCCTGCTGGACCTGTTGTGGCCCGACCACCTGGACGCCACAACGATGCTGGACGCACTGCGGCCACCGAACCCTCGAATCTTCAACATGTACGCACGGTTCCTCCGAAACGCGCCAACACAGTGCGCGGATGAGCATCTGCCAGATCTCCTCACGTGGGCGGAAAGAGCAGTTCGCGCAGACGAATCGACGTCGGGTGGCTTCAACTTCACATCCGACAGGATTGAGGTCGACTTCGTCGATGCGTTGATCGATCGTGCGCTCAGCAGTCCGGACGCGATCCATCTCACCAGCCTGCTCGCGAAGATCATCTTGCGCCTATTCGGCGCGTACGAGCAGATGCATCTCCCGGAATGTCTACAGCTCGGCGGCCAGGAGCCCTTGCGCAGGTCTCTGGCCAAAGCCCTAGTCGAAGAGGCTGTCCGAACCGGAAAGAACGCTCATGAAACGTCATGGCAGGTCGTTCACGACTGGAAGACGCAGGCACGGATACGGCATGATGCTGCCGAATCCCATGAACAACGGACCATACGACATCAACTCCTGGACGGAACCGACTTCGCCTGGGTCTTGGACCAAGCGAGAAGAGCAGCCGCATCGCCAGATGAGAGGCAGCTCGCTACGTGGGGAGAAATAGCCGCACGACTCTTCCCGCAGGATGATCATGAGGCTTTCGACCTGGCCTACGATGAAGATCATCCTGCGTGGCCGTATGTGAGCTTCGCGTATGAAGCGATCGACATCGATGGACGCTACGCGAAGGCGTTGCGGCGCAGCCATCAGGCTCGACAGCAGCGCCACTGGGAGGGCGGGGCGGAGTTCGCCTCCGAAATGGCCGAGCTGCTCACCCGCGCCAGGGCAGGCGACAACGACAGCCTGTGGCGGTTCGTTTGGCTCCTGCAGATAGATCCGCGAACCGGGCAAGCGGAACATCTGGCGGGTCTCATTCACACCTGGCCGGGAACTGCGGCGGTCGGTGATCTCCACGACCTTCCTGAGTTGGCCCTTCGCTACCTGACGACGGAAATCGACCACGCCGATTCATGGATCACGAATCGCAGCCACGACAAGCGTTCCTGGGTTGGATACGCCTTCCTGATCGACCTGCATGAAGCTGATCGCCTCGCTGAACTGCCTCCTGCGATCTGGGGCTCGTGGGCGGCCGCGATCTCCACCGAGACGCTGTCGAGTTCGACCGAAGGCATCAGAGGTAACCTGCTACGTCTGGCCGCGACCCATGCCGCTGAGCAGTTGGCCCACCGCCTCGTTCAGCACTGCCAAGCCGCACTCACGCAAGCCTGCGAGCCGTTGACGCTTCGGTACATCGATCCCTTGTGGGCGCCCGAGCTCCGCACCGCCATGGAATACCTGCTCACCAACCTGTCCATTTGGCTGGGGATCTTGCCAGGCACCGCGACTGATGTGAAGCCCGGACAACTACCCGACGGAGCGGACCCGCTCAACGCCGTGCTGAACACCTGGAACGGGCTTCTCCACGCCCTGCTGACCACGGAAAGCGAAATCCCCCACACTGTCATCGCCGCCGCACTCGACAACGACGCTGCTGACGACGCCCTTTCCCGAGCCGCCGTCTTGGCGGTCCAGGCGTTGCTGATCGTGGATGCGGAGACACATTGGGTACGCGTGTGGACCTATGTCAGAACAGGGCATGATGTCGGCCGCCGCTTCGTCGAGATGTCCATCAGAACCGAAACCGAGCATGTCGTCCAGAAGGTGCTCGACGAGTCGCAACTGGTGGACATGTACCTCTGGCTCAGCGAGCTGTATCCGCCGGAAAACGACAGGCTCCGTCAAGAAGCCCATTGGATGAACACGGAAGAACAGGCGTGGAGGTGGCGAGACAGTCTGCTGCAGGAGCTGAGCCGCCGGGCTTCCGCCGAATCCGTGAGCCATCTCCGGCAGTTGGCCGACAGCTATCCGGAGAGGCTCGCGATCACCGCGGCTCTCATCTCTGCTGTGACGCAGTATGCCGCTGCCCGCTGGAGCCAGGTCGCCGTGGACGATGTGATCAACATCCTGCGGGACCCGGCCCGCCGCGTTGTGCGCACAAGCACGGACCTGCTGAGAGTCGCGCTGGAGACGTTGAAAGAGATCGGCGATGCACTACCTCCGCAAGGAGAGCTGCTTTGGGATCGTATTCCGGGCAAGCGTAAGCGCGGAGCTGAACTCGATGTTCCCGACGTCTGGCAGCCGAAGCCCGAGGCGGCGTTGTGTGCTTACATCGCTCATGAGCTGAGGCTACGGATGACCCATCATGGTGTTGTAGTCAATCGGGAGGTGCTGATCCATCCGACCGATCCCTACGGTGCAGGAGACCGTACCGACATCCTCGTCGAGGCCCTTCCCGAAAACCTCGACGGGTTTCCCGGAGCAGCGGAACCGCTGAAACTGGTCATTGAGGTCAAGTGCGCCGGCAACGAAGGTCTGATGACAGCGCAGAAGACACAGTTGGTCGACAGATACCTGCACGAAACGAGAACCGATGTCGGCATCTACCTCGTCGGCTGGCATCCGATCGACCTGTGGACCGCCCCAAGCAACGCATACAGGCGACGGGCGCAACACCTCGCGCCTGACACGCTGCTGGTCGACCTGGAACAACAAGCGACGCACCTGTCCCGGACAGGCTTCGTACACGTTCGTCCACTGGTGATCACGGTCCCGAGACCGCACAAGCACGAATGAAGCCGTGATCCTCCCCCTCGTACCTCACCCAGAGACCGTCAGGTCGCGGCGATGCTCGTGAGCAGGACGGTGACTTCTTCCGGAGCGGCGACCATCCCTCGTGACCGATGACGCATTCGTGGACTGGTCAGCCCAGGCCGTAGCGCGTCCGGCGTACGGGAGAAGACACCCATCCAGCTCACGCATTCGGTAAACGTCGCCGGGACCTGGTCGGTCAGACGCAGAGGTTCGGTGTGGATGAGCCACCAGCAGGGGGTGAGCACAAAACCAGCCAGGCGAAATTTTATCGATCATGAGGTGGATCTTCATTTCGCTCGCCGCGATCGAGTCGATCATGCCTGTTCAGAACGTCGACTGCCTCAAGTAGATGAGAAAAACTATGAGATGCCTCAAGTTGAATGAGACAGTTTCAGCGCGACCAGGAGGCAAAACTGGCTAATGTGTTCGAAAAAGCGAGCCAAAACCAGATTTGTTGATATGCCTCAGATTGAATGAGACGAGACTGGATGAGTCGTCTCATTCAATCTGAGGCACCGCAGGTCAAGGGCTTCCCGGTGCCTCAGATTGAATGAGACAGGACAACGGCGTCGGGAGAGGCGTTCTCCGGCGTCGACGGCCGCCGCAGCGGAAGAGCGTGAGCGTCTCAGGCACGCTCAGAGAAGTCTCCGCGATGCGCAGGGGTCGTCTTCGCTCCAGTTGGAGGACGGCCCGGGACCACGGCGCGGCCGAGGCTCCGACCCGGCCGATCGGCCGACCCAAGGCCGACTCACACGACAAGAAGATCGGGGAGGCTGAAGTACTGCCCGGCCTTCCCCGGCCGGTCCGGCTCGCAGGTTCCGCGTCGACCTTCTTGCTTGCGCGGAGCAGGCTGGCCTGAGCCGGACGCTGACGTGCCTTGACAGCACCCTTCCGGATGAAAGGCTGAGGTTCTTCTTTCTGGTCAAGGAGGACCACGATGACCGCGACGCCCCCCGAAGCTCTCACCTCAGACCCCGCGGCACCGCAGATCGCACAGTCGCTGGCAGAGATCCGTGCCAAGGGCACGGGCCTGTTCTCCCGGGCGCTGGTGATGGCCAACGGAGACCTCTCCTTCGATGAGGCGCACAGCTACAAGACCCCGGTCGCGGGAGCGCGTTCCGGGGGGACGACGCGCTACTCCCTGGCGGATACCAAAGACGCCAGCCGCAGCTACCAGGGACGCGTCGACAAGGCGCAGGCGCGCATGTCCAAACAGGACAGCGAGGTCGCCGTCCTGCAGGAAGCCTGGGACTGGATCGAGGCGCTTCATTCCTCGTTCCCTCATGACGCCCACATCCGGGTCGTGGTGGTCGGCAACATCGGGCCGTGCACCGGATGCAAGGCCCGCCTGAAGCTGTTCCGGCAGGACCTCATCGGCGTGTTCGGGCCCGGGCGGGTGATCGTGGAAAGCGTCTACGACACCAGCCAGATGTTCATCACGAAGAACTACGAAGAGAAGTACGAGGACTACGAGACGGGGGCCACGAGCACGGTCTCGACGACCTACGGGTACGAGGGCGCGACGGTGGAGGCCTACCAGCCGCCGGGTGCTTCGCAGAGCGTGTCGTACTGGCTGTACCAGGTGGGGTAGGTGGTCCCGGGGCAGTACGGCTGCCGAACTCGTCGGCATGGTGATCACGCCGCCCACGACGCTTGGCCCTTTGAGCTGCAGCGAGGTCTTCCCCAGCGCCCGCGCCACGGAGGGGCCTGCCCCGGCGAGGGCGCGCGGCGCACTAACAAGATCCTAAAAGCGCAAGACCACCACATCGGAAGTCTCTACGGTTCAAGACATCGTCACTTCGCGACGATGCGGACACGGTCAGTTGCTCCCGGTTAATGCTGGTAGTAGCCACATCACACGGCAGACCACTAAAAAACGGCAGGCAACACCACACAACAGAATCACGGGGTGCTCCTGTCCTGGCGAGGGCATAGAAAGTGCTTGACCCGCCCCACCCAGGGCGTATGGTCCGATCAGGACGGTTTCTTACCGGTTCGCCGGTGAGGTGGTCACGCTGGGGGTGTAGCCGGACTGCTCGTCAACGAGTGGCGCGACAAGGCGCAGCGCATGCCAAACGCCAGCCAGTGGGTGGCGCGGGACCCGATCACTGGAGAGATCGACATCGACGCCGGTAACCATTCATTGACCAGCCCTATGGGGTGCGTACAACGGATTGTCGTCGGCCGCACGGATGATCTCCCGGCGTGGTTACTCACCGGCATGTTCCGCCTCCGCTACGAGGTGTTCTACGAACGCCTCCGCTGGGACGTCGACAGCCTCCACGGAATGGAGCGAGATTCCTACGACGACTGCGATCCGGTCTATGTGATCAGCCATGGGGAGGTCTGCCGGGAGGTCACAGGGTGCTGTCGGCTCCTGCCCACCGACGGTCCTTATATGATCCCCGACGTCTTCTCCGAGACGCTGCGCGGCGCCCCTGCTCCTCGTGATCCGAGCATCTGGGAGCTCAGCCGCCTGGCCACCGGCCGGGCCTGGCCCCGCACTACGGCAGCGGGTTTCGGCACGCTTGCTTTTGCGCTGCTCCGGGACGCGTTTCGCTGGGTTGATCGGTACGGTGACACGGTGGTCGCGGTCTCAGGCGTGGCCCTGGAACGGCGCCTGCATGTCATGGGTGTTCCCACCCGGCGTTTCGGTGACGGCAGGGCGACGCGCCTTGGCCGGCTTCTGTGTTCCGCCTATGCCGTCTCAACCCAGGCCTTCCTTGAGAACGCGCCTGCCGCGCCAACGGCGGCGACGATTCCCTGCCAGGACGAGTCCTAGGTAGTACTTCGTTAGGTTGGTTCGGGTAGGTGGTGTTCTGGCCGTTCTGCGGCGGTTATCAGGCTTCACCATTCTGGACAAGGTGCTGGGGATCGAGGTGGCGTTCATCACCGCTGTGACGCTCTGCGCTTACGCGCGCGAACATTTCGGACCCCGGTCGCCAGCCGGATCAGCCGCCTTGAAGCTGACCGCCCGCGGTGTCCGGGGCGGGTAGGTCGCGGATGGGCCGGGAGCCGGCTCGGGCAGGACGAAGGTGTCCGCCAGTGGCGGTAAGCCGACCGTCGGCAGGTCGCCAACACCACTGGCCGTTCGGTTGCTGATCAACCCCCATGGCCCGTATGTAGACCTGTCGTCAAAGGGGCGTCGACCCTGTGGAGTTGTTCTCACTGACAGCACGTGCAGATTCGCTGACACTTCATGCAGAATGCGCAGGTGGCAGTACTGACATCCCGCTGCAGATTTGCACCCTCACCGACGAAGACCTCGAAGAGCCGCTCGTGGTCGAGCGCGGTCGTGACGAACGTCCCGCTGCCCGCCGCCGGCAGCGCACCCCATCCGCCTTCCTCCCGGACCATCTCGACCTCGGCCCACGTGGCGATGGCGCGGTCGATGGCCACGCAGGCCGCGGTGGGGTCGTGCAGCAGCTTCCCCCCGGGCCGCTTGCGCAGGTAGTGCTTCATGCCGGCGAATATCAGGGCGAGCCCGGCGGTACGGTCGCGGTGTGGTCGCAACCGCTCGTGGAACTCGCCGTCGTAGGCGACGCCGTGAGTGACGTTCTTGGACACCAGCTCGCGCCGTGCGATCCCGGTCGAGGACAGAGCGAGCAGGGCCGCCCGGGGCTCACCGTTGAAGTTGAACGTCGGGCATACCGTGCGGCCCTCGAACTTCGTCAACCGGTGCTCGGGCGGTACGACGTTGTCGCCCGCGAACCCGCCCTGGGCCACCCACCGGCTCAGACTCACTCCCGGATACATCTCGAGGAACCTCCGGAGGTTGTGCAGGGGTCCGCCGGTGAGGAGCGTGGCCCCGGGGTGACACCGTAGGGTCTCGGCGATGACGTCGGCGGGCGGGGCGTCCGGCTGGGCCTCGGGAGGGGTGCCGAGCCAGCGGTCATGGAAGCCCGACACATGGCTCTTACCCGTACCGGGATCGCTGGCGCCCACCGCGACATCGTCTCGCTCCAGCCGTCGCAGGACGTGCCGGACCAGTCCCACCTGCGTCGGCGACCCCGGAGTGACGGTGACCGCGCGCAGTCGTACGGCCGGATGTCCCGCTACCAGGCACAGGGTCAGTACGTCGTCGGGATCCTGGGTCTCCAGATCGAAGATCAGGTCTAGCATCGCGGAGATGTCCTTCCGTGAGTCCAGGCGCCCCCAGAGCGTGCCGTGATCGTATTCATCCGCGACAAAGCGAAGCGACCGATTTAATCGGGGGCGCGGCTTCACCGGCCGCCGGGCGGACATCGAGGCATGGGGTCTGGGGGCCGGTCTCGGCCCGCGCCGGGGATGAGGGTGGTCGGGGCTCCTCCGCTCCCTGCTCGCGGGCCTGGGCGAGCGCGGCCTCGAACCGCGGGCGCATCCGCATCAGGGTGGAGATCTTCTCGGAGAAGACCTTGTCCCGGGGGATGCTGTCGCTGGTCGCGCCACCCTCGACGCGGCTTGGGTGAAATGTTTACTCCAGAGCCGGTTCGTTCAGGTGGGCGATGTCAGGAAGGGCGATAGGTGGGCGCGTTCGCCTTGCGCGCCGAAGAGCGTGAGCAGCTCCGCGGCCTGAGAGTCGGCGCTGCCGATCTGGTGCGGGATACGGGTGTCGAACTCTGCGGCTTCGCCGGGGCCTAGCTGGTATTCCTGGTCACCGAGGACGAGCCTGACATATCCGTTGAGTACGTAGAACCATTCGTACCCCTCGTGGGTCTGCAGTGTCGTCGTAGCCGATTTCCCGGCCGGTGGATAGATCACTTTGTAGGCCTGGATGCCTCCGGGACGTCTGGTCAGCGGCACGACGGTGAAGCCGGATCGCCGTACTGGCCGCAGGTGGATACGTGGATCGCCGGTGGGCGGGGCCGCGACCAGTTCGTCGAGCGGGACGCCGTGCGCCCGCGCCAGCGGCAACAGTTGCTCCAGTGTCGGGCGCAGTTTCCCGTTCTCGAGACGCGACAGCGTGCTTGCGGTCAGGCCGGTCTCTGCCGCCAAGGCGGCCAGCGAGATGTTCCGGGCCTGACGTAGTGCGCGCAGGCGCGGGCCGACGCCCGCAAGGACGTCGTGCGACGTGACGTTCATGAACCCATGATGCGGATCCGCAACGTTTCTCGCAAATAGGCAACGCTGCTGGTCATGCTGGTAGCGGAGGTAAGTAACCAATGCTCACATCAGCAGCAACTTCGAGACCAGCAACACGGTGGTCGCGCACCGTCGCAGCCGTCACGGCCGCGCTCGTCCTGACGACAGCTTGCACGACCACCGGCGGCAGGGCGCAGAACACGACGTCGCAGCAAGCGAGCGCCACCATCGCGGCAGGTTACGACGCGGCCACCCGGGATGACGCCCAGTTCAACCGTCGATTCAAGCACGAGACAGCCGACGTCGACGGCGTGAAGATGCACTACGTCACCGGCGGCACCGGCGAGCCGCTCGTCCTCCTGCACGGCTGGCCCCAGTCGTGGTACTCGTGGCGCGAGATCATGCCGGCGCTCGCCGAGAAATACACCGTGTATGCGCTTGATCTGCCGGGACTCGGCGACAGCGAGGGTGCGCCGTCCGGTTACGACAAGGCCACCCTGGCCCGCTACGTCCACCGGCTGCTCGCCGGCAAGCTGGGGCTGAACAAGATCAAGCTGGTCGGGCATGATCTCGGCGCCGGTGTGGCGTTCCAGTACGCCACACAGTTCCCGGACGAGGTCGTCAAGTACGCCCACCTCGACTATCCGATGCCCGGCCCCGCCCTCAGCGCGAACGCCTACCGGCAGGCGAGCTGGCACATGTCATTCCACAACCAGGACGGGTTCCCCGAGCTGCTGGTCGACGACGACGTCCGTGACTACCTGTCTCTTTTCTACGGGTATGTTGCCTATGGTGGGACCAGCTTCGGCGGGCCGGGCGCGAAGGCTCCCTTCACCGCACAACAGATTGACGAATACGCCCGCACATACCAGCGCCCGCAGGTCCTGACCGGTGGGTTTGAGCTTTACCGCGCCCTGGACCAGGACGAACGGGACAACAAGGCCGCGAAGCCGATCACCATGCCGACGATGCTGCTGACAGCCGAAGGCACGCTCGACTTCACCCGCTCGACGGTCCAGCCCCTCATGTCCAACATCACCCGCGCTGTCGAGGTGCCCAAGGCCGGGCACTGGCTGATCAAGGAGAACCCCGAGTTCGTCACCACCGAGCTGGTGAAATTCTTCGCGAGTGGGGCGGACCGATGACCGACGCACTCAATGCCGAGTCGTTCTGGGAACAGCACCACCCCGCCCGGCGCGGCGGCGGCACCGGGCACCCCAACCCGGTGTTGAAAGAGACAGCCGAGGCATTGCAGCCCGGCGATGCCCTCGACCTGGGATGTGGCGCCGGGCCGAGGCCCGGCTGAGGATCGCGACCTGGATCGCGGACTTCTACAACACGCGTAGGCGGCACAGCGCCAACGACGGGCTGCCACCGGTCACATTCGAGCGTCAGGTGATCGAGAACGGTCGTTGGCCTCGCCCTGCTCGCGTCAGACTGGGACGAGCAGGACATCGACCTGATCAAGCACATCGGTCTGCTGTCGGAGACCTTCGGCCCCCTGGCTGCACACGCGCTGAAACGGCGGATGGGCGGCGGCCAAGCGCTCCTTTGGCTCGCCCAGCGCACCGCGGGATGGGGCCGAGTCAACATCGTTGAGGCCCTCTGCCAGGTCGAAGGGCCCGCCGCCCGCCCGTGGCTGTTGCGCGAAGCCATCAACGGCGACATCCTCAACGGCTACTACGTCGGCGCCGTCGCCAAAGCAGCCGACGTCCACGAGGCCATCACCGCACCCGACCCCGACGATGACCTCATCGACCACACCGGCCGACTGCTCAGCCTCATGGCGAACAACAACGGCATGGGCCAGACCTGGGACTACTATCACGCGATCCGCCGGGTTCTGGACGCCCACGTCACCCACCTGGCCCACCAGCAACCGGTCGCGCGCCGCTACTACACCGCCGCCCACATCGCCGACCGAGCGGGAGGACTGGCGCGGCTTGGCGCGCGCAGCAGCAAACAGGGGGCTGAGGTGCTCTTTCGGCTCATCGGCCGGAGAACTCCGCCGGCACCGGGCGAGCGGGCTACTTCTCGTTCGCGCCGGGCTCCCCGCCGATGGAT
Organism: Streptosporangium sp. NPDC000563; assembly: GCF_040299985.1. Classification (NCBI taxonomy): domain Bacteria; kingdom Bacillati; phylum Actinomycetota; class Actinomycetes; order Streptosporangiales; family Streptosporangiaceae; genus Streptosporangium; species Streptosporangium sp. NPDC000563. The sequence continues at coordinate 20,394 of NZ_JBEPDA010000039.1, read as the reverse complement.
TCCCGGTAGATCTCCGCGTAGGTGGGAGAGTCCTTGATCAGGTCGTCGCAGAACGCGGCGACGTCGCTGCCGATGAGTTCCAGGACCCCCTTGCCCGCGGCGGCACCCTCCTCGAAGAAGTCGACGACCCCGGGGAGCAGTGGCCCGTCGGGCAGGTCGACCGGTCCGACCTTGAACAGGTACTTCTGCATCTCCTTGTAGACGATCCGGTAGTCGGGCGGGAGCGCCTTGACGCGTGCCGTGTGCGCCCGCCACTGCTTCTTGCCCTCGATGATGTCTTGGATGCCCACGTCAGCCTCCCAGCCGGCTCAGTTTCCTTGCGACGTTCCTGTTCAACTGCTTGCGCCACCGGTCGCGATAGGTGCGGGCCCCTTCTCCGCCGGTCAGCGCCGCGCAGAAGCCTGCGATGTCGTCGCCGAGCACCTCCTGGGCACTCTGCCTGTCCGCTGCCGTCTCCTCCAGCAGCCCCAGGACGGCGTCGAAGATCGGCATCAGGTTGCGGCCGGTGAAGCTTCCATAGGGGAACAGATGCCCTTTGATCTGCTCCCACGCCGCCCGGTGGTCGTCCGGCAGGGCCTCGGCCCGGGCTTCGAACGCCTTCCATTCTTTGGTGAGATCGCTGCCTGTGACGGTCTCCCAGAAGTTCATCTCCCGCTCTCCTTGAGGCTGTTGATGCGTGATGAGACGTATTGCCATTTCGCCCAGAACTTTGCGAGTTCTTCGCGTCCGGCGTCGTTGAGCGTGTAGAACTTGCGTGGCGGACCGACCTCAGAGGGCCGTTTCGTCGCCTGGATGAGCCCGTTCCGCTCCAACCGCAGCAGGATGGTGTACACCGTCCCCTCGACGACGTCGGCGAAGCCGAGTTCGTTCAGCCGGCGCGTGATGGCGTACCCGTAGGTCTCCTCGCCGCCGATGATTTCGAGCACGCAGCCCTCAAGTGTGCCTTTGAGCATCTCCGTCATCTGCTTGTCCATGGACCCCCTTCCAGCTACTCGGTACTACTGACTACCGGTACAAAGTAACACCAACTACCGCTATTCAGCAACACCGAGTAGCTGGGAATGTCAGCCGGGACCGCAAGCGCGTAAGGGCGGGTGGGCGGCTGGCCAACGCTGGGTGTCGGGAAAATGAGTAGCGGCGGGCGCGTTCGGCGCGGCGTATGTGACACAGAATCTGCATTACCTGTCGGGGTCCCCATAGCGAACAGCGAAAATCCAACAGATACGCCTCTGAGCTGCGGTTACGCAGGTTTCTGGGACGGTTGTCGATCTCCTCGACTACGGTTCGTCATGGTTGGTGTGTTCTGTGACGTACGAGGCGGTTGATGTCAACGCGGTTCCTGTCGGATGAGCAATTGGAGCGTCCGGGGGTGTCACCGGAATATGGCAGAAACGGGCCGCGGGACGGCAGGGCCGCTGCTCAGCGCTGGGCCAGCGCCTCGTAGGCAGTGGAGCGGCCGATCTTGAGGGGGCGGGCGGCCTCGGTGACCGAGACGCCGTCGTCGACCAGACGGCGCAGTGTGGCCAGTTCGGCGGGGGCGCCGCTCAGTGGCCGCCACCGGCGGCGTGCTCCCGGCGGTCGAGGTCGGCCTGCATCTGGGCGAGCCACTCCCGGCCCCTTCTGCGCCCGTCGGGGAGTTGGTCGTCGCGGTCCCAACGCCAGGAGACCGCGAGGGCGAGGCTGAGGATCCGGCAGTCGGTGAGCAGCCCGGAGTCGGCGCCTGGGTAGTGCGCGGCGACGTCCTCCGGAGCATGCGCGAGGTCGAACTCGACGGGTCCGCGGCAGGCGGTCTCCAGGTCGATGAAGAGCGGTCCGTCCGCGGTGGCGAGCAGGTTGCCGGGGTGCGGTTCGCCGTGCAGGAGCTGTTGCCGCGTGCCGCGGTCCAGGATCGCGCGGCTGATTCCGTGGAGGGTGTCGCTCAGCAGGGCGCGTTCCGCGGCGCCGAGGTCCGGGCTGACGGCGGGGTCCTCGACCACCCGGAGGGCGTCGGTGACGCGGTCGGTGAAGCGCGGTGCGGCGAAGTCGATGCGGCGCAGGCCGGCGTGCAGCCGGGCCAGGGCGTCGGCGTAGGCGGCGGGTGGATGGTTCTCGGGTGCGGCGGTGGGCTCGTAGTAGGTCCAGAGGGTGACAGCGAAGCCATCGCGGACATGGACACGGGGCTCGGCCCTCGGATCCAGACCCGCCACCGGGCTGCCGGTCCCGACGAGGCGCCGGGCGATCTCGACCTCGAAGTCGAGGCGGTGCGCGAGGGGCGCGACCCGGGCGAGCAGGCCGCTGGGCCGCAGCCGGACGGCGATCCGGTTCGAGTTGTGCAGCACGGCGGCGTCGTCGGCGCCCAGACCGTACTCGGCGGCCGTGTCGACGGCCGCGGCCACCGCCCGCGGGATCTCGGTGTCCTTCACGTGTTCGGTGCCTCTCCCTGCTGGAGGTGATGTGTGCGGCGCAGGCCCTTGGCCCGGCCGAGTGTCTGATGCGTCTGACCAGGTCAGCACGGCCGGGCACAGCGGACCTCGAGGCCGTAGTCGTCCCGTGCCGTCAGGGGCCGGTCACGGAGAGCGCTCACGTCCGGATCATTCCGAAGCAGCGCCGTGCGCTACACCCGCCTCGGCGGCGAGGCCGTGGCCGAGATCACCGGCTCCTCGCCCTACCACGCCGAACCCACTAACCGCAGGTCAGATCCATATCCGTTGGATTTTCGCTGTTCGCTACGGGGCCCCCTGGCGCACTGGCATCCGCCGGGCCGCTCCCACCCGGCTCTCCATCGGCCGGACCGGAGGCGACTCGGCAACGTCATGTGTCACATCCTCCCGCGGAGGTCTCGTGTCTGTCGTCGTGTTCCCCGGCTACCCCAACCCGTCCGGCGTTTGCACCATCACGGCCGCCGTCGACCGCTATCTGGACCAGATCCCCGCCGTCACCACCGCGCCAGCTACGACGACAGCCTCGCCCAGCTCATCGACGTCGGCGGCGCCAGCCCCGTCGCGGACCTGACGCCCGAAGGCTTCGCCGCAGTGATGGATCGGTGAAACGGAGCGGCGGCCGCCGGCCGCACCGCCGCCGAACTCCAGGCCGAGTCCCGCCACCAGCACCCGGCCAGCCTCGGCACCTATGTTCGCCTTGGTGAACAGACCTCGGTCAAGGTCACCGCCGACGCTGACCCCGCAAGCTCGCTGAGCCACCTGCTGACTTGTCGGCCTCGTCTTCCTGTCGCTACTGACCGTTCCGATCCTCCTCGCGGGCCTACTCCGGCCGCCCCGTGCTCAGGCCGTGGCGAGGAAGTCTTTGATCTTCTCGGTGATCGCGGGGTAGTCGGGGGCGAACCAGATCATGTGACCATCGGCCCGGCTTTCCACCAGTTCGGCCTGGGAGATGGCCGCGGCGAGGGATTCGGCGTGGGTGAAGGGGACCGAGCGGTCGGTGCGGGTGGCGATGATCAAGGCCGGTTGGGTGACCTGCGTGGTGCAGTCGGGCACAGGCAGCATGTCGTTGACGAAGCCCGCACCGGAACGCATGAGAGTGAACAGTGCGAGGAGTTCGGCCTGGTCGTGCTCGCTCAGGCCGTCCATGACCTGGCGAACGGGCCGGGTGGACAGGTCGTGCAGCAACAATCGCAACCCCGCCCGCGGCGCCGCGCGCATCAGCAGCCGAACCACCGCCCAGGACGCCGCTTCGACGCGGGCGTTGAACACCAGACGGCCCCCCAGATAGGTGCGTCGGTCGTCGGGCCAGGGGCCGAAGCCGACCGCGCTTTGCAGGATCACCCGGCGCACCAGGTGCGGGTGGCGGGCGGCCATGGTCACAGCGGTGCGCCCGCCCGCCGAGATGCCCACCACCGCGGCGACCTGCTCGGTGCCCAGAGTGTGGCACAGGTCTGCGGTGACGTCGGCGAAGGCGGCGGGCGTGGTGGCGGTGGCCAGGGGGGTCCGCCCGTATCCGGGGCGAGAAGGCGCGAGCACCCGGTGACCCGAGGTGGTGAAGACCTCCTCGCCCAGAGCCAGTGCGGCCCGCATGTGACCACCGTGAAAGATCACGACAGTCTGGGGGCCGTCACCTTCCAGCCGGTACTCCACCGGCCCCGCCGCCAGGTGGGCGGTGATCGTCTCTCGCTCCGAGATCGTCATGATCGCAATGCTCGCATGCCTGCCACCGGCGATATAACCGGTTCGTTGACGCGTATTTGACGCCTCACCCCCTTCCCTCATGACTGAACGTTTGTTTAGCATGCTGAACATGCGTTTAGACAATGATCTCACCGCGCGGGCCAGGATCGGGAACGCGGCCCTGGAGTTGTTCGGTTCTGAAGGCGTGGGCCGGGTGAGCATCCGGGCCATCGCCGCCAAAGCCGGGGTCTCGCCCGCCCTGGTGGTACACCACTTCGGCTCCAAGGAGGGCCTGCGCGCGGCGTGCGACCAGTACGTGATCTCGCTGGTGCGCGGTGACCCCGACGACCCGGTCGACCTGGCAGACGCCTCCGGCCTGGCCGCCATGCTGGAGGAGGCCGAACCGGTGCGGCGCTATCTGGCTCGCGCCTTCCTCGACGCCACCCCCGAGGCGGCCGCATTGTTCGACGAGATCGTCGAGACCACCCAAGCATGGCTGGACCAAGGCAGCGCCGAAGGGTGGGCCCGCCCCACCGGCGACGCCCGGGCCCGCGCCGCTTTGTATGTGACCTGGCTGCTGGCGCCGCTGGCCTTCGGCGAGCACCTGTCCCGAGTGCTGGGCGTAGCCGACCTGCACAGCACCGACGCCACCTTGCGCTATTCGCAGACCTCCCTGGACATGCTCACCCACGGCGTGTTCACCGACGAGCGCCTGCTCAGCGCTTGGAACTCCGCCGCCGCGAACCGAGGAACGCCATGAAAGTCCTTATCCTCACCCACGGCACCCGCGGCGACGTCCAGCCGTACGCCGCCCTGGCCTTGGCCCTGCAGAACGCCGGCCATCACGCGGTGCTGGCCGCTCCGGCCGCCTCGGCCTCCCTCGCCGAACCCCACAACCTGCCCTTCGCGCCGGTGCACGACGGCCCCAACACCCTCCTCGACGCCCCCCACATCCGCCAGGCGATCGAGACCAACTACCGCGGCCTGGCCGGCAAGAAGGTCGCCCTGCAGGTCATGCGGGCCAGCAAGCCGCTCATGGCGCGAGTGTTCACCGACATGGTCACCGTCGCACAGGCAGGCGCCGACCTCGTCGTGCACGGCCCGAGCATCCCGGGCCATCGCATCGCCGAGGCCTTGGGCGTGCCCGCCGTGGCGGCGCTGCTGCAACCGGTGTGGGTGCCCACCGCCTCCTTTGCCAACCCGATGATCCCGCTGCCGCTGCCGCGGGCGCTGAACCGCGCCTCCTACCTGCCGTTCCGCATGATGCTGCGCTCCTTCGGCGCGGTGGCCGACAAGATGCTCGACCTGCCCCGCCGGCGCGGCCGCCACGATTTTCTGCGCCGCCCTGACGGTGGCCCGGCCACCGTGCTGCACGGCTTCAGCCGCCACCTGCTGCCCCCCGGCACTGATTACCCGGCCTGGGTGCACACCACCGGGTTCTGGTTCCTGCCCGCGGCCTCCACCTGGAGGCCGCCCGAGGACCTGGCGGCGTTCCTGGCCGCCGGAGCGCCACCGGTGTACATCGGGTTCGGCAGCATGGCCGGCACCGACCCTCACCGCATCGGCCGCGTCGTCACCGACGCGATTCGCTTGACCGGCATGCGCGCGGTGCTGGTGTCCGGGTGGGGCGGCATCGCCGTCGACGACCTGCCCGCTCGGACCGAGGAGGTGTTCGTGCTGGACCAGGCCCCGCACGACTGGCTGTTCCCGCGGATGGCCGTGATCGTCCACCACGGCGGCAGCGGCACCACCGGCGCGGCGCTGGCCTCGGGACGGCCGCAGGTCATCTGCCCCTTCGTCGCCGACCAACCCTTCTGGGCCGCCCGAGCCCACGCCGCAGGCGTCGCCTCCGCACCCCTGCCGCAACGCCACCTCACCGCGCAAGGACTCGCCGCCGCGATCCGCCAGGCCACCGGCGAGGAGACCATGGCCCGGCGCGCCGGCCAGCTCGCCGACGCCATCCGCGGCGAAGACGGCACGAAGAGCGCGATCACCGTCTTGGAATCACTGGCCTGACCGCCTACGACGTCGCGGCGTGGGACTCGAGCGACATCGTCGGTCTCGACCCGCACCAGCTGCGCCATTCGGCATAACAGCGTCCGCCTTGGCCAGCGCGTCCACCCGGAGTGCTTCGGTGAAATTTCCGAGCGAGGTCAGCGTTTTGGTCAGTCCGCCGTAACTTCGCGTCAGGAACTCGCGGAATCCCGGATCCTTGGTGACCAGGCGACGTGCGACCTCTACCTGTCGGCGCGCCACGGGCAGCGCATCCTCGATGCGTTCCGCAAAAACCAAAGTCGCGCGCAGGCTCTCGAGCGATCCGGCGTACCTGCCCAGGTAATGATCTTCGTTCGCGTCGGCGAGCTGTTCGTAAATCTGGTTGCCTTGCCGGCAACTGTCGGCGGCCTCGTGGTACTGGCGGGTCACGACCTGGAGGTCGGCGAGACTGTGCAGGGCTGCGGCGAGACCGGATCGGTGGTAGTCGCTGGCGTCGGCTTCGGCGAGTTCCCGATAGAGCTGCACCGCTCGGGCGAGGGGAGGAAGTCCGTCCGCGGGTCGTCCGAAGCTGCGGTGAATCTCGCTGAGCACTTTCAGGGCGTAGGCGTAGTCGATGCGGTGCCGGGTGGGATCGGACTGGTGTACGGCTTCGCTCAGCAGCACTGCCTTGAGGGCCGCGGCCAGCGCTTCAGTGCGGTGGTCGAGACGAGCGTGCCGGTCGGCGAGCTTGGCCAGGGCGGTCGCGAGCGCGGCCGGTTGGTCGGCCGTGCGCAACAGTTCTATCCCTTCCGCGGTGTGTAACAGCGCCTCTGGGAAGTGCTGCAATCGTGCATATCGGTCGCCGAGGTTGACCAAGGCACGTGCCAGCCTCGAATTTTCGGAGGTGTCGAGCCGTCTCGCGAAGTCCGTGGCCTCGCGCGCCGTGTCCAGGGCTTCGTCCGGTCGGCCGATGTTGTCCAGAACCTGACTGAGGTCGGTCAGCGCCGAGACCAGCAGGGAAAGTAAGTGCCGCCGGGAGTCGATGAGCCGCCGCAGCAGTGGTTCGGCTTCCAGGCAGACCGGCAAGGCGTCGGCGTATCGGCCCAGGCTGGTGAGCACCTTGATGAGCTGTGCCAGCGACTCGGCGAGTTCTGCTTCAGTGCCCTGTCTGGCGAGAACGACCGCTTCTTCGACCGCTGCGACCGCCTGCTCTGGCTGGGCGAGTCGGAGGTGAAGCTGGGCAACCTGGTTGAGGTTGCGAATCAGCAGGATCCGGTGGCGTCGTGGGTTCGCCGCGCAAGCCTCGCGGCTGATGGCGACCCCGCGAGCCGCATCCGCCAGCGCGTCGTCGTAGCGGCCGAGATTCTCCTTCCCGCGCGACAGGTTGTGCAGGCCGTATTGCAGGAGGGCCAGATCGGTGTCCGGCGACTGCTCGGCCAGGCGCTCACGCAGCCTAAATGCCTCAGTGATGGCGGCCAGGGCCTGCTCGTATCGGTGTTGACCGGTCAGGATGGCACCCCGGTGGGTGAGGGCTTCAGCCAGCAGGGGCAGATAGTAGCCGTCGCCCTGGTCGGCAAACCGTTGCAGCACAGGCAGCGCCACGGCGTTGGAGACCAGCGCCTGGTCATAGTTACCCAGCTCCACCTGAATACCGCTCAACCGGTGCAGTGCGATGGCGAGCCCGGTGTCCTTTCCCCCGCCACGCTCGGCGAGCTCTCGTTGCAGCGTGACGGCTTCTTCGGCGACCGCAAGCGCTTCCCGGCTCTGGCCGAGTTTTATGTGGGCGGCGGCGAGATTACTCAGATCGAAGGACAGTTGCGCAAGATACCGGTCGCGATCTCGGTCGACGAGCTGCCGACTCACCCGCACACTTTCCAGGTTCCACTCGAGCGCCTCCTCGGGCTGGCTCGCCTGCCCGCTGCGGAGGACCAACAGGTGCAGTGCCACGTGGAGAGCGTCAAGGCCGTCTTCTGGGTCGATCTTGGCCACTCCCCGGAAGACGGGTAGCGCCAACCGCATCGTGGTGTACAGCAGTTGCGCGCCACGTTCGTGGTGGGTGGGGACGGCCGTCTGAAGGTAGGCGCAGGCGAAGGCGAGTTTCAGTTCGGGGTCTCGTCGCTCACCGCAGAACACCAGTGCGCTGTCCAACATGGTCGCCAGGTGAGCGTCGGGGTCATCCAGCGCCTGCTTCAGGAGCGCAGGAAGGTTCTTGACCAGGTAGCCGCGTAGCGGTGAGAACACACCCGGTCGCCGCTCCGCGGCCAATCGCAAGGTCGCGAGCAGCCGACTGCGATGGCGTGCGCTCGTCGCGCCGTGGTCGTGCACGGCGGCGATCACATCGTCGAGGTCGGCGGTGCTGCCGGCCGCGGAATCGAGTAGTTGCTCGACCAGCAAATCCGGCCCGAACGATGCCAGCGGCCGCTGTCCTGGATAGAGGTCGGCCAGCCAGTAGCAGATACGACCACGCCGTTCCCGTTGCGCCGACCCGGAAAACTCCGGCAGGGCCGCGAGCAGCTCAGCCGCCTCACCGGCTGAGGGCCCGGCCAGCACCACGGCCAGCACGGCGCGCACAGCATGCGTCTCGTGCAAATCGGCGAGCTGGTGCGCGGGCCGCAGACGAGCCCATCGGCTCTGCTCCCGAGCCAGGAGGTACGCCAGCACTTCCTCACGCATGGAGCCGGCGGACTCTGTTCCGCGGCGCCGACCGTGCACGGCCAGCAAGGAGGCCACGTGCACGAGCAACGGATTGGCGAAGTCGTCGTCGGTCAGATCAGGCACTGCCCCGACCTCGTCGATCCCGAGGTAGCGGCCGAATGCCCGCATCGCGGTCTCGGCGTGCTCCCGGCGCTCGTTCGGGGAAAGCGCATGAGCGCCCAGGTCGAGGTGCAAATTGCCGAACCCCGTCGCGGTCCGGTGGCTGGTCCGGTCAAGTTCAGCCCACCAGTGCGACCGCGCCGCCTGTTGGCGGGTCAGCAGCAACACGCGCATTCGGGGCCCGGCCACTCGGCTGGCCAGCTGTTCCAGCACGCGGCCGAGGACGGCGAGCAACTGCTCCGGGTGGTCGATCACCAGCAAGGTGGCAGACCTCGGAGTGAACTCGGTCAGCGCCTCGACGTTCGGCACCTGGCCGCAGTCCCACCCGCGCTCCCGCATCCGGGTGCCCAACTCAGCGGCGAGCCGGCTCTTGCCGGACCCACCCTCGCCAGAGACGACGCCGATGCTGAACATGCGGTCCTCGGCGCACCACGCCTCCAGCTCCTCAAGCAGACCTTCTCGCGCCAAGTACGGCACCACGCCGAAGCGGGGCTGTAACAACCACACTTCTGGCGCACCCGGGGGCAGCGGCTGATACAGCGGATCAAGCGATGACGGCGCTGTCCGGGGTGTTTTCGACTCGGCCGTCCGCCCCTCGTCGGCCGCGAGCAGCAAGCCCCCTGGACTGGGGCGGTCCTCATCCTCCCGGTCCTCTCGCCGCAGGGCTCTGCGGGGGCCAGAGGTGCCTGCCTTCTCCCAGTGCGTCTTCCACCAGCGAAACTCACTCAGCCACAAGGGGTGCTTCGGGTCGTACGGCGGCAGGCGCCCGGTCAGCTCCACCATGACCTGGAGCAGCACCCACAACTGCCGGAAATCCTGGGCGACGCTGCCCCTGGCCAGCCAGCCGCTCACCGTCTGCGGGGCCAGCACCTCCAACCCGAGCTCGGCAAGCCGCCGGTTGGCCAGGTTGATCAGATCCTGTTGGGACAGCTTTCGGCTGTTCTTGGTCTGGTCCCGCAGCGCCCGCAGCGCGTCACGCAACCTCTGCCGGTCGGGCGGCAGCTGCTTGGGCCCGCTCATGGGCCTCCCGCCCGTACGGCGCATCCGGCCCATCCGGCGTGAGAGGCCCCGGACACCCCCACCACCTGGGGCTTCATCACCTCCCTCCGGCGTCTCCGACCGTTCTTCCCGCCCTGCCAGCCATTGGCTGAACTGAGGAACGTCGCAATCGGACGAGAAAAGGACGACTCGATGAACCTTGACCCTCTGGCGCTGGCCCCGATCATCGGTGTGATGTGCACGGCTCTGGCCGCGGTGCTGATGGTCCTCATTACCACCCGCGCTTCCCGATCGGCCGACCTGGCTCAGGTGTTGCGCGCTCTTGCCGAAGTACTACGCGCCATCTGGGGCAGGCGATAACGATACGTACCGTAACCGCAAGACTTCCTCGCGTCGAGATCTCAGGCATGGTCGGCTCGCTTCCCCCGACCGTTACCTGTTGCACGCCTCCCAGCGCGGTGGTGGCCAGGGGCTCGCGCTCGCCATCTCTCAGCGCGAGCACACCAAACCGCCCAGCGCATCCTGGCCGAGCACCTGCGCTGCCAGGATCCGCCTGCCCACCCTTGGTCGCGAACGTCAGCTCCAGGGGCAGCCCGGTGGTGATCGCCTTGATCGGGTCGCTGATCTGCTCGGCGGGGATCCACTGCCGCGCACCGATCAACGCGTGCCCGACGCCGGCGGGGGTGAGGAATCGATGGAGCAGCAGCGGGAGGCCGGCGGCTGAGGAGGCCAGGGCGGTAGCCTGCCGTTCGATCTCCCGATTGATGTTGCCAAGTCCACGAGCGGACCGTGGTGGATCAGCTCCACCGCCGGGACGTGCCCTGCGACGGTGGCAACATCCGCCACCTCTTCCTTCCAGCCAGCGGCGAGCGGCCCCCTCATCGCACGAGTCCCGGGGAGCATTTTCAGGGCTGAGGTCGCTCCAGCAGGCGGGCCTGGAGCGCTTCGCGCTGGGCGGCGGTCAGCCGGTCGGGCCTGGGCTCCATGGTGTAGGTGCCGCCCTCAGCCTGCAGCATGAGCGGGTCGGCCAGGTCCGGATGCCGATCGATCGTGTCGAGGGCCTCGGCCGTACGCTCGGGTGGCCACCCCAGGGGTGCGGCGAGTTCGTCCAGGGTGAGCGCTCGCGCGCCGTACACCAGTGCGGCGATGACGGTCAGGGCGTCACGCACGGCGGCATCGGTGAGGCTGCTGCCGTGCATCTGCTCGCTGAGCCTGGCGAAGAAGTGATTCATCTGGGTGAGCCGGGCCCCGGCGGGCGTGTCGGCGCCGAAGAGCTCGATCCCGCGCCGGGTGGCCTCCGTGACGTTCGCGTGCGCCCTGGTGTCGGCCTGCCAAGCCCGCAGCCAGGCGTCCTCGTGGACGGTGTAGCGCTCCCGCCGCCCGCCGGGGTCGGCGGTCCGCCCCACCAGTTCCATCGTCTCCAGGTAGCCGATGGACTTGGACACCGAAGCTGGGCTTACCCGTAGCCGTTTCACCAGGTCGGCCGCGGTGAGGCCGTCGGCTTCCGCAGTGAGCAGGCCGGCGAGGACCCGAGAGGCCATCCGCTGCAGGCCGGTCCCTGACAGCAGCACCGCGAACTCCTCCACGAACTCACGTACTCGCTCTTGCGCGGCGTCCGGCCGGGACGCGTATCGGAGGGCATCGCCCCTGGCCGCGGGCGACCGGCTCAGTTCTGGGTCGTCGGGCGGATGACGATCTCGCTGATCTCCACGTCGCGCGGCTGTTCGATGGCGAAGGCGACGGCACGGGCGACGGCTTCCGGCGCGATGGCGTACTGGTCCATGGTGCGGCGGATCTCCTCGCGGACCTCGAGGTTGTCGATGGAGTCGGCGAGTTCCGTATGTACGTAGCCCGGCGAGATCGCCGTTGTCCGCAGCACGCCGTCGGTGGACTCCTGCCGCAACCCTTCCAGGAGGGTGCGCACGGCGTTCTTGGTCGCGGCGTAGACCGCCATCGTAGGGGTGATCTTCAGACCGGCCGTCGACACCGTGGTCACGAGGTGGCCCTGCCCCTGCTCGCGGAACACCGGCAGCGCGGCGGCGATGCCGTGCAGCACGCCGCGCAGGTTGACATCGATCATCGCTGACCAGCCGGCCACGTCGAGGTCGGCCACGGGACCGATCTTGCTGATGCCGGCGTTGCCCACCAGCACGTCGAGCCGCCCGAACTCCGTCACGGTCAGGCCGACGAGCCGTTCGAGGTCCTCGCGGGCGGTGACGTCCACGGCGCGGGTGAGGGCGCGTCCGCCGCGGTCGCGGATCTGGCGGGCGATCTCGTCGAGCCGCTCCGTCCGCCGTGCGCCGAGCACGACGGCGGCGCCTCGCTCGGCGAGCAAGCGCGCGGTGGCCTCGCCGATCCCGCTGCTCGCCCCGGTGATGGCCACGACCTTGCCGCTGATGGCTGACATGGGGATTCCCTCCACAGTAAAATGGACACGTGTCCGGTTGGATGCTCTCACCGTACCGGACACGTGTCCGTTTAACCGGCCCGCGATGCAGAGGACCGATGAACGCATCCCGCCGCCGAGCCGACGCCACCGAGAACCGCGCACGGATCCTCCAGGCCGCGCGAGAGGTCATCGCCAACGCGAACGAGGTGAGACTCAATGAGATCGCCAAGCGGGCGGGCGTCGGCCAGGGCACCCTCTACCGACACTTCCCGACCCGCGAGGCCCTGCTCGCCGAGGTCTACCGCAACGACGTGGACGACCTCGTGGCCGCCGCGCCGGGACTGCTCGCCGAGCACGCGCCGCTGCCCGCCCTGGCCGCCTGGCTGGACCGGGTGGCCGAGTACGCGAAGATCAAGCGCGAGGTGTTCGCGGCCGTCGAGGTGGGGGTGTGGCAGGACCTGTCCGCACACAGTCTCGGCCCGATCGGCGAGGCGCTGACCAGGCTCCTGGATGCAGGCAAGGCCGAGGGCGTCATCCGCCCCGATGTGGACGCCCGCGACGTCATCCTGCTCATCGGCTACCTGACCCGCCTGGAGCCCACGGAGTGGGACGCCCGCGCCCACCACCTCCTGCGCGTCATCCTCGACGGCCTGCGCCGTCACACCTGAAGCGATCGGATCGGGCCGGGTTGCTCTCGGCGTCGAGATCATCGAAGACGTCTGGTCCGGCCGGCGCCGGCAAAGCGCAGGTCCTCGGCTTGAACCAGGTGCGAGCCGAACGCTTCCCCGTGCCCGGCTCGCCGACGCGCGCGGGGCGAGCTGCGGATGACCGACCTGGCCGACGATGTCGTGTACAGCCGCAGCGGGCCGGCCTATCAGGCGGGCTCGCTGGACAAACGCGGCCTGATCACCCGCTCTCCGTCGCCGGGTGACGAGCGCAGCGTCATGGCGGCGGCCACCGCCGTCGGCCGCGCCCTGTTCGCCCAGGTGCTCCCGGGCATGCCGGCCGCGTCCGGCACCTGTTGTTCGAACCCTTGACCGGCGACGACGTCACCGCGCTCGACGCCGTCCTGGGCCGGGTCCGCGACCACATGCGCGCCGCTCCCCCCGCTCCGCCAAGCCTCGCGCTCGGCACAACCACACCGACCGAGGAGAGAGTGATGGACCGCGCGTTGCTGGCGGACTTTCTCCGGGCCCGCCGGGAAGCACTGCAGCCGGAGGAGGTGGGGCTGCCGCGGGGCGCCCGGCGTCGTACCGGTGGGCTGCGGTGATTACCTCCGGACCGATGGATCGTCGCCTTTTCTGGTCGATCGCTGGTTGAGCGACCCGTCGGCGCGTGAACGCTACCTCGTCGAGGCGGGTGTCCCCGTTCGACACCGCCCGAGGTGCTATCGGCATGTCGCACTGGGCGGGTCGGCACTGTATCGCCACCTGCTGATCTGTCCGGCGGAGCGCCAGACGCTGCTGATCTTCACGGCTGCCCCCGGCTCCGCCGGCCACGAGAAGCTCCGTGCTCCGGCCGCCGCGAGCAACGAGGAGAGTTCTGCCGACCGGCGTTAACCCCGGCCGAGACGGATGTCACCCGCCACATCACATTTGCTTCGAATTCGAAACATGCTAGTTTCAGAAGTGCTTCGAAGTCGAAGCACAACGGATTCAGAAAGACGAGGCTCGTCATGAAGGCAGTGCGTTTCCACGAGTACGGCACCCCCGAGGTCCTGCGCTACGAAGACGTGGACCAGCCGGTCCCCGGCGCCGGCGAGGTCCGGATCCGGGTGGCGGCGACGTCGTTCAACCCGGTCGAGGGCAACATCCGCGCCGGTGTCATGCAGGGCCCCATCCCGATCCGGCTGCCGCACACCCCCGGCATCGACATCGCGGGCACGGTCGACGCGCTCGGCGAGGACGTGACCGGCTTCGACGTCGGCGACCGGGTGATCGGCGCCCTGCCGCTGACCAGCACCGGCGCGGCCGCCGAGTACGTCATCGCCCCGGCCCGGATTCTGGCGGCAGCCCCCACGAGCGTCCCGCTGGTGGACGCCGCCGGACTACCGCTGGTCGGGCTCACCGCGTGGCAGGCGCTGTTCGACCACGCGAAGCCGACCACCGGCCAGCGGGTGCTGATCAACGGCGCGGGCGGCGCCGTCGGCGGCTACGCGGTGCAGCTGGCCAAGAACGCCGGCGCGTACGTGATCGCCACGACCGGCCCGCGCAGCTCCGAGCAGGCCAAGACGGCCGGCGCCGACAAGATCCACGGTCCCGGGATCCCGGAGCTGTCCGAGCCGGTCGACGTCGTGCTCAACTTCGCCCCGATCGCCCCGGAGCAGATGGCCGCTCTAACCACCGTGATCCGGGACGGCGGCGTGCTGGTCAACACCACCGTGTGGATGCCCGCTGCGTCCGACGAGGCCCGCGGCGTACGGGGGATCAATCTTTTCTTCCGTCCCGACGCCGAACAGCTCACCCAGCTGGCGACCCTGCTTGACGCCGGCAAGCTGCACCTCGGCGCGACCCGGCGGGTGCCGCTGGCCGGACTGGCGCAGGTGCACGCCGAAGTCGCCACCGCCCCGATCAACGGCAAGGTCGTCTTCGTCGCCCCCGGCGCCACCCTCGACTAGAGGAAGGCACTCGGTCCCCACCGCGCGTTCGCCGCAGTGCTCGCCCCTATGGCTGAAGCCGTGGCGGGTTGCACACCCCGGTGGCCGGTGACGTCCCCGCACACCGGCCACCGCGGACCGGATCCGTGTACCTCCTCGTCAGAGGAGTACGCCGCCGGAGACCTCGATACGCTGGGCAGTGACCCAGCGCAGGCTCTCGGAGGCCAGTGCGGCGATGGCGTCGCCGATCTCTTCGGGTTCGCCGACGCGGCCGAGCGCGTCCTGGCAACGTGACACCGGCGACACCGGCGACACCGTCGCACGACCTCAGGCCGGGGACCTGCGCTCCGGGCTGACGTCCATTGGTCACCGCTACGCCGACCAGAGTGCGGGCCAGTGCTCCGGCCTTCAGGCCGGAGGTTGAGGCCCGCGCGGGAACGCCCGCCATGGCGCGAGCGTGCCCTGACCTTCCTGCGACGACGCGGATCAGAGGGTCGCGGCGAGGGGAAGACCGGCCAGCAGGCGGTCGCGCAGGGCGTCGCCGCGGATGCCGAGCTCGGCAAGGTCGTCGGGGCCGGGGGCACCGGTGACCAGCAGTTCGGGTACGAGGAGGCGGCTGAGCGGAACCTCGGGTGCCGGGTCGACCAGAGCGCCGATGGAGGCGGTGGACAGGTCGAGGTAGGCCGGCGCGAGGGTCCTGCCGTGGAGGGTGCCGGTGACCAGGTCGGGGCAGAACTCGTTCCAGAAGAGCGAGACGGTGGTGCGCAGGTCCCCATGGATCATCACCAGCTTGTCGGTCATGTCGCCGACGAAGGTCTCGGCCGTCACGTGGCCGCGTACGACCAGCTTCGCGTCGCCGGCCAGGTAGATGTTCCGCGCCCGCAGGTTCCCGAGGACGACCAGAGCGGCGGCCCCGTCGTCCACATCGGTGATGTTCCCGTCGACGACCAGGTCACCGTCCACGATGTACCCGGTTGCCGCCTCGGGCGTGCCCTCCCGCCACGGCGTCCGCTCGTGCTCGTCGAGGGGGAGTTCTCCGGTCACCGCGGCCGACCCCGGAACCAGGATGTACTCCTCCTCGTAAAGGTTCTCGTAGGTCTCCTTCGGCAGCCCGCGCTGCTCGAACAGGTCCACCGCATCGTCCCAGGCGAGGTAATTCGATCGCATGCGCGCGACCATAGCAATGAAACGCAGTCGTACCGTCTCGAAACCGACGTTGGATGTGGCGCGTACATTGCTGCGGCCCCCAACGATCGAGCGGAGGCCCAGTGGCCTGCTCACGTATCCAACCGGCCCGCGACGGTCCGTTATGCCCGTGGCCTCATTCGGCCACCCGCACGCCCTTGCCGGTAGTGGGGCACGGCCGGATACTCAAGGCCGCTGACGAGCTTCGCGGCGGATCCTCCTACGGAATGGGACGTGATCGCATGCCCGATGAAAGCACCAGCCGGGACCAGGCCAGAGCCGAGGCCGACGCCCTCGCCGCTTGGCAGGCCATCCCGTACTCCGTCTCCCCCGAGGAGGCGCAGCGGATCTCCCGGGCGTATCTGGACGAGGCCCGCGAAGAATTCGAGGAGCAGACCAGCCGGCTCCCCCAAGCCGACCAGGACAGGACTCGCCAGATCGAGGCGCAGCTGAACGCCAACGGCAGGCAGGTGTACGCCAACGCGAGATGGTGGGGTTTTGAGATCGTCCTCAACGCCGCGGCCGCCCAAGCCGCCGCCGAGATCTCGGAGTTGGTAGGGGAGATCGTGGCCATGGCCGTCCGTCCCAGGACGCTCGGCCGGTTGATCGAGCTCTCCTTCCAGATCCGTTCTCTCATCATCCAGATCGTCGGCAGGGACCACGGTTGTCGGCTGGTGTCGCCCTGGTTCGCCCCGGGGATGCTTCTTCCCATCTCTCTGGCCCCCAGGCAGGACACCTCGCTGTGGTGGACGACCATGAACACCTCTCACAACTGGAGCGAGAACGAGAGATTCCCCGGCCACCTGTCCAGGTCCAATCCGGCGCTGGCCGAGTTCCGCGGCCGGCTGTACGCCGTGCACCGCGGTGACCGGGACGAATCGCTCTGGTGGACCGCCTACGACCCCGGCAGCAACGAGGGCTGGAGCGACAATGTCCCCTTCCCCGCCCATCGCAGCGCCGACGGCCCTGCCCTGGCCGTTTACAACAACTTCCTGTACTGCGTGCACCGCGGCGGCGGCAACGACAGGAGCCTGTGGTGGACCCGCTTCGACGGCAACCGCTGGAGCCCCGACACCCGCATGAACGGCGCGTCCAGCCGAGGCCCGGCCCTGACGACCTTCAACGGCATGCTGTACTGCGCCTACCGGGACGCCAACAGCGATCAGATGTGGTGGACCCGCTTCAACGGCACCAGTTGGAGCAACGACCAGCCGTTCGGCAGCCACTTCACGGCCTCCAACCCCGCTCTGGCCGTCTACGGCGGCGTGCTGTATTGCGTGTTTCGCGGTGGAGGCTCCGACCACTTCCTGTGGTGGACCAGTTTCGACGGCACGCGCTGGAGCAGCGCACGTCGGCTGCCCGCCCACCGGAGTGCGGAGGGCCCCGCCCTGGCCGTCTTCAACAACAGGCTGTACTGCGTGCACCGAGGCTCCGGCGACCAGAGCCTGTGGTGGACCAGCTTCAACTCAGCCAGCTGGAGCCCCGACATCCGGCTGCCCGGCCACCTGAGCGCTCAAGGTCCCGCCATCGTCTCCTACCGCGAACCCTACGGCACCGAAGACCAGCTCTTCTGCGTGCACCGCGGTCATGGGTAGAAGCCGCCACTGCCGCCTGTGAAAAGGCGTGCTGCGCGTTCTTCGCGTTCCACGTCACCAGCGACGGCGAGCAGGTGATCTGGGACTGCGCCGTCAGCGACAACGACGCCGCACGCGCCCTGCTGGAGGAAGTACTGCGATACCCATCGCGAACGGTTCGGTGTGGAATCGATCTGTGCCGTGCCGGAGTTCGCGCCGTCCACGTACTGGGCGGGTGCTGTCAGGGCCGTCGACGAGCGGCGGCGGATGCCGCGCTTGCGTTCGAGCGCGCTCGAACTCCTAGCATCGCCGGCATGACATCTCAACCAGGGACCCGGCGGACATGGATCATCACTGGCGCGTCGGCGGGCTTCGGTCGTGCCATCGCCGAGTGCGCGGTCGGGCGGGGCGACAACGTGGTGCTGGCCGTGCGGCGGCCCGGGGCGGTGGCCGACCTGGTGGACGCCCACCGCGACCAGGTGCTGGTCGCCGAGTTCGACGTGCGTGACACCGGGCGCGCCGGGGACGTCGTACGGTCGGCGGCCGAACGGTTCGATCGGGTGGACGTGCTGGTGAACAACGCCGGCCGCGGGGTCGTCGGCGCGGCCGAGGAGGTCGGCGAGCAGGAGCTTCGCGCGTCTTTGGAACTGCACCTGCTGGGTCCGGCGGCGCTCGTGCGGGCCGTCCTGCCCTACTTTCGCGAGCAGGGGTCGGGCACGATCGTGCAGATGAGCAGCCAGGGCGGGCGCGTCTCCTTCCCCGGCGTCGGCGCCTACTCGGCCGGCAAGTTCGCGCTCGAAGGCTGGTCGGAGGCGCTGGCCGGCGAGGTCGCGCCGTTCGGGGTCCGGGTGATGATCGTCGAGCCGAGCCGGTTTCGCACCTCGTTCAACGCGCCCGGCGTGCTCGGGGTCGCCGACGCCGGCGCCGTGTACGCCGGGCTGCTGGAGGCCGTCCGCAACGACATGGCGAGCGCCGACGGGATTCAGGAGGGCGATCCGGTACGGGCCGCGGAGATCATCGTGGACCTGGTCGCCGGTGAGGAGCCGCCGCTGCGCCTTCCGCTCGGGCGTGAGGCGGTCGAGCGCATCGGAAGGTCCTACCGGCAGAACCTGGAGGAGCTCGAACGCTGGGCCCCTGCCGCGCGTGCCGCCGACTTTCCCGGCGCCCCCGCGTCCGTCCGGCCGATCTAGAGTGTCGCCATGGCCACGGACGATCTGATGTCGAGGGCGCTCGCCGCCCTCGACGAGGTCGACGGCCCGATGTCGGTCGAGGTGATCCACCGCCTCGTCGACGTCGGCGCCGCCACCGACCTCATGACCATCGCGGAGGTCGCCGACCTGCTTGACATGTCGCCGCACACGCTGCGCTACTACGAGCGGATCGGACTGGTCGAGGTGGCCCGCGACGCCAGCGGCCACCGCAGCTACGACGCGGAGACGGTACGGAGGCTGGTGTTCCTGACCCGCATGCGCCTGTCCGGGATGGCCATACGCGACCTTCAGCACTACGTGCGGCTGGCCGATGAGGGCGACGACACCGTCCCCGAGCGCCTGGACCTGCTGCTCGAACACCGCGAGACGATCCGCCGGCAGCTCAAGGAGCTGACCCTGTCGCTGGCGGCGACCGAATACAAGATCGCCACCTACGGCGGCCACGCCGGACCGTCGTCAGCGGGCAAGGCCTGACCCGTTCGGCACCGAACCGCGCCGAACGGGTCCACCGCGCCCAGTCGGCACGGTCCGCCTCGTCACTGCGGCGAGAGGCAAAGCCCCATCATCGTCCTGGCAGTTCTTGACGGTGGTGCAGCCGTGTCCGCCCTGCTTGAGCACGGCTGCGGACCTGTCGCAGCGATCAGTCACCTCGTTCCCGGCCGAGGAAGCACGACAGGAGTCGCCTGAAGTCGTGCGGGTGCTCGAGCGCCGGCACGTGCCCGCATCGGCCGAGCACGTGCAGACGGACATCGGCCAGGTGTTCGAGCAGGGGCAGGGCTGCCGTCTCGAGCGGGGTGACTCGGTCCTCGGCGCCGTGGACGAGCAGCACGGGCGCGCGGATCCCTGCCAGCGTCTGCGCCGAGAGGGTGAGATCGTCGGCCCAACGTGCCCTGGGAGGAGGGAACAACGACGCGAATGCGGCCGCCCCCTCTCGCATCGCGGCCGCACGGGCGGCGACGGCCGACTCGGTCACGAGCGCTTGGTCGAGGACGAGGCGACTCAACATGTCTCGTGCCCCGGGCACGCCGGCGGGGGCGGCCCAGAGCGCGTCGAGGTCGGCCGACAGCGGCGCCCCGGGGGCGCCCATCGTCGAGACCGCCACGACACGGGTGACCTGCCGGGGACGCGCGGCCGCCAACGCCAGCGCCACGGCACCGCCCATGGAGTGGCCCACCACGGCGTAGTGCTCGACACCGAGAGCATCCATCAGGCCCGCGGCCTGCTCGGTCCACAGCCGGAGCCCACCCCTGGAGCCCGCCGGCATCGGGGTACGGCCGAACCCCGCCTGGTCAGGAGCCACCAGGCGCCAGGACGTGCCCAGCGCCTGGGCCGTCGTCGCCCAGGCTCCGGACCCGGTCGTACCGGGTCCGGAGCCGTGCAGCATCAGCACCGCGGGCCCGGTGCCGCTCTCCATGACGTGGACGGGAGAGCCGTCGACGGTGACGGTCCGAAGTGTCGTCACCGAGACCGGCCAGGTGTGCTCATGCGGACGCGGAGTTGATGGACTTGGAGAAGACGTCCATCATCGCCCGGCCGAACTGCGGCATGTCGG
>NZ_JBEPDA010000038.1:0-50018 GCF_040299985.1 Streptosporangium sp. NPDC000563 | reverse complement strand
GAGTAGATCGTGGACCACGGCCCATACCGCTCCGGCACATCACGCCAGCCCGACCCGGTGCGAAACCGCCACAAGATCCCGTTGAACTGATCACGTACCCGCCGCTGATGCGGGCAACGGGTAGTCCGTCGTCCCACAGCTGCTGCCACTGCTCCAGATCATCGGGGCCGTCAATCGCGTCGTGCACGATCGCCAGCAGCAGCCGCAACAACGCGAACTCCTGGGTGCACATATCCCCCACCAGCCGCCGCACGTCCTCGGCCTGGGCGAACACCTGCTGCAGCGACAACTCATCCTGGCTGCCGCCGTGGCGCTGCACCATCAGCCACGGCTCGCGGGTCAAATCAAACGACAGCGGGGCGGTGGGTTCAGTGGGCACGGCTCACCTTCAGACCATCGGTGGGGGTGTAGTGCAGGTCATAGCCCGCCAGGTGGGCCTGGCCCTGCTCATCGAGCATCAAGATCAGCTCCCCGGCCAGCCACGGGCTGTCGGGACTCTGCCAGGCCGGCACGCAGTCGGCCTCCAGCTCCGCGATCGCCCGATCCACGATCTGGGGGGCGGAGAAGTGGTAGGGCAACCGCAGACCACAGGAGGCCACGATGCGCGCCAGCTGCGGGTCAGGGGCGGCGTCGGTGGGCAGCTCCAGCCCGCCCTGCCCCGCCCCCAGCCACGGCAGCGTGATCAACGTTCCGTTGGGGCGGCGCTGCACGACCAGCACCTCTAACGACTCGGCGCCATCACGAACCTGGGCCCGGCCGATGCGGGTGTCGTCGGCGTCGCCGACCCCGGCGTCGACCCAGCCGATCAGCGCCCGGCCGGCCAGGCCGACCTCGTTGATTTGAAAACCGCGGGCCTTGTCTTGTTGCTGCCCCTGGTGGGGGGGCAGACCAAGTACGCCGGAAAGGGGCAACGGGCTGGTCGGAGCCCGCACTGAAGCCTGATGTGTAACCGTCTGCGCTGGTTCGGTTGCGGTTTGGTGAACGGCGGGCGGGTGTTGATCATCTGCCGTTACGGTGGGCGGGTTTTGGAGGTGTTTAGCCGGAAAGGGCTCGCGTGACGTCGATCGAGCGGACCGCCTACCCGCAGTTCAAGCGCCTGACCTCGGCGCGGGTGCCGCACGTGTTCTTCACCCCGACCGCCGAGGAGAGCGCCTGGGCCCAAGAGCGGACAAGCAGTCCACAGGCGCTGTTCGCACTGGTGCTGGCGCTGAAGTGCTTTCAGAAGATGGCACGCTTCCCTTCCCGGCAGGAGATCCCCGAGGTGGTCGTCGACCATGTGCGGCGCTGCCTGGCGCTCGGGCCGGACACCGAGCCCGACCATGGGGCCGGGCGCACCGCCAAGTGGCACCGTAAGCAGATCCGGGCGCGCCAGGGCGTGATCTATGACCAGCCGCGGGCGCGGGCCGTGGCCGCTAAAGCGATCGCAGAGGCGGCGCTGGCGAAGAACAACCCGCCGGACCTGATCAACGTGGCGCTGGAGCGCCTGGTCGAGGCGTCCCTGGAACTGCCGGGGTTCACCACGCTGGATGAGATGACCGCCACCATCCGGGCCAGGGTCAACACCGAGATCTTCACGCGCGTCGTCGAGCGGATGGGACCGCAGGGCCGCCAGCGGGTGCAGGCGCTGCTGACGACGATGGGCCCGGACGGAAGGTCGATGTTCAACCGGCTGAAGAAACCGGCCCAGCGCCCTACCTGGACACGTTTTGCGGCCCAGGCCAAGTACCTGGATGAGATCGACGCCCTCGGCGATACCGGGGCGTGGCTGGACGGGGTGGCCCCCACTAAGATCGCTGACTTCGCGGGAGAGGCCGCCGCCCAGGACGCCGATACCCTGTCGCGCTATGACCCGGTCAAACAGGTGGCGCTGCTGGCGTGCCTGCTGCACACCGCGCGGATGCAGGCCCGCGACGATTTGGCCGAGATGTTGTGCAAGCGGGTGGCGGCCAACCTGAAGAAGGCCAAGGCCGCGCTGGAGGAGATCCGTCAGCGCCAGCGCACGGTCAGCGAGCGGCTGATCGGCACCTACCGCACCGTGCTGGAGCATCTCGACCCCGAGGGCTCCGCACCGGGTGAGGGCGCGGCCCGTGCGGTCGCCGCGGTGCACCGGGCCGGCGGGTTCGATGCCCAGCTGGCCGACATTGAATCGGTGTCGGCCTTCCACGGCGACAACTACGAGGTGCTGGCGCACCGGTTCTTCAAAAAGGACCGGGCGGTGATGTTCGACTTGGTCACCAAGCTGGAGCTGAAGGCCACCTCCCGTGATGACTCGGTGCTGGTGGCGCTGGAGCACGCTCGCACCCACGAAGCCAAGCGGCGCGACTTCATCCCGCTGCCCCCGCCGGTCAGTGCGGGCGGCCTTGAGTCGGGCATCATGTTCGCCTCGGGCAACTGGCGGCGCGCCATCACCGACCGCCGCCAGCCGGGCATGGTGGCGCGCCGCCATTTCGAGGTGATGGTGTTCACCTACCTGGCCGAGGAGCTGCGCACCGGCGATATCGCGGTGATCGGCGGAAGCGAGTACGCCGATTGGAGCACCAACCTGCTGTCATGGGCCGAATGCGAGCCGCTGCTGGAGGGATTTTGCGCCCAGGTCGGGCTGCCGCCCACCGCAGTCGGCTTCATCGAGCATCTGCGCGGCACGCACCTGGCAGCGGCCGCGCACCTGGACGCCGGATACGAAGACAACACCGACCTGACGATCACTGAGGAGGGGGCGCCCGCTCTCAAGCGGCGCCGCGGCCCTACCGCACCGAAGGCCGCCGAGGACCTGGCCGCGGCGATCGCCCGGCGCATGCCCGAGCGCTCGCTGCTGTCCATCGTGGCGCGCACCGCGCACTGGCTGGGCTGGCACCACCACTTCGGCCCGGCGTCCGGCTCGGACCCGAAGATCAAAGATCCGCTGTTTCGGTACTCCCTGGCGGTGTTCACCGGCGGCATCAACATCGGCCCGTACGAGGCCGCCAAGCACCTGACCGGCATCTCGGCCCGGGAGCTGTCGATGGTGCGCAACCGCCACATCGACATCACCAAGCTGAACGCCGCGATCGCCTGCGTCGTCAACGCCTTCGCCGAACTCGACGTGGCCAAGGCGTGGGGGGACGGCAGCGCGGTGGCCGCCGACGGCACCCAGGTGGAGATCTACATCGACAACCTGCTGGCCGAGACCAGCATCCGGTACGGCGGGGTGGGCGGCATCGCCTACCACTACATCTCCGACACCTACGTGGCGTTGTTCTCCCGGTTCATCCCGTGCGGGGTGTGGGAGGCGGTGCACCTGATCGAGGGCCTTTTGGCCAATACCTCCCAGGTGCAGCCGACCACCGTGCACGCCGACACCCAGGGCCAGTCGACACCGGTCTTCGCCCTGGCCACGCTGTTCGGCTTCGACCTGATGCCGCGCATCCGCAACTTCAAAGACCTGACCTTCTTTCGTGCCAGCTCCCAGCTGGTCTACCCGCACATCGACGAGCTGTTCGGCGAACGCGGCCGCAACGTGATCGACTGGGAGCTGATCGAGCGGCACTGGCGCGACCTGATGCAGGTGGCCATCTCCATCAGCGAGGGCCGTCTGTCCTCGGCCACCTTGATGCGGCGGCTGCGCTCCAACTCTCGCAAGAACCGCATCTACAAGGTCTTTCGCGAGGTCGGCCGCAGCGTGCGTACGGTGGCGCTGCTGCGCTACCTGGCTGATCCGGCGCTGCGCGCCCGCGTCACCGCGGCCACCAACAAGGTCGAGACCTACAACGCCTTCTCCCAGTGGCTCGGGTTCGGCAACACCGGCGTGATCGCCCACAACGACCCTGAAGAGCAGGAAAAGCTGATCAAGCTCAACACCCTGCTGGCCAACCTGGTCATTTTTCACAACGCCTTAGACCTGATGGACGTGGTGCGCGGCCTAATCGCCGAAGGCTGGCCCATCACCGCCGAAGAGCTCGGCGCGCTGTCGCCCTACCTGCGTGCCCACATCAGCCGATTCGGCGCCTATGCCACCGACGAGATCGGTGTGCGGCCCGCGGCGTTCAACCCCGAGCTCACCGAGATCGACTTCACCACGGTCGGCCTGGCCGCCTGAACCCGAGATCGGCCAGGTCGTGCTCACAGCCCTGGTTTGATCACGTGCTGCGCCTCCGTCAGCTATGGCGAGCCGCAAAGCCTTCGGTAACGGATCGCCTCCTTCGTGCTGTTACCTTCCTGATGGTCTGTTGGCCAATGGCTTGCCGCGTCGGGTGTCATGGCTGGTCTTGGTGAGCGGGAATGTCGGGTCGGTACGCGCGCAGAAAGATCCGTATGCCGCCCGCGACCAGGTGGTTGATCTCGGCGTCGTCGAGGTGCACGGCTCCGTACCAGGAGCGGTGGTTCACCCGGCCGGTGACCAGCAGCCCGAGGAACTCGGCGGCTTCCATCGGGTCCGGGATGTCAAGCAGCCCTTGCTCGGACAACTCGGTCAGCCGGTCAGCGAGAGCGTGCTGGACGGAACGGTTCGCCGAGTTCGGCTCCAGCAGGGCGGGGAAGTGTGTCGACTCTGCGATCATCAGGCGCATCACGGCGGCCCGTTCCGCCGATCGCGCGATTTCGGTGGCGAACTCGCGGCCGAAGACGGTCAGGGCGGTCTCTACGTCATCGATCTGACCGAGAGTGCGCTCCAGCAGCTTCTGGAACTCCTCCGTCTGTGCGCTTTTGGTCTCCTCCAGGGTTGACAGGAACAGTTGTTCCTTGTCGCCGTAGTAGTCGTAGATGGTGCGTTTGGAGACGCCCGCGCCGGCGGCGATGGCGTCGACGCTTGCACGCGTGTACCCCTCCCGCACGAACACCTCAAGTGCCGCGCGTACGATCGCGGCGCGTTTGGCCGGTGACCCTTGACGGAGCGGGGGCGGGCTGTTCGACATGGCTGGTTCCTTCACAAGCATTCACTATACCGTGCAGTGTAGCCAGCGAACTACACTACACTACACAGTACAGTGCGGCCATGAGTGACACCCCAACCACCACGCGCCTGGACAGCGCCCTGCTGAAGCTCAGTGCCGTTGTCGTCGCAGGCACCATCACCGCCATGCTGGACATGACAATGGTCACCGTCGCGCTGACCGACCTGACCCGCGCCTTCCACGCCCCCATCGCCACGGTTCAGTGGGTCAACACCGCATATCTGCTGTCGATCGCGATGGTCATCCCCCTGGCCGGCCGGCTGGCCGAGCGGTTCGGCACCCGGACCATGTGGCTGTTCGCCCTCACCGCCTTCCTTGCCGGTTCGCTGCTGTGCGGGGCCGCCTGGTCGGTAGGCAGCCTGATCGCGTTCCGGGCCACGCAAGGCGTCGGCGGCGGCATGATCGTGCCGCTGAGCATGATGATCCTCATCCGGGCCGCCGGCCCTGAGCGCCGCGGTCGGGTGATGGCGATCGCGGCCGTGCCCGCGCAGTTCGCGCCCCTCGTCGGGCCACTGCTCGGCGGCCTGATCGTCGACAGCGCCGGCTGGCGCTGGATCTTCTACATCAACGCGCCCATCTGTCTGCTCGCGCTGCTGCTGTCCTACCGTGGTCTCTCCGACGACGGCCGGCGGGAAGCCCGGCACCTGGACCTGACCGGCGTGGCACTGCTGTCCCCTGCCCTCGCGCTGATCGTCTACGGCCTGTCTCGGACCGGCACCCCCGGCGGCGGGCTGCTCCCGCTGGCAGTCGGCACGGCCCTGCTGGCCGCGTTCGTCCGTTACGCGCTGCGCACCTCCGACACCCCGCTGATCGATCTACGCCTGTTCACCCACCGGGCGTTGGCCGCAGCCTCGGCGCTCAACTTCATGTCCCGGCTGTCGATCTTCGGAGCGCTGATCCTGATCCCCCTGTACTACCAGCAGGTCCGCGGCCACAGCGCGCTCACCGCCGGCATGCTCCTGGTCCCCCAGAGTCTGGGCACGATGCTCGCCCTGCCCTACGTCGGCAAACTGACCGACCGCATCGGCGCCCGTCCCGTCGTGCTGACCGGGATCGCCGTGACCACGCTCGGCGCCCTCGCCTACACGCAGGTCACCGCACACACCCACGACCTGATCCTGGCCGCCTCACTGCTGGTCTGGGGCATCGGGATCGCCGCCGTCGCCGTCCCGGTCTCGGCCGCCGCCTACCAAGGTCTGCCACCCACCGCGATTCCGGGCGCGACCAGCGCCATCACCATGATCCAGACGATCGGCGCCTCGGTCGGCGCAGCCGTACTGGCAGCGATCCTGCAAAACCGTACAGCCCATCACCCCGGCGCGCCGGGGGCCGCCTTCGCGGACACCTTCTGGTGGATCCTCGGCGCCACCGCCCTCGCACTGATCCCCGCCCTTCTTCTCCCCATGCAGCGAGCCAGCGAGCCAAGGACTGAGGCCAGGTGAACCCCCGATACTGCGAACGGGCCAGGCTCGGGAGCATTGGTCGAGCGGTAGCGTCCCACAACGGCCTTCCCGGAGCTGTAGCGAGAGACAAAGCAACCCGCGAGTAACTCAAATCGGATCCCCGCGGTAGGTCTACAGGCCATCACAATCGTCAAAAAACCATCGTTTATTGACGATCATGGCAGAAGAGTCTTCGAGCCCCGGAAACCCTTCAAAAACCCCTTCAACAACCCCAGTGCTTCAACAACCCCTGAAGACCGTTTGTTGAGAAAATGGCGGCCGTGACGCCCCTTTCCGATCCGCCCACCGACTTGCTCGCCGCCTTCCCGGCCCGTCCCAGCGACATCCGCATCGGTTACGCCCGCGTCTCCACCAGCGACCAAAAGCTCGAACGCCAACTCGACGCCCTGACCGCCGCCGGATGCCGTCGCATCTTCGCCGACACCAAGTCCGGCAAGAACGTCGACCGGCCCGAACTGAAGGCATGCCACGCCTTCCTGACCGCCGGCGACACGCTCACCGTTCCCTCGCTGGACGCTACGGCCGCTCCCTGGCCGATCTGATCACCATGGTCGGCGAACTACGCCGCCGCGAGATCGGCTTCACCTCGCTGCACGAGAACCTCGACACCACCACCCCGGGCGGACGACTGGTCTTCCACGTCTTCGCCGCGCTGGCCGAGTTCATCCGCGAACTCATCGTTGCCGGCACCCGCGAGGGCCTGGCCGCGGCCAAGGCACGCGGCCGGGTCGGCGGCCGCCCTACCGTGGTCACCCCCGACCTGCTACGCGCCGCCCAGGACATGCTGCCCAACCCCGAACACTCGGTGACCTCGATCGCCAAACTCCTCGGCGTGAGCCCAGGAACGCTCTACAACCACATCCCCAACCTGCGCGAACTGCGCGCCGCCCGCCGCCCGCCCGAACTGGAAACAGGCAGCCGCTGATCCACACTCCCGATCAGCGCGGACTCTGACCAGCCCATTGCCCCTTTCCGGCGTACTTGGTCTGCCCCCCTATGAAAGTTCGCGATCTCTGCGGGTCTGCGATGGCTCTGAGCCGGGGCCGACGAATGAGGGCATGCTGTTGGCGCGGTGTCGCCGACGGGTGGCGATCAAACGGATCGCAGCGGTGGCTACCGGGACCATCCCCGTGGGTGTGAGGAGCACCCTTGCGAGAGCGGCTGTTGTGAGGCGTGGGCGGGAGCAGGCGAAGGGAGATTAACCCTCACACCTTCATTGCCGAGCCCTTCTTTCGCATGATGCGAGGGCTGTGTCTGGCCTCCGCATCAGATACGGAGGCCAGATCAGAGGGTGGGACGGGTTAACGGTGGGTGATCCACCAGATAGCCAGGGTGATGGGAGCCGCTGCCGCTGCCGCGGCGGCGCCGCGGATAGCGGCAGCCAGGGCGGCGCGAGTCAGACGGCGCACGAACCGGCGGTCGATCATGGGTGAGTCTCCTTCCAGCGGGCCCCGAGCTCGTGGTGTCGGGACTGGTAGGGGCGATTGAGCCACTCCGGAATGTTTTCCGGCTTTCGCCCCTCTGTGCCCGGCAGAGCAGGCAGGGTAGGAGACCTGGGAGAAGATGAATGGAGCGGGTTTTCCGGATGGTTTCCGATCCGGATCCGGCGCCGGAAGATGCGAAGCGAGAGAGGAAAAGTGAGCAAGCCCGAACCCGGGCCTGAGGATGTGACGGCCCGGTACGCGACGGCGCTGCGCGCGCTGTATGCGGCGGCCGGTTCCCCGACCGGTGCGACGATCACCCAGCAGGCCGAGGCGCAAAAACCGTCGCTGAAGGTAACCTCTTCGTCCTGGAGCGACTGGCTCAACGGCGTGAACGTCCCATCCAATCCGATGGTCGCGACGTGGTTGATCGAGGAGTTTCTGCGGCCGCGGGCCCGGCAGCGCACCCCGGCTTTTGTGGCTCAGCCCTCTGGATGGTGGCAGGAGACTCGGCGTGCGGCACTGGCGCAACGACGCCAGGGTGTAGGCCGGGGCGGGCGTCCCCCAGCGCCGCATCCGCAGCCCGCACCCGAAGCCGTACCTGCCGAGGGGGAGCAAGTGCGGTGCCGAGTGGGATCAGCGTCGACTTCCGATACAGCGACCACACCGGACGACGAGAAGACCGACAGCCGCACGATTTGCGTATGGCGTCCGGCGGATCTGGCGATCCACCGGACGCTGCGCAGCGGCCTGTCAGAGGAAGCTGAACCGGAGCTGCCCGGCTACCTGCGCCGATCCCATGACGAGAGGTTGGATCGGTTACTTCAAAACCCGGCGGACAGTGCCTTGATCGTGCTGCGCGGCGGATCCTCAACCGGGAAGTCCCGCGCGCTGTATGAGGCTATCCTTCAGCACGAGATGCTGCGGGACTGGCCGCTGCGCTTTCCCCGGGATGCACGCCAGGCAAGGAAGACACTGGACGGTGGGCTATCAGTGCCCGGCGTGCTCTGGCTCGGCGATTGCCAGGACCTGCTGACCAGCGCCGACGGCGCCGCTGTGGCCGCCGATCTGGGAGCGCTGCTGGACGGCGGCGCCGCCGGTCCGGTTCTGATCGTGGCGACGCTGTGGCCAGGAGACTGGGAGAGACTAACCACCGAGCCCAGTGCGCGCCCGGTGCGCGACCTGTTACTCCACCAAGCGACCGTGGTTGACGTGCCGGCCTCATTTACCGAGCGAGAGATGGAGGCCGTACTCGCGGACCCCGCTGCCGATCGGCGTCTGGTCACGGCCGTGCGCACCGCTGGCCCCGACCGCTTGGTCATCCAGACGCTGGCCGGCGGTCCGCTGCTCGTATCGCAGCACGAGCAGCCAGCCACTGCGGAAGGTTGGTACGCCAGGGCCATCGTTGCGACTGCGATGGACGCCAGGCGGATGGGAATGCTCCGCCCGATCCCACCCGCACTGATGCGCGCGGCTGCGCCCGCCTACCTGGAGGGGGACGCTCGCATCGACCCGCCGGAGGACTGGTTCGAACGCGGTCTGAGACGCGCGTCCCGGGACCCGCACTATGGCGTGACGGCCCTGTTCGCCCGGCGGAAGCAGCCTGGCTCGGGACCGGCCGATGGCTACGACCTGCACGACTACCTCGTCCAGCACGGCCAACAGTCCCGCCATGGCAACACCGTTCCCGCCGTGCTGTGGGAGGCGCTCCTCGCGCATGTCGATGACCACGAGGATGCGTTCCGGCTGGCCCTTAACGCGGAACATCGATTGCTACACCGCTACGACCTGCCGCTATACCGGCGATGCCGGGAACTCGGTGGCGAGGGCACCGAGGTCCATGTCGTAAACCTGATGGCCCGTAACGGTGAGCTTGAGGAAATGCGCGCCGAGGCTGCGGCCGGTAGCCGCTGGGCCGGGATGCGGTGGGCTTACGCGCTGATCGAATCAGATCGGATCGAGGAACTGTTCGACCACGCCGCCGCCGGCGACCGTTATGCCGCTGAGGCGCTGGGAGATCACGTGGCCCGGATGAGCGATCCGCACCTAGGCTGGGACCTGCGAGTGCCCGGCGCGGACCTGCGGGCGATCTCGTCGGCTTATGCCCAGGCGCGTACCTTGCTGAATGAGAACCCGGCTGCGGCCGAGCAGTTACTGTCCGAGCACGCCCGGCAGGGTTTCCACTGGGCAGGGCACACACTGGTGGCCATGCTCGATGGCCAAGGTCGTGCGGACGATGCCCTGGCCGCGCTTCGCTGGATCAGGCCGACGCAGCACCCGCAGCACTGGGCTGTGCAGGAACTCTATGGACGACTGGCCGAGCAGGCGGCCGTGACCGAGTTGCGCGAGCTGGCCGAGCAGGACGACGGCGCAACCTGGGCGCTGTGCCGGGCATTGAAGAACGCGGGCGACGCGGACGGGCTCCGATGGCTGGCCGATCGAGGAAACGACGAGGCCACCAGGGCTGTGTGCGATCTGCTGATCGAGCGGAACGAGCTGGAGGAGGCGGCGACCCGGTTGCGGGCACAGTTCCGAGCGAGACCGTACCAGACGGTGGATGTCGGCCGTTTTGTCTCGGTTCTGGTGCGGCTGGAGCAGTGGGATGAGATCGGCGATTTGGCCCGTGGCGGCATCCGCGAGGCGATGGCGGTCTGGTTCGAGTGGAGGCTGGGGGGCAACGAGATCACGGAGATTGCCGAACTGGCTGTGGCCGGAAACCAGGAGGCGGTCACCTACCTGGCTCGTTGGTACCTCGACCACGACCGGATGGCCGATGCGATCGAACTGGTGCGCATCACCGACTCGATAGTGGCACAGAATGCGGTGGTTCAGGCGCTGGTGGCGGCAGGGCGGGCCAATGATGCAGTCGCGCTTCTGGAATACCGGCTCGAGCACGCGAGCCCCGACGACAGGTTTGCCATCATCAGTCTCGGCGCGCTGCTTGACCAGCTAGGTCGGGGCTGGGAGAAGTACCGGGTCCTGCTCAAGCACGCCCGTCAGCCGGGCTCACTGGCTCAAGAGCCAGTCGCGCGCGTCGCCGCAGGCCTCAACGACGTCGCCACGCTGTTCGAACAGGTGGTTCGCTACGGTAGCGGAGCGGCGGCGACCCAACTGCGTGAGCTGGCTAGCAGGGGCGGACTGCCTCCGGACCAGGCAGCGGCTCTTTTGGCAAACGGCTTGACCCCGGATGGTGAGATCGATTACAGCTGACCGTGCCGCTGGGGAAGACGCATCTGGGACGCCCAACTGCACGCTTCTCGGCAGGAGAGAGGACGCCGAATCGGCCTCCTCCTCCCATCTGAGCTAGCTCTTCTGGGGTGTCACATTGGTGTGTTTGGTCTGGTCTTCCTTCTCAGTCGGGTGGCATGTCGACGAAGCGGCTGTAGTGGCCCTGGAAGGCCACGGTGATCGTGGCCGTGGGGGGGCGGCCGGAGTATGCCAGAAACACACCGTGCCACCACATCCCCGCAGGCCACCGCCACCATGTCCGGCCGGGCTGATCTGAGCATGTACCAGATAATGTGCTCGAGTCGCGCGGCTGCCGTCTTCACGCCACTGCTGGTCAACGGCACTATGACGTCGGCGATGTACCGGATAACGGCCCCTTATCCGGCACATCGCCCGATCCGCAGTGTCCTTCTGGCGTACTCCGGCCGCCCCCGACAGATGGCGGCTGGTGGATCGAGCCTTACCAACACCCCTAACGGCGCGGACCTGAATCATCGCTTCATGGCAAAAAGCCACTCCAGCTATAATTGGGGCAGTTCGGATATAACGGACTTTAAGTGCTAATCATGGACGCCTTTCTTTTTTGTCGCTATTGCGGCTCGCTATGCGAGAATCCGTGATGCCGAAGATCGGGTAGATGACGAGGATTCCGTGACCATAAGCGTCAAAGACCGCAAAACGCTCTGGACGCGCGCCCGAAATAACTGCTCCTACCCGGGGTGCAGGCAAAAACTCACGGTCGACGGTGTCAACGCAGCCACCGGCACGGTCATGGTCGCTGTTGTCGGGGAGGAGGCCCACATCCGGTCCGCCCGCTCGGCGGGGCCGCGGCATGATCCCGCCTTTCACAAGGACAGGCTGGATGCGTACGAGAACCTCATCCTGCTCTGCCCGACACATCACTCGATCATCGATGCCAATGGCGGAGCCGCGTTCGGGGCCGAAGCGCTCGTCAGGATGCGTGCTGCCCATGAGCGGCGGCTTTGGCGACGCTGGTCACCTCCGGTGGCGGCGGTGCTCGTGCTGGTCGTCGCTGGCGTCGGCTGGTGGACGGCCGACGCCGATCCGGAGTGGCCAAGGCCGATGCGCGGGGACTTCAACATCGCGGTCGTCCGGTTCTCATCCGGCGACCGGCTCCAGGATTTCGCCAACCAGATCCCGGGTGAATTGCGACAGCGGCTGCGCGCCCGTCATCCGGACCTACGTACCGACGTGATCGCCGTCACGCTGGACCGATCTCCCGGCACGGACGGGGCCATGTCCGAAGTGGCGGCGCGGCTGAATGCCCACATCCTCATCTGGTCAGTGGTCCGAGTCGACGGCGACGAGACCATCGTCTCGCCACGGCTCTTCGTTACCCCCGCTCATGTGCGCGACGCGCCCGAAGTCGCGGGCGAGCTGGAACTCGACGATCTCCGGGTGCTGGGACGGCTTCCGCTGGACTCGCTGGCATCCGCCGAACTGCGCGGAGAACTCCTCGCCGCAGCGGCGGCCATCGCCGAACTCGTGCCTGGGCTTGCCTACTACGAGCACCAGGATTACAACAGAGCGCGGGAGGCGTTCCGCAGGGCGGCGGACGGGAAGAGCGCGGCCGTCCGAATCATCGCCCATCTGATGCTCGGAAACATCCAGATCCGTCAGGACAACCTCGCCGGCGCCGAACGGCACTATCGGCAGACCCTGGCCGACCGTCCGGAGTTTGTCCGGGCCGAACTCGGGCTCGCCCAGCTCGTCTACCGGCGGTCCTTCCGTGAGTGTGACGGCCCCGACGCACCCGGGCTCGACGAGAGCCAGCGGCTCTACCAGAACATCCTGTCGGACGCCTCCGCGACATCGATGACCCGAGCGCGGGCCGATTTCGGCCTAGGCCAGATCCACGTCTGCCGGAGTCAGGCCCTCCTACGCGACGAATGGCAGCAGGCGAGGACGGCCCTCACCCGCGTCATCCAGCAGTACCACTCAGACGGCAACCTGTTGATGCGCGAACTGGCCAGCGAGGCGTACGCCCTGCTGGCGTTCGCCGACTCACCGGCCGAGGGCGGCGGGCCACAGCAGGAGAGAACCCGCCAGGCCATCCTCCAATTCGACAAAGCCGCCCAACTGGCTCTGGACGGAGAACGCAAAAAGCTTTTTCTCGACTTCAAAGCCAATCTACAGAAAAGGCTCGACGAAACCCCATGTCCGAGCGTGTCCGCGCCACTCTCGAACGCGACCGTAAGGTGCTGACGTTGTCCCGAATACTCGTCTCCGCCCTTCTCACCCTCGCTCTGTCGGGGTGTCAGTCTCCGCTGCCACCAGGCGAGAGCACTCCGGAGCCGCGGGCGACCGCCGCCGATAAGAGCCCCACCGTCGAAATCGGCGCCGACACCGTCGGTCTGTTCAAGCGGCGTGAAGCCCCGGAGAACGGGGTGCCCGCGCTTCTGACGCAGAGCATGGGTGCCGACGGATCCGGTTGCGCCGATTTGTACGACGAGCCCCTGGAATTGAAGATCCGCAACCAATGGGTAAACGCCGGACTCGCTGGCCATCTTCCGGGGAAGCGGTGGACAGAGGAACCCGCGGATGGCAACATCTCGGAATTCGGCTGGCCGGTCTATCTATTTATCGCCGGTATACCCCTTCGTGACGCTACGGCCGAACCACCGAAACCCGGCGATGTGATCATCGAGACGCCGTCGGACCAGAGGATCCGGTCGACCCTCCCGACTTGCGCCACCGAGTTCGTCATACTCCCGGGAGGCGAATACCAGTTGGCGGAGTCGTTCGGAAAGCTGACGGGAGAACTGCTCGGCAGATACCGCGTCATCCTCTCCTACGACGGGGCCACGGTGACAGGTGAGTTCCACATGCGACGGTCGCAGCACCCTCGTTTGATCACCACTATGACGGATTCGCCTCCCCCCGACCCGGGATCCGTCGTGCGCTTGGGTGTGGTCGGCGTTCCGCCCTACAGCCGACAGACCATCGGCCTCTATCTCGCGAAATCCGTCAGCATGACCGATTTCACCTTCCAGACCGCGTTTCCTGTGCAGACAGACGCGAACGGAGAGGCCACATTCGATCTCACTGTCCCCCCTCGGCCTGAATTCGGCTGCTACCTATTCGCCCTTAATCCGACCGACTACCCCACGGCACAAGATGCGCCCATTCCCCCGCATCGGATCAAGTTCTGTCCCTACGACCGCGCCGAGTACGAGAAACTGGCGAATCCGGCGGGGTAAGCCCCTTCAGGTTTCCCCGAGGATCTCCAGGGCGACCTGAGCGGTCAGCCGGTCGCGTAGTTCTCCAAGCCCAGGTCGGCGATCTCCTCCACCCACGCGAGAGTAGATCCATGCCTGGCCGCGTCGGGGTCCCCGTAGCGAACAGCGCAAATCCAACGGATAGGCCTCTGAGCTGCGGTTACCCAGGTTTCTGGGACGGTTGTTGATCTTCTCGACTACGGTTCGTCATGGTTCGTGTGTTCTGTGACGTACGAGGTGGTTGATGTCAACGCGGTTCCTGTCGGATGAGCAGTTGGAGCGTCTGCGGTCGTTCCCGGATATCGGACGCGAGGAGCTGAACAAGTACTTCACGTTGACGCCGCGCGAGCATGGGTTTCTGGACGCGCCGGGCCGGGGCCCGGAGGCTCGGTTGGGGCTGGCCGTTCAGCTGTGTACGTTGCCGTGGCTCGGTTACATCCCCGACGACCTCCTTGAGATCCCGCAGGCGGCGCTGCTGCGGCTGGCGGGCCAGATGGCGGTGTTCCCCGGGATGCTCGAACAGTACGACCGGGTGACGCGGAAGCGGCCACAGACCCGCAGCGATCATCTGAAGGCGGTTCTGAAGTACCTGACGTGGAAGAACCCAAAGCCGGGCAGTATCCAGTGGAAGGAGCTGGAGCAGTTCCTTTTGGATCGGGCGATGGAGCACGACACTCCGAGTCTGCTGTTCCAGCAGGCGGTGGAGCACCTGCAGGCCGCCCAGGTGGTGCGGCCCGGTGTGGTCACGCTGATGGAGCTGGTGACCACGGCCCGCGCAGCGGCGGGGAAGCTGACCACTCAGAAGGTCGGGCATCTGCTCACCCGATCCATGCGGGCCGGCCTGGACGGTTTGCTGCTGGATGATCCGGAGATCGGGACGTCCCGGCTGCGGTGGCTGACGACGCCGGCGGTGGAGGCGAGTGTCCCGGCGATCGGGGTGTCGGTCGACAAGCTGCTGTATCTGCGGGGGATGGACGCCCACCAGCTGGACCTGTCAATGCTGCCCCGGGAGCGGCGCCGCTTCCTGGCCACGGTGGCCCGCCGGTCCACGGTGCAGGGCTTGGAACGGCGGGCCGAGCGCCGCTACCCGATCTTGCTTTCGCTGGTCGCGCAGTCGGCGGTCGACCAGCTGGACGAGGTCATCGCCTTGTTCGACCAGGCGGTATCGGCGCGCGAGTCCCACGCGAAGGCCAAGACTGACGAGGCCCTGGCGGAGCGGGCCAAGAGGGGCGAGGCCCGTCAGCTGCTGATGGATGTGATCTTGCCGGTGCTGAACGACCCGGGCATCGCGGACGAGGAGGTCGGCGGTCTGCTGCGCGACCAGATCGGACTCGACAAGCTCCGCGAGGTCGCCTCGGTGTCGTGGAAGCCGTTGCCCCGCGACCACGGGCGGCTGGCGGCGCTGGAGGCTTCCTACACCTACCTGCGCCGCTTCACTCCGAGGGTGCTGTCGGTGATCGATTTTCAGGGTGGGCCCGGCGCCCAGGATCTGATGACCTCGTTGATGATTTTGAAGGAACTGAACCGCACCCACGGGCGCAAGGTCCCGGCCGAGGCGCCGACGTCGTTCGTTGCGGCTCGGTACGCCGACTACCTGGCCAAGGCCCGTAAGGCTGGTGATGACACGGCGTTTCGGCACTACTGGGAGCTATGCGTGGTACTCGCCCTGCGAGACGGGCTCCGCTCCGGAGATGTGTTCGTGCCCGGCTCGCGCCGGTACGCCGACCCGGGCACCTACCTGTTCACCCCGCAGCAGTGGGAGGGCAAGCGGGCGGAGTTCTGCCAGCTGGTCCGCAGGTCCGCCACCGCGTCCGAGGCGATCGACCAGGTCAAGGAAGAATTCCACCAGGCGTTGGAGGAACTGGAGGAGACCCTGGCGAACGCCGCTCCGAACGACGTGGGCGCGGTCCGCCTGGACGAGGAAGGTCGGCTGGTCATCCCGCCGCTGTCGGCCGAGGACATCCCCGCCGAGGCCAAGGCGCTGCGCGAAGAGCTGGCGGGGATGTTGCCGTTCGTGCCGATCGCCTCGCTGCTGATCGAGCTGGACGTTCGCACGAAGTTCCTGGACTGCTTCACCCATGCCGGCGGCCGGAAGATCAACCTGTCAGTGGAGACCCGCCGCAACATCCTCGCGGTGCTCATCGCAGGCGCCACCAACCTCGGACTGACCCGGATGTCGGAGGCCTGCGGCGTCTCCTACGACACCCTCGCCTGGACCCAGGAGTGGTACGTGCGGGAGGAGACGCTGCGCGAGGCCAACACGGTGCTGGTCAACCACCACTACCAGCTGGAGCTGGCCGGGAAGTTCGGCGGCGGCACCATGTCCTCCTCCGACGGCCAGCGCTTCCCCATCCGCGGCAAGTCGTTGACCGGCCGTGACATGAACATCCACGGGGGAAAGGTCTTGTCGACCTACACCCATGTCTCCGATCAGTGGTCCACCTACGGCACCAAGCAGATCGTCCCCACCACCCGCGAGGCCAACTACACCCTGGACGAGCTGCTCGGCAACGAGACCGACCTGCCGATCCACGAGCACGCGACCGACACCCACGGCGCCACGCTCGTGAACTTCGGGCTGTTCGACCTCGTCGGCAAGGCGCTGACCCCGCGGATCCGCGATCTGGGGAAGATCACGATGCAGCGGGTCGACAACCCGACCGCCACCAACGCCCTCTACCCGCACGCCGGACCTTTGCTGGCCGACCGGTGGAACGAGGATCTGATCCGCGCCACCTGGGACGACATGCTGCGGATGGCCGGATCGCTGAAGTTCGGGGAGGCGACCGCGTCCCTGGTGGTCGGGAAATGGTCGGCGGCCTCACGGCAGAACACTCTCGCAGCGGCGATCAAGGAATGGGGGCGCATCCGCCGCACGATCCATGCCGCCCGGTACCTGTCAGACCCGGTGTACCGGCGGAAGATCTCCCGGCAGCTCAACAAGGGCGAGAGCTTGCACGCGCTGCGCCGGGACCTGCACTACGCCCAGCAAGGCACGATCGTCCGGCCCCACCTGACCGACCAGACCGAGCAGTCCTGGTGTCTGACCATCCTCACCAACGCCGTCATCACGTGGACGACGGAGTACTACGCAATGGGCATCACCGAGCTGCGCGAGCAGGGCCGCGAGGTCCCCGACGAGCTGCTGTCGTTCATCGCACCAGGCCACCGAGAGAACATCAACTTCTTCGGATTCATCGAGGTCGACATCGAAGGCGAGACCGCCAAGCTCGACTACGGATGGCGGCCGCTGCGCCCGACACTGGTGAACGAGGCCGGCACCACCTTCCTGCTCAACCCCTGACCTGGCGATCGTTATCTTGGGTTCGTGGCCGCTTCTCGCAGGCCAGCGCGAGATGATCTTTTCTTTCGCGTGTGCCACGTTGGCTGATCTTCGCGGTGCTCAAGGTGCCGACGCCAAGAGTGGCACAGGCGTCGCCGATGAGATGGCGCAGGGCCCGGCGGCGTTGCATCATCCAGAGGGTTCCAGGCTGTCCCGCAACCAACGGTCCCGCCGACGGTAACGCTTTGCTGCTTTCGGCCCCGCTCGCGCCGGTTCGGGGGGCACTCTGGAGGCATGTCGAAGACGACGCCCGAGGCGGGGCGAGCGACGGGTTCGCGGCTGTGGCGCGGCATGGCGATCATCGCGTTGGTGGTGCTGGCGGCCTGTCTGGTGGCGGGGCTGCTGTGGTTCTTCGCCGACCCGCTGAACCTGCCCCCGAAACTGCTGGACAGTTTGGACCAGCGGGCCAGCGTGATTGGCATGTTCTCCGGCATGCTGCTGGGCGCGGCCGGGCTCGTGGTCTCGGTGCTGGCGTTGCGCGCGCAGGCCCGCGCCGGCCGCATCCCGGCCGGCATCGCCCCGCCCGAGACGGCAGCAGCCGCGCAGCAGGCTCCGCCGGTGGCGGCCGATGGCCGGCGACCGGTCTCCGCACCCGCCGACGCGGGCGACAACGGGGGCGACGAGCGCGCCCCGCGGCCTGGTGACACCGATGAGCCGTCCACCGGCACCGGCAAATACGTGGTGGACCTGCGGCATGCCCACGCCGTCCAAGTCGGTGAGCACCTCACCCAGCACAACACCTTCCACCCGCCCACCGACCCCGCCTGACCCGACCTGACCCCCGCAGGACACGAGGCCCCCGATGGATCCGCAGCCCGCTCCCGGCCCGCCTGCACCTCCTGCCGGGCCGTCCGCAACGCCGACCGCCGAGTCGAATGCTGAGCCGGGCGGGGACGGCCCGCAGTACGTGATCGACGCGCGTACCGCGACCGGGGTGCAGATCGGCGAGGGCAACACCCAGATCATCTACAGCTACGGCCGTCACACCTGGAGCGACACGGCGGGTGTGCCGCCGCTGGTGGACGTGCGCGGCACAGTCGACTCCCCCTACCGCGGACTGAACGCCTTCCAGGAACGCGACGCGGCCTACTTCTTCGGCCGCGAGCAGGTCACCGGCCGGCTCATGGCCCGCCTGTCCCGCCAGGCGGCGGCCGGCGACCTGCTGATGGTCTCTGGGGTGTCCGGCGCGGGCAAGTCCTCCGTGCTGCGCGCCGGGATCCTGCCCCGGTTGCGCGGCAGCGGTCTGGACGGCGCGCCGCACGCGGCCGGCTGGCCCTGCCTGCTGTTCACCCCGACCCGGACCCCGCTGGAGGAACTGGCGGTCCGGGTCGCGGCCCTGGCCGGGGCCGATGCCGGCACGGTCCGGCACGCCCTGGCCCAGGATCCGGAAGGGTTCGCCCTGACCGCCCGCCAGGCCGCCCTGCACGCCGGCGCCGCACCACCAATCCCCCCACCACCAACCCCGCCGGTGCCACACCCGCCGACATCAGAACCGGACGGGCAGGAGCTGGCAATCCCAGAACCGGATGGGCAGCGGCGGCTGGTCCTGCTCATCGACCAGTTCGAGCAGTTGTTCACCCAGTGCGCCGACGACGGCCAGCGCGCCGCGTTCATCACCGCGCTGCACGCCGCCGCCACCGTCGGGCACGGCCCCGACCAAGCACCGGCGGCGCTGGTGGTGCTGGTGGTCCGGGCCGACTTCGAGGCCCGCTGCGCCGACTACCCGCCCCTGGCCCAGGCGGTCCAGGACCGTCACCTGCTCACCGGAATGACCGAGCGGCAACTGCGCCTGGCCATCACCGAACCGGCCCGCCGGGCCGGCTCGGAGGTGGAGGACGACCTGGTCCAGACGCTGCTGCGGGAGATCCACACCCACCGGCCCACCTCACCCGGCCCGCCGTCTGCCGCGGCGGCCGGCGGCGCCGGGACGCTGCCGCTGCTGTCCCACGCGCTGGACCAGGCCTGGCGCCACCGCACCGGCCAGCTGCTGACCCTGGCCGACTACGAGCGCACCGGCGGCATCGAAGGCGCGGTCGCCGACAGCGCGCAACGCGTCTACAACCGGCTCACCCCCGCCCAGCAGGACCTCACCCGGCAGATCTTCCTGCGCCTGACCACCACCGGCAGCGACGGCATCGACACCGCCGACCGCGTCCCCCGCGCCGCCCTGACCGACGGCCGAACTCCCGCCCAGGTAGGCGAGGTGGAGGCGGTGCTGGAGGCGTTCGCCGCCGAACGCCTGCTCACCCTGGCCGCCGACACCGTGGAGATTAGCCACGAGGTACTGCTGC
This sequence comes from Streptosporangium sp. NPDC000563, assembly GCF_040299985.1. Taxonomy (NCBI): domain Bacteria; kingdom Bacillati; phylum Actinomycetota; class Actinomycetes; order Streptosporangiales; family Streptosporangiaceae; genus Streptosporangium; species Streptosporangium sp. NPDC000563. The sequence continues at coordinate 30,105 of NZ_JBEPDA010000038.1, read as the reverse complement.
GCGCCTGGCCCCTGCTCGGCGAGGAATGGCTGGCCCAAACCCACGCCGACCGCCTCATCCACACCCGGCTGCGCGCCGCCGCCGCCGAATGGGCCCCCAGCCGCGACCCGTCCTACCTGTACACCGGCAGCCTGCTGGAAACCGCCGCGCAACGCCTCGCCGACCCCACCTTCCCTCTGCCCCTCACACCCGCCGAACACGAATTCCTCGCCGCCGGCACCCGCGCCCAGCAGCGCCGCACCCACCGCCGCCGCGCCACCACCACCATCCTGGTGGTGCTGGTCGCGCTCCTGGCCACCGCCACGATCTTCGTCCAGCGCAGCCGGCAAGACGCCGAACGCAGCCAGCAAGCGGCTGTGGGTCAACGCGACGCCTCCATCGTCGCCCTGCTCAGCAAACGAAGCGAAGCCACGGACGACAGCGACCCCGTCCAGGCCAAACGGCTGAGCATGACCGCCAGCAGCATCAGTGACTCCTTGAACCAGAACAGCCCCGCCGCGATAGAGGCCGAGTACAGCCTCAAGGCCGCAGCCGCCCGCCCCGGAATCGCCGTTCTTGTCGACCTCCCGCGCTCGGTTCGCTCGGTGGCGTTCACGTCGGACGGCCAAACTCTGGCCAGCGGCGGCGACGACGGGGCGGTGCGGTTGTGGGACGTGGCCAGCGGCCGGGAAACAGCTCAGCTCACCGGCCCAGCCCAGCCCACCATCCACCAAAAATGGGTCCACTCGGTGGCGTTCACGTCGGATGGCCGTACCCTGGCCGCCGGCGGCGGCGACGGGGCGGTGCGGTTGTGGGACGTGGCCAGCGGCCGGGAAACAGCCCGGCTCACCGGCCACAAGGGCTGGGTCGAATCGGTGGCGTTCACGGAAGACGGCAAAACCCTGGCCAGCGGCGGCGGCGGTAGCGACGGGGCGGTGCGGTTGTGGGACGTGGCCAGCGGCCGGGAAACAGCCCGGCTCACCGGCCACAAGGGTTATGTCACCTCGGTGGCGTTCACGGAAGACGGCAAAACCCTGGCCAGCGGCGGCGGCGGGGCGGTGCGGTTGTGGGACGTGGCCAGCGGCCGGGAAACAGCCCGGCTCACCGGCCACAAGGGCACGGTCGCCTCGGTGGCGTTCACGTCGGACGGCCGTACCCTGGCCAGCGGCGGTAGCGACGGGACGGTGCGGTTGTGGGACATGGCCAGCCGTCGGGAAACAGCCCGGCTCACCGGCCACAAGGGCACGGTCGCCTCGGTGGCGTTCATGGAAGACGGCAAAACTCTGGCCAGTGGCGAAGACGGGACGGTGCGGTTGTGGGACGTGACCAGCTACCAGGAAACCTATCTCACTAGCCGCCAGGACTGGGTCAACGCCGGGGTCTACTCGGTGGCGTTCACGCGAGACGGCAAAACCCTGGCCGCCGGAGGCGACGACGGGACGGTGCGGTTGTGGAACGTGACCACCCGCCGGAAGAGAGGCAATCCCCTCACCGGCCACGAGGGCCAGGTCTACTCGGTGGCGTTCACGTGGGAGGGCAAAACTCTAGCCAGTGGCGGCGAAGACGGGACGGTGCGGTTGTGGGACGTGGCCACCGGCCGGGAAACAGCTCAGCTCGCCGGCCACAAGGGCCCGGTCCTCTCGGTGGCGTTCACGCGGGACGGCAAAACCCTGGCCAGCGGCCACCGCGACTACGGGGGGCTGCGGTTGTGGGACGTGGCCACCGGCCGGGAAACAGCTCGGCTCGCCGACTACCAGGGCGTGGTCGGCTCGGTGGCGTTCACGTCGGACGGCCGTACCCTGGCCGCCGAAGGCGACGACGGGACGGTGCGCTTGTGGGACGTGGCCAGCCGCCAGGAAACAGCCCGGCTCACCGGCCACAAGGGTTATGTCACCTCGGTGGCGTTCACGGAAGACGGCAAAACCCTGGCCGCCGGAGGTGACGACGGGACGGTGCGCTTGTGGGACGTGGCCAGCCGCCGGGAAACAGCTCGGCTCACCGGCCACCAGGACTGGGTCAACTCGGTGGCGTTCACGCAGGACGGCCGCACCCTGGCCGGCGGCAGCTACGACAGGACGGTGCGGTTGTGGGACGTGGCCAGCGGCCGGGAAATAGTCCGGCTCAACGGCGGCCAGGGTCTGGTCTACTCGGTGGCGTTCACGTCGGACGGCCAAACTCTGGCCAGCAGCGGCGAAGACGGGGCGGTGCGGTTGTGGGACGTGAGTTATCTTGTCGATACCTTGGGATTTCTGTGTGCCCAGGTGGGCCGTTCCTTTACTCGGGAGGAATGGAAGCAGTACGTGCCGGAAGGCCCGGCGTACCGAAAGATCTGCTGACTGGACATGCGCCCGGAGCCGCTCATCCATCGTAAATGCCCCCGAGGCCCTCAACCGGACCATCAGCTGACCCAGTCACGCACATCGCTGCGAACTGCATCACCTACCTGATCGCGCATCACAACACGCCCCCTGCCCAGAGCGTTGCAGCGGGGTGCTGCACCTTTTATAGAGGTCAATCGCCGCACTGAACTCATCTGAACACCGGACAGTGCTCAGGCACGCCTACTCAGGCCTCCGTGCCGGCAGAGGATCGGCGATACCGGGCAATTCTCACGCTCACCGCCGACGCCACCACTTTGCTGTACGTGATAATGGACCATTATCGCGTACATGAGCGTTGAGCGATCTTCGCCGGGCTGGGGATCCGCCCTCGTGGCCGGTGTGCGACTCGGGCACGTTATCCGGTACATCGCTCCCGCATCGGGCGGCGAGCGGTGAGCGCGGCCAACGCGAAGGTCACCGCGCTGCACGGCGCCGCGATCAACCTCGGCGACGCGGCCGACGAATTCCTGTCCACCCACCGGGTCGCCAACGACAACACCCGCCGCGCCTACGCCTCGGCCATCGACCGGACCATCGCCGCGGTCGGCGGCCGCGAGCGGCTCCTGGCCGACGTCGCCGACACCGAGATCGGCGATGCCCTCACCATCTTGTGGGGCGGATGCGCGCCGGCCACCTGGAACCGCAACCGCGCCGCCGTCTCCTCCTGGCTCACCTGGTGCGCCACCAAGAAGAGATGGGCGGCGCCGTCGGTCCCCGCCGACGCCGAACGTCGCCGCGAGAGCGTCGACCACACCAAGGCCGTCGCCAAGACCAAGCTGGAGCGGCTGCTGTCCCGGCGCGACCTCCCGCTGCGAGACAAGACGCTCTACCGGATGCTGTACGAGACCGCCGCCCGCGCCTTCGAAGTCCTCTCGTTGAACGTCGAGGACCTGGACCTGGAGAACCGGCGCGCGCCGCTGCGGTCCAAGGGCGGCGACATCGAGTGGGTGTACTGGGACGCCGGCACCGCCCGCCTCCTACCCCGCCTGCTCCGACTGCCCAACGGTCACCCCGACGGGCTTGTCCGAACACGCGGCCCGCTGTTCCTCGCCCACCGACGCCCTGTCCCCGCCCGGCGTCCCAGCCCCGAGCACATCTGCCCCCACACCGAACGACCCCGTTTGGGCTACGACAGGGTGCGCGTGCTCATGGAGCGGCATCTCGGCCTCGACCCGCACCAGCTGCGCCATTCGGCCGCCACCCACCTGGGCGAGCAGAAGGTGCCGCTCCAACTCATCATGGCCAAGACCCGCCACAAGAACCCCCGCACCGCCATGCGCTACACCCGCCCCGGCGGCGAGGCCCTAGCTGAGATCACCGGCATCCTCGCCCCACCACGCCGAACCCATTAACCACAGGTCAGATCCATATCCGTTGGATTTTCGCCGTTCGCTACGGGGACCCCTCCCGGATCCCAGCCGCTGACCCCGACCATGCACGCTGGGCCCGACATTCGCTCCCCGCCCAGCCAGCGGGTCATCACGACGGCGTGCACGATGCCTGAGGAGCGCACCCGAAGGTTGGAGCCGTCGGCGTAAGCCGAGCGCGCCGCAGCGGCGATCGTGGCCAGCGCCTCGTACAGGTCCGGCGCGCTCTCCGCGCTCATCGGCCCGCTCCACCGGGGACGGGAGCCAGCGACTCCTCGGTGCCCTCGTGCGCGACCTGCAGCCCCTCCTCACCCATGGGGCCAACCTAAGCGCTCTGCGACACCACCATCACGGTGTCGGCCGGCTACCTCGCATGCCCGCACGCAATCACTTCTCTTGAGACACCCCTTTGGTTTCAAAGAAGTACCTCTATGATTGAGGGATGGCCGACGACACTCCCAAGTTCCCTCCCTTCGACACGTTCAACGACGCGCGTGCCCACCTCCTCGCCGTGCTCCCTCAAGTCCAGTTCCTGCCGACCTTGTCCAAACACAGCAGCAACCCCGACCACGAGGTAGAGATCTACTTCGACTTCGCCACCGCGACGGCTTATTCGGTCCACGCCGAGGACTGGGAAGGCGGGCCCCCCTTTGTCATCGAGGTGACCTCCGGAGAAGCTCTCCTGCAAGAGTGTGAACGGGAAGTCACGGACGCGGTGGTGTACTTCAACGACCCCATGTCCTACATCGACGACGCCGACATCGATGAGGCCAACAGGCGGTTCCGCTTCCACCGGGACCGGCAAACCGATCTCGCCACCATTGACGAGGCGAACAGCGTCGAACTGGCCTGGATGCGCGTCAAGAACGAACGCCGCAAGGTAGAGCTGGCTGCCTCACCCCCACCGTTCGCCGAGTCTGGCGACGGCGACTACGACTACGACCCCATTGCCGGTGTCGAGTTCCAGCTCACAGCGCGGATCATGGAAGCGCGCGCCGAGATGACTCGCCTGGCCATGGCCCGTGCGATGCACATGCGCAACCTGCTGCAGAGCTATCCCAGCCAGCACGGGGCCAAGGCCGCGCTCGCCCGGCGCCTGGGGATCCCCGCCCAGTCCGTGCACGACGCCCTGGGCGCCGATGCGCGGCGGCGCGTCGATCCCGCCGCGCACGAGTCCTAGCTCACAGGCCGGTGACCGGGTTGTCGCTCCAACGGTCGGCCTCTTCGATGTAGCCGAGCAGTGCGGTGGAGCCGTCGGCCCAGCCGCCGTGGCGGGCGGGCAGATGCCGGTACTGACCGTGGCTGGCGACGATGAGCAGCTCACCGTGATCAGCGCGGCCGACCTGAACTGAGCGGAGGTTCGCGGGGTGGCGCGGGCCGGGACCGGCCGAAAAACCGCAGCCCGGCGTGGCCACCCTGGCGAACCTCAGCGGTCGTCGTCCTGCTCCTGCTCCTCGTGCTCGTGACGGTCGGCGGCCGACTGTGCTCGCCGGTCGAATCCGCTCTGCTTGGTGGCACCGCCCGGGTTCTTGTCCCCTGAGGACTGAATCTTCCGCGAACGATCCTTGTTCATACAGCCTTCGTGTTTTCCCATGTCAGAGGCCATACCCGGACAACGGGCGTTTTCATGCCTTCTCGGGAGCGTGCGTTACATCGCTCGCCTGCACGAGGCGGCCGCCGCGACGTAACCCCCGGGGTGCTCGGCGATGCGGAAGGCGCCCGCGGTGGCGGGCGCCCTGGAAGCCGTAAAGAAGTTTTCATCCCCTCATACTGAGCGGCTCTCTACGAGATCACCCCGTTCACGAAGGTCGCGGTCCCCACAAAGGCGCCAGCGCCGATCAGGATCGCGGTGGGCCAGGACTTGCTCTCCTTCAGGGCCAGGGCGACGGCAATGGATGCGGCGCCAGCGGCCATACCAAAGACCAGAGCGGCGCGGACGGTCAGCAGAGCCAAGACGTTCTCCTCAGTGCTCACGCAAAGACGCCCTTCGTCTTCACTGCTGAGCGCCACCTACAGCTTGTGCGAAGAGGCGCTCGAATCCAGGCTCAGCCCTGCTCAGAGCAGTGGGACCCAAGGGATCAACCAGGTAAAAGACGGTCAGCCAATGTGCACGACGGCCATCGAAAAACCACGACAAGTCACGAGTTGCCAAACGTAGACTTCGCTTGCCACTAAAAGTTATAGGGAGGCAGCGCGATGGCCAAGGGCAAAGGCATCCGGATGCCGTCCCTGGACGAGGTCCCAGACGGACCCCACCGGCGCCTACTGGAGGAGCTCCACTACATGTACCGGCAAGCTGGCCGCCCGGTACTGCGCGCCATCGTGGCGCAGGCTAACCGAATGGATCTTGAAGGAACCGCCAGTCAAGAGACGATCCGGCGCGTCCTCAAAGGGCTGTCGGTACCCGGACGGTGGCCCACCATGTGGGCGATCTACGCTCCGTTGTGCGTCCTGGCCAACATCGACCCCGACGACGTGTATGAGGAAGACACAGGCGGATACGACGAACCAGACCGCATCACACATCGCGACGAGCTACAACAGCGATGGAACGCCGCGATGGATGATGACCTTCCCATCCGGCACCGTACGAAGTACGTACCCCCCAGGGTTCCACAAAACGATCCGTGGGCTTCCACCACGCCAGTTTCCTCGCAGGACGGCTTCGGGGGAGCGAAGTTCAGCGATGAGCCATTGTTTTAAAGCCTCGCCACGGAGCAGATGATGCACGTCGCTGACGACGAGTGAGTGCGTCAGTTTTAGAGCCGCTCGTTCATGGTGCCCGTGCTCAGGCAGCAGGAACCCGCGGAAGGTGGTGATGACCCACCAGGCGCCGGACTCTTGACCGTCCTGGCGGTAACTCACCTCAAGGCCAGGGGCCAGGCAGGTCGACAACGTTACTCGGCGGTCGTCTCGCTGACATCCACGACGACGCCCTGGACGTCACCGAGAACATGGACTTGTACATCAAGATGTTCCGCCTGTTCGAGGGGAACCTGATCCGCGACGGACGTTCCTCGGGTGGACTCGAAGGGGCGCGTGGCTGGCTGCCGCGTACGGGCTGGACGTGAGCGTCCTCCCGTGGATGCCGCGCGTCTAGCGACGGCGTAGGGCCAGTGGTACGCGAACGGCGGCCACCCCTTCGAGGGGAGCCGCCGTTGTGCCATCTGCGTCATCTTTTCCGCCACCTGCGACATCACCGACGCCGCAGACTCCATCGCTGCGCAAGGCCGTCTGGTCGATCCCGACGACCTGGTCACCATCTCGCCTACCTCACCCACATCATCCTCAGATTCGGCAACTGACCCTCTCTGGCCGCCGTGCCCACGACGCGCCTCGACCTCGAATCTCGCGCCCTGTTCGCCACGTGAGGCGATGGATGTTCCCGAACTCCCGCGGCTCCCGGGGGTGATTCCTGCATCCGAGGGCTCAGTGCTCGGTAGCGCGGCTCAGCACACCTCTGCCCGAGATCAGAGTGGCCAGGGGATAATGCGGCGATGCTTCCCGGTAACCCCTTCTTGAAGGGTTTCAGTCAAACGCCGAACGGAACGATCTTCGATTCTGCGCGGGTGGAGCAGCTGTGCAAGGGGCCGTTGGAGGACCTCGCCGATGTGGACGCCGCGTCAGCGCTGGCCCGTCTGACCTGGGACGAGCTGTTGGAATACGGCACCGAGCGGAAGAACCTCCGGCTGGACAACACCGAGATCGTCGTCGCGTTGAGGGCTCTGCGTGCTGTCCTGGGACGTCTTCGCATCGTGTTCGATCCGCCGTTTCGCGACCAGTCCAGTTTCCATCAGTACTGGAAGAGCCGGGGAATGTCGGATGCGGGAGGCTGGGCCAAGCGGCGGGCCTACCTCACCGGCCTGTTCGAGCCGGTGCTCGCGCAGTTGGAGACCATCGAGGACACGCAGAGCGGGCAGCAAGCCGACCATGATGGCGCTGCCGGCCAGGTTACGGAGGTCACCCGCCGTAGGCTCATCGACGGTCTCGACGCGGTCCGCAAGAAAATCATGGATGAGCTGGCGAAGGCGGGCACCTCGGTCGAGCGCCCGGATCTGTTTTGGTGGGGCACCCTCGACGAAGTCGCCTTTCTCGACCGCTTATACGATCTGGACCGGATGCCGAGCTTCGACTCCCGGTACGCCACCGCCCGCTTGGATCTCATCCAGCACTGCATCAACAACGACGACTTCCCTGTCGACTGGATCTACCGAGACGAGCGGTTCGGCATCGGCGCGCATGATGGGCGGCTCCTGCGGTTCCTGGCCGAGACCCTTCACCCCGTGGTACGTCCCGAGCAGGTCGAGGTCCGGCATCTGCACGCCTTCTACAACTCCGTCCTTGCCCATGACGGGTACGAGCTCGTCCAGGTCGACCAGATTAGCGGGGCGCCGATCTTCGCTGGCCGCAGGATCGGCGGTGGTGTCTCCGGGACGATGAAGAACATCATCTTCGCTGCGGACGGACCCAAACCTGAGATCGTGCTCGGGGACGCGGTGAACAACGACATCCGGATCATGCGCAATGCCGAAAACTGCCTGGTCTACGACAAGCCCCTGACACCCGAGGGGCTCACCTGGACCGACCTGCTGTCCTGGTGGCGCGACCGCCAATCCCTTCCCACCGAGATATCCGATCTCGATGCCGGACGAGATCTGTGCAATCGGCTATGGAGGTCCCTGGCGAGCAAACCCGAGCAGGTCCTCTTCCGCGCCTACGCCCAGGCCTATCTCCTGCGCGAACACACCATCCGCTGCCCCGCCCTTATCCCGCAGGTGTACCTGCACTACGACCCGCAGACACGAAGGCAGCGAGGCGGCAAGGACAGCGTGCTGGGACGCGAGCGCATGGACTTTCTGCTGCTCCTGCCGCACAGTGCCCGTGTCGTCCTGGAAGTCGACGGCCAGCAGCACTACTCCGACGGCATGGAGGCAGGCGCGGCCGCCTCACCTCACCTGTACTCCAAGATGGCCGCCGAAGACCGGGCGCTGCGGCTCAAGGGGTATGAGGTGTACAGGTTCGGCGGCCACGAGCTGACCAGGAACGAGGCTGCCGTCACCGCGATGCTCCAGGACTTCTTCGAAGCCCTGCTCGCCAAGCACCCTTTCACGGCCCCCTGATCCAACCCGCCGCCCTCACCGAAACCAGGTTCGACTGAAGGCGCGTCACCAAGACTGCCGACTCTCTCGGGGAGCGTTTCAGAAGCCGGGCTTGTCGGTGAAGAGGTCGGCCAGCCCGGCGCGAAGAGCTGGATGCAAGGTGCGCACGACCGAGTCTCCGACCGTCCATGCGGCTGTTTCTGGCTCTGCCTCGCGAAGTCCCTCCAGGGCGGCGAGGGCCTCGTCGGTGTCGCGGATGCGCTGGAGCATCGTGACGGCCACGTCCCTGACGTGCCACCGGTTGTGATGCATCCCGAGTTCGGCGAGCCCGCAGATGGCCTCCTTCAGGATCACCAGGTCCTGGGTCACTCGCGCCGCGCGCTCGGCGAAGTTCGCCAGATGGTCGCATGTAGTGAAGCCGAAGTTGCCGCCAAGCCGCCGGACGAACGCCTGGAAGACTCGGGTGAAGGTCGTCGGGTTGTCCTCCCACCACCGCTCCACCGACTCGACGGGCAACGCGCAGAACGCCCAGGCGAACTCGCCCATGTCGTCGTAGTCGTTCAAGTCGATCTCGTTCGCCCACTGCTCCAGTTCGTCGAAGGCCGTGGGGTCGGCGATGTAGCCGGCCTCCAGCCGAGGGAACAGCCGTTGGGCCCTGTCCTCCGCTGTTTCCCAGAAGCCGGTGGGAACCGGACTGAAGACGGCTTCGATCGCGTCGAGCAGCTGCGTCGCGCTCCCATAGCGACGCTCCCGGTCCGGCGAGATCGCACGCTGGACCACCCCACGCAACGGGCCCGCTGGAATGTCGTCGTCGACGGGCAGGCCCTTGATGATGAGCGCCTGCATGATCTTGCCAGCGGAGTAGACGTCCGCACGCGCGTCGACGTGCTTGGAGTCCCTCATCTGCTCGGGGGCCATGTAGTAGTGGCTGCCCATGACGTCGTAGGTCTCGGTGAGCACGCTGCTCTCGTTCACGATGCGGGCCAGCCCGAAGTCGGCGATCGCCCACTCTCCATCGCGGGACCGCAGCACGTTTTCGGGCTTCAGGTCGCGGTGAAAGATCCCCTCGCTGTGGATATGGGCCAAGCCCCTGCAGACCGCGCGCATTACCTTGCCGATCTCCTCCGGCTCCGTAATGTTGCCGACCTCGTCGGCGAGGCTTCCCAGCGCGAGGGGCATGGCGTACCACATGCCCACGTCGGAGTCGTTGCCGCTGGCGATGACCGGCATCAGGTTCACGTGGTTGAGCTCAGACATCAGTCGGAGCTCGCGCTCGAAGCGGGCGGCGGTGTCCGGATCGGCCTCCCGCAGGATCTTGACCGCTATAGGAGCCTGGTCACCGCCTGCCGCGAGATCTCGGGCCCAGTAGACATTGGCGAATCCGCCGTCGCCGAGCTTGTTGCCCAGCTCGAACCTCCGGCCCACTGACCGTGGGCCGGCCGCCGCCTCAGGACGACCCGCGCTGCGACGCAAACCGCTGCCGCGCCACCGACGGATCATGTCCAGGTCCCAAACGGCGCCAGCACTCAGTTCGGCGATCGGCGCGGGAAATCCGGGCCGCTGGCGGAGCTTGGTCACCTGCTGCCGAGTCACCCCGAGTTCATCGGCGACCTCCATCACCCCGCCAAGGCGGAGCGCGAAGCTATTAGCTGTCATGACATCAACCATATCGGAATAGTTGACACTATGACGCCTATTACTTCGTGATGCGGCAGCAGCACAGTATGCGCCTGCTCGGCGGCGCTTTGCGTGACGGTCGCGGCCTGCTCCGCCGATGACGCCCTCGCGACGGTAGCGGCCAAGTCCTTCTTCAGTTCGCGATTGGGCTTGGTCAAGTCATGATTGGTCGTGACCGCCAACGGCTCGGCGCGCTCGAATTCGCGCCGCTGCAGAGCCAGGGCGTGCGTGGCGGCCGCGGTCTGGTCGGCGACGGTGCGCCGTCCTTCGAATCCAGCTCCATGCCTCAGTGACCCGGCGCCCCATCTCGGCCTCGGCGGTCGTGTTCTCAGCCGTCTCGACCCCTATGAGAACAATTCGGCAATTCTCAGCGACGCTTGCCGCCGCCTTGCTGGTGAACGTTCTTGTCCGCGCCCGACTGGGCCTTGCGGCTCAGGCCGCTTTTGGCGCTGGGGCTGTTCGGGTTCTTCGCGGTGTTGGACATGATGCGCGCCTTGGCGCCCTCGTCCCACGGTGTGGGCTTGTCTTTGCTCATGTCTAGGGTGTACCCGGGTGGCTCGGATTCTTTCGGCAATCGCGTCGACCAGCTGCCGCGTGAGGTGCCGGCCCCCATGTCGAACACGCCTACATCGCCGCGCGCCCCGAAGGTGATGAGTTCACCAACGTGCACGTCAACGGCATCACCGGCGAGGTCGCCGCGACCCCCGAGGAGGTCAGCGTCCTAGCTGGAGACGCCGTCGGAGAGGGACGTCGGCAACGACTCGTCCTCACTGGCTCATGCGAGATCTGCGGTGGCGAGTACGCCATTGTCTTCACCCAGCACAAGGGCGAGACCTACATGGAGACCGTCCGGATCAACGAGGGGCCGATCTACCGGACCGGCCGTACCGACTGGCGCTGACGGGGTCAGGCGTCTCCGGCGAGGATGGCGGCCATCCGGTAGGCGGCGTGAGAGTCGAGCTTGCGCCGTCCGCGGTTGTAGCGCTGGGTGGTGGCCGAGGAGGCATGGCCGAGGAACTCTTGGACGTCGGCCAGCGGCACTCCGGCGTCCAGGGCGGCCGTGGCGCGGGCGATGTGCGGGTGAGTCCGGCGTGGTCGATGCCGGTGGCGATCGCGGCCTGGCGCAGCGCGGTGGTGGGACGCCAGCGGTCGAAGGGGCGGCCGTCCTTGTCGACGAACAGCGGCTCGCCCGGGGCGGGAGCGGGGTGCGGTCGGTCTTGCCGCCCTTGCGCCGGAACAGGATCACGGTGTGCCCGGCGTCGACGACCACCGAGCCAACCGTGAGAGAGACGAACTCGCCGACGCGGACGGCGCACACGCTCAGCAGCGCCACCGCCGCGGCGTCGGCCGGGTAGGCAGCGGCGATAGTCTCGGCGCCGTCCTGCAGCGCGGTCGCCTCTTCGACGGTGCGGGCCGGGGTGGTGCCGACGGTGGAGACCTCCCGGCGCTCGACCGGATCGGCCGGATTGAGGACGATGACGCGGCGGCGGACGGCGAGCCGTACAGACTCGACAGGCTCGACAAGCGCCGGGCCACCGTGGCGGGGGCGAGCGCAACACCCAGGCGGCCCAGGCGGCCCAGACCGGCGCGGGCGGTTCCGGTGGCGATGGTGTCGCGGTAGTAGGTGAGGTGGTCCTTGCTTACTGCGGGCAGCCGTTGACGCCGAGAAAGATCTTGATCGTGGTGACGGAGCGTACTGGCCTACGCCTTCAACTCGTCGTGACAACTTCCTGAGCATCCAGGGCATCGAGGGAGCCGGACGATTTCAGTAGGGGAGTCACATCGGGCTCGGCTGCGGTGGCCAGGCACAATGCATTATCAGGAGTCAGAACGCCGAATCGGGCCATCGCGCGCCGACACCAGCCCACCCAGGTCGACGTGCCACCGCGGCCGGTCTGGATCGACCCGGTTCGCGCGAACTGCCCGAAGCGCTCGCCGAGTCCCTCCTGCGGGCGTGGACGGCGCACCAGGAATCGTCAACGCTCCAGCTCTGTGATGTCACGGAAAGACCGACACTCACCGACCTGACACCCCATCGAGCGAACAGCCTGGACAGCCCCCTGCGCCACCACGACGGCAACTTCTGGCGCCCCCGGAACCGGCGGTGATCTGAGCCCGTGACCGGCTGAGGGCGTTGCCGTCATCCGGCGCTTGAGCGTCTCCGAACACGGGAAAAGGCTCTGCGGGTCCTCGTCCGCATCGCGCTGCGAGACATCCACATCAAGAGGGCGGTGCGAACGGCGAAGGCCCCAGGGCAATCCCTGTCTTCCACCATCGAATGTCCGCGATCTTGCTAAATCGGGCATCGGGGTTTCGGTAGGGGCTTAGCCTGGGGCCTCGTGTCACCGGTGCATCGGGCTACTTGAAGTAGGCCCATGACGCGGCTGCAACCGCGATCAGGATGCACATGCGGATGGTCCGGGGAGTGCTGTCAACAACGTCCCGGACCGTCCGCGCCACCTCCCCTATCCAGGAGGAGGGCTCCGAGACGCCGGGCGGCTCCTGGGCAGGAGGCTCGGCGTCGCCAGCGGACCGTATGGCCGTCATTCACCCTTCCTTTCCGAACATCGACAACATCCGACAAACCCCTCTGAAACTACGAAAGGCTCGTGCAGCACCCTCGTGCCATCGGCAGATGACACAAGAGCGGCGCGCGAGCCTGGTCGACAGCTCTGGCCTCCCCCAGGCAGCCGAAACACAGGCTTGACCGCTCAGGAGGGAGGGGATCCAGAGTTGTTCGGTCACACTCAACCGTCCCCAAGGTCATCCGCGCAACCGAATCGGCACACTCCGCTAGTTCTCACCATGAGTGATCGAAAGAATACAAAGAGCGCTGTTGGGGTGCCATACGGGACGCAGGTCATCCGGCTTCGGATGGACGGGTGACGTTGTTCCGCGTGCTGATCGTGCGGATCTGGAAACTGTCATGACCAGAGGAAGCCCCTTAGGTGCTGGCGAGCTTGTCGGCGGCAGTCTTGCCTCCCTTGTGAGGATTCCGGCGGCCATACCGAAGCTCGGGGGTGGCCCAAGGACAAGAGCGGACCGAATGGTCAGGAGTGCGGGTGTTGATTGAACCGGGCGACGCACGAAGATTCCTCTTTTTCCGTTATGTCGCCGCACAGCGGCGGAGCGGGTGTGGATGCTCGGTTCTAGAAAGCCAGAATCCAGGGGGGTTGCGCCGCACTGCAACGGTCATGCACGGGGGGTTGCAGACATTTGGCAACGCTCGCAACAGCTGCGGTTCGTCGCGGAAAGCGGCCTGGGGCGGCGATGATGTGCGGGTGAGCGAGATCGCCCGCCGTCCAGTCGAGTTAGCGCCGTTGAGCCCGGAGCTCAGCCCGTCGGTAAGGGTCTGGGCAGAAGAGCTGCGTGCTCAGTTCACTGCCCTGAGTATGTCGATCAGCCTGTTCTGCCGACTCCATCCGATCATCGACAAGGGCACCGTATCCCGGTACTTGAATGGCAAGCGCGTGCCCACCAACCGCTGGTTCCTCGACCAGGTTCTGAGCCTACGCGCGAGTGCGGATGTCCCGGTGACCGACGAGGTCCGCGCGCACCTGATCGATCTTCAGATGGCCGCCCTCCAGGTTGCCCACCCGCACGAGTACCGGGTCCGGCAGGTCAGCGACGAGCTGGAGATCGCGGTAACGAGCTGGAAGGAGGCTGAACGCTATGCCCAGAGCCTGGAGCATCAGCTCACAGAACGCACCCAGGCTCTCCAGGACCTGCGCGTCGAGACCGAACGTCTGCGTGCCGCGTGGGATCACGATCGCGCTCGGTACCACGAGGAGATCACCTTCCTGGATCGGGAACTGGAACTGGCTCGCGAGCGGGCCCACCGAGCAGAACACCGTGTCCAGGCACTCGCGGACCTTCTCGACCGGTTGGAGACCCAGCAGACAGCGCGGGGAGAATTTCCCGCCGACACCGACGTCACCCCGCAGCGGGAGGCCGAAGAGATGCGCAGTCGGCTGGCCGACCAGCTCGGCGCCGCGACCCTGCGGGCCGCGCGGTTGCAGGGCGTCACCGCGATGCTCGCCGAGACATTCACTGTGGAGCAGGTGGTCCAAGTCATCATCGACGTGGGCCGCACAGCCCTGGCCGCGAACCGTTCGGCGGTGGCACTGGTCGACGTCAATCGGGCCGTGCTGAAACTGATCAGCAGCGGAGGCATCCCGGACGTACTGGAAGCGCCGGGTGACGAGATCCCGCTGTCGCACTCCAGCGTGATGACGATGACGGTCAACAGCCAGCGTCCTGTCTTTGCGGAATCGCCGGAGAGCTTGAAGGCTCAGCTCGTGGAGGCTGGAGGCGATGAGGTGGTGATTGATGGGTTCATCACCCACAGCGATGAGCGGGCCTGGGTGGGCTTGCCCCTGCTGGCCGCGGGCCGTGCGCTGGGTGCACTGCGGTTCTCCTTCACCCGCCCGCAGAAGATCTCCCAGGAGGACGGCCTTTTCCTGGAGGCGCTCGCGGGCCAATGCGCCCTCGCCGTTGAGCGGGCCACCCTGTTCGAGCGCGAGCACCGCACCGCCGAGACGCTCCAGCGCAGCCTGCTGCCCAGCCGATTGCCGGTGGTACGCGGCCTGGTATTCGCCCAGCGGTTCCGCTCGGGAAGCCGCCACATGCAGGTCGGCGGCGACTGGTACGACGCGTTCGTCCTCCAGGACGGCCGGGTCGCGGCGGTGGTCGGCGACGTCATGGGCAAGGGCGTCAAGGCCGCGGCGGGAATGGGCCGCATCCGCAACGCCATGCGAGCCCTGGCGCTGACCAACCCACCACCCGCCGCGGTGCTCACCGGCCTCGACAGGGTCTTCGAGACAACCGAGGAGGACGAGCAGGTCACCACCCTCGCCTACATGGTCGTCGAGCCCGGCACCGGAGAGGGCACGCTCGCGCTCGCCGGTCACCCACCTCCACTGCTGGTCTCCCCGCAGGGCGTGCCGCTGCTGTGCGACGGCGATCCAGGTACCCCGCTGGGCTGGCCCACGAGCCGCCGGCAGTTCCGGTTCTGCGTCCCGCCGGGTCACACCGCCATCCTGTATTCGGACGGCCTCGTCGAGAACCGCAAACGCGGACTGGAAGCCGGCCTCACGGAGCTTTGCTCTGCTGTGATCGAGGCCCCGTTAGAAGTTGTCAGAAGCCCTCATATGCTCCTTGATTTCCTGACGAATCGGATGCTGACGGGGTATGAGCAGGATGATGACGTTACGGTGCTCGCGATTCACGTTCCTTCTTAAACCCGCTGCAGAGAAGGCAGGCTGCGTGAATCAGCCGCGTCGTGCTGAGGTGCACTCGCGCCGCTCGATGGTGTTCGCCACAGGCTCTCGGCCCAGGCAAGCACCGATGGTGTGCTTCCCGGTCAGCACGACTGCTCGCCCTGGTCTTTGTCAGTAATCGAGGGCGCGGTCGATGAGGTCGGCGACTTCGGTGGCCGAGGCGCGGAAGTAGCGGGCGGTGGTCTCGATGGAGGCGTGCCCGAGCAGGGCTTGGATCTGGGCGTGGTCGGCGTCGGCTTCGCGTAGCCGGGTGGCGTAGGTGTGGCGTAGCCGGTGCGGTCGCAGGCCCGGCAGGCCCGCGGTCTTACCGACGACGCGCACCACGTCGGTGACACCGTCGACCGTCAGCCGTCCGCGCTGGCCGACCCACAACCCGTCGCCGACCGCGTCGGCCAGGGCGGGCCGCGCGGTCAGCAGCTCGGCGCGCGCGAGCAGCCAGGCGGTCAGGCGTTCGCGGGCCGGGACCGGTAGTGGGACGGTGCGGACTTCGTCGCTTTTGCCGTGCAGGCGGGCGGTGCCGCTGCGTGCGGTGATGGGGATGTCGCCGATGCGTAGGCGCTGTGCTTCTTCGGCGCGGGCGCCAGCGCCGAGGAGGACGGCGATGAGGGCGGCATCACGGGGTCCGCGGCGGTCGGCGGCGCGGCGGATCGCGTTCTCCTGCGCTCGCGACAACGCGTCCGGGGCGCCGGGCTTGGGTACTCGGGCGCGTTTGACCGCCAGGCGCAAGGCGGGTCCGTGTTCATACAACAACGTCACCGCGGCCAGCGCCTGGTTCACCGTCGCCGGCGACGCCCCGGCGGCGAGCAGTTGGCGGCGCCAGGCGGTGACGGCGGCTTCGGCGCCGACCAGGTCGACGAACGCGTCCGCGTGCTCGGAGGCATGCGCGAGCAGCCAGTCGCGGTAGACCAGCGTCTGGCGCCGGTAGGCGGTCACGGTGTTCGCCGCGAGTGCGCACCGATCGAGATGCGCACCGAACGCGGCCAACGCCACCTCCGCAGCGGCCGCCACCGACCCTGGCTCACGGCCAGGCCGAATCGCCACCACATTGCCCGCCCCGGAGCCACCCCGATCGGCAACGCGGTTGTCGACTTGGCCGTCACTCCGCTCGCCATCGTGATCGTCAATCTGGTTGCCGGGTTCGCTGTCGCCGTCGTTGTTGATCTTGTCGGTGGCGCTCGCGGTCACTCGCCGGACCCCTCTCCTTCTTATCCGGGGAGTTTTTTCGGCGTTAGCTCAGGCCCCGCCCTGTGATCTTCGTGGATATCTGGCGCTGATTCTGTAGGAATCGGTGTCGCGTTCCGAGGGAGATCATCCTGGGCGGCCTGGTACGGCGAACGCGCCTGAGCGGGGTGGAAGGTATCGATTGCGCCGCCTTTCCGGCGGTATCGATGGTTGAGGGGTTCGCCGTAGGGTGATGATGCGCGTGTGCGCAGGCCCTCCCCGATCACCATGGTGCTGGTGACAACCGCGCTGGCGGCCGCGATCAACCTGGTCACCAGTATCGTCCAGGTCGAGAAACCTTGGTGGCCGCCCTTGGTTGCGACGCTGACCGTACTCCTGGTGGTCGCCGCGATCATCGTTGAATGGTATGAGCGGCGCAGCCAGACCGGCCGGGCCGACGAGTTGGAGCGGGTTGCCGACTGGCTGGCTGGAAAGGTCCGTAACCAGTGGGAACATGAGGCGGTGCTGCGCCGCCTGCACGACCCGATGCCGCTACAAGTGCACTGGCGCTCAACCCGTCGGCCGGTGGCCGCCGACCGCGCCGTGGTGCTCGACGACCAAGCCGGCGCCGACTGGGAGATGCTGCCTCTGCGTGGCCACGCGGAGGAGATCGTGCGGGCCTTCCTGGATTTGCCGCATGGACGTCTGGTGGTACTGGGCGAGCCGGGCGCGGGGAAAAGCGTCCTGGCGATACTGCTCACCCTGGGCCTGCTCCAGCACCGCCAAACCCTGCCCCCTGAAGAGCGGGATCGGGCACCGGTACCGGTGCTGGTACCGATCGCCTCCTGGAATCCGGAAGCCGAGCATCTGAAAGCATTCCTGGCCCGCCGTCTGGGCGAGGAGTACCCGCGTCTGCATCAGATCGGCGAGGACGGGATCAGTCCGGCCGCAACGCTGATCGCCGACCGTCTTGTGCTGCCGATCCTGGACGGCCTGGACGAGCTGCCGGCGTCTCAGCATGCCAGCGCGGTTGGCGAGCTCAACGACTACGCCGGCGCCGGGCCTGGTCTGGTGGTGACCTGCCGCAGCCGTGAATACGAGCAGGCCATCACCACGCTCGGAGCGGAGCTGGCCCGGGCGGCGGTGGTCGAACTGCAGGCAGTCACGGCCGAGCAGGTCATCGCGTTCCTGTCACATCCGGCGGTTGCCCGGCCCCGCTGGCAGCCGGTCTTCGATCACCTGCGCGCCTCACCAGATGGTGTGCTGGCGAAAGTGTTGTCCACCCCGTTGATGGCGTCGCTCGCGCGGGCCGCCTACACCAGCCTCCTCACCGATCCCGGCGAGCTGCTGAGGATGACCCGTGCCTTCGACATCCGGGCCCGCCTGATCGACGGATTCGTCACGGACGCCTATCTGAGCGATCGGCCCGCTCCACCGGGTGTGCGGGCGCTGCGCCGTTATCCATCGGCGCGGGCGGGCCGCTGGCTGTCCTGCCTGGCCTTCCAATTGGCCGAGGCGGGCCGGGTGGACTGGTGGTGGTGGCAGCTACCGGCAGGCCTGCTCGTCGTGCGTCGCCGGCGTGAGAAGGTCATGATCGCGGTGGGGGCGGTCACCGCCGCGGCGGGGCTCGCCCTGACGGCCGGGCCGCTTATCGCGGCGGCGGTCACGGGGCTGGTGGCGGTCAACGCCTTAAGGCTGTGGCAGCCGCTGTGGCCGGAGGGCTACCCGCCCTTCTTCCGCTCGATTGCCCGCCGCCGGCTGGTGCTGCTGCGGATGGCGTTCGCCGCGACTGGACCCGTCCTGACGGGACTGGTGCTGTCGGCACCCCTGTTCGGTTCGACGCTCGGGCTGATCAGCGCTGTGGCGGCAGCGATGCTGCCGATCCGGCAAAGCGGTCATACGGTGCGTGGCTCATGGCTCGCTGGAGCCTGGATCGGCAGGTGGCGAATGGGGCGGATGCGGCCGATGTCGCGCCGTACTGGGCCTGACGCCACCCTGCGGGCCAACCATCGGGCCGCCGCCGACACCGCCGTCTGGCACGCTGCGCTCGGGGCATCGATCGTGGGCCTGGCCGCTGCCGTGGTTCCCGGATCGCCCGACGTGGCCGCAGCGGCGCTCGCGGGCGGGCTGGTGTATGGCGGCAACGCCGGGCTGGCCGCGGGATGGTGGACTTGGATCCGCTACCGCCTGATCCATCTGTCACTCGCCACAGGTGATCTCTTGCCCTGGCGACTGTGGCGCTTTCTCCACGATGCTCACCTGCGTGGTGTGCTGCGTCAGGCCGGAACCTCCTGGCAATTCCGTCACGTCCTCCTCCAGACCCGCTTGGCCAGCCCAACCCGCACAGACCATCTCCGCGCCCGCGCCGACGCCGGGGACGCGTGGGCCGCCAGGCGGCTGGTGGACCTGCTCGCCCAGCAGGGCCAGATGGAAGAACTACGGGCCCGCGCCGACGCCGGGGACGAGTCGGCCGCCGAACGGCTGGCGGACCTGCACGCCCAACAGCTAGAGGGCGAGTGACGTTGGGCGCTTCGTAATGTCAGTGGTTGGATCTTGCCGAAGGATCGAACGATTTCCCGAGCGCTACAGCGTGCCGATCACGAGGGACTCGCGGGCGGTTTCGACGACTTCCTTGGTGATGGTCCGTAGTCCGTTGATCTCCAGGATGCGGGTGATCTGGGAGAACAGGCGTTGCACAAGGCGGAAGTTGCCCATCGTGATCCGGTGGACCGCGGCCAGCGCTTCGGTGTCGGTGAAGTCGTCGGCGGCCAGGCTGAGCCCGATGGTGTGCCAGTGGTGGTGCAGGACGAAGGTGAGCTCATCGGATGAGAGCGGCCGGTATTCGTGGACGAAGCCGATCCGGCTGTAGAGCTGGGGGTAGCGGGCCAGGCGTTTTTCGATGCCGGGCATGCCGATGAGGATCATGCCGAACCGGCTGCGGTCGTAGTGGTCGCGCAGCTGTTCCAGGGCCGTGGTCTTGAGCCGGTCGACTTCATCGACGATGAGCAGCTCGACGAAGGCCGGCAGGCCGTGCGGGTCGGTGAAGGTACGCCGGTCGTAGGGGTCGGGGGCGCACAGGGTGGCGAAGTCCCAGCCCATGTGGGTGAGCTCTTTATCGATCGTGCGCGGGGTGGCTCTGACGGTCGGGGTGTACAGCAGGGTGTGCCAGTCGTCGCGCTCCTTGCCCAGAGTGACGTTGCGGGAGGAAGCACGCAGCAGCGGCGCCACCTCCTGCCAGCAGGCGTAGCGGCGAGCCGACAGGGTCTTGCCCACCCCGGGCGGGCCATGGCAGAGGCCGATGTAGCAGTCGCGGCGGACCGAGTCGGCGAATTCGATGAAGCGGCGATGTTCCTTGGTCACGATGAAGGCGACATCGTCCAGGGGAACCTGCGGTCCCGACAGTTCGACCGGCGGGAAAGCGCGCTCGACAAGATCGATCGAAGGATGGACGTCGTCGAGGATGGGCGGTACCGGATCGGACGGGCCGGAGCCGGGATGCATGGTTACTCCTCGCGGTAGCGCTTGAGCCGCCGCGCCGGTGGCGCCTGGGCAGGGGTGGGTGGCGGTGGGAGCGGCCGGGGGTCGGGTACCTGGTGGGTCTCGATCAGGCGGTCGACCACACTGGCGCGTTCACGCAGCTGGGAGCGCAGGTCGCGGCGGCGGGCGTTGCGGGCGGCGGTGATGTCTTTCAAGCTGATGGTGCGGTTGGCCAGGTCGGGGCAGATCGCCCGGCACAGGAACCGGCCGGTGTGGAAGATGCGGATCTCGGCCATGTCGCGTGGGTCGTAGCGGATGACGACGCTGTCGCCGACGTAGGCGGCCAGGACCGGATCCAGGTAGCGCAGGCCCTGGAAGTGGATCCCGTCGGGGTGGATCTTGCGGGGTTTGGCAATGTTGAGCAGCAGTAAGTCCAGGTGTTCCAGGGAGTCCGGCATTCGGGGGATGAACGAGGCGGATTCCCAGCGCTGCTGCGGCGGGACGCCGGTCTCGCCGTGCGGGGAGTGGTTGTAGATCGTGCGGATGAAGTGGCCGATGGCGGTATCGAGTTCGGCCAGGGTGAGCTGGGCGCGCCCGGCCCGGTCGTGGGTGCCGCGCGGAGCGTATCCGGGCAGGTGGGCCAGGCACATCTGGTTGACGGTGCCGAAGATTCGCTCCACCTTCCCTCGGCCGCGTGGTCGGCCAGGAAGGGAGAAGACGGGGCGGATGCGCAGGTCGGCCATCACCTGCTCCAGGTGCAGGGAGGTGAAGTCGCTGCCGTGGTCGACGTGGAAGATCTCGGGGATGCCGCACACGTGCCAGCTGGGATCGCTCTTGCGCCAGATCGCCTGCCGCAGTGCCAGCGCGGTCGTCAACGCTGTGGGGGCGCCGAGGTTGACCGCGTATCCGGCGATTGCCCGGGAGTGGTCGTCCTGGATAACGGTCAGCCATGGTCTGGCCGGTCGGCCGGAGGGGGTGATCACCCACAGGTCCAGCTGGGTGTGGTCGGCCTGCCAGATCTGGTTGGGCCGCTCGGCCTGGCGGCGGTGCACCAGGTCGAAGACATCCCGGTAGCGTTTGTCCCCTTCTAGCGCCAGGGTGGCCATGGCCGGGGTGATCCGGCGGACGATGTCGTAGACGGTGGCGTAGGACGGGATCGGCCAGCCCTGGTCTCGGGCGACTTCGGCGGCCTGGTGGGCAACGATGGCGATGCTGGTCCGCGGCTCGCGCAGTGCCAGCCCTTCGATCAGTAGCCGCAAGTCGGCAGGGAAGCGCCGCCGGCCCTTGTCGGCGCGCGGGCGGCGGGCCAGGCCCGCGAGCCCGTCGTTCCGGTAGGCGGTCAGCCACCGGTGCAAGGTCCGCGGCGAGGCATCGGTGTCGGCGGCGAGCCGGGTGATCGCAACCCCGTCTTCCAGATGGGGGCGAAGAAGCCGCCAGCGGCGCATGGCCTGCTGCCGTTGTTCCTCGGTCAGCTCGGCGAGTGCGGCAACCGGATCATCCGGTCGTCCGGCCACAGATGGGCGCATTCCATCAGAATCACCCGGGTCGGTGATCGTTCGCAGGCTGTCCCACAACCTTGGAAGTGGAACACCTCGCCCGCGCCGACCTTCAAGCCGCGAAAACCCACCCCCAACCGTTCCGGAAATCGTTCCACAAAAAGCGTTCCATAATCACGGTACGGAGATGAATTCCGGTACGATCTTGGGATGGCAACCGGTCACGATCACCCCCACCGCGGACTCGAACTCGGCTACGCCCGCGTCTCGACCACCAAACAGAGCCTGGAGCGCCAACTCGACGCCCTTGCCGCGACCGGCATCCCGAACGAGCGGATCTTCACCGACAAGAAGACCGGCACCAGCATCGACCGCGACGGCCTGACCGCCCTGCTCACCTACGCCCGAGCGGGCGACACCATCGTGGTGCACACCCTGGACCGGCTGGGCCGCAACCTTCGCGAAGTCCTCAACCTCGTCCACGACCTGTCCGAACGCGGCATCGGCGTACGCTCCCTCGCCGACCCGCTGCCCATCAACACCACCGACGAGGGCATGGGCCGCATCGCCTTCCTGCTACTGGCCCTGTTCGCCGAGATGGAACGCACCTTCACCGCCGAGCGCGCCGCCCACGCCCGCGCCGTCGCCGAGAGCGCCGGCCGCCACATCGGCCGCCCCGTCGCCCACCCGGCCGACAAAATCGAGTACGCCCGCCTCCTGAAGGCCCAAGGCCACACCCTCGGCCAGGTCGCGGCCAAGACCGGCATCCCCAAAACCTCCCTGCACCGCTACCTCACCCCGCAACCCGCAGGAGACGGATCGTGAACACGGTTACCTCACCCTCGTCAGACCACCAGCACGACGGGCCCCCAAACTGATGAGCCGACCGGTGTGGTTACTTGACGTCGACGGGGTGATCAACGTCTCCCGGCCCGGCTGGGGCGCCGCCCCACGCAGTGGCAATGCCTACTCCGCCGGCGAGGCGTACCGTATGCGCTGGGCGCCGGCCCTGCTCGAACGTATCCGCACGCTGCACTACGCGGGCATCGTCGAGATTCGCTGGTGCAGCACCTGGTGCCCCGACGCCGACCAAGTGGAACGACTGTTCGCCCTACCCCGGTTGGACCGTGCCTGGTCCGACCACCTCACCGACACCGCCGCAGCGGCGGCGAAACTCGCCGCCGCACGCCAGGTCCTCGCCCAAGGACGACGACTCATCTGGACCGACGACGTCGAAGTGCCCACCTCCGGGCCAGTGCACGACGAACTCACCAAAACCGGCCGAGCTCTGCTGATCGCACCCTCACAACGCCGCGGACTGCAGCCCGAACACATGGACGCGATCGAGGCATTCATCTCCACTCCCTCGACCGAGGCCCTCAGCGCTGTCACAGATGACGCCTCAGCAGCTGACGCCATGCTCTTCGCGCGACGCCTCCTCGGCAACTGACACGTCAACACCGCAATACTGCGGCTGCGAACGACCACCACAGAGCAGTCAGATAGCGCTGAAGATTCACCGCCACTTATCAATGAAGGTCACAGCGAGGCCGGAGCTAACGCCGGAAAAACTCCCCGGATAATAAGGAGAGGGGTCCGGCGAGTGACCGCGAGCGCCACCGACAAGATCAACAACGACGGCGACGGCAAACCCGACAACCAGATTGACGATCGCGATGGCGATCGAGGCGACGGTCAAGTCGACAACCGTGTTGCCGATCGGGGTGGCTCCAAGGCGGGCAACGTGGTGGCGATCCGGCCCGGCCTTGAGCCGGGATCGGTGACCGCGGCCGCGGAGATGGCGTTGGCCGCGTTCGGCACGCATCTCGACCGGTGCGCGCTGGCCGCGAACACGGTGACCGCCTACCGGCGTCAAGCGATCGCCTACCGCGACTGGCTGCTCGCGCACGCGGCCGAGCACGCGGACGCGTTCGTCGACCTGGTCGGCGCCGAAGCCGCCGTCACCGCCTGGCGCCGCCAACTGCTCGCCGCAGGCGCCTCACCGGCGACGGTGAACCAGGCGCTGGCCGCCGTCACGCTGCTGTATGAACACGGGCCCGCGCTGCGCCTGGCGGTCAAACGCACCCGGGTGCCCAAACCCGGAGCCCCGGATGCCTTGACCCGGGCGCAGGAGAACGCGGTCCGCCGCGCCGCCGACCGGCGCGGTCCCCGCGACTCAGCCCTCATCGCCGTCCTGCTCGGCGCCGGAGCCCGCGCCGAGGAATGCCAGCGCCTGCGCATCAGCGACGTGCCGATTACCGCGCGCAGCGGCACCGCCCGCCTGCACGGCAAAGACGACGAGGTCCGCACCGTCCCGCTGCCGGTCCCGGCCCGCGAACGGCTGACCGCCTGGCTGCTCGCGCGCGCCGAACTGCTGGCCGCACGTCCCGCCCTGGCCGACGCGGTCGGCGACGGACTATGGGCCGGCCAGCGCGGACGACTGACGGTCGACGGCGTCACCGACGTCGTCCGCGCAGTCGGCAAGGACGCCGGACTGCCGGGCCTGCGCCCGCACCGGCTGCGGCACACTTACGCCACCCGACTGCGCGAAGCAGGCGCCGACCACGCCCAGATCCAAGCCCTCCTCGGGCACGCCTCCATCGAAACCACCGCCCGCTACTTCCGCGCCTCGGCCACAGAGGTCGCCGACCTGGTCAACCGCGCTCTGGACTACTGACGGAGAAACGATGGGAACGGTTGCGTTGAGCCGGCGAACAGCATCACGCCGCCGAGCTGGCCACCGCCCGCGCACAGGTCGACGCCGCCCGCGAGGCGCTGACCCACGAGCGGACCCAGCGCGCGGCCGAGGCCGCGCTGCGCGCCGGTCCCGCGACGGGCAAGGCGTAGTTCTTGCACGGTCCTACGCCCCGAACGCCCTGCCAGAAAGGGGGCGCGCCGCACGCCGTGCCGTGGGCACCCGCAGATGAGACATTGGGGGTTTTCTTATCGGCGATCGATGATCTGCATGATGTCGGCGGGCGTGTTCGACTCCTGCTCTCCGTGTTCGGCAAGAGTAGCCCGATCCAGACGAGCGAGATATTCGACCTGTTCCCCGTGCTCGTCCAGAACGACCATGAACGCCTCGATCATGGTGGGGTCGAAGATCTTGCCGGCATAACGGTGCAGCTCGGCCACTACCTTCTCGATGGGCAGCGCAGGGTGGTAGCAGCGGGCGGTCGTCATCGCATCGAAGGCGTCGGCCACGGCGATGAGGCGGGCGATCTCGGGGATATCATGGCCCGCCAAGCCATGGAGATAGCCGCGGCCGTCGAAGCGCTCGTGGTGATACAAGATCCCATCGAGAGCGTGGCCGAGGAGAGTCGCGGCCGCGTTCGTCTCATGAACGTCGCGCAGCTGCGGGACCTGGCCGACGATGCTCACGCCGTGGGTGACGTGCGCTTGGATCTGCTGAAACTCGTGTTCGGTCAGTGGCCCGGCCTTGCGTAGCACGGTGACGGGGACGGCGAGTTTGCCAATGTCGTGCAGTAGCCCGCCCAGGCGGGCGGCCGCCAGGTGATCGTCGGACAGGCCGACTTGCCGGCCGAGCAGCGCCGCCATCTCACCGATGCGTTGACTGTGGTGAAGGGTGTGAGGGTCTTTGGCCTCCATCGCGGCCAACAGCACCTCGGCCAGGTCCTCAATGTCGGCGTCGATATTGGTCGTGGCCTGGTGAGGCGGCATCGAGCGGTGCCACAGCCGCGCGGCAGTGGTGTTCTGCCGCCGGTAGGCGGCGTTGACGATGAGGCGCTCGGCTCGAAGGTCGGCCACGGCTTGGCGAAGATCCGACTCAATGAAGTCATCGGGTCGCCTGGCCAGCAGGTGGGTCACGAGGGCGGCGGTGTTCTCGGCGCCTGCGGGGATCGCCCGCAGCAAGAAAGTCTGGGCCGCTTCGGCGTCTCCGTGATCCAGCGCGGCCAAGCCCTGGTCATAGGCCGACAGCTCCGTGTCGATGGCCTCGGCCAGCTGGTCGATACGCGCCGCCTCACCCGGATCGGTGTCGACGCGCTGAGCGGCGGCGGTAAACCGGGCCCAGGCTGCCTCGTCGTCGTGGTCGTCGTCGCCGGTGCCGCTTGTCGCTAGGTGCCGAACCAGCTGATCAATGCTCATAGGAGCCTCCTTTCTGCCTCGGCTGGTCGCAAACGGTGCGCTCGTCACGGTCTTTGAGTCGTCTGAGGGTCTTCCTGGCCGCGTTGAGCTGTGACTTGACGGTTCCTACGCTGATGCCCAGGATCTCGGCGGTCTGTATTTCCGACAGATCGGCGATGAGGCGTAAGGCGGCCACGTCGCGCTGTCGATCGGGCAGCTGACGAAACCAGTTGATCAGCATGTGGGTCAGTTCGAGGCCGGCGATGGCGTCAACGGGCTCGGCTCGCGCGGCGAGGTGGGCTTCGTGGTCGTCGCGGTAGCCGCCTCGGTGGTTGCGGGCGGCGTGTCGGTGCCACAGCCGGATCGCCACCTTGTACAGATAAGCCTTGGGGTCGTCGTAGTAGGCGATGGTTGCCCAACGTCTGCGCACGATCAGGAAAGCGTCTTGGACGATGTCGTCGCAGTCGCTGTCGGCGCAGCCCTGAGCCAGCAGATAGCGGAGCAGCGGCCGACGCTGGTGCACGAAGAACTCCGATAGGCCTTCATCGACCGGACACGCCTGCAGTGCCACGGCTCTGGCGGCGGGGCGGTCCGGTTGCGGTAGCGGCGCGCTCACGAGGGCGTCTCCGCAGCCGTCGAGGTCGTGCCGTCCTGGTGGTGCCAGGATGAGCACGCTGATCGCGCCTGGCCTACACGGGCCAGACGCACGACCTCCATGATCGTTTCTTGGTGAGCGTGCTCGGCAGCGGCTCTTCGTTCGCGTCTGTGCCGGACTTCCCGCAGCACCTCCCCGCTCATGACCACGAACGCGACCAAGGCAGTCATCGTCTCGGGATCGATCACGACAACCAGCACACCGGTCACCTCCCTTCCTCGGCCTCTGTTCACCTGACATTTCCTTAAAGGCGGGAAAGCCAGCAGAGGTTGGGGCTTTGAGGTAGCTGTTCCATCGTCTTGGGGGTGGGGCAGGTGCCGCAGCGTTAGCGGCTGCTCAGTCTTCGGTTTCGCGCCGGTGAGGTCAATCCGCATAACTGGTGAGTCCTGACCGACAACGCGTCGGCCATTACGGTAACTGCGGCCTGCAGGTCGGTTCTCAACCTCTTTCCCAGTGCGTTGGCCTCGGCGTTTCGGGAGTGTTCGCGGACGAAGGCCGCAAGGACTTCCATGACCGTGGGCTGGTCGCGGGCCGAGTCGCGGGCGATGCGCTCCAGCGCGTAGATTCCGCCCAGGCGGCCCTCCGCTCCCGAACGTGTCCCCAGCCGCCAGGTAGCGATGTGCGGTTCAGTTGGTCCAGCGGGCCGGAGGAACCCGTACGTATGAAAAATCGATTGCCTGTGGTGCTCGTACGGATGATCCTGGGTGGATGGATCTTGAGAGCGCTGCGCGGGACTGGCGGGCCGATGGCTTCGTGATCCTCCCGGGGTTCATCCCTGCAGAGGAGTTGACGGCGGCGGTGAGCGAAGTGGGTCTGCTGTTCCCCTCCGCCGACGGCTTCCATGATGGCACCGACCCGCGCCGCGGACGCTTCATCGGCGACGAGTTCGCCGGGATCGACACATTCCCCTTCGCCAGTACCGAGATCAGCCTGCTAGCGGTGAACCATCGCATCCTGGCGCTCGCCCAGGCCCTGCTGGATGACAGCGACGTCCACATCTACACGGCCGAGGCGTGGGCGAAGTACACCGGTGCTTGCGACTATGACCAGGACCTGCACCGCGACTACCTCAACCACACCCTGCTGGTCCCCAGCACGGCACCGGGCTGCCAGCAGCTGGAGATGTTCGTCTTCCTCTCCGACGTCCCCGAAGAGCTCGGACCGCCACATCTCCTCTCACGTACGCAGACGGCGGACATTCCCGCCGTCCCGAACTGGTTCCTGCGGCCGGGACAGCACAGCGCATGGCGATTCAACGACGACAGCGGCAGCCCACAGATGTACGGGGCCGAGGTCTCTGGTGCAGGGCCCGCCGGAACGGTCATCGCCTTCGAGTCCGGTACCTTCCACCGAGGCACTCAACTAACAGCACCTCGCGGCGCCCGCTACAGCATGCACCTGGGCTTCCGGCCATCCAGCCTCTCGTGGGGGCAACGTGTGGGATGGGCAGGGCGCAGCTTCGAACGAGAATGGGTCGACTTCGTCCACCGCGCTACACCTCGCCAACTCCAAGCCTTCGGGTTTCCCCCACCAGGGCATTCTTATTGGACTGCGCAGACGCTGGCCGGCATGGCACTGCGATATCCGGAACTTGACCTCACGCCCTGGTCGGCCTCCGCTCCCGCACCACGCAGGTCTTGATTCCCTCCTGTGCCTTCGCGAAGGATGATGGGATTAGAGGGTTTGTCGACACATGCTTAGCCGAACATGAACCCGCAGATAGTGACTGTCGAGAACTTGTTTAGAACAAGCCCAGGCTCGCTATGATCGCCAGGGCAAGTGTCACTGTTCCGGCGAAAGCCACGCCACCCTTGCTGACCGCCGCATGGGTCTCGGCCCCACCCATCTTCGCCAGGAAGCCGATGAACAGGGCGGCAATGACGCCGAGCAGCACGGCCAGCGTGACGAGCAGTGGTCTCACAGATGTCATTGTTAAGTTTCCTCGTTCTCGTGTAGGCGATGCGGCGCGACAAGGTCGTCACGTCCCTCCTAGATGAAGGGCAGGACGAAGTCACCGGATGCTCCGGCTGATGATGTTTGGTGACCGCGCCGACGGGAGCCGTCATCCCCACGAGCTCCATGCTCTCGGGCGGATCAAGCTTTTGGCCTGGGCCGTCCGTTGTGGCGCTTTCTAAAAACAACCTGCCACGGCCTGCGTTCCGCGTAATTCGAAGCGGCTAGAGCTCGAAAACGGCACCTGACCTGGGAAAACATGCGGGGACATACCGAGTGGGCGTGTCTCTAGGAGTTCGAGCACGGGTCCGAGGTCAGAAGGGGGGTGGCGAACTCGATGACCTACTGAGGCGAGGTGATGCCGAGCTTGACCAGCAGGTCACGATGGACATTGGTGGGCTCGGTGCGCTGATGGAAGCCGACCGGGACCGTGAAAGGTAACAGTCTGCAGACCCAGAAACAGGGCAAGCCAGCACAAGATGACGTGGGCGCGGATACGTTCCTCACGACGGTGGTAGACGGGCCGCAGGTCGATGATCGACTGACCAGCCGAGTCCGGCCGGGCGGATCACCCCGGGGAATGCACATCCCCACAGGGAATTACCCCCGCGCACAGGGGGGCGCGTGGCGCGCCCCCCTTGGCCACGATCCCCGCCCAGGTCACGGGCGGTTTCGGCGGTGGCCACCGCCGTGAGGTAACCGGTCTGGAGGCGAGGAGTTTTCAGAGTTTCGCGAGGGGTCTACGCGCGGCCGCGCGAGGTCTATGGATTCCGATCACAGAAGCCTGGTTCTATGATTCCCTCCGGCGGATCATCTGGTCCCCAACCGGCCTCCGGGGGGATCGGGCCGGGTTTTGGCGGTAGGGCTGAAGCGGTGATGATCTACCGGGTCAGCGGGTCGGCCACAACTTCACGCTGTTGTTGCTGCTGCCGCTGACGAGGGTTTTGCCGTCCGGGCTGAACGCCACCGAGCGGACCCAGTTGGTATGGCCGGTGAGGTTGGCGCTCGGTGCGAGGTTAGTGGCGCTCGATGTGGGATCGGAGGTGCTCTGTGTGGGGTCGAAGGTGATCGGTATGACGGTGCTGCAGGCGGCCATGGTCGGTACGCCGACGGCGGCCAGGGCGCCGAGCCCGCCCAGGAGCAGGGTGCGGCGAGATAGTGAGCGGCGCGGCCGCAGAGGGGTCGTAGTCACCCCCCTAGGCAGTTTCGTTTGGATCAGCCGGTCGTTGGTCCGGGTGTGCCGTTGACTGACGCGCAGTGGGCGCGGATTGAGCCGTTGCTTCCGGACCGGCCGCCGAAGCGAGGCGGCCGGTGGAGGGAGCACCGGCAGGTGATCGATGCGATCGCCTTCAAGTTCCAGACCGGGACCCAGTGGGTCCACCTGCCCGACAGGTATGGCAACTGGCGAGGTGTCTACAACCGGCTGAGGATGTGGGCCGTCGATGGCACGTGGGAGCGGGTGTTCATCACTTTGGTGGCCCAAGCCGACGCGGAC